>NZ_JAQFWQ010000005.1 GCF_027706725.1 Nocardiopsis endophytica
GGGCTTATCGTGTCCGTTTTAACCCCGGGTTCCCCGAGATCATCGCGGAGGGGCCTCCCGGGCGGCGTATACCGGGCATAACGGGCAGTGGGAGAGGGGTGCGGGCATCCTGTGTCGTGAAATCGACGCTTTTGGGCTGATCAGGCGTCGGTTTCACGACGCAAGATGGACCGGGGCCGCCCGAAGGCCCGGGAGCGCGCCCCCCTGCCCGCCGATCGGCGAACGGGGCCGGGGAACCGCCCCGCTCGGTCCGTCGCCGCCTCCTCCGCCACGCTCTGGCGGCCTGCCGCCCGGCCGGGGCCTTGAGCGGGGGACCTGCTGTGCCGTTGCTGCTCATGACGGCGACCGCCCGCACGCGCCGCGGCCGACAACGCTGCAGGTGGGGCCGCCTACCTTCGTCGTCGCCGCCTCCTTCCTGATACCCCGCCGACCTGGCGGACGGCCGGCATCCGTGAGCGGGGGACCTGCCCGGCCGTCCACCTGCACCGGGAGGGGCCTGCCACCCGGCAAGCAGGGCCGGGGAACCGCCCTGCTCGGGCCGTCGCCGCCCCATCGGGTCGGGTGGGCCAGGGCGGACCAGGAGGGCTTCCGCTCGGATGTCCTGGTGTTCAGGGCTTGGGAACCCGGGCGAGCACTTCGTCGACCGACCACTGGTCATTGGCGTGGGCGCCGTACTTCGCCGCCAGGATCCGTCCGTCCGGGGCGATGAGGAAGTCGGCGGGCAGGCCCAGCTTGCCGCCCGGCGGGCGGCGCTCCGGTGTGGGCCAGGGGCGCTTCTGTAGCAGCAGCCGGACGGCGCGGAAGACCCCGCGTGCGATCCCCGGCCAGGCACCCGGCGAGAGCAGTGAGCGCGGGCCCGCCTCCACGCCGTAAGCCTGGTAGAGCCCCATCCCGGGGTCGGCCACGAGGTCGAACGGGGCGTTCTCGGCGTACTCGCGCAGGCCGTCGGCGGTCGAGTGGAACACGGCGACCGCGCGCACCCCCGCCGCCTCGATGTCGGCGTGGCGGCGGGCGAACGAGTGCAGGTGCAGGTGGCAGATCGGGCACCCGGCGAACCGGCGGAACTGCAGGTGGACGATGCGGTCGGGGTCGGGGAGCGACAGGCGTTCGCCGGTGGCGGTGGTCGGCGCTGCCTCGGGGGCGGTGTCGCCGACCTCTAAGCGGGCGGTACGGGAGGCGGTCATGGGGAGGGTCCTCACGTAGGAGTATCGCGTACGCCAACGAACGTATGCGCGTACCTTGTACGCTGTCAACGCCATGCCACGACCACGCTCCCTCACCGAGGACCGGATCGCCGACGCCGCCCTCGCCGTCCTGGACCGGGACGGCACCGACGGCCTGAAGATGCGCGCCGTCGCCGCCGAGCTCGGCATGGGCACGATGTCGCTCTACCGCTACGTCAGCGGGCGCGAGCGGCTGGAGGGCCTGGTGGTCGACCGGATGCTCGCCGCCGTGGACACCGGCACCGGGGAGCTGGAGCGGTGGACCGACCGCGTCCTGGCCCTGGCCGAGCGCGTGCGGTGGGTGGTCCAGGCCCACCCGGCGGCCGTCCCGCTGCTGCTTGGGCGGCGGCACTCCGCTCCGGCGTCGCTGCGCTGGGGCGAGGCGGTGCTGGAGGTCCTCGCCGAGGCGGGGTTTGGGCCCCGCCACCGCGCGTTCGCCTTCCGCGCGATCCTCGGGCAGGTGATGGGGGCGCTGCAGGCCGAGCACTTCGGCCCGCTGATCGGCGAGGGGACCGAGGCGCTGGCCGCCCTGCCCCGCGAGAGCCACCCCTACCTGGCGGAGACGGCGGCCGCGGCCCGCGGCCTCACCGCCGAAGAGGAGTTCCGCAGGTGTGTGGGCCTGCTGCTGGAAGCCCTCGACCGGGAGGCCCGAGAGGACCGGGAAGGCGCCGACGGGAGCCGCCCGGGCACCCGCGGCAGGTAGGGGACGAGGCCGGATCGGCGGATCGTCGGCGACGGCACGGCAGGTACCCCGTTCACACTCCCCGGCCGGGTGGCCGTCCGCCAGGGGACGAGGGAGAAGGCGGCGACGGGGAAGGTCCGCGGCCCTTGCGGCACCGCTGCGGCGTTCGGCGAGGAGCTTGACCGTCATCCATGTCGCGCCCGGGTTAGTACCCGGCGCGGGTCGTGGACCGCATCGTCGCCGTCTCGTAGGCGAAGCCCGCCGCCTCGGCCTCGGCCTTGTTCAGGCCGGTCCTCGCCACCTCCAGGTCGCACCCCACCCCGAGGAGGCGGGTACCCCGCTTCGGGGCCCCGGCCGGGCGGCTGTCCGCCGGAATGCGGGGGCGGGGGCGGTGACGGCAGGGGGGAGCGGAGCCGGGCGTCCTGGTCGGTGAACGCCGCATCGCCGGGCTGACGCCCGCCGCCTCGCGGCCGCTCCCGGGGCTACTGCTCCGACAGGTGCCGGTGGAACCACTCCGTCAGCGCCCGGTCGGCCAGGACGCCGCCCGGGGTGGGCGGGCCGGGCTGGAGGCCGGGCTCGGGGCCCAGAGTGTGGGCGAGGTCGGGGACGACCGCGTGCCGCACCCGCTCAGGGCCGGTGTAGGGGGCAAGGGCGCTACAGAGCCCGCGGCCGTGGTCCGGCGGGACCACCTCGTCCTGGCCGCCGCTCACCACCAGGACCGGGGGGACCTGCCTGCGGGCCGCCATGTCGGAGACGCGGCCGGCGACGTCCAGCCGGACCGCCGCGTCGCGGGCCTCCTCGGTCCAGACGTAAGGGGCTCCGGTGCGGCGCTCGCGGGCGGCGATCACCCGCTGCGGCGCGGTCACCGGGTTGACCAGGCCCACCGCGGCCACGGGGAGGTCGGACTCGGCCAGCGCCAGCATCGCCGCCGCGCCGCCCGCGCCCACCCCCATCAGCCCGACCGGGCCGTCGACCACGGGGAAGCGCGCGGCGAGCTCCGCGGCGGCCGCGTGCAGCTCGTTCCCGGCCTGCTCCACCACCGGCGCGTACAGGTGCAGGAGGTAGTCGGCGCGCCCCAGCTCGTTGACGGCGGCGACGCCGCCCTCGGGCAGGCGGGCGCCGAACATCGGCAGGCCCAGGTAGACGCGCCACGCCGGGAGTGAGGCCATCGGCAGCGTCCCGGCCAGGGCGGTCTCACCGCGCGGCGGCTCGAACGCGTGCAGCGCCAGCACCAGAGGGGCGCGCGGCCCACCGATCGCGGGCGGGACCGCGAGGAACGGCACCCCGGCCGCGGTGCCCGCCACCGGGCCCGGGGCCGGTTCGGCCGCGGGTGATACTGCGGTTTCGGTGTGCGTCAACGAGGGCTCCTCCCGTCGGTCTGCGCCGCCCCGTGTCCTCGGCGCCGGTGCACCGCGGACCCCGGCCCCGCCTCCGCCCCGGCTCAGGCGAAGTGCCGGCCCAGGTAGCACCGGAGCATCAGCTTGGCTTCGGAGATCAGGTCGGGGTCCCCGTCGGGGTCGGCGCGGAAGGCCAGTTTGAGCACCGCGTCGGCGGCCTCCACGGCGACGGTGACGGCGCGGTCCAGGCGCTCGCTCTCCTCGGCCCCGGCCACGGTGGTGAGCAGCTCGCGCAGGCGGGCGGCGATCACGCCGTTGTTGTCGGAGGAGGTGTCGAGCAGGCGCACGTCCACGATGTCGCCGAAGTGCAGGCTGCGGAAGCCCGGGACGCTGCGGTGCATGTCCAGGTACTCGTCGATGATGACATCGACGGCCTCGCTCCAGTGATCGAACCCCCCGTTCTTCAGGCGGTCGGCCACGCGGTGGCTGAACATGTCGAGGTAGCGCAGGACCAGCGCTTGGGTGATGGCCTTCTTGTCCGGGAAGAACTGGTAGACCGATCCGATGGCGACGCCCGCGCGTTCGGCGATGCGCGTGGTGGACAGTCCGCTGTACCCGCCCTCGTCCAGGAGTTCGGCGCAGGCGTCCAGCATCCGCTGGACGCGCGCCATGCTGCGCTGCTGGGCGGGCCGCCGGCGCAGCGGAGCGTGCGCGAGCGCGGGCTCGACGGCGATGGAACTGCGGGAAGTAGTCATCACATCCTTATGATGCCTTTCCGGAATCAAATGGTTCCCGTAATATTCCGGGTTCGTGCCCTGCGAATGCTGAGGCGGCGAATTGGCCGAATCCGGCCGCCGAGGAGGGGTGTGCTCGCCCGTGGCGGCTGGTAGAGGGGGTGGTCCGGTGCAGGCAGGCGTTCCCGGTGGGGTGCCCGTGTTCCCGCCCGGCTTCCTCTGGGGCGTCGCGACCTCCGCCCACCAGGTCGAGGGCGGCGCCGACGCGCGCGGCCGGTCGGTCTGGGACGCCTTCGCCGCCGAGCCCGGCAGGATCCGCGACGGCGCGACCGGTGCCGTGGCGTGCGACCACTACCACCGCTGCGACGAGGACACGGAGCTGTTGCGGGCGCTCGGGGTAAGCGCTTACCGACTGTCGCTCTCCTGGCCCCGGATCCAGCCCGACGGGCGCGGCCGGATCGACGCCGCGGGGCTGGACTTCTACGATCGGCTCGTCGACGGCCTCCTCGCCGCCGGCATCGAGCCGGTCCCCACGCTCTACCACTGGGACCTGCCGCTTGCCCTGGAGGAGCAGGGCGGATGGCTCGCCAGGGAGACGGCCGACCGCTTCGCCGACTACGCGCAGGCGGCGGTCGACCGCCTCGGGGACCGGGTGGGGCGGTGGATCACGCTCAACGAGCCGTTCGTGCACATGGCCTTCGGGTACGCGTTCGGTGTGCACGCTCCCGGCAAGGCCCTGATGACCGGCGCACTGCCCGCCGGACACCACCAGCTCCTCGCGCATGCGCGCGCGGCGGCGGTCCTGCGCGAGGCCGGCCGCACGGTGCTGCTGACCAACAACCTGACGCCGGTCGAACCGCTCCGGGAAGGCGAGGACGCGGGCGCGGACGCGGACCGAGAGGCGGCGCGCGCCTACGACGCCCTGCACAACCGCATGTTCCTCGACCCGCTCCTGCTGGGGGAGTATCCCGACCTGGGCGCCTACTCGCCCACCGGCCGTTCACCGCTGGACGGGGCGGTGCTGCCCGGCGACCTCGACGAGATCCACGGGTCGGCGGACGCGCTCGGGGTGAACTACTACAACCCGACCGTCGTCGCGGCCCCCGAGCCGGGCGACGGGCTACCGTTCGCCCTGCCGCCCTACACCGACCGCCACCCCGGCACGCCGACCACCGCCTTCGGCTGGCCGGTCGTCCCCCGAGGGCTGTACGACCTGCTCACCGGCCTGCGCCGCCGGTACGGCGACCGGCTGCCCCCGCTCTACATCACCGAGAACGGCTGCTCCCGCGACGACGCCCCGGACGCGTCGGGCCGCGTCGCCGACCCCGAGCGCTGCGCCTACATGGAGGGCCACCTGCGCGCGCTCGCCGATGCCGTCGCCGACGGGGTCGACGTGCGGGGCTACTTCGCGTGGTCGCTCATGGACAACTTCGAGTGGGCCGAGGGCTATACGCAGCGCTTCGGCCTCGTCCACGTCGACTTCGACACGGGACGGCGGACGCCCAAGGATTCCTACGCCTGGTACCGGGCGTGGATCGAGGGCCGACGGGGCAGCGACAGCACCGACACCCATTCCGGCACCCACACCGAAACCGAGCAGAGCAACCCGACCCCGACACGAAGGAATCAGCCATGACGGGGATGCCCGAGGACACCACCGAGGCGGAGCTCGACCGCGTGATGGAGGCGGCGGCCGAGGCCGCCCCCGACTTCGCGGCGATGCGCCCGGCCGACCGCGCCGCCGTGCTGCGGGCGGCCGCCGACGCCCTCGACGGGGCGGCCGAGGAGCTGGTGCCCATCGCCATGGAGGAGAGCCGCCTGCCCGAGGCGCGCTGCCGCAACGAGCTCGGGCGCACCACCTTCCAGCTGCGCTTCTTCGCCGACCACATCGAGGAGGGGCGGTACCTGGAGGCGTCCATCGACCGGCCCGACGGGCAGTGGGGCATGGGGCCGCGGCCGGACGTGCGGCGGATGCTGGTGCCGCTGGGGCCGGTCGTCGTGTTCGGCGCGAGCAACTTCCCGTTCGCCTTCAGCACCGCCGGCGGGGACACCGCGTCGGCGCTGGCGGCCGGGTGCCCCGTCGTCGTCAAGGCGCACCCCGGGCACCCGCGCCTGGCGCGCCGCACGGGTGAGGTCGTCGCCGACGCGCTGACCAAGGCGGGCGTGCCTGAGGGCGTCTTCGCGGTCGTCTACGGGCAGGAGACGGGGCGCAGGGCGGTGCTGCACCCGCGGGCGCGCGCGGTCGGCTTCACGGGGTCGATCCCGGGTGGGCGGGCGCTGTTCGACCTGGCGGCGTCGCGGCCCGACCCGATCCCCTTCTACGGGGAACTGGGCAGCGTCAACCCGGTGTTCGTGACGCGCGCGGCCATGACGGCGCGCGGCGGGGAGATCCTTGAGGGCTACGCCGGGTCGTTCACCATGGGCGCGGGGCAGTTCTGCACCAAGCCGGGCGTGCTGCTGGTGCCGAGCGACGCCGACGTGTCGCCCCTGGTGGACGACGTGCGCGGGCGCGCGGCGGCGGAGCTGCTGAACGACCGGGTGGAGTCGGGGTTCAGCTCCGGGCTGGAGCGGCTGAGCGGGCGCTCGGACGTGGAGGTCCTGGTGGAGGGGGCGCAGCGGGGGGACGGGTGGACGCCGTCGCTGCTGCGGACCGACATCGATGCGCTGCTGGCCGACCCGGAAGGGCTGCTGGAGGAGTGCTTCGGCCCGGCGTCGCTGGTGGTGACCTACGACGACGAGGAGCGGCTGCTGGAGGTGGCCGGGGCGCTTCAGGGGCAGCTGACCTCGACCGTGCAGGGCGAGGAGGAGGACGCGATCGCGCCGGGGCTGCTGGCGTCGCTGTCCGAGCACGCGGGACGGGTGCTGTGGAACGGGTGGCCGACGGGGGTGTCGGTGACGCACGCGATGCACCACGGCGGGCCGTACCCGGCGTCGACGTCGCTGCACACGTCGGTGGGGACGACGGCGATCCGCAGGTTCCTGCGGCCGGTGGCCTATCAGTCGGTGCCGGACGCACTGCTGCCCGAGGCACTGAAGGACGAGAACCCGCTGGACATCCCCCGCCTGGTGGACGGCAAGCCCGAATAACCGGACGATGCGCGGCGGGGAGGGGCTGCTCCCCGCCGACCGGCCCCTCCGTCGTTGATCTCGGGAAGAACGCCCCTAAAACCGCGCCGGTAGCGTCGCTTTTCCCGAGATCATCGGGGATCCGCAGGGCCTAGGCGCCGTCGCCGTCCTGTTCAAGGAGCTCGTTCGTGCGCTGCAGGACGCGGAGCTGTGCCGGGTTGTACAGCTCCACCGCCGCGTGCGCCAGGGCGCTCTTGGCGAGCTCGGAGCCTCGGGGCGAGTCCGCCGTCGGGTCGACCGCCGACGGATACCTCTCCCGCGCCCGGCGGACCACCGGCGCCATGCGTTCGGCGAGGGAGTCGACCGCGGCGTCGTCCGCATCCGCGGGGAGGTGGTCGAACTCGTCCTCGGTCTCGTCCCGGTCGGCCAGCGCCCGACGGAACGCCTCCAGGGACTCCTCACTGAAGATCGTCGAGTAGACCATGAGCAGCGACCGTTTGGCCTCGGAGAGGTCCCGGGAGACGGGGGCGAATGCGGGCGGTACCTCGGGCAGCGCCCGGTGGCGCAGGAGCACGGCGAGTTCCGCGCGTATGCGGGTGAGCCGTTCGATCGTCGCCTCCAGCTCGGCGTCCAGGACGCGGATCGCCTCGTCCGGCTCCTCGTCGGCGTGCTCCATGGCCGCGATCTGCGCGAGAGGGACCCCCAGGTCGCTCAGCCGCTTGATCTGCACCAGCCGGACCAGGTGTGCCACGCCGTACTGCTTGTACCCGTTGGAGGCGCGTTCGGGAACGTCGAGCAGCCCGGTCTCGTGGTAGTGGCGGACGGCCTTCACCGTCGTCCCGGCGAGTTCGGCGAGCTGCCGAGTGCTCCACGCCATTGCCTGCTCCCCCGTTCTCGGTCCTTCCCTGCCCCGCCCTGGAATGAGTCCACACCATGCCCCGAGGGCAGGGGCAAGCGGTGGGCCCTCTGAGGTCAGTCGGCGACCAGCGGCGGAACCAGGTAGAGGATCTCGAAGGCCTCGTAGAAGGCGCCGACGACGAACAGCACCAGCGCGGGCAGGCATACCCAGCCGAGCTGGCGGAGACCGAGGATGTACCCCTGGCGGCGGTTCCGGGCACCGACGGCCGCCGGGCGGAGCCAGGCCCTTCCCAGGAGGTAGACGCCGAGCATGACGAGGGCGTAGGCCTGGAACTCGATGAGGAGCGTCAGGGAGTGCGGGATCAGGGTCTTCGCGACGGTCGCATCGACCGGGGCGAGGGCCACGCCGAAGAGGAACGCCCTATAGGCGAAGAGGGCGATGCCGGCGAAGGGCACGATCAGCGAGGGCAGCAGGATGGTCGGGGCGGCGGCCGTGAGCGTGTTGACGGCGAGGATGGTCAGGCTGAACAGCCAGAAGTCGTCCAGCAGCGACGTGACGTGATCCGCCGTCCCGTCTTCCTGCATGGACGCCATGTGCGAGGCGTGCAGGTCGGGGAAGAGCAGAGCCGCCCCCATGCCGAGGAAGAACGGGCCGAAGATGATCGCGTTCATGACGAGGTAGGCGCCGAGGTGCGCGCGGACGATCCGGAGGGGTTCGCGGAGGACGTGCATGGGGGGTCCCGTCTGTCGGTCGGGGCGGGTCGCGACCCACTTCAGGCCATGCCCCAAGGGCAGGGTCAAGCGGTCGGCGGCGCGGCCCGGCGGCCCCGCATTGGCCGAGGTGGCGCCCTGGCTTTAGGAGCTGTGGCGGACGCCAGGACGCCATGCGCCGTGCACCATGGGGCCGGCGCGGATCCTGCGCGGGTCCGGGCGTCTCGAGGACGAGCCGCCCGGACCTGTGCCCAGGGCTCCACCCCCGAACGCGCCGCTGTGGTGCACGGCGGGCGGTCGTCCGTCCTCCCTGTACTCACGGGCCTTCGGCATGCGCCTCGACGAGTTCGATTCCGATCGCGACCACGCCCAGTGCTTCGCGTTCGGGCGGGTAGATCTCCGGGATGTTGCGGAGCTGGTCGGCCTTTGAGGCGTTCGGGTCGACCGACGAGACCGGCTCGTGCTCGAACATCTCGTCGAAGGTGTCGTAGCGCGCGATCCGTGTGATCCGGGTGAGTACTTCCTCGCTGCGGCATTTGAACCGGAGGAGGTCGCCTTCCTTCAGCCGTTTGCGGCTGATGTCGTCGACCCTGACCTCGGTCGTCTTCTCACCCGAGGCGATCAGGTCGAAGTAGCGTTTGTAGATGCCCATCCCGTGCGCGCGAGGGCGCTGGTCGAGGTCGGCGGGCCGGTTGGTCATGAGCCGTCCGAGTTCCTTGACGGTGGAAGCTCCGGAAGGAGTGCGTCGGGTCGATGAGCGGTCCGCCGACGAGTCGGCCAGGGGCCACCAGCGGTCGCCGACCGGCGAGCCCTGCCAGATGACGTGACTGTCAGGTGAAACCGTCAGCCCGAAGGTGTCGCGCGCCGGTTCGCCCAGCTCGATCCACTCCGTGTACAACGCCGCCACTTCATCGAAGAGGCGGCGGCCGCCCCCCTGCCGAACCGTTGGGCGTCCGGCCTCCGTCGTCGCGAACGCCCACGACCCGTCAGGGGCGAGCAGCCATCGTTCGGCGGGGTGGTCCGGATAGCGGACGCCGAGCTCTTCGACATCACTGCGCAGCGCTACGAAGAACCGAATGTCCGGGGTGTCGAGGACCGCGTTCAGGTCGACGTCCGCCCTCTCGACGGTCGCCGCGTTCTCTTGATCCTCGCTGACCTGTCGGTAGAGGTGAAGGGCGGTGGGCGAGTGATGGGAACGCGTCGGCATGAAACCCGCCGACCGCGCTGAGAAGCGCCCCTCCCCCGTGCCGTTGCGGACCGTCAGGCGGGCGAGCGCGCCACCCCCGAGAGGGCGCGTGAGGTTGGCCAGGACGAGGCCGTTCTTCGAGGTCTGTTCGATCCAGGCGTGAGGAATCGAAGGGAAGGACGCCGTGGCCATCACCCGTGTGTAGGGGGCGGCGTCGGCGAACCCGAGGGCCCCGTCGACGGTGGCCAGTGTCGGCGTGTATCCGAGGACGCCCAATGCCGTGCGTGCCCGGTCGACGAGTACGGGGTCGATGTCGATGCTCGTGACGGCATCCGCGCCGAGACGCTCGCAGAGCAATCCGGCGTTGTAGCCCGTTCCGGTCCCCACTTCGAGGACGCGGTCGCCGTCGCCCGAAGTGAGTTCGTCCTCTTGAGAGGCGACCTCCCATGCCCGGTCGTCGCCGTCGAGCTGGGTGATGCAGATGTCGTCCCGGTAGACGTGGCGGAGCCATATGGAGCGGTTCTCCGGCCGGGTCCCGTCGAGCGGGCGGTACCGGCCGTCGTTGGCGGGGGACGGGAGGAAGACCCGCGGGACGAAGGGGTGCCGAGGCACGGCGGTGAAGATGCGGTGCCACTCCGGCCCGGTGAGGGCGCCGTCGTCGCGCAGCTTGTCCGCGAGCCTGCGCCGGAGTGCGCGGGCTTCGGTGTCGTCGGCGGTGTATTCAGTCATCCGGCCCCTTCTCCAGCGCGGTCGCCAGGGCATGGGCGATGTCAGGGGAGAGGTCGTCGATCCATGCCCATTGCCCGTTGGGGTTGATCTCCAGGAACACCCACTCGCCGGCCGGGGTGACGAGGAAGTCGAGTGCCCCGAAGCGCAGCCCGAGGTGGTTCATGAACGCACGCACAGCGTCTCGCACCTGCGGCGGAGGCGTCGTGGGTTCGTATGTCAGCGATGCGTAATCGCTGCGCCAATCGACATCCGCCGCCGGAGATCCGCTGTGGATCTCCGCGGTGAAGCATGCGCCGTCGACCACGGTCATTCGGATCGCGTGCGTGTGGGGGATCCACTCCTGCACCATGTGCGCTGTGAGCGCGAGCCCCGGGTCGTCGAACTGCTCGGGTGCGACCTCGTCGGGGAAGGGACGTGGAATTCGTTCCCTTGAAACTGGTCGGCCAAAGGGCGGTCTGGTCGTGGTCATCCGATGAGGCCGATGGCGTAGGCGGTCAGGAGCATGCCCAGGACTGTGCAGGCGTGGCGGGTGTTCTCCCAGCGGCGGGCGGACTCGTCGAGGGCGCGGGGGCGCCGGAGGCGCCCCCGAGAAAAGAGTCTCTTCCGCTTCTTGGCCGCTGGAGCGAGCCGGACGGGAGTGCCCTGCCTGGGAAGCGGCCCACGGACCTCGGATGAAGGGCGGGGAGAGGCTGGGTTCGGCTCCTGGGGTGCGAGTTCGGTGTGCACCCGAAGTAGCCAGGGTGGGAGTGCGCGCTCGTCGCGGGCTCCGTCCTCGGGTAGGCGCTCGACGGGTGCGGGGCGGCGTTCGGCCGGTGCGGGGGTGCGGGCGTAGGGGCGGGCGCGGTTGAAGCGTCGGCCTTTGGGGGCGGCCAGGACGGTCTGGATGCGCGGGTTGGGCTGGGTGGTGGACCCGGTGGTCGTGGGGGCGTGGGCCTTGTCGGTGTTCATGGCACCGGTTGTTCCTTGCGTTCGGTGTGAGCGGACGTGGGGAAGCGTGGGCGGCGGGTTCGTGGCCGCCCGCCGGTGGTGTGGTGGGGGTGCTGCGGCCGCCCCTGTGCTGTCCGGGGGCCGGTGGGGTGCGGTGCCGCCCCCTCGATTCGCGGCACCGATCCCCTGGTCGGCCGGGCGGCATCCCCTCCTGGGGGCGGCCGCAGCGGTCTTTCAGGTGGTGAAGATGAAGGGGTCCAGGCCGCGGGGGACCTGGTCGGGCGCCACGGGCAGGTCGGCCCATACGCACAGGCCCAGGTTCAGGCTGGGGTGGGGCAGGACGGGGAAGTAGCCCCACCTGCGGGCGACGGCGTCGACGAGGAACAGGCCGCGCTGGCCCTCGGCCTCGGCCCAGTCGCGCGCCGTTCGGTCGACCGGCACGGCGGGGCGGGTGGCGGTCCACCCGGAGTCGGTGACCTGGAGCCGGAGGATGTCGGGCCGGTGCAGACTCAGGCGGCGTACGACCTCGCCGCCCTCGTGTCCGGAGGCGGTGTAGGCCACGGCGTTGGCGAAGAGTTCGGAGCAGCACAGCTCGACGGTGTCCACGGCCTCGTCGGGGAAGCCTTTGAGGTCGGTGCGCACGTGGTGGCGCACACGCGGGGCGTGGGAGAGCGTGCCGGGGTAGATGCGCGGTTCCCACCGCACCGACCGGAAGGTGGGCGGGCGCGGCGTGCGGAACGAGGCGGACATGGGAGCCCCCACGGGGTTCGTGCGCCACCGGTGGCGGCGCGAGTACGACCAGTGAGGTTCAGCATGCATGCGCCATACTGAAATCGCAATACGTAAAAAGCAATGCGTGTAGTATGTGGCTGGAAATCCGAATTGCTCTCTGAGTCCTGTGCGGAAGCCTGGAAGGATGGGCGCCATGCCGAGGTACAGCCCGACAGTCCGCCGCCGACGGCTCAGTCTGGAGCTCCGCCGCCTCCGGGAGTCCGTGGGACTGACCGCGAGTCAGGCGGCCAAGCAGCTCGAGTGGGACACGAGCAAGATCACCAGGATGGAGCGCAACGAGTGGAAGCGCCCTAACCCCCGCGACATCAAGGACCTGCTCGACCTGTACCGCGTCGACGATCAAGAGCGGCGGGAGGCCTTGGTCGAACTGGCCCGGCAGTCTCGGCAAAAGGGCTGGTGGGCCGCTCATGACGACCTTCTCGGTAGCGGAACGTACATCGGCCTGGAGGCCGAGGCGTCGGCGATCCGTACGTTCCAACTGGGGGTCGTACCTGGACTTCTGCAGACGGCGCAGTACGCCGAGGCCATCACCCGGGGAAGCGGCATCACCGACGGTGAGGATGTCGCGCGCAGAGTGGCCATCCGCATCGAGCGGCAGAAGATACTCGAGGGAGAACGGGCGCCTCGGCTGTGGGCGGTCATCGATGAAGCCGCTCTTGTGCGCCCGGTGGGTGGTCAGGCCGTGATGCAGGCACAGATCGAGCACCTGATCGATGTCGGCCAACGCTTGGACAACGTCGATGTCCAGGTGCTTCCGCTCTCAGCAGGCGCCCACGCGGGTCTAGCCGGGCACTTCGTCCTGCTCGAGTTTCAAGACGATCCCGGGGTCGTGTACGTGGAGTCCGCCACAGACGGCCTGTACTTGGAGACCGCAGACGATCTCCGTCGCTATAGCTTGCTCTACGACCACGTGCATGCGTCTGCGCTGTCGGTGCAGCAGTCCCGGGACTACATGAAGAAGATGCTCCGATAAGGAGGGCCGATGGAATTTCGCTTTCGTAAGTCGAGCTACAGCCAAGGACAGTCCCAGGACTGTGTCGAGGTCGCCGATGCCCCCGGTGCCAGCGCTGTGCGCGATACCAAGCACCGGGAGCTCGGTGCCCTGATCTTCGCTTCCCCCGAGTGGAGCGCCTTCGTCGACGCCGCCAAGCGGGAAGCCTTCTAACCCCAGCGCCTCCCTGGCACTCGCCGGTGCGGCCGCCTTAACGGGGCCGCGCCGATGTCACTCGTGGATCGTCAGAGGCCCCGGCCCGCGTGGCGAATGAACGCAGCCCACTCGCCCGGCCGAAGGATGAGCACAGCGCCCTGTGGGTTCTTGGAGTCGCGCAGGCCGACCCGATCAGGAACACGGCGTGTGATAGCGGCTTCGACGCAGCCCTTGTCACCGCTTCCGCCGGACTTGAAGAACTCGGAGTCGGTGAACGGGTTCTCGGTCACTGTTGCTCCTGAGGGGTGAGAAGCGAACCGGGTGCAGGCTCCATCCCTGCGCCGGACAGATAGTCGAAGAGCGGAGTCGCCTCGGCTCGGACGAGCTCCCGCAGCCGCACATGCTCCTGCACGACCTGCGGATCGTCGGTCAGGTCGACATGGAGCCAGTGGCCGTCCTCGTCGTAGGCCATGCTCGCCGTGCGAGTGTCGTCGAGGAGCCAGAAATCCTCACAGGGCACGCCGAGCCGTTCGGCCGTGGAGCGAGGCAGGATGCGCACATCCTCCCCGGCCTGGACGCTCGCGGGGTAGGCGCACGTCATCTCAAAGGTCACGTACTCGGTCAGCGGCTCGGTGACCACGTGGACCCGTCCGATGGACGCGCCCCGGGCATTGATCGCCGCGATGGTGCCGGCCCACGGGCGGCGCCACGCCGGGTCCTGGGCAAGGCCCGCGCGGAAGCGTTCGAGCGGCTCCCGCTCGTTCTCGGCGATGTAGTGGTCCAGGGACTCCAGCCGGAACATCTGGTGCTCGAAGCTGTCGAAGACCTCGCGGAACTCAGATACGGACATGATCGTCACGGCCGTGCTCCTTGGGAAGGGGGTGGTCGGGGCACGCTAGTCTTGGTATTACCCCGATCGCACACAGACTATGATAGAAGTCGGGAATAATTCTCGACTTGATCGAGACTCGGACTGAGGGAGTCTTGGAAAGCGCCAGAACACAGGGGGCGCGTCGCCGCCTCGCCTCGCTCCTGCGCACCGCCCGCCTCGACCGCGGGCTGTCCGGCCACGAGCTGGCCCGGGACCTGGGCTGGTCGCAGTCGAAGGTCTCCAAGATCGAGAACGGCCGGACCCGCCCTTCGGTCGGCGACGTCGAGCAGTGGCTCGACGCCTGTCGAATCCCCTTGAACGCCCGGGAGCAGGCTGCGGAGCTGACAGAGGCGGCGCTG
Organism: Nocardiopsis endophytica; assembly: GCF_027706725.1. Lineage (GTDB taxonomy): Bacteria > Actinomycetota > Actinomycetes > Streptosporangiales > Streptosporangiaceae > Nocardiopsis_A > Nocardiopsis_A endophytica. The sequence goes on from NZ_JAQFWQ010000005.1 coordinate 14,623, forward strand.
GTGGAGTCCCGCCACTGGCGTGCCGTTCACGCCCAGGGCCTCAAGGAGCGGCAGCAGCAGGTCGGAGCGCTCGAAGAGCGGAGCAGTGAGGTGCTGTCGTTCCAGCCCTCCCTCGTCCCGGGCCTGCTCCAGACGGCTGAATACGCCCGACAGGTCCTGACGCTGGCCGATGCCTCTGAGACCAAGGACGTGCCCGCCGCCGTCGCCGCGCGTATGCAGCGCCAAGAGGTCTTGTACCGCACGGACAAGCGCTTCCTCTTCGTGATCACCGAGGCCGCCTTGCGCTGGCACCCCTTCGACGCCGTGCTCCTCGCCGCCCAGGCCGACCGCCTACTCACCGTCGGTACGCTGGCCAACGTCGAGCTGCGCGTGCTTCCCCTCGTGAATGCGTTCGGGCAGGCTCAGGACAACGGCTTCCTGCTCTACGAGATCGCGGACGACTCGACGGTGATCGTGGAGACCTTCACCCGTGAACTCGTCATCACCGAGCCCGACGAAGTCGACCAGTACCGCTCGATCCACACCGTGCTGCGCGAGCACGCGCTGACCGAAGCCGACAGCCGCACCTTCATCGCGGACGTCGCTGCGGCCCTCCCGTAGTCGTCGCGAACCGACGGCAGGGACGGAGCTTGACTCGATCGTGAGTCGCACTTTAGTCTCAGTTAAGTCTTCGGTGAGTTGGGGGTGTTCCTCTCCACTCGCTGAGGGCGCCTGAGATCGATCGTTCACCGACCGATCGGCCATCCGAGGTTCCAGCATCGAGGAGGTCGGCATGGAGCCCGAGACCGCAGGATCCGCAGAACTGCCGCACGCCTACGAGCCGCCCATGGTGGTGGACATGGGATCGGTTCCGGAATCGACGCTCGGCAAGTTCGCCGAGGACACCAAGGACCAGAACCGCTACTTCGATTGACCCCTGTCGGGCCGCCGCCTTGCGACCGCTGTGGCAGCGACCCCGCCTATCGGCTTCTGTGGGGGATACGGCATGCATCTGACAGGGAGCGCCCTCGGCGGCCCCGCGATCGGGGGCACCCCAGTGTGGGAGTCGTCAATACCGGTGCGTGTGCACGGATCCGGCTCCGTGTGCACGGTGGGTGAGGGCACATTGCGGATCGCGGTGGTCGGCGACTGCTATGTGAAGGACGCCGTCCTCGCCGCCGCTTCGGCGGCGTTCGACCGCGACGACTGGGCGGCATTGACGCGATGGCCCGGTTCCTACTGGGTCATCGCCCACCGCCCTGGGCGGACCGTCGTCGTCGGTGACGCCGTCGGTGCCCGCCCCGTCTACTGGAGCAGTACCCGTGACGGCGTCGTCTGGTCGACATCGGCCCGCTGCCTCGCACGGAAGACGGGGGCCGAGGTCGACTACACGGCCTTGGCCGCACTTCTCACGTGTCCCCTTGTGCCCGAGGTGATCGTCGGCCGTTCCGCATTCACGGGAGTGAACCGCCTGCGGCCTGGGACGGTCTTGGTCATCGAGCGCCAAGGGGCCTCCGTGGTGGCCTATGAGAACGAGACGGCCGTCGTCGACTTCGGCGAGGCTGTGGACGAGTTCAGGGACGCCCTCTCCGAAGCGGTCGAGGTGCGTGTCCGCGAGGGCGGAACGGTGACCTGCGACCTGTCCGGCGGCCTCGACTCGACCACCGTCACTGCTCTCGCCACCCGATTCACGGACAAGGTCGTCGCATTGACCCGTGTGGGTCCGGCCGACCGCAGTGATGACTTCGACTATGCGCGACACGCCGCCGAGGAATTGGATGGGCTGGTCCATGAGACCGTCGGCATGGGGCGGTTCTTCGACCATCTGGAGACGGCCCCGGTGACCGACCAACCCTGTACGGACGCGCCCAGGTGGGCCATCCACCAGGAGGCCGCGCGCCGGTCGAGTGAGGTCGCCGCGAAGGCCCACCTCACCGGCTCAGGCGCCGACACCCTGCTCTCGCCGCCTCCCTTCTCCCTCGCCGAGCTGTGGAGGCTGCGCCGGAGGCGCGACTTCGCCGCGCATGTATCCGCTTACGCACGCCTACGCCACTTGTCTGTTCACAGCGTGGCGAGAAGCGCGGTTCGGCTGGCCCGCACCTCCTATGGCGAAGGGCTTCGTCTGTTGGCGGACCAGGTGGAGGGCGCTGACGCCGGGCGAGGGCCAAAGCGCGGCGCCGCTTCCCGCTTCACCTGGACCGGGGGAACGGGGGCCGCAGCGCTGCTGACCCCTTCGGCGCGTCGGGAGGTGGCCGAGCGGCTACGCACAGCCGCCGAGACCACACGCGTCCCCCGAGCCGAGGTCGCGCAGCGCAGGGCCTGGACCGAAGCCCGCGAATACGGTGCCTACCAGGCCGAACTGACCACACTTCAACGCGCGATAGGGCTTCCCGTCCACGCTCCTTTCCTCGATGGGCGAGTCGTGCGCGCCGCCCTGTCGATTCCCTCTCATCAGCGCGCGGATCTGCGGGCCCAGAAACCACTGTTGTGTGCGGCCATGGCCGGAACGGTCCCTCAGGCCGTTCTCCAGCGGACCACAAAAGGGGCCTATGACGGCATCGCCCTGGCCGGACTACGCGCCAACGCTCCCCGTCTTCGCGCCATACTCACCGATTCCCGGCTAGAGCAGAACGGGGTCGTCGAAGGTGCCGCCGCACGGGCGGAACTCGACCGCCTGGCGGCGGGCGCGCCCGGCAGGTTCGCCGCTTTGGAGGCCGTGATCGCCTTCGAGATGTGGATCCGTGGAGTCGAGAACGGAAGCGGAGGAGCGCATTGCGGGTGAGGCCGAGCCGTTACGTGTACGCGGTCGTCTGCGAGCAAGGAGCGATGCTCCTCGACGTTCGGGGCCGTGGGCGATGGACCTTTCTCTCCCCGACAGCCGCCTACATATGGGCCCACCTGTCCGCCGACGGCGACGTTAAGGAGGCCTCTGCGGCCGTCGCCGACCACTACCGGGTTGATCCGGCCATGGTGGAGATCGACACTCGGGCTTTGGCGGAAGACCTCCTCACCCGCGAGCTACTGGTCCTTGACGGTGGTGGGAGCCGATGAGAGTAAGGCGACTCGACTCTGCTCCGTCCCCCTCCACTCCGGGGTACCTTGCCGCCGCCATGGTCGGCTTCGTGATCGCGCTCGCCGTTCTCCGCCTGTTCCCATTGCGGGTCTGCCTGGCACTGGCCAGGGCAGGAGCGGTGGTCACGCCACGCTTTGTAGGAAGCGAAGAGGCCGAAGCGATACTGGCGGCGCTTGACCGCGTGGCACGCCATCACCCAGGTCGGGCGGCCTGCCTGGAGAACTCCTTGGCGGCGCACATGACAGGCGTCCTGCTGCGCCGCCGTTTCACCTGGTGTATCGGGTCCCGCTTCAGCCCCTGCGAACCCCACGCATGGGTCGAGGCCCAGGGCAGGCCGGTGAGTGAGGACGGGGCCACCGATCGGCCCCTATATGCCGCGATTCGTATCTGACACTTTCGGAGGAGCCGGGATGATCCACGCCCATGACGCCGTCGACGCCGCTGTCGAAGCGGTGGACGAGGTCCACTACCGCGGCCGGGACGGGCGTGCCGTCGTCCACACCACGCCTGCCGGGGTGATCGCCCGGCACCTCCGCGTGCTCGATGTCCGGCCTGGGATGCGCGTCCTGGAGATCGGGACCGGATCGGGGATGTCCGCCGCGCTGCTGGCCGAACTCGTCGGGCCTGACGGATCAGTGGTCAGCATGGACATCCGCGGCTCGCTCATCGAGCGTGCCGACGTGCTCCACCGGGAGGCCGGCTACGCCAACATCGCTTCCATCAGCGGCGACGGGATCTCCGGCGTACCCGAGTACGCGCCGTTCGACCGTGTCGTCGCTTGGACCACCCCCGACCGCATTCCTCGGACATGGGTCGGACAGACGGCGGAAGGCGGCCGTGTCCTCCACCCTCTCGCCATGGCGTCGATGACCTACTCCACGGCGATGGTCTCCTTTGTCGTCGAAGAGGGGCGGCCCGCGCACCTGAGCCTGCACCGGGGTGCGTACGTCCGGATGGCCGAGCCGGACAACGAGCGCTCCGAGGCCGACGACGCCGCTGCGCGGGACACCGAGGCCGACGCCTACCTCTCGGCGCCATGGCTGAGCGGCCGACCCGAGCGCGCCGCCGAGCTGCTCGGCACCCTCGTTCGCTCATCCCTGCATGACGCCGTCGATGGCCTGGACTGGCCGGTCACCGACCATCTGCGCATGTGGCTCATCGCCCGCAGCCCTGAGGGGCTCGTCTCCGCCGGTGTGGGGGACCGGGTCGGATACGGGGTCGTCGACGGCGACCACATCGCGGTGATGGGGGTGCTCCCCGATGCTCGGATCATCGCCGACGCCCCCGATTCACCGGCGCTGAAGCGTCTGCACGACCTCGTGGAGGAGTGGAATCAGGCGGGGAGTCCGGAGACGGAGAGCCTTCCCGTCGACACCGCTCCTGCGGAGGACGGATGGCGGGCGACGATCTGTCGCGTGTCCTGAGGCCCATGGCGGTCGGCTGGCTTCCCCGGCGGGGTGGTGATGGCCGTCACATCCCGTCATCTCTTTACCTTAATCGAGGTTCAGGTTCTAGCTTCGAGGGGTGTCAGCGTCCCCCAGGGGGCGGTCCCCCTCCTGAACGGAATTCCTCGATGTCCTCCATGGCACTGGCCCGACCCTCCGAGCGCGCGCCGGGGGGTACCGGCGCGCTCCCCTCCTCTCAGCGCTCCCTCGCTCCCGACCTGGCGCGGGGTGTCATGCTCCTCGTCATCGCCACCGCCCACGCCCACCTGTTCGCCGAGATCTCCACCGGTGTCGGCACCCAGATCAGCGGCCTATGGGACCGCCTGGCCACCGGCACCATGGCCGTCCTCGCCGACCTGCGCGGCTACCCCATGTTCGCCGCCCTCTTCGGCTACGGCCTGGCCCAGATCCACCGCCGCCGCACCGAGCAGGGCCGCGACTGGCCCTGGACACGCAAGCTGCTCAGACGCAGAGGCCTCTGGCTGCTCGCCTTCGGCGCCGTCCACGTCGCCCTGCTCTTCTTCGGCGACATCCTCTCCGTCTACGGCCTGCTCGCCCTCGTCTTCGTCGGGACCCTCCGGCTGTCCGACCGCGCACTCCTGCGCACCGCCTTCGCCGCCCTCGCCGTCGCGGCCGTGTTCGTCTTCGCCACCCGACTGGCCAGTGACGGCGCGGCCATGACGCCGGAGATCCCCGCCGGGATCGCCGGTGAGTTCCTCTTCCGCCTCACCATGTGGCCCTTCATGGTCGCCTTCATGGGGGCGGCCACCGTCTTCCCCTTCCTGATCGGCATGTGGGCGGCCCGGCGCCGCCTCCTGGAGAACCCGGACCGGTACCTGCCGCTGCTGCGCGGCACCGCCGCCATCGGCATCCCGCTCGCGGTCCTCGGCGGGCTGCCCGAGGCGCTCGTCCGCAACGGGATGTGGGCCGACCCCACCCCTCTGGCCGCCAGCCTGGTCGCCCTCCTGCACCAGGTGACCGGCTTCGCCGGAGGCTTCGGCTACGCGGCGCTCATCGCGCTCGTCGCGGTGCGTATCTCGCGCCGCCCCCGCCCCGGCCCGGTGGCGACCGCCCTGGCCGCGCTCGGCCAGCGGTCGCTCACCTTCTACCTGCTGCAGTCCGTCGCCTGGGCGGTCCTGTTCGCCTCCTACGGCCTGGGCCTGGAGGTCTCCACCGCGGTGGGCGTCGGCATCGGCATCGCGGTGTGGGCGGCGACGGTCGTCCTCGCCGACCTCATGCGCCGTGCGGACATGCGCGGCCCCGCAGAGGTGGCCCTGCGACGACTCACCTACGGCACCCGAGACCGGCAGGCCGCATAGCGCCCGCGGACAGGAGCGGCGCGCCGCCGCGACCACCGCCGATGGCGGTACGCGGCGGCGCGCCCCTGTCTACTCGGCCTCGGCCCGCACGCCCTCGGCCGTCGGTGTCGGCACGCGCCGGATCACCAAGGCGCCGACGGCCAGCCCGACGACGGCGAGCACCGCCGCGACCAGGAACGGGTCCGCCGAGTGCAGCGCGGGCGCGAACCCGAGCCCCACGTAGACGGCCACGCCGCTGGCGCCGCCGAGCTGGTCGGCCGCCCGCTGCACCCCCGAGGCGATCCCCGTGTCCTCGTCGGTCGTGCCGCTGACCGCGATGTACTGCAGCCCCACGATGCCGAGCCCCATCCCGGCGGCGATCAGCAGCATCGCGGGCAGCAGCCACGCCGCTCCGCCGCCGAGCACGGCCACCAGCGCGATCACCGCCATCGCGCCCGCGGCCGAGCCGAGGCCCGCCAGCACGCACGCGCGCACCCCCCACCGCCCCAGCAGCCGGGGGACGAGCACCGAAGCGCCGATCAGCCCGACCGCCAGCGGCAGCAGCGTGAGCCCCGCCCCCAGCGGGCCGACCCCGAGGCGGTCCTGCAGGTAGAACGTGAACAGCAGGAACGAGGTCGACAGCGCCCCGCTGAGCAGGGCCGTCGTCAGGTTCGCCCGGACACGGGCCCGGTCGGCGAAGAACCCCGGGGGCACGAGCGGGTGCGCGGACCGCGCCTCGACCCGCACGAACCCCGCACCCGCCAGCGCCGCGCCCGCCAGTGCCGACACGCTCACCCAGGCGCTCGTGCCGGGTTCACCGGCCTCCACCACGCCGTAGGCGAACAGCAGCGGGCACGCGGTGAGCAGGAACGAGCCCGGCAGGTCCAGGCGGGACCGGCCGTGCGGGGCGGGCCGGTCGTCCTCGACGAGGAGGAGGACGGCCACGATCACGGCCAGGATGAACGGCACCGCGACCAGGAAGATCCACCGCCACCCCAGGGAGGCGGTGATGACCCCGGACAGGGCGAACCCGAGCACCAGCCCGCAGCTCGCGACCGCGGCCCACACGCTCAGCGCCCGCGACCTGCGCGGCCCCTCGGGGAACAGCAGCACGATGGTGGACATCGCGGCGGGGAGGGCGACGGCCTCGCCCGCCCCCTGGAGCAGGCGCGCCGCCACCAGGACGGCGAACGAGGGTGCCAGCCCCGCCAGCAGCGAGGCCGCGCCGAACAGGGCGGTCCCGGCCAGCAGCGTGCGGCGGCGCCCCAGCAGGTCGCCCAGGCGGCCGCCGAGCATCAGCAGGCCGCCGCCGGTGATCGTGTAGCCGACCACGACCCAGGTCAGGGAGTGCCCGCCGACGCCGAGGCCGGCGCCGATCGAGGGCAGGGCGATGTTGACCACGGTCACGTCGACCGCGATGAGGAACTGCAGCATCGACATCGCGCACAGCACCAGCCATGCGCGCGCCGGGGACGGGCTCGGCCCGCGTGAGGGGAGGATGCCTGGAAGCATCGGGTGCTCCGTAACTCAGAAAGGATTCTGAGCAGCACAAAAGCGCCGCTCCGGACTGATCACGAAGCGGCCGGACGTTCCGGTGGGTGGTGCTGTGGCTCGGACGCCCCGCCGCTAGCGGGACATCCGGGTCACCGCCGCGCAAGCGGCCGAGCTCGAAGCGCCAGACATGCCGCGGATTCTAGCAACGGACCGCGGTGGTGGGCCCCGGGCGAGAGCGGCCCCCCGAAAACCGTGTGCCGGACCGGTCCCATGAGGGCTACCATCGGCGCCGCTGGTCGCACGAACCTCACGGCCCGGTCGGTAGTCCGGGCGGCCGCCCCCGTCGGCGGCCCGTTGTCCGGTCCGCTCGGCTCCGGAAACCAGATGCGCCAGGTCCGTATTACACGCGTGCCTGGAGGTCGTCATGGGAGCCCGGTTCACCGTTTATTTCGAGCACCCGTTCTGGGTCGGAGTCCTCGAACTCGACGACGCGGACGGCGTGCGCGCCGCCCGCCACGTCTTCGGCTCCGAACCGACCGGCCCCGAGCTGATGGAGTTCGTCCGCCGCGACTTCCTCGCCCTGCGCGAGCGCGCCCTCGCCTGCCCTCCGGTCCCCGCCGACGAGCTGCGCCGCGCCGACCGGTCCCGGGCCCACAAGGCCGCCCGCGCGGGGGCCAAGGACGCCCGGCGCTTCGGGGACCGCCCCTCGACCGCGGCGTTCGAGGCGATGCGGGAACGCCTCGAAGCCCGGAAGAAGGAGCGCACGGCCTCGGCCCGGGAGCGCCGGGCCAACGAGCAGGAGCACCGCAGGGCCGTGCGCGAGGCGAAGCGCAAGGCACGCCGCCGGGGCCGTTGACGCCGCTACATCAGCTCCATGAAGACGTCGGCGCGGTCGTAGTACTCGTCGTCCAGCGGCAGCCGGTCGCGGGAGACGTGCACGAATCCGGCCTCCTCGTAGAGGTGGATGGCCGGGGCCAGCGAGCTGTGCGAGCCGAGGAACAGGCGCGTGCAGCCCAGCTCCCGGGCGCGGTCGATCGCCGCCGCCACGAGCCGGCGGCCCAGCCCCCGCCCCTGCGCGGCCGGGAGCACGCCCATCTTCGTCAGCTCGAACACCCCGTCCGGGTAGCGCAGCAGGGCCACCCCTCCGAGGACGGTGCCGTCCTCGTCGCGGGCCAGGAGGACGTCGCCGCCCGGCTCGACGACGTGGCCGAACGGGTCCTCGAGGAGGACCCGGTCCCCCTTCTCCATGCTGAACAGGCGCGTGATCCACTCCTCGTTCAGCGCGCGGAAGGCGTCGGCGTCCTGCTGGGAGGCGATCGAGGAGATCTCGACCGAGGCGGTGTGAGGCATGAGGTGTTCCTTCGTGCAGTGCCGTTGGCGGTGCTGCCAGCCTCGCCCCGCGGCCACCCATATGTCCAATACAGTGTTCTTGCGTGATCGATAAGCTGTGCCGATGGATCAGCGCGTTGAACTCCGCCACCTCCGGTACTTCCTGGCCGTCGCCGACGAGCTGCACTTCGGCCGCGCCGCCGAGCGCCTGCACATCGCCCAGCCCGCCCTCTCGCAGCAGATCAGGCAGCTGGAGAAGCTCATCGGCGTCGAGCTGTTCACGCGCACCTCGCGCAGCGTGCGCCTGACCGACGCCGGGACGGCGTTCCGGCCGCGGGCCCGCGACCTGCTCGGGCGCCTGGCGGCCGACCTGCACGAGGCGGGCCGCGTCGGCCGCGGCGAGGCGGGGCGCCTCGACATCGGTTACATCTCCTCGGCCGTCGTCATCCTCAGCGAACGCCTCCGCGCCTTCGCCCGGCGCCGCCCCGACGTGCACGTCAAGCTGCACGACGGCTTCACGGTCGACGTGCTGGCGTCCCTGGAGCACGGCACGATCGACGTCGGGATCGTGCGCGACGCCGGAGAGCGGGACGACATGGACCTGCTCCCCCTGGCATCGGAGCGCTTCGTCGCCGTCGTCCCCGCCGACCACCCGGTCGCCGGGCGGGAGCGCGTGGAGGCGGGGGACCTCGCGGCCGACCCGCTGATCCTGTTCCCGCGCGCCTACGGCCCCCACGCGTTCGACGTGAACACGGCCCCGCTGCGCGAGGCGGGTGTGGACGTCCAGGTCGCGCAGGAGTGCTCGAACTGGCACACCATCATCATGTTCGTGGCGACCGGGCTCGGCGTGACGATCGCGCCGTACAGCGTGACGAACCGGCTCCCGGACGGCGCCCGCCGCCTCGAACTGGCCGGGCGGCCGACCGAGAGCCATATCCAGATGGCGACGCGGCGGTCCGACGACCGCCCGCTGGTGGAGGCCTTCCTCGGACGGCGGTGAGGGCGTCAGCCCATCGGGATCACCAGGGCGCCCGCCACGGACACCGCCAGGGCGAACACGGACGCGATGGTCTGCGCCAGCGTGTACGTCTTGAACCCGCCGGACACCGTGAACCCCGGGAGCTTCACGGCGATCCAGAAGCCGCTGTCGTTGAGCTGGCCCAGGGCCAGCGCGCCCGACAGGCACGACATGGCCACCCACACCGGGTGCACGCCGATCGCCCCCGCCACCGACGCCATGATCGTCATGGTCGTGATGGAGGCGACGGTCCCCGACCCCGTGGCCACCCGGAACGCCACGCCCACCGCGTAGCAGGTGAGCAGGGCGAGAACGACGTTGCCGCCGAAGGCCGACACCGAGTCCGCGATGAGGTCGCCGATGCCCGCCGCCTGGATGACCGCCCCGAACGCGCCGCCCGCGCCGGTCACCAGCAGCACGATGCCCGCCTGCTGCACGGCGGTCGCCGCCGAGGCGTCCCGGGCCTGCCGGTCCATGGTGCGCGCCGCCACGGCATAGGCCACCAGCACGCCCAGCAGCAGGGCCGTGGTCTTGTCGGTGGCGAAGGCGAGCCAGCCGGGCATCCCGCCGTCCAGCGCGGTCCACACCGTCCCCGTGAAGATCAGCAGGATCGGGGTGAGCAGCGGCAGCATCGCCAGGAGGAAGCCCGGCTCGCGTCCGTCGGCCGCGGCGCCGCCCCCGGCGCCGGCGGACGCCTCCGCCGCCCCGGAGGCGCCGCCCCCGGCGCCCCCGCCGCCCACCGCGGCGGGCACCGCCTCACGGTCCTCGTCCCACGCCGGGCGCCAGACCTTCGGCAGCACGGACGAGTACACCGCCACCGCCAGGACCACCGCGATCAGCGCGCCCACACCCCCGACGAGGAGCATCATGCCGGGGTCGAACCCCATGATCTCCCCGGCGGCCAGCGGGTTGGGCGTGGGCGGCACGAGCGTGTGCGCGGTGCCCGCCCCCAGCGCCACCACGCCCACCGCCAGCGGCAGGGGCTTGCCCGCCTCCCGGGCGATGGCCAGGGCCAGCGGCACCAGGATGACGAAGGTGACGTCGTAGAAGACCGGGATCGAGAGCAGGAACGCCGCACCGGCCACGCCGTACATCGCGAACCGCTCCGAGGTCGCGTTCACCAGGGTGCGGGCGATCCTCCGGGCGCCGCCGGAGTCGGACAGCAGCTGCCCGAGGATCACCCCGAAGCCGACCGAGAGCCCGATCCCGGCCATCAGCTCGCCGAAGCCCCCGGTCGCCACCCCCGCCAGGTCCGGCAGCGGGACGCGGGTGAGGACGCCGAGGACGAGGGTGCCGATCACGAGCGCGACGGCGGGGTGCAGCCGCATCCCGACGATCATCGCGACGATGAGCAGGATGCTGAGGAAGAGCCAGAGCAGGTCGATCACGGTCGCTCACCGCCGCCGCTCTGCCTGGGGGAATGCGTCGGCCATGGCCGACTCCTTTCTGCCGGGCCCGCGCGCGGGCCGCAGGAGGGTGCGGACGGCCCGCCGGGCCGGGGCCGGCGGGTCCTCCGGTCACAGGCGCGCGCCCACCAGGCGCTGCCGCTGGGCCTCGCCGAGGCCGTCGATGCCGATCTCCATGACGTCGCCGGAGCGCAGGTACGGGAACCGCCCCGAGAGGGCGACGCCCTGCGGGGTGCCGGTGTTGATGAGGTCGCCCGGCTCCAGGACCGTGTACCGGGACAGGTGCCGCACGATCTCGGCGACGGTGAAGATCATGTCCGAGGTGCTGGAGTCCTGCCGGGGCTCGCCGTTGACCCGCGACCACAGCCGCAGGTCCTGCGGGTCGACCTCGTCGGCGGTGACCAGCTGCGGCCCGACCGGGTTGAAGGTCTCGGCGCACTTGCCCTTGGACCACTGGCCGCCCGAGTGCGCGGTCTGGTACTCCCGCTCGGACACGTCGTTGCTGGTGACGTACCCTGCGATGTGCTCCAGCGCCTCCTGGGCCGAGTCCAGGTAGCGGGCCCGCCGCCCGATGACGACGCCCAGCTCCACCTCCCAGTCCACGCGCTCGGCGCCCGGCGGCACCGCCACGTCGTCGTAGGGGCCCACCACCGTGTTGGGGTGCTTGAAGAAGAGGATGGGCACCTCGGGCGGCGGGCTGTCCGACTCGGCCGCGTGCGCGGCGTAGTTCTGGCCGATGCACAGCACCGCCGTCGGCCGGGCGATCGGCGCGCCGACGCGCATGGCCTCGGCGCCCTCCAGCGGCTCCAGGGCACCGGACTCCAGGTCCTCGCGCGCCGCGGGCAGGCCGTTCGCCAGGAAACGGCCGTCGATGTCGCGGGTCACCGGGCGCAGGTCGAGCCTGCGGCCCTCGGCGTCCACCACGACGGGGATCTCCTCGCCGGGCTCTCCGAGCCTCATGAATCGCATGGTCGGTCTCTCCTCGTGCGGGGCTGGTGCGGGACTAGTGCGGGAAGGGGCGGTTCCGCTCGACGTCGGGGTTGAGCTCGACGCCGAAGCCTGGGGTGTCGGGAACGCGCAGCCGCCCGTTCTCCGGGACGGGCTCGTTCAGCAGCAGCGGCGAGAACATCGGCACGACCTGCTCGGCGGTCTCGTGCATCATCAGGAACTCGGCGAACGGGCTGTTCGTGCGGGTGACCACGAAGTGGTAGGAGTACACCGACGACCCGTGCGGGACGACCATCGCCCCGTGCGCGTCGGCAAGGGCCGAGATCTTCAGCAGCTCGGTGATGCCGCCGCACCAGCCCACGTCGGGCTGGATGACGTCGACCCCGGTCTCCAGGAGCTGCCGGAAGCCCCAGCGGGTCGCCTCGTGCTCGCCGGAGGTGACCAGCACCCCCGGCGGGACCCGCCGCTTGAGCTCGGCGTAGCCCCAGTAGTCGTCGGGGATGAGCGCCTCCTCGATCCACCGCAGCCCGTATTCGGCGCTCTCGCGCGCCAGCCGCACCGCGTAGTCGAGGTCCAGGGACATCCAGCAGTCCCACATCAGCCAGAAGTCGTCGCCGACGCGCCCGCGCATCTCCGCCAGCTCGGCGAGGTTGCGCCGCAGCCCCTCCTCGCCCTCGGCCGGGCCGTGGTGCAGGGGCATCTTGCCGCCGATGAAGCCCAGCTCTCGGGCGACGTCGGGGCGGCTGCCGGTGGCGTAGAACCGCAGCTCGTCGCGGACCGGCCCGCCCAGGAGCGCGTACACGGGCTCGCCGCGCAGCCGCCCCAGGAGGTCGTACAGGGCCAGGTCGACGCCGCTGATGGCGTTGAGCACTACGCCCCGGCGCCCGTAGAACAGGGTCGACCGGTACATCTGGTCCCAGATGCGCTCGATGTCGGTGACCGGCCGCCCCTCCAGGAAGCGCGACAGGTGCCGCTCGACGATCCAGGCGCCGATCTCCCCGGCCGTCGTCACCGCGAAGCCCACGGTGCCGTCGTCGGCCTCGACCTCCACGACCAGCGTGCCCAGCACGTCGATGCCGAAGCTGCGCCGGGACCGCCGGTACTCGGGGTAGACCGACATCGGTGTGGCGATGTGGTCGTCGATCCAGTGGTGGCCGTCCTGGTCGTGGTAGTCGGCGCCCTTCCCGCGCACGGTGAACGCGCGGACGTGCGCAATGGTGCGCTCCATGCTCACCCCTCCTCGTCGAGCCTGATCAGAACCTTGCCCGGGGTGTCGTCTCCGGCGGCGAGCGCGGCGAACTCCTCCGGGCCGCGCGACAGCGGGACCTGCCGGGAGATGAGCTCGTGCGCCTCGGGCGGGGCCGTGCCGATCCACGCGGCGGCGTCGGCGAAGTCCTGGGCCGTGTAGGTGAACGACCCCACGAGCGCGCGCTCCTGGGTGCTGAGGAGGAAGGCGTCCAGGGGCAGCGTCGGCGCGCCCATCCCCACCAGGCACACGGTTCCGCCGATGCGGGTCGCGCGCAGCGCCGAGCGGACGGTGTCCTCCACCCCCACCGCGTCGATCGCCCGGTCGGCGGCGCCGCCGAGCACCCGGGCGACGGCCTCCCCGGCGTCGTCGGCCAGGGCGTCCACCGCCGTCGCCCCGAGGCGTTCGACCAGGGCCCGCCGGGAGGGCAGCACCTCGGTCACCGCGATCCGCGTGACACCCAGCATCCGCAGGGCGAGCACGGCCGACTGCCCGATGGGGCCGCCGCCGAGGACGAGCACCGCGTCGCCGGGCCGCACGCCGGCGCGGCGCACCGCGTGGACGGCGACGGCCAGGGGCTCGACGAGCGCCCCCAGTTCGAGCGGCATCGTGTCGGGGAGGGGCACGACGTTGCGCGCCGGGACGGCCACGTACTGGGCGAACGAGGCCACGATGTCCGGGGCGACCCCGACGACCCGCTTGTTGGGCGCCAGCTGCTCGCGCCCCGCGTAGGCGTCGGCCTCCTCCTCGGGGACCACCACGGGGTTGAACGTGGCCGCGGTCCCCACGGCGGGGCCGTCGGCGTCTGGGCCCAGGGCGGCGACGGTGCCCACGGACTCGTGCCCCATGACCTGGCCGGGCGCCCGGCGTCCGTTCTCGCCGGTGAACCCGTGCAGGTCGGACCCGCAGACCCCGGTCGCGGCGATGCGCAGCAGCACCTCGCCGGGACCGGGCCGCGGGTCCGGGAGGTCGACGACCTCCATGCGTCCGAAGGCGGCGAGCCTGAGCGCCCTCATGGGCCATTCCCCCACTCCGACGGTGGTTCACATGTGTGAAACACGGTTCCTGGACTTGAAGCGGCGGGAGTATGGCAGGTTGACCCAGATCACACAAGAGGGTGTGCGCAGGTCAGGGGGACAGCGCCCCCGAAAGGCCCATCGCGCGGCGGATCCGCTGCGCCCCCTCGCGCAGCACCGGGTACATCGAGTGCGGCCACCGGCCGTCGGTGCGCGAGGTGGGCATGGTGACGCTCATGGCCGCGCACACCCCCGTCTCGGCCTCGGTGGTCACCGGCACGGCCACGCACCGGCAGCCCTCGATGAACTCCTCGTCGTCGACGGTGAACCCGAGCTCGCGGCCGCGCGCGACGATGCGCAGCAGTTCACCGACGTCGGTCACCGTGTTCGGGGTGAGGCGGGGCAGGGCCACCGCCTCCAGCCGGCGCCGGGCCTCCTCCGGGTCGAGCGTGCCCAGCAGGGCCTTGCCGATGCCGGTGGCGTGCGAGTGCAGCCGCATCCCCACCGTTGAGGCCATGCGCATGGGCTTGGGGGACGGCCGGATCGCGATGTAGACGTTCTCGATGCCCTCCAGGCGGGCCAGCTGCACCGTCTCCCCGACGCGCTCGACCATGTCGTCCATGACCTCGTGCGAGGCCTCCAGCAGGATCCGGTGGCCCTGGTAGGCGTGGCCGACCTGCCAGGCGCGCAGGCCGAGCCGGTACCGGCGGGTGCGGGGGGAGTGCTCCAGCCACCCGGAGTCGACGAGGGTGGCCAGCAGGCCGTGCGCGCTCGACTTGGGCAGCCCGGAGTCGACGACGTCCTGGAAGGAGACACTGCCCTTCTCGGCGACGAGATCGATGATCTCCAGGGCCCGCCCGGCGGACTTCACCCTCGCCGGCCCCTGCGCGTCCGCGGTCATCACCCGTCCTCCCCTCGCGCCCGTCGTGCCGTGCGAACACTCTAGGCGCGACGCCGGAGGGCGGCGGCGATGAGTTTCCCCGTCCGCGGGAGTCCCATCGGTGTCATCGCCCGGCGGTACCGTCGCCGGGCACGAAGGACGACCTCCACGGGGAGCGGAGCACATGGGACAGCTGCTGAAGGTCCAGAACTTCACCATCTCCAGCGACGGGATCGCTGCGGGTGAGAACCAGAGCCTTGAGAACCCGTTCGGGACGGACATCGACCCGCAGAAGCTGTTCACCTGGGCCGGTGCCACGGCCAGCTGGCCGAACCGCACCGACCCCGGCGGCAGCCGGGGCCTGGACGACTACTTCACCCGGGACTTCTCCCGCAACATCGGCGCCGAGATCATGGGGCGCAACAAGTTCGGCCCCCAGCGCGGGCCCTGGGAGGACCACGAGTGGCAGGGCTGGTGGGGAGACGAGCCGCCGTTCCACACCCCCGTCTTCGTCCTGACCCACCACCCGCGCCCGTCGTTCACCCTGTCCGACACCACGTTCCACTTCGTCGGCGGGGAGCCGGCCGAGGTCCTGGAGCGGGCGAAGGAGGCCGCACAGGGCAAGGACGTCCGACTCGGCGGCGGGGTGACCACGATCCGGGAGTTCCTGGAGGCGGGGCTCGTCGACACCCTGCACGTGGTCGTCAACCCGGTGAAGATCGGCGAGGGCCTGCGCCTGTGGGACGCCCCCGAGGACCTGGAGGACCGCTACCACCACGAGGCCGTCCCCAGCGCGAGCGGGGTCACCCACCACATCTTCTGGCGCGACTGAGGGGCGCCCCCCGCTGGGCGGGGCGCCCCTCGGCCGCACGGCTCAGAGGTCCAGTCCGAGGACCGGGGCCGTCCCGGGGCGTGCGCTGCTCGGGCATGGCCCCGGTCTCGCCCTGGAGGCCCTGCGGGGTCACCTCGAAGACGTCGCCGTCGTCGGGGAGGACGATGTTCGCGTGCTCCGCGCGCACCACGTCGTCGTCGCGGTGTGTGGCCATCAGCGTCGCCTCCGGCCACCGCCCCGCGATCGCCTCGACGTCCTCCAGGCCCATGTGGCCGAAACGCCCCTCCCGGGGGAACGACGTGTCCAGAACCAGCACCGGGCACTCGGAGGCCAGCCGGTCCACGGACGGGCAGCGGACCGTGTCGCCGGTGTATCCCAGCCGGGCGCCGTCGGCGGCGGTGATCCGGTAGCCCATGGTCGGCACGGTGTGCTCCATGGGCAGGGCCTCGATGCCGTAGCCGCCCTCCGTGCACGCCCCGCCCTCGGACGGGTCGAACTCGACGAACCGCGGCCGCACCTTGTCCCGAAGTCCGTCGAGGGTGCCCGGGTAGGCCGCCTCGAACAGCCGCTCCAGGCGCTCCTCGAACCCGGTGGGCCCGACCAGCACCAGGTCCTCGTCCCGGGACCGCCGCAGCCCCTGTTCCAGGATGAGGAAGACGGCGTCGAAGAAGTGGTCGGCGTGGAAGTGCGTGATGAGGCACAGGTCCACCGACCCCGGGTCGGTCCCGGAGCGCCGCATCGCCTTCATGCTCCCGTTGGGCGTGTCGATGAGGAGCCTGCCGTCGACGAGCGCCGAGGCGCTGGTCCGCTCCGACAGGATCGATCCGGTGCCGATGAACTGCAGCCTCACTGGTCAGGTCCCTTCTCGTGGTCCGCGTCGCCGTCGGTGTCGCCGACGGCCCGGCCAACGTAGGCGGATCGTGACGCAGTGTGCATCAGGAATGACGAATCGTCGTCGGATTCGGTCGGCCCTTAACGGTCCACCGCCGGTCGATGGTGGCGCCTACACCCCCATGGACCGGCGTACGTGCGCCATGTCCCCGGCCCGTGCCCGGCCCATAGGTTCGCCGTGTCATGAGACACGACGGTCGAACCCCGGGAGCAGCCCATGTCCGCGACGCCGACGGGAACGGTGCCCAAAGCCGACGGAGAGCGCAGGAGGGGCAGCGACTTCGCGCAGCTGTCCCGCCGGATCGAGCAGGCCGGGCTGATGGAGCGCACCCCGCGCTACTTCGCGGTCCGGCTCACCCTCACCGGTGCCGCCTATGCCGCCGCCTGGGCCGCCTTCGCGCTGGTCGGTGACTCCTGGTGGCAGCTGGCCACGGCGGTCGCCCTCGCGGCGGTGTTCGGCCAGGTCGCCCTGGTCGCCCACGAGCTGGCGCACCGGCAGATCTTCTCCGGGCGCCGCCTGAGCGAGAACGTCGGCCTGTTCGTCGGCAACCTCGGCATCGGCCTGGGGTACGCGTGGTGGCAGGACAAGCACACCCGCCACCACGCCAACCCCAACCACGAGGAGCTCGACCCCGACGTCCAGCCCGAGATCCTCGTCTGGTCCCAGGACCAGGCGCGCGCGGCGAAGGGGCTGCCCCGGCTCCTCGGGCGCTCCCAGGCCTACCTCTTCTACCCGCTGCTCCTCCTGGAGGGCCTGAACCTGCACGTCGGCAGCGTGCGCGCGCTGTTCCGGCCGGCCACCAAGCGCAAGGGCGCCGAAGCGGCCCTGCTCGCCGCGCACTTCGTGCTCTACCTGGCCGCCGTGTTCCTCGTGCTCGACCCGGTCAAGGCGGTCGCCTTCATCGCCGTCCAGCAGGGCCTGTTCGGCGTCTACCTGGGCTGCATCTTCGCCCCGAACCACAAGGGGATGCCCACCCTGAAGAAGGGCGAGAAGCTCGACTTCCTCCGCAAGCAGGTGCTGACCTCGCGCAACGTCCGCGGCGGGTGGTTCACCGACATCGCCCTGGGCGGCCTGAACTACCAGATCGAGCACCACCTGTTCCCGAGCATGCCGGGCCCCAACCTGCGCCGCGCCCAGCCCATCGTGCGGGCCTACTGCGAGGAGATCGGCGTCCCGTACCACGAGACCGGCTTCATCCGCTCCCACGCCGAGGCCCTGGCCCACCTCCACCGCGCCGGGGAACCGATCCGGGAGGCGGCCTGACCGGCACCGGCGGGGACGGCCCAGCGGCCGTCCCCGGCCCGGGGTGCCGCGCGGACTACTTCTCGGCGCGGCGGTAGACGCTCGCGATCGCGCCCTTGGGGTTGGTGGTGGTCGACACCAGCTCGAAGGCCTGCATCCCGCCGTCCTCGGGGAAGATGCTCTTCCCGCCGCCGAGCAGCACGGGCATCTGCACCAGCCGCAGCTCGTCCACCAGGCCCTCGTTCAGCAGCGCCCGCACCAGGCTGGGGCTGCCCATGACGACCAGGTCGCGGCCCTCGGACTCGCGGAGCTTGCGGATGTGCGCGACGGCCTCCGACCCCGGGATGCGCGTCGTGTTGTTCCAGGTGAGGTCGGACTCGCCCAGGGTGTCGGAGACGACGTACTTCTTGATGGCGTTCAGCTTGTCGGCGAACGGGTCGCCGGCCCGCTCCGGCCAGGCGGCGGCCATGGTCTGCCAGGTGCGGCGGCCGTAGAGCAGGGCGTCCGCCTCGGCCACGGCCCTGTCGAACGCGCCGCCGGCCACCTCATCGTCGAAGAAGGACATGGACCACCCGCCGTTGGCGAAGCCGCCGTCGGTGTCCTCCTCGGGGCTGCCGGGGGCCTGCACGACGCCGTCGAGGCTGATGAACTCGGTGACCAGGATGCGCATGGGGTTCGCCTTTCCTTCGTTCGGAGTGTCGACAGTGAAGACCGCGGGGCGGACCGGAACTCATCGCATCCGGCGCGCCCGATTCTGTCGATTCGTCGGGTGATGCCGTTGTGACCTGGGGTGATGTGGCGAAGGGCGGTGCCGGGGGAGCCTACGGCCATGCGCCCGGGCGCCGAAACCCCCCCGGTCGCGCCGGGATTCTGACGAACCTCCGTCAAGAACAGCCGTCCGGCGTTGGCCGCCGCCGGGTGCGGGGCTACCGTTCACGCATGGACCACCCCGCCGCCGAACGGCACCGGCCGTTCGCCCCCCTGCCCGAGCCCGCCGAGGCGTTCATCCGCGACCTGCCCAAGGTCGAGCTCCACGTGCACCTGGAAGGCTCCATGAAGCCCGAGACGCTTCTGGAGCTGGCGCGCCGCAACGGTGTCGAAGGGGTGCCCGCATCCCTGGACGCGGTCCGCGACTGGTACGCCTTCACCGACTTCCCGCACTTCATCGACGTCTACCTCGCCTCCGTCGCGACCCTGCTGACCGAGGACGACTTCGCCCTGCTCGCCGGGGACGTCGCCGACACGCTCGCCGCCCAGAACGTCCGCTACGCCGAGGTGCACGTCAGCCTGTACGCGCACCTGATGCGCGGCGTCTCCGCCGAGACGGTGTTCGCCGGGATCGAGCGCGGGCGCGCGCGGGCCGCCGCCGACCACGGCATCGAGCTGCGCTGGATCCCCGACTTCCCCGGGGACTTCGGGGTGGAGAGCGGGGAGCGGACCCTGGAGGCGACGCTGGCCCACGGCCCGGACAGCGTCGTCGGGTTCGGTGTCGGCGGCATGGAGGTCGCCCGTACCCCCTTCGCCGACCTGTTCGCCCGCGCGCGCAAAGCCGGTCTGCACAGCCTCCCCCACGCCGGGGAGGTCGGCGGCGTCCAGCGCGTCCACGAGGCCCTCGACGAGCTGGCGGCCGAGCGCATCGGGCACGGCATCCAGGCGATGGCCGACCCGGAGCTGGTGGCGCGCCTGCGCGACGAGCGCGTCCCGGTGGACGTGTCACCGACCTCCAACCTGCGCACGCGCGCCATCGACGCCATCGGGGACCACCCGCTGCCCCGGATGCTCGACGCCGGGCTGCTGGTCACGCTCAACAGCGACGACCCGACGATGTTCGGCACCGACCTCACGGGCGAGTACCGCACCGCGCACCGCCTGGGGCTGGACCTGTCCACGCTCGCGCTCCTGGCCCGCAACGGCGTGGACGCCTCCTACATGGACGGCACCCGAAAGGCGGGGCTGAAGGCGGAGATCGACGCGGTCCTCGCGCGCCACACGGCCTGAGGGGGCGGCCGTCACCCGGAGGGGACGGCGGACAGCCCCACCATGCAGGTGGTCCTCAGCTCCTCCCACTGGGCGAGGGCGGTGTCGGCGGCATCGTCCTCATAGGGCACCGGGACGCCGCCCTCCAAGCGCGCGGGCGCCCACTCGTCGCCGATCACCTCGCCGTCCTGCAGCGTCAGGGTGAGCACCCCGCTCTGCGCCGTCGGTCCGTCGTGGTTGTAGAAGACGAAGTTCCCCAGGCCGTAGTGGACGTAGCCGCCGGGTGCGTACCCGCCGGGGGACAGCACGTGCGCATGCCCGCCGACCACGGCGTCGGCGCCCGCCTCCAGGAGCCGCTGGGCCAGGTCGGGCGCGTGCGGCAGGGGGCAGTGGTCGCCCTCCCGTCCCCAGTGCAGGTAGACGACGACGGCGTCCGCCGCGTCCGCGGCCTCGGAGACGGCGCGCACCAGCCGGTCCTGCATGCCGTCCTTCGCCGACGCCAGGCCGGGCCGGTCGCCCCGGGCCGTCCACTGCTCCATCAGGTGCGCGTCCAGCACGTCCGTGGCGCCGAGCAGGGCGACGGTGTCGCCGCCGAGCTCGACGGTGTGCGGGGCGTACGCCCCGTCCTCGTCGCGGCCCGCCCCCACCAGGGGGAATCCGGCGGCCTCGGCGTTGGACAGGGTGTCCTCCAGCCCGTCCGGGCCGAAGTCCATGCCGTGGTTGTTGGCGACCGTCGCCGCGTCCACCCCGGCCGACTCCAGGGCGTCGAAGGCGGTGGCCGGGGCGCGGAACCGGAACTGCTTGCCGGGGGCGGGGGTGCCGCCGCCGGTGACGGCGGTCTCCAGGTTCACCATCGCCAGGTCGGCCTCGGACAGCCGGGAGGCGATCGGCCCGAGCGCCGTCGCGGGGGAGGCGTCCAAGCGGTCCCGGAGCGCCCCTTCGAAATGCACATCGCCGCCGAAGGCGATGGTGTAGGGCTCCTTGGCCGCTTCCGGCCCGGCAGAGGGGGTGGAGTCGGCTCGTTCCAGGTCGCCGGCCGCGGGGCCGCACGCCGTGGTGAGGGAGGCGGACAGGAGGAGGGCGGTTGCCGTCGTGCGCTTCATAAGCGGTCCACACTTCGTGAATCTCGGGCGGGACGCCGGCGGGGCCCACGTGCACCGCCCCTGGCCCTTCACCCGGTGGGACGTGCACGGGCGGGCCGGGGTGCGCGGCCGGTCGCGGCCACCGGCGGTGCGGGAACCGTATGCAGTAGGTGATGATGCTGCTACATAGAGTGGTAGACCGTGTTCAAGTCTTCACGCGGTGGAGTGCCGACCGTTACTGGGGGGCGGGGCCGCCGCCGGGTGTGCGCGCCGCTTATCTGGATGGATTCATTTTCTTGAACTACTCAAGATCGTGTCCTAGAGTGGGACCGCCCGGCCCCCCCCGGCGAGACCCGGACGAACGTCGAAAGGTGTGAGCAGTGACCGCTCCCTACAGCACGGACGACGCCGGCCACCCGATCCCGAGTGACGGCCTCTCGCAGTCGGTGGGCCCCAACGGCCCGCTGCTGCTCCAGGACCACTTCCTGATCCAGAAGATGGCCCACTTCAACCGCGAGCGGGTGCCGGAGCGGGTCGTGCACGCCAAGGGCGGCGGCGCCTTCGGGGAGCTGGAGGTCACCGAGGACGTCAGCCGGTACACCAGGGCGGACCTGTTCCAGAAGGGGAAGAGGACCCCGCTGCTGCTGCGCTTCTCCACCGTCGCCGGTGAGCTGGGCAGCGCCGACACCGCCCGCGACCCGCGCGGTTTCGCGCTGAAGTTCTACACCGAGCACGGCAACTACGACATCGTCGGCAACAACACGCCGATCTTCTTCATCCGCGACCCCTCGAAGTTCTCCGACTTCATCCACTCGCAGAAGCGCCGCGCCGACAACCAGCTGCGCGACAACAACATGCAGTGGGACTTCTGGACGCTGAACCCCGAGTCGGCGCACCAGGTCGCGTTCCTCATGACCGACCGCGGCACCCCGCGCACCTGGCGGCACATGCACGGCTACGGCAGCCACACGTTCATGTGGTACAACGCCTCCGGCGAGCGCTTCTGGGTCAAGTACCACTTCAGGTCCGACCAGGGCGTGGAGAACCTGACCGCCGGCGAGGCCAAGCGCATGGAGGCCGAGGACCCCGACGCCCACCGCCGCGACCTGTGGCGCTCCATCGAGCGCGGCGAGTACCCGTCCTGGACGGTCAGGGTCCAGGTCATGCCGTTCGAGGACGCCGAGGACTACCGGTTCAACCCCTTCGACCTGACCAAGGTGTGGCCGCACGAGGACTACCCCGAGATCACGGTCGGCCGGATCACCCTGAACCGGAACCCGGAGAACTACTTCGCCGAGATCGAGCAGGCCGCGTTCGAGCCGAGCAACCTCGTCCCGGGCATCGCCATGAGCCCCGACAAGATGCTGCAGGGCCGCCTGTTCTCCTACCCGGACACCCACCGCTACCGCATCGGGCCCAACTACAACCAGCTGCCGGTCAACGCGCCGAAGTCGCCGGTCCGCAGCTACAACCTGGACGGCCCGATGGCCGTCCGGAACCAGCCGGACCCGGTGTACGCGCCGAACACCGCCGGCGGCCCGACCGAGGCCCCCGAGCTGTACGCGGGCGAGGCCTTCGAGGTGGGCGGCGAGATCGTCCGCTCGGCCTATGAGCTCCACAAGGAGGACGACGACTTCTCCCAGGCGCGCACGCTGTGGGAGAAGGTCCTGACCGCGTCGGAGCGCGCCAACATGGTCGCCAACATCGTCGGCCACGCCTCGGCCGAAGAGGTCACCGGCGACATGAAGAAGCGCGTGGTCGAGTACTGGACCAACGTCCACCCCGACCTGGGCGCCGGTGTGGCGGAGGGGCTGGGCGTCCAGGCCTGACCCCGCCCGCGGAACCCCCGGCGGCCCCTCCACCTGCACCTGGGGCGGCCGGGTCGGCCCCGGGACACGGATCCGCGTCCGTGCCCCGGGGCCCATCTCTGTCCCCCGCCCGCCTCACCCGGCGGGCTCGGCGCGCGGCGCGTAGGCGCGCAGGAACGCGTCGACGCCGTCCTCCGCGCTCGCCCTGATCTCCTCCCAGTCCATGGGCAGCGCACCGTGCAGGGTGCGGTTCACCGTCTCGGCCGTGGCCAGCACCAGCAGGTGCACCGCCGCCCGGCGGCCGTCGCGCAGGTCCAGCAGCCCCCGGCCGGCCAGCCCCTCCAGCCGCCGCCGCAGGTCGGCCTGGACCACGCCCGGCCCCTCGCGCTGCCACTCGGCGAGCAGTTCGGCCGGCAGGTGCCCGGCCTCGGCCTGGACCTGGCGCACCAGCGCGAAGTGGTCGGTGAACCGGTTCGGCAGCAGGCACCAGTCGAAGGTCAGGTCCACCAGGTCGGCGCGCAGGTCGGCGACCTTGCGCAGGTGCTTGTCGAGCAGCGCGAGCTGGGCCTCGCGCACCCGCACCGTGCTGGACCGGATCACGTCCTGGAACAGCTCCTCCTTGCCGCCGTAGTGGTTGTAGATGGTGCGGGTGGAGACCCCCGCCTCCTTGGCGATGGTGTCGATCCCGGCCCGTTTGAAGCCGTCCCGGCCGAACACCGTGAGCGCCGCCGCGTGGATCGCGGCCCGCTTCTCCGCCGATCCGCGCCGCGGCCGGGGTGCATCGTCGCTGGTCACTGCCGCTCCTCTCGAAAAAAGTACAACCACTGTTGTACTTATTGCCATACATGTTGTACTTTACCTGATGTCGCCGACGGCGCCCACCGGAACCCCGGTGCGGTACGGCGGCACCCGCGATCAGGAGGGAGCCCCCCATGCTGGAGACCGTTCACAACGCCCCGCTGGCCCTGACCGTCGTCACCGGCAGCACACGCGCCGGGCGGTTCGGCCCGACCGTCGCCGACTGGTTCGCCATGCAGGCCCGCCGGTTCGGCGACATGGACGTCGACGCCGTGGACCTGGCCGACCACGACCTGCCCGAGGCGGGCGGGGACGGCACCGGGGAGCAGGCCGCCGAGGCGGCCCGCCTCGGCGGGCGGCTGGCGGCGGCCGACGCCTACGTCTTCGTGACCCCCGAGTACAACCACAGCTTCCCGGCTCCGCTGAAGAACGCCATCGACCTGTACCGGGAGGAGTGGCGGGCCAAACCCGTCGGCTTCGTCTCCTACGGAGGCATGGGCGGCGGCCTGCGCGCGGTGGAGCAGCTCCGGCTGGTCTTCGCCGAGCTGCACGCGCCCACCGTGCGCGACACCGTCAGCTTCCACATGGCCTGGGAGCGGTTCGACGAGCAGGGCGAGCCGTACGACGCGGAGGGGTGCTCCATGGCCGCCAAGGGCATGCTCGCCCAGCTCGACTGGTGGGGCCGGACCCTGCGGGCCGGGCGCGCCGCGGTCCCCTACACCTGCTGACCCCCGCCGCTCCACCGCCGCTCCACCACCTCGATCGACCACCCCTGGAAGGACACGCCCATGTTCGGCGCACTCACCGTCACCAAGATCCACACCTCCGACGCCTCCGCCGCCACCGCGTTCTACCGCGACCGCCTCGGCCTGGAGGTGATCGAGGCCCACGGCACGCACACCACCGTGTTCGCCACCGGCAACGGCGGCGAGCTCATCGTCACCGAGCAGCCCTCCGAGCGGCCCGTCGACATCGCCTTCACCGGCGTGGACATCCCCGCCGCGCACGAGGCGCTGTCCGACCTCGGCGCCACCGACGTCGTCCCGCACAAGACCGGGGAGCGCTTCGAGCTGACCGACCCGGACGGCAACAAGGTCATCTTCGTCAACGCCTGAGCCCCCGGCCCCCGTCGGGGCCGGGCCGACCACGATCGGAGCCGGATATGCACGCGCAGTCCGCACCCCCGGCGGGGACCGCCGGCGGCGCCCCGGCGGGCGCCCCGCCCGGGGCCGCGCCGATGGCGGTCCTGCTGGCCGCCTCCACCTTCACCGTGATGGCCGGGGCGATCATCAGCCCGGTGGTCGAGGTCATCCGCGGCGACCTCGGGGTCACCGGGACCGCCGCCGGGCTGGTGATCACCGGCCACGCCCTGGGGATCGCCCTGGCCAGCCCGCTCATCGGGCGCGCGATCGACGGCTGGGGGGCGCGCCGCGTCCTGGCGGCCGGGCTGGCCCTGTTCGGCGCGGCCGGCGGGGCGGGCATGGCCACCGGCGACTCCTACGCCGCCCTGCTCGCCACCCGGCTGGTGTTCGGCGTCGGCGCGGCCGCGGTGTTCAGCGGGACCACCGTCGGCCTGCTCGCCCTGTACCGCGGCGCCGCGCGCGACCGGGCGATGGGCTGGCGCGGCACCGCCTCCAGCCTGGGCGGGGTGGTCTGGCCGCTGCTCGGGGGCGCGCTCGGCGGGCTCAGCTGGCACGCCCCCTTCGCCATCTACCTGCTCGGCATCCCGCTGGGCCTGGCGGTGCTGTACTTCCTGCCCGACGACGCCCGGAGCGCGGGGGACCGGGCCGGGGCGCCGCGCATGGGTGCGTTCGCGCTGCTCGCCCGCCATCCGGTGCTGCTGGCCCACTACGGCCTTCTCGCCTCCTCGGCCGTGCTGCTGTACGTGATGATGGTCTTCCTGCCGCAGCGCCTGGCGCAGATCGGTGTGGAGGCGCCGCTGGCGGTCTCGCTGTACTCGGTCTCCATGACAGTGGCGATGAGCGTGGTCGGCCTGGCCTACGCCCGGGTGCGGGCGCGGCTGGGGTACGCCCGGCTGCTGCGGGTGGCCGCGGTGAGCTGGGTGGCGGCCTTCGTGCTGATGGCGCTGGTGGACGTGCCCGCGGTGCTGGTGGCCGCGCCCGTCCTGCTCGGGTTCGGGCAGGGGGTGGTCAACCCGGCCGTCACCGTCCTGATCGGCGAGGCGACCCCCGAGGAGCTGCGCGGGCAGGCCACGGCGCTGTCGGGCACGGCGGTCTTCGCCGGGCAGTTCGCCTCCCCGCTGCTGCTGGGGCCGCTGGTGGAGGCGGCGTCGGTGCGGACGGGCTTCCTCGTCTCGGCGGGCTTCGCGGCCCTGGTCCTCGCGGTGCTGCTGGCGACCCGTTTCGGCTCCGGGGCCGACGCGGCGGCCCGGCACTGACCCGGGCGGGCGGATCGCCGCCCCCGGAATGCGGAGGGGATTCGCATTCCGGGGGCTTTTCCTGTTCTCGGGCGACAATGGCCGTTCGTCGGGAAAGTCTGTTTCGGTGGGCGGGTTCCCCGGGAAAGCGGGGGTAAAGAATTCGGCTCCTGCCGGATTCGGGCGTGCCCGAAAAGCGGGGCCGTACCCTGCGGTTTGTTGCTGAGGGTAGTAACGGACATACGGTGTGTGCGCGCGGCAACCTCGTCAATTCATGAAAACCCCCGCGCGTGCGAAGCGCCCTCCTCTAGCGTTGCCAGGCAACGAAAAGGGCGGCCCCGCCCGTCGTCCGCATCCACCCCGCACGGAGGATCGCGTCGCGGACGGGCCTGCGGGCCATCGTGTCGACGGTTCATCGCACCCGCTACTGCGTGCACTGCGGCAAGGAACTTTTACTCTGTGTAGTCACTCGTGAAAGGCCATCCCTCGATATGCGCAAGCGGCTGACCACCACGACCACCCTCGCGCTGCTCACCGCCGGCTTCGCGGCGGCCCCGCTCACCGCCGCGTGGGCCGGGCCGGTGACCGACGGCTCCGGCGGCGCCGCCTCGGGGAACCAGATCAGCGTCCCCGCCGACGTGGAGGCCGACCTCTGCGGCAACGCGCTGTCGGTGCTGGGCATCTCCAAGGCGGAGTGCACCGAGGTCGCCAAGGCGGTCTACTCCGCCTCCGACAAGGGCTCCGGTGGGCCCACCACGGACGGCTCCGGCGGCGTGGCCTCCGGCAACCAGATCAACATCCCGGTGGACGCGGCGCTCGACATCTGCGGGAACTCCGCCGCGATCGGCGGCGTGTCCAAGGCCGACTGCACCAAGGTCGTCGAGAGGCTGGCCGACGAGTCCGGGGGCGGCTCCGGTGGGCCCACCACGGACGGCTCCGGCGGCGTCGCCTCGGGCAACCAGATCAACATCCCCGTGGACGCGGCCATCACGGTGTGCGGCAACTCGGTCGCGGTGCTGGGCACCTCGAAGGCCGAGTGCACCACCGTGGTCAACGTGATCACCACGTCGCCGGAGAACGAGGAGGCGCCGCAGACCGACGGGTCGGGCGGCGTGGGCTCGGGCAACCAGATCAACATCCCCGTGGACGCCGCCGTGGAGATCTGCGGCAACGCCGTCTCCGTCCTCGGCGTCGCCAAGGCGGAGTGCATGGACAAGGTCGGCCACGGGGACCACGGCGGCGGTTCGGACGGCGACGACGGATCCGACGGCGACGGTGGCGGGGACGACGGCAAGGACCACCAGAACGGCGGCGACGACGGCGCGGACGACGGCGGCGACGGCCCCGGCGACGGTGGGGACGAGGGCGACGGCGGCTCCGACGGCGGGAAGGACGGGGGCTCCGGCGCGCCGGGCAAGGACGGCGACGGCGGCTCCGGCGACGCCCCGAAGAAGGAGCTGGCCTCGCAGGTCTCCTCTGAGGAGGACCTGCTGCCGGTGACCGGTGGCGCACTCGTCGGCCTGATCGCCGCCGCGGTCGCGGCCGTCGGCGGCGGCGGGGCCGCGATGGCGGTCGCGCGCAAGAAGCGCCGCGCCGCCGCGCACGCCGCCGACTAGGCGCCGCGGGCGGACCAGCGCCGCAACCCCGGGCCGATGCGCGTCGGCCCGGGGTATCTCATAGCCTCGAAGACGTGCACCGAGTCCTGTTGTCCAAGCGCATGCTGGCGTTCCACGCGCTGGTACTGGTCGTCGTGCCCTCCTTCATCTGGCTGGGGTTCTGGCAGCTGGACCGGTGGGAGGAGAAGTCGGCGGCGGCTCGGCTCCAGGAGGAGAACCTCGCCGCCGATCCCGTGCCGGTGGAGGAGCTGGACGCGGTCGGTGCGCGGATCGACCCGCAGGACCGGTGGCGCCGGGTGACCGCGACCGGCACCTACGACTCCGACAACGAGCTGCTGGTGCGCAACCGGGACGGCTCCCAAGGGGTGGGACTGCACGTGCTGACCCCCCTGGTGACCGAGGACGGCACGGCGCTGCTGGTGAACCGGGGGTGGATCGCGCAGCCCCCGTCGTCGACCGCCGACCCCGAGGTGCCGCCCGCCCCTGAGGGCGAGGTCACCGTCACCGCGCGGCTGCACTACAGCGAGACACCGGAGAACACGGGCGTCCGCGAACGGGAGGGCCTGCCCGAGGGGCAGATCATGCTCATCGACGTCGACGCGCTCGCCGAGGACCTGCCCTACCCGGTCTATGGCGGGTACGGCGACCTGACCGAGCAGGACCCGCCATCGGACCCGGCACCGGAGAAGCTGGAGGCCCCGGAGACGAACACCGGGATGAACCTGTCGTACGCGGTGCAGTGGTGGGTGTTCACCGTGACGGCGATCGTGGGATGGGTGTTCCTGATGCGCCGGGAGATCCGCGACGCCCGCGAGGGGGACCCGCCCCGGCCGGCGGGGGACCGGCCGGAGCGCATCGACCAGCCGGCCTGAGGCCCGGGCGCCCCGCACGCGCCCCCCTCACGGTTCTTCAGGATCCGCTGCTTGTTCGCGCCGGGCCCGCCTGAGGATTTCGCGCTTGCGGTGAATCTCCTCCTCGCCTATCGGTCCGTGCTCGGCTTCGATCGCAGCTATGAGTTCGCGCAACCTGGTCCGCTCTCGCTGACGTGCGACGGAGTCCTCCGGGGTTCCCTCCATATCGCCTATTCAACCCCTGCCGTCGTCTCCGCGTAGGGAGATCCTCCGAACTGCCATGGGGAGCACCACCAGGGGGACCAGCGCGCTTGCGGCGAGGACGCCGCCCGCCGCCAGGAAGGCCGTGCCGATGGACCGCTCCAGGTCCGCCCCCGCGAACGCCACCGTCCCCAGGGCCACCGTGCCGACCGTTCCGCCGATCTGCCGGAAGAACGTGAACAGCCCGCTCGCAACGCCGATGTCGTCCGGCGGCACCCCGTCCTGCAGAGCGACCATCACCACCTGGAAGAACACCCCGGTTCCCAGGCCCATCGCGGCGGCGATCGCCCCCACCGCCCACAGCGGGGTGCCGGTGCCGATGAAGGCGAACCCGGCGGTCGCCGCCGCCATCACGGCCAGCGCCCCCGTCAGCAGCTTGCGATGGTCCCACCCCCGCACCGCCAGTGGCCCCACGACGCGGCCCGCGACGATGATGGCCGCCGTCTGCGGCACCAGCATCAGCCCGGCCCCCGTCGGGCCCATGCCCCGGACCTCCTGAAGGTGCAGGGGCAGCAGGAGCAGGCCGCCGAAGATGCCGACGCCCGCCGCGAGATTCACCGTGTTCACCGCGGTGAACACAGGGGCGCGGAACAGGCGCGCGGGCAGGAGGGCGTCATCGCCCATCGCCCGCTCGGTCCGGACGAACAGGACCGTGCCGACGGCGGCCGTGCCCAGGGCCGCGAGCGTCGGCGCGGACGCCCACCCCCACGCGCCCCCGAACTCCAGCGCCAGCAGCCCGGGGACCACCGCCAGGATGAGCGCCGCGCCGCCCCGCACGTCGACCCGCCGCCCCCTCCGCCGGGACCCCGGCCCCCGGAGGGCCGTTCCGACCAGGGCGAGCGCCGCCAGGCCCACGGGGAGGTTCACCAGGAACGCCCACCGCCACCCGGCGAGGCCCAGCAGGGTCGGCGCGTCGGCGAAGAAGCCGCCCAGGACCGGCCCGGCCACGCTCGCCACCGCGAACGATGCGCCGAGCCACGCCTGGTGGCGCACCCGGCGCTCGGGCGGCAGCAGGTCGGCCAGTATCGCCAGGGCCAGCGCCATGAGCCCGCCCGCCCCCACCCCCTGCACGGCGCGGAACACCGCCAGCCACGGCATGCTCGTCGCGAGCCCGCACAGCAGCGACCCGAGGAGGAAGACCCCGACCGAGGCCAGGTACAGGGGGCGCCGCCCGTACATGTCGGACAGCTTGGACGAGACCGGGGTGGCGACGACCGACGTCACGAGGTAGGCGGACATCGCCCAGGCCTGCATCTCGGCCCCGCCGAGGCGGTCGGCGATCGTGCGCAGCGAGGCGGCGATGATCATCTGGTCGAGCGCCGACAGCAGCACCCCGAGCATCAGGCCGAGCGAGACGGCGGCGACGGTGCGCCGCGACGGGTCCCGGGGCACGGTCATGTCCGCGCGCCATCGTGCAGGCCCTCGTTTAGGCCTTCGTGCAGGAGCGACAGGAGGTCGTCAGGGGAGAGCGCGCCGGATACGGCCCGTCGGCCGCCCACCCGGTAGGACGGGACGGCGGTGACCCCGGCCCGGGCGGCGAGGGAGCGGTCGTTCCGCACGTCGTCCGCGCGGGTACCGGTGCGCCACATCTCCTCGATGGCGGCGCGGTCCAGCCCGGCCTCGGCGGCGGTGTCGGTGAGAGCGCCGCGCACGCCCAGGTCGGCGTGGTCCACGTGGTAGGCGCGGAACAGGCGTTCCAGCACGGGTTCGGCGACTCCCCGCTCGGCCGCCAGGCGCACCACCCGGTGGGCGTCGAACGTGTCGAAGGGGCGCACGTTCTCCGGGTCCAGCTCCAGGCCGACGGCGCGGCCCCCGGCGGTCACCCGCTCGACGACGGCCTCGGCCTGCGCGTCGTCGAACCCCCACTCGGTCCGCATGACCTCGGCCAGGCGCAGACCGGGGGTGTCCGGGCCGCCCGGCCGGAGCTCGAACGCGCGCGGGCGCACCTCCACCTGGTCTGCGGCGGGGAAGCGCTCCAGGGCGGCGGCCCAGTTGCGGGTCCCGATCCAGCACCAGGGGCAGACGATGTCGAACCAGATGTCGACGCGGATCATGCCCGTGCCTCCCGCGCTCCCCGAAGGGCGTCGGTGGTCAGGACGATCTTTCCCTGGACGCCGCCCTGCTTGTAGAAGCGGTGCGCGTCGGCCGCCTTCTCCAAGGGGAACTCCGCGTGGATGTGGACGTGCAGCCCGCCCCGGGCGTACAGGTCGGCCAGCTCGGCGAGCCGGGCGGCGGAGCGCTTCGGCGGGACGGTGCGGATCCCCAGGCCGGGGGCCTTGGCGTGGTCCACGAGGGTGAAGATCCGCGACCGGTCCTCGACCAGTTCCAGCGTGGCGTCCAGGGCGTGCCCTCCGACCCCGTCGATGGCGCCGTGCACGGTGCCGTCCGGCGCCAGGGCGCGGACGCGGTCGGTGAAGCCCTCGCCGTAGGCGACCGGGACGGCGCCGAGCGAGCGCAGGTAGTCGTGCCGTGCCTCGCGCGCCGCGCCGATGACGGTGGCGCTCCGGTGGCGGGCGAGCTGGACGGCGATGGTGCCCACCGCGCCTGCGGCGCCGTGCACCAGGAGCGTCTCGCCCTTGGACAGGCCCATGTCCTGGAGGGCGATGTGCGCGGTCTGGGCGGGGGCGGTGAAGCCTCCGGCGACCTCCCAGGGCATCGACGGCGGCTTGGCGGTGATCTGGTCGGCGGGCATGGCGACGTGCTCGCGGTAGGAGCCCAGCACGTTGAAGCCCAGGACCTCGTCGCCGGGGGCGAACCCGGAGACGCCCGGGCCGACCTCCTCGACCACCCCGGCGTACTCGTTGCCCGGCGTGCGCGGGAAGTCGGGGCCGTCGGCCGCCGCGGGCAGCCATCCTTCGACGACGGCGATGTCGAAGGGCTGCACACCGGCGGCCATGACGCGGATCAGGACCTCCCCGGGCCCGGGGGAGGGGGTGGGGGCGTCGACGACCGTCAACCTCTCCGGCCCACCCGGCTCGTGGAACACGACGGCCTTGCTCATGGCCGATCCCGCCTCTCTGCCGTGCTCCCCGGCCCGGCGCCGGGGAGGCGATGACGAGGAGATTAGGGAGGCGGGCCACGGGGCCGAATCCGTATCGCCACGGGGGCGGGCACGGGGGTGCCCCTCAGTGGGCCGGCTTCAGTGATCCGTGAGGTCGAGCCGGGACAGCTCGGTACGGGTGCGCACGCCGAGCTTCGGATAGGCCTTGTACAGGTGGTATTCGACGGTCCGGTGGCTCAGGAACAGGCGCGAGGCGATCTCCCGGTTGCCCGCCCCGCCTGCGGCCATGCGGGCGATCTGCAGTTCTTGCGGGGTGAGGAGCGACGCCGGGGTGCCGCCGTCCGCGCGCTCGGGCGTGGTGTCGCCCGCCGCCCGCAGCTCGGCGCGGGCGCGGTCGGCCCACGGCCCGGCCCCGAGGCGCTCGAATTCCCGCAGCGACGACCGCAGGTGCGTGCGCGCCTCGCCCTTGCGCTTGCGGCGGCGCAGCCATTCCCCGTAGAGCAATGCGGTGCGCGCCTGTTCGAAGGGGCGGCCGCCTTGTTCATGGATGGACAGCGCCTCCGCGTACAGGCCGCCCGCGCGGTCGGCCGTCTCCAGCAGCGCGCGGCAGCGCAGTGCGAGGGCCCGGGCCCAGGGTCGGCCGGATGCCTGGGCCCACGCGGCGAACCGGGCGGCGTCCTCCTCCGCGCGCTCGGCGCCGGAGAGGACGGCCGCCTCGACGAGGTCGGCGGAGGAGGCGACGGCGAGGCCCGTGAGCCGCCCGGGGCCGTCGGCCGCCTCCGCGAGGTGCCGCACCGCGCCGTCCGCGTCGCCCGTGGTGAGGGCGAGCAGGCCGAGCGCGCACGCCGCCGCCGCGTCGGCCTCGGCGGTCCCGGTCGACCGGGCGGCCGCCTCGCGGCACCGCTCGGCGTCCCCGGCGATCGCGGCGGCCCGCGCCTCCAGCGCGCTGAGGCGGGCGGTGGTCCGCACCTTGCCGGTGGCGTGCGCGAACCCCCGCGCCTCCTCCGCCGACAGGGCGGCGTCGCGGTGGCGCCCCGTCATCAGCTGCCCCTGTGCCTGGAACTGCAGGGCCGCGGGGAGCGCGCCCAGCAGTCCGCGCCGGCAGGTCGCGGCGGCGTCGGCGCCCGCCAGCTCCATGGCGGTCTCGTCGTCGCCGATCGTCAGCGCCACGGAGCACAGGTGCAGCCGCACGATCAGGCTCTCCGGCGGCTCCGTGCGGGCGCGGTCGACCACGGCGGCGAGCCGGGGCAGGCCCGCGTCCAGGTCGTCGTCGGCCAACTCCCCCAGCCCGGCCACGGAGTCGGCGGCGATGCCGGGCGGCGGCAGGAAGGCGCCCTCGTCCCCAGGGGGCGGACCAGGGGGCGGGACGGCGCGGATCAGGCGGGCGGCCTCGCGCACGGCGGGCAGGTCGCCCGCGGCCCAGGCGTTGTCCGCGGCCATCACCAGCAGGGTGTGCGCGAGCGCGGGGTCGGACCGGGTGACGGGTTCGGCGCGTCGGATCAGCAGTCCCGCGGCCTTCGAGGCGACGCCCCGTTCGAACTCCACGGTGCCGAGGACCATCGCCGTGCCCGCCAGCAGTACGGGGTCCGACGTGAGGCCGTCGGCGCGCTCGGCCAGGTCCCGGGCGCGCTCGGTACGGCCGACCGTCACCGAGGACTGCGCGGCTCGCATGAGGCGGTGCGCGCGCTGGGCGCCGTCCTCGCTCAGGTCGGCCGCGCGCTCGTAGAACGGCACCGCGGAGGGGAGCGCGCCGCGCGCGCGTGCGCGTTCGGCGGCCTCTTCGAGCTCGCGCGCGATCCCGTCGTCGGGTCCGGTGGCGGCCGCCGCGAGCTGGAGGGCGCGGCGGTCGCCGTCGAGCACGGCCGCCAGCGCGCGGTGCACGGCGAGGCGCTTCGAGGGAGGGCACGCCTGGTAGGCGGCCGAACGGACGAGCGGGTGCCGGAACGCCACCGTGACGCCGGAGAGGGTCAGCAGGCCCACCCGGTCCGCGGGGTCGAGGTCGGACTCCGCGCAGCCGAGGGCCTGGGCGGCCTGGAGGACGACGCCGAGCTCGCCCGTCCCCTCGGCGGCGGCGACCGCGAGCAGGAGGCGTGTCGCCTCGGGGAGGCGGTCGATGCGCGCCCCGAGGGTGTCCAGCACCCGCCGCCGGACCGGGAAGGCGGCGGGCGGCGCGGTCCGGCCCGCGCGCTGCTCCTCGGACAGGCCCGCGGGGAGCTCGATCAGGGCCAGGGGGTTGCCTTCGGACTCCTCCAGGACGCGGTCGCGGATGTCGCGGGCGAGCCCGGGGAAGCGTTCGCGCAGCAGCGCGGCGGCGGTCGGGCGGTCGAGGGCCGCGGGGACGACCTCGTCGAGGCCCGGCGCGTCGAACCCGTCGCGCGCGGCGAAGAGGAACGCGATGCCTTCGGCCTGGAGCCGGCGCGCGGCGAACAGGAGCACGTCGGAGGAGGCGGGGTCCAGCCAGTGGGCGTCGTCGACCAGGCACAGCAGCGGCCGCTCGGCGGCGAGGTCGGACAGGAGGGTGAGCAGCGCCAGGCCCACGAGGTAGCGCTCGCCGTTCCCGCCCCCGTCGGTCAGGCCGAGCGCGGAGCGCAGCGTGTGGGCCTGGTCGTCGGGCAGGCCGCCGACGGCGGGCAGGACCGGGCGGAGCAGCATGTGCAGGGCGGCGAACGGCAGGTCGGACTCGGCCCCCACGCCGGTGGCGCGCAGGACGCGCATCCCTTCGGCGGCCTCCGCCGCGGCGTCCAGGAGGGCGGACTTGCCGATCCCGGCGTCGCCGCGCAGGACGGCGGCGCCGCTGCGCCCCTCGCGCGCGCTCCGAACGAGGCGCGTGACCGCCGCCAGTTCCTCATCCCGCCCGACCAACCGGACACGTCCGACCACCACGACAGCCAACGTAGCGCCCCTGGGGGAATGCATGGGAGCACTTGCCCCGGACATGCCCACGTGGGGACGGCGGTCCGATTAGAGTGTCCGCGTACCTGCGGCTTCGACGGAGGAGGGCCATGGGCGAGACGCACGCTCCCGGGACGGTGCGCCCCGGAGGCCGGACCGCCCGCACGCGCGCCGCCGCCCTCAGGGCCGCCTCGGACATCCTGGTCGAGAAGGGCTTCACCGGACTCGACCTGGCGGAGGTCGCCGGGCGTGCGAAGGTGGGGCGGACCACCGTGTACCGGCGCTGGGGGAGCGCCGCCGGGCTCGTCGTCGACCTGCTGGCCGACCTGTCCGTTCCGCCCCTGCCCGATGGGCCCGCCGACACCTTCGAGGACGCCCTGCGGGCCAACGCCCTGACCGTGCGCGAGCGCCTCGCCGACGCCCGGCAGGGGCCCCTGTTCAAGGCCGTCGTCGCCGCCGCGACCTGCGACGCGCGCGCCGCCGAGGCGCTGCGCCGGTTCCACCGCGTGCGCGTGGCCGAATGGAGGCCGTGCGTGAGACGGGCCGCCGAGCGGGGTGAGGTGCCGCACGGCACCGACGCCGGGGAGGTGGCGGTGGCGGTGTCGGCGCCCCTGTACCACCGCCTGCTGGCGGGGTTCGGACCGTTGGACGAGGCGGCGGCGGACCGCTCCGCGCGGGCCGCGGCCGCCGCGGCCAGGGCGGGGGCCTACGTACGATGAACCGGTGACGCATGACCCGTTCGTCCGAGTCCGCGGCGCGCGCGTGCACAACCTGCGCTCCGTCGACGTCGCCGTCCCGCGCGACGGCCTGGCCGCCTTCACCGGGGTGTCCGGGTCGGGCAAGTCCTCGCTCGCCTTCGGCACGCTCTACGCCGAGGCCCAGCAGCGCTACCTGGAGTCGGTCGCGCCGTACGCGCGCCGCCTCCTGCAGCAGGTCGGCGCGCCCGACGCGGACGCCATCACCGGGCTGCCGCCGGCGGTGGCCCTGAGCCAGCGGCGCGCCGCGCCCTCGGCCCGGTCGTCGGTCGGCACCATCGCGCTGCTGTCCAACTCGCTGCGGATGCTGCTCTCCCGGGCGGGCACCTACCCGGAGGGCGCCGAGCGCCTGGACTCCGACGCCTTCTCGCCCAACACCGCCGCGGGCGCCTGCCCGAACTGCGAGGGCATGGGGGAGGTGCTGGACGCCACCGAGGGCTCCCTGGTGCCCGACGCGTCGCTGAGCATCCGCGAGGGCGCGGTGGCCGCCTGGCCCGGCGGCTGGATGGGCAAGAACCTGCGGGAGATCCTGGAGGCGCTCGGGTACGACGTCGACGCGCCGTGGCGGGACCTTCCGCAGGAGGCGCGCGACTGGATCCTGTTCACCGAGGAGCAGCCGGTCGTCACCGTGCACCCGGTCCGGGAGGCGCATCGCATCCAGCGGCCCTACCAGGGCACCTTCTCCAGCGCCAAGCGCCTGGTGATGAAGGCCTACGCGGCGTCCAAGAGCGAGGCACGGCGCGAGAAGGCCGCGCGGTACCTCACCCGGTCGGCCTGCCCGGTGTGCGGGGGCCGCCGCCTGCGGGCCGAGGCGCTGGCCGTGACGTTCGCCGGTCGCACCATGCCCGAACTCGCGGGGCTCGCGCTGTCCGAGCTCGCCGACCTGCTCGACCCCCACGCGCGCGAGGGCGACGGCGCGGTCGCGGTCCTGGCGGGGGACGTGGTGGCACGCATCCGCGTGCTGGAGCGGCTGGGGCTGGGCTACCTGAGCGTCGGCCGCCCGGCGCCGTCGCTGTCCGCCGGGGAACTGCAGCGCCTCCGTCTGGGGACGCAGCTGCGGTCCGGGCTGTTCGGCGTCGTCTACGTGCTCGACGAACCCTCGGCGGGGCTGCACCCGGCCGACACCGAGGCGCTGATGGAGGTGCTCACGGGGCTCAAGGAGTCGGGCAACAGCGTCTTCCTCGTCGAGCACGACATGGACGTGGTGCGCAGGGCCGACTGGGTCGTGGACGTGGGTCCGGGCGCGGGGAGCCGCGGCGGCCGCGTGCTCTACAGCGGGCCGGTGGAGGGGCTGGCCGGGGCCGAGGAGTCCGAGACCCGTCCCTACCTGTTCGCGCCGGGGCGCACGGCGCCGCGCGGGCGGGCGCCGTCGGGGTGGCTGAAGTTGCGCGGCGTGCACCGCAACAACCTGCGCGGGCTGGACGCCGACGTTCCGCTGGGCGTGTTCACCGCGGTCACCGGGGTCTCGGGGGCGGGCAAGACGTCGCTCCTGCGCGAGCTGGCCGACGGCGGCGAGGGCGTCGACCGGGTCGTGGAGGTCGACCAGCGGCCCATCGGGCGGACGCCGCGGTCGAACCCGGCCACCTATACGGGCATGTTCGACGCGGTGCGCAAGCTGTTCGCGTCGACGGAACAGGCGCGCGGCCTGGGGTACGGGGCCGGGCGGTTCTCGTTCAACGTGGACGGCGGCCGGTGCGCCACCTGCCAGGGCGAGGGGTTCGTCTCCGTCGAGCTGCTGTTCCTGCCGAGCAGCTACGCGCCGTGCCCGGAGTGCAAGGGGGCGCGCTACAACCCGGACACGCTGCGCGTCACCTACCGGGGCAGGAGCATCGCCCAGGTGTTGGAGATGACGGTCGAGGAGGCGGCCGGGTTCTTCGCCGACGTGCCCGCGGCGGCGCGCCCGCTGCGCGCGCTCGACGAGGTCGGGGTCGGGTACCTGAGGCTGGGCCAGCCCGCCACGGAGCTGTCGGGCGGGGAGGCGCAGCGGATCAAGCTGGCGTCGGAGCTCCAGCGCGCGCGGCGCGGGCACACGCTCTACCTCCTGGACGAGCCGACCACCGGGCTGCACCCCAAGGACAGGGACCTGCTGGTCGCCCGCCTGCACGAGCTGGTGGACGGCGGGGCGACGGTGGTCGTCGCCGAGCACGACATGTCCGTGGCGGCCGGCGCGGACCACGTGATCGACCTGGGCCCCGGCGGCGGGGACGCCGGCGGGACGGTCACTGGGCAGGGAACGCCCCGGGAGGTCGCGGAATCCGGTGAGGGAAGGACGCCTCCCTTCCTGAGGGCCCACCTCTCACCCGAGGCGCCTTCCGCCCCGTGACGCCGACTCTGTGAGGATGGCGCCATGAGCGACGAGGCGAGCCGGGTGACGCGGAGAGCGGCGGGGCCCGAGGAGAGTGCCCGGGCCAGCCGGATCTGGTGGGAGAGGTCGGCCGACGAGTACCAGGGGGAGCACGGGGACTTCCTGGGGGACAGCGCGTTCGTGTGGGGGCCGGAGGGCCTCACGGAGGACGAGGCGCGGCTCCTCGGCCCTCGCGAGGAGCTGAAGGGAGCCCGCGTCCTGGAGGTGGGCTGCGGCGCGGCCCAGTGCGCGCGGTGGCTGCGGGCGCAGGGGGCGCACGTGGTGGGCGTGGACGTGGCGTTCAGGCAGCTGCAGCACTCCCACCGCATCGACGAGAACGAGGGGACGCCGCGGGTCCCGGTCGCCCAGGCCGACGTGCAGCACCTCCCCTTCGCCGACGCCTCCTTCGACGCGGTGTGCTCCGCTTTCGGAGGCTTCCCCTTCATCCCCGACGCGGCGGCGGCCGTCGCCGAGAGCGCGCGCGTGCTGCGCCCCGGGGGCCGCCTGGTGTTCTCGGTGACGCACCCGGTGCGGTGGATGTTCCCGGACGACCCGACGGCGGCGGGGATGACGGTGGTGCAGCCGTACTTCGACCGGAGGGCCTACATCGAGGAGG
Organism: Nocardiopsis endophytica; assembly: GCF_027706725.1. Lineage (GTDB taxonomy): Bacteria > Actinomycetota > Actinomycetes > Streptosporangiales > Streptosporangiaceae > Nocardiopsis_A > Nocardiopsis_A endophytica. The sequence continues at coordinate 53,099 of NZ_JAQFWQ010000005.1, forward strand.
ACCGGTCGGGCCGGGCGGTGTACGTGGAGCACCACCACACGATGGGCGACTGGGTCGCGGCGATCGCCGGGGCGGGCCTGCGCCTGACGGGTCTGACCGAACCCGAGTGGCCCGAACACAACACGTCCACCTGGGGCGGCTGGGGCCCACACCGCGGCCGCTACGTCCCGGGCACCGCCATCTTCACCGCCGAGAAGTGACGAACGGGAGCCCCCTTGTGACCGACATCCGGATCCGGGCCGCCCGCCCCTCCGACCACGCGCGCATCCTCGCGGTCTGCGACGACTGGTGGGGGCGGCCGGTGGCGGACCTGCTGCCGCGCCTGTTCCTCGACCACTTCCATGCCACCAGCCTCACGGCCGAGGCGGGGGAGGAGCTTGCGGGCTTCCTCGTCGGGTTCGGCTCGCCGTCGGACGTTGAGGCGGCCTACGTGCACTTCGCCGGGGTGGCCCCCGAACACCGGCGTTCGGGGCTGGCCGGTGAGCTGTACCGGCGGTTCACCGACGCGGCGCGGGCGCAGGGGCGCTCGGTGGTCCGCGCGATCACGTCACCGGCTAACGAGCGCTCGATCGCCTTCCACCGGGCGATCGGCTTCACGGTCACCGGCCCGCACAAGGACTACGACGGGCCGGGCGTGGACCGGATGGTGTTCGAACTGCGGCTGTGAGCCCGGGGCCCGTATCATCCGGAACCCACCGGGCACGGAGGAGACGCGATGCGGCTGAAGCTGGACCTGCACGACATCTTCAACAAGGGCCGTGACATCGACCGGGCCCTCAACGAGATCATCGACGAGGCGCTCCGTAAGAAGGCCAAGACGGTGGAGATCATCCCGGGAAAGGGCTCAGGCCAACTGAAGAAGCGCGTCCTGAGATTCCTGGACCAAAAGGAGATCAAGGCCAAATACCACCGCGTGGAAAAAGACGGAAAGAACTTCGGCCGGTTGTTCGTCCATTTCAAGCACTGACGGTGCCGTGGCGGAGGACGGTCGGAGGCATGGATCAGCGGTGATCGGCCTTGAAGGCCCGGAGATCGTCCTCTGTGTAGTGGATCGGCTCGTCCTCGGCCATCCGTGCCATCACTTCGGCGAGCTCCGGCCGGGATGCCTCTTCCAGGAGTAGCCCGCGAATGTAGGCGGCCAAGGACAGGTCTCTGGCCTCGGCTCTCCCCTTGAGAATCTCCACGACTCCAGTCGGTACGCCCTGCACCTCGATCACCGTCGTATCGGCCACGAGATCAGCGTGCCATACCGAGTCATGCGGGTGGCCCCGGACCGTGCCAGGGGGCCGGGGCCACCGCGCGGGAGGGGCTACTCGGTGAAGAAGTCGATCAGTGCGCTTGCGACCGTCTCCGGGGCGTTCTCCATGGGGATGTGGCCCGCCCCCTTGATCCTTACGAGGGTCGTCTCGGGGATCTCCGCGTCCAGGCGTTCCGCGAACTCCACCCTCTGGAACCCGTCGTCCTCGCCCCAGACCAGCAGCTTGGGCACCGTGGACTCCCGCAGGGCCGGGAGCAGGTCGAGGGTGTACCGGCTGTCCGCCGCACCCGCCAGCGCCATCCAGGAGCGGCGCACCCGCTCCTCCGTCCACGGGTCCAGGTACTCGTCGATCAGGTCCTCGGTCGCGGCACCCGCCAGGGCCGACGTCACGACCCGCCGGCGCGCGGACAGGAACTCCTCCGCCGTGACCGACGCCGCCACCTCCGGATCCCGGAACCGCGCCACCGCCGGCACCGGCCACGAGTCGTAGGTGACCGAGTTGGCCAGGGCCAGGCGGGAGACCTCCAACGGCCCGTGCACCAACAGGTGCTGCGCGACCGCGCCCCCGATGTCGTGGCCCGCCACGGCCACCGGCCCGGACACGCCCAGCGCCGACGCCGCCTCCGCCACCCGCCCGGCGAGGGCGGGGACCGACGCGGTCTCCAAGGTCAGCTCACCGCCCGAGCGCCCCAGGCCGGGCAGGTCGAGCGCCAACGGCCGCAGCCCCGCCCCCGCGAGACGCGACAGGACCGGCTGCCACACCCGGCTCCAGTACGTGCCGTGCAGCAGGAGCACCGGACGGCCGTCGCCCCGCCCCGCGGTCAGGTAGCTGACCTCGGTATCCCCGACCCGGACCGCCTCCCTGCGCACGCCCGTCCCCGTACCTGTCGTCTCCGTGGTTCCGCTCATGCCCCCACTGTGGCCCGGCGGCGCCCCGCCCGCCGAGAGTCCGGAAAGACACCTGCAGGTACATTTCCGCCATGAGCCTGCACCGGGTAGTGGCCCTGATCAGTCCGCCGCAGTCCCCCTTCGAGCTCGCCTGCGCGTCGGAGGTCTTCGGCACGGTGCCGCCGGACGACGGGCCCCGCTACGACTTCTCCGTCTGCGCCGAGCGGCCCGGCCCCGTGCCGACCACCGCCGGGTACGCGATCCACGTCGACGCCGGCCTGGAGGCCCTCCAGGACGCGGACACCGTCGTCGTGGCGGCGTGGAACCCCGTCGGCGCGCCGGTGCCGCCCGCCGTCGCCGACGCCCTGCGCGCCGCCCACCGCCGCGGGGCGCGGACCGTCGCCATCTGCACCGGCGCGTTCGTCCTCGCCCGCGCCGGGCTCCTCGACGGCCGCCGCGCCACCACCCACTGGCGCCGCACCGCCCGCCTGGCCTCGGAGTTCCCCCGGGTGCAGGTGGACCCCGACGTGCTCTATGTGGACCACGGCGACGTCGCGACCAGCGCCGGGACCGGCGCCGGCATCGACCTGTGCCTGCACCTGGTCCGCGGCGACCAGGGCGCGGCCTACGCCGACCAGGTCGCGCGGATCATGGTGCTGCCCCCGCACCGGGAGGGCAGCCAGCGCCAGTACGCCGTGCGGCCCGCCGCTCCCCGGCCGGATTCGTCGCTGGCGCCGCTGCTGGAGTGGGCCGAGGGGCGGTTGGACGGCCGGCTCACCGTGGACCGCCTGGCCGAGCGCGCGGGGGTGTCCGGCCGCACCCTCGCCCGCCGGTTCACCGAGCAGCTCGGCACCAGCCCCGGCCAGTGGCTGCTCGCCCGGCGCCTCGACGCGGCGCGGGTCCTGCTGGAGGAGACCGACCTCCCGGTCGAGGCCGTCGCCGCCCGGGTCGGGCTCGCCTCGGCCGTCAACCTGCGCCGCCGCTTCCGGGCCCGGTTCGGCACCACCCCCGGCGCCTACCGCCGCACCTTCGGCCGGGCCGGGTAGGTGACGGCGCCTTCCGGGCCGATATCTCTGGACGAGCGATAATACTCGTATTACGCTAGTGGAGTGGCAAAGCGGCGCATCAGTATCAGCCTCGATCCGGAGCAGGCGGAGAGGATCAGGTGGCATGCCGAGCGGTCCGGGATGGACATCTCGGCGTACCTGGTGAACGCGGCGACGCGGCAGATGGCCGAAACCGAGGCGGCGGAAGCGGAGTTCGCGGGGGTCGACGCACTGATCGCCGAAGCCGACAGTGACGCGCGGGATCAAGGGGCCACCGTCGACGGCGACAGTGGACCGCTCACCGTGGACGAGCAGGCCGAGGTCGATGAGGCCATGCGCCTGGTCCTCGGAGCGGACGAGCCCGCACGGCACAATGACGGTGAAGTGGCGTGAACGCCCGAGTCCCTGTGTACGACACGGGCATGCTCATGGGACTGGCCGCCCGCAAAGCGAAGGCCCTCCACATGCACCGCGGCGTCGCCGCGGCCCCGCATCGGCCTATCGTTCCCGGTCCTGTCCTGGCGCAGATGTGGCGCCCGGATCCGGCGACCGCGCACGCGATGAGTTCGGTCCTGAAGGAGTGCACCGTTCCACAGGCCCGGTCGTCTTCCCGCGCGTTGCGCGCCACGACCGCGGGCCAAGCGGAGTGCATCGCCTGTGCGACCGCTCCTGACATCGTCGATCGGCGTCGTATCGGCACCATCCTGGGCCTAGCGGCTCTTCCCGCGAAGAAGCGTCCGGACGCGGTGGACGCCCTCGTCGTCTGGACGGCGGTGAAACACCGGAGCGCGGTCGTGTTCACGAGTGATCCTGGGGACATCACTGCCTATGTCGAGGCGATCGGTGCGGATGATGTGCACGTCGTCGCCGTATGAGGGGAACCGTCACCAGCGGTCCTGAGTAAGGAGATCGCCGGCCTCGTCGCCTCCCTCGCCTCGCCGCTTGCCATCGGCACCACCGGAGCCGACCACGTCATCGACGGCGGCGCTGTCAAGACCGTCTGACCGGCCGTCCCCGGTGTGATCCGGGACGCCCCGGCCTCGGCCGACGCGCACTGAGGGCCGGTGCGCGGGGGCGTGTGGCCCAACCCCTCGCCCCCTGTGCGCGGGGTCATGCGCGAAGCGGGACTCCCCGCCCCCTCCCTCGGCGTTGTCAAGGATTCGTGCGCCCAATTCTCAGGGCCGACCTGCGCTCCAGCGCACCTCCCCCGCCCCCGGCGCACCGAATCCGACCGTCTTCCGGCCGCTCCCGCCCCTGCTTCGGCGTGCGGTCGCGCATGTCCCCGCGAAGGAGGGCACCTTGCCCATCGCCCTTTGGGCGCTCACTCTGGGCGCCTTCGGTATCGGCACGACCGAGTTCGTCATCATGGGCATCCTGCCCGAGGTCGCGGCGGACCTCGGGGTCTCCATCCCGACCGCCGGGCACCTCATCTCGGGCTACGCCCTCGGCGTCGTCATCGGCGCCCCGCTGCTGGCCGTCGCCGGGTCGCGGCTGCCCCGCAAGACCTTCCTGCTCGCCCTCCTCGGGCTCTTCGCCGGGGCCAACGCCCTGTCCGCGGTCGCCCCCGGCCACGAGGCGCTGCTGGCCACCCGCGTGCTCGCCGGGCTGCCGCACGGCGCCTTCCTCGGCATCGGGTCGGTCGTGGCGGCCGACATGGTGGCCGGGCACCGGCGCGGCCAGGCCGTCGCCCGGGTGCTGCTCGGCCTGACCCTGGCCAACGTCGCCGGGGTGCCGCTGGGCTCCCTCATGGGACAGGAGCTCGGCTGGCGCTGGGCGTTCGCCGGTGTGGCGGTGATCGGCGCCGTCGCGGCGGTGGTGCTGCGCTCCGCCCTGCCCGAGCAGCCGCGCCCGGCCCCCGTGCCCGTCCGCCGCGAGGTCGGGGTCTTCGCGCGGCCCCAGGTCCTGCTGGCCTTCGCGGTCGTGGTGTTCGGGTTCGGCGGCAGCTTCGCCGCCTACAGCTACATCAGCCCCGTGCTGACCGGCGTCACCGGCTACGGCTCCACCGGCGTGGCCCTGATGCTGGGCCTGTACGGCGTCGGCACCACCGTCGGCGCGGTGGCCGGAGGGCGCCTGGCCGACGCGGCCCCCATGCCGACGCTCTACCTCTTCACCGGCGCCCTCGCCGCCTCCCTGGGGCTGTTCGCGTTCACGGCGGGCAGCCCGGTCCTCGCGCCGATCGCCGTCCTCCTCATCGGAGCGACCGGCTTCGTGGCCGTCACCAGCCTCCAGACGACCATCCTGGAGAAGGCCAAGGAGGCGCCGGGCCTCGCCGCCGCCGGGATCCACTCGGCGTTCAACATCGCCAACGCCCTGGGGGCGCTGCTCGGCGGCGCGGCGATCTCGGCTGGGCTGGGCCTGACGTCGCCCGCCCTGGTCGGTGCGGCCCTGTCCGCCGTCGGCCTCGGGCTGGCCCTGCTCCTCGGGCTGTCGGAGCGGCGGGCGGCTCCGGCCCGGCGGACGGCGGTCGCGCCGGTGCCCGAGGAGTTCGCCGACGAGGTCCCGGAGCCCGTCGCCGCGTGATGCGCCCGGCCCCGGTTCAGACCGAGAACAGCCGGGCGCCGTTGCCGTAGAGCACCGACCGCATCCATCCGTCCCCGAGGCCGAGGGCGGCGAGCGACCGGAGCTGGTGGGCGTAGGGATAGGGGATGTTCGGGAAGTCGCTGCCGAGCAGGATCCGGTCCTCCAGGGCCTTGAGGCGGGGGACCTCCTCCGGCGGGAACGGCGCCATCCGCTCGGTGAAGTCGGTGAACACCATCGTCGTGTCGAGGTGGACGCCCTCGTGGCGCTCCGCCAGGTCGAGGAAGTCCGTGTACTCGGGCGTCCCCGCGTGTGCGATGACCGCCTTCAGCCCCGGGTGGGCCCTCAGCACCTCGCCGAAGGGGCCAGGACCGGTGAATGGGCCCTCCAGCGGGCCCGACCCGCAGTGCACGACGGCGGGGACGCCCGAGTCCGCCAGGGCGCCCCACACGCCGTCGAGCAGGGGGTCGCGCGGGTCATAGCCGCCCACCTGGAGGTGGGCCTTGAAGACGCGCGCCCCTGAGGAGATCGCGCCCGCCACGTACCGCTCCGCCTCGGGCTCGGGGTAGAACGTCGCGCTGTGCAGGCAGTCGTCGTGGGCCGCCGCGAACTCCGCCGCCCACCCGTTCAGCCACTCGGCCATCCCGGGCTTGTGCGGGTACAGCAGCGACGTATAGCGGACGACGCCGAACCGCCTCAGCAGGTCGACCCGCTCGGCCTCGTCCTGGCGGTAGGTGATCGGCCAGACGCCCTCGCCCAGGGCGTCGAAGTACGCCCACACCTTGCCGAGCACACGCTGCGGCATGAAGTGCGTGTGCACGTCGATCAGGCCGGGGAGGCCGAGCGGCTCCCAGATCGCCCGGACATCGGCGATCTCGTCGGGTGATGCGGCGTATGTCACGCGGGCCACTCTACGGACGCGCGCCGTGAAGAGTGTCAGCCGGGCGACACCTCGCACCCCGCCTTCCGCGCGCGCACGTACCCATGGGACACGGACGCCCAGAGCGCCCGTGCGGCCGTCCGCGTCCGCGGGGCCGCCGGTGTCGGAGGGAAGGACCCGCGCCATGTCCACGATCGCCTTCAGCCGCTCGCACGTCATCGCCCACGCCTGGAAGGGCGTGGTCGCCGGTCTCGCCGGTGGCATCGTCTTCGGGATGCTCATGGCCATGACGGGGATGCTCCCGATGATCGCCATGATGGTCGGCTCGCAGAGCGCCGTCGTCGGCGGGCTGGTCCACCTGGTCATATCGGCCGGTATCGGCCTGGTCTTCGGCGTCCTGGCCGGGGGGTTCGCCGACCGCCTGTGGCCGGTGCTGGGCGCCGGGCTCGTCTACGGCCTGGTCTGGTGGGTCCTGGGCGGGCTGGCCCTGATGCCGGCCTTCCTCGGGATGCCGGTGTTCACCATCGACCAGACGGCCATGATGAGCCTGATGGGCCACGCCGTCTACGGCATCGTCGCCGCACTGGCCCTGTGGGGCCTGAGCCGCGGCGAGGAGCACTAGCCGGAAGCGGCGCCCGGATCACTCCGTCGGAGCGCGCTCGTTCTCGTGGCACCGCTTCCAGAATTCGTAGTCCCATGAGGCCGAGAGCGCTGCGAAGTGTTCTAGCGCGGCGATTCGGGAGTGGCGTGCCACGTAGTCGCGGAGAGCCAGGTTCACGGCGTCCGTCTCGGTCGCCGCGCCGGTCATCCTCATCACATCGCTGAGGACATCAGGGGCGATATCGATTCGAGTCACGGTCATCGTCCACCTCCTTCATGATCATGCATGAGACGGCCGTCCGTGTCCGGCCCTTCGCGGATCACACCGCCCCGGGAGCGCCCGCTGCCAAGCCCGCTACCGGGGCCCTGGCCGCGCGGGCGGCGGGGGCCAGGGATGCCAGCAGCCCGGCCGGGATGCCCGCCAGCAGCAGCACGGCCACCCGCGCCACCGGTACCGCGGGCACCATGTCGTCCATCGCCGCGCCCGCCGCCGCCAGGCCGAACAGGACGCCCAGCACCGCCCCGACCGCCGTTCCCGCCGCGCCGACCAGGGCCGCCTCCGCCGCGACCAGTCCTCTGAGCTGTCCGCGGGTCAGCCCCAGCGCGCGCATGAGGGAGAACTCGCGCCCGCGCTCCAGCACCGACAGCGCCAGCGTGTTCGCGATGCCCAGCACCGCGATCACGATCGCCACCGCCAGCATCCCCACCACCACGGCGAAGATCGTGTCGAACAGGCGCCCGTACTGCTCGCGCTGCTCCGCGCCGCTCACCACCTCCAGGCCCGGGTGGGCCGCGCTCGCGGCGTCCACGGCCGCCCGGACCTCCTCCGCAGGGGCGCCGTCGGCCCCCACCACCATCAGGCTGGCGTCCGGCGTGTCCGGGAACATCTCCGCGAAGTCCTCCGGCGCCACGACCAGGCCCGGCATGCCGCCATCCGACGGGGTCACCGCCGCCACCGTCAGGCGCAGGTCGGCCCCTTCCCCGGGGACCCGGACCGTGTCGCCGACCCCGACCCCCAGCCGCTCGGCGTCGTCCGCGTGCACGGCCGCCCGCCCCGGTGCGACATCGGCCAGGTCGCCTTCATCCGTCTCCATCGCCAGGTCGGTCCCCAAGCGCGCGTCGAAGAAGGACACCACCGGCGTCGGCTCGCCCCCGACGTCGGCGGCGGCGCGCCGGTCCCGCATCACCCGGCCGATCGCCGGGTCGTCCTCCAACTCGCGGGCCAGGGTGGCGGGGAGCGCCGACGCCGGGGCGCCCGCGTCGGGGCCGCTCTGAGAGGACAGGGGGCGCAGCGCGTAGTCGGCGGGCATCTCGCGCGCCATCACCTCGGTGAGCGTGGACTGGATCGACGCGCTCGCCACCGCGTACCCCGACATCAGCGCCGCCCCGACGGCCAGCGCCGTCATCGCGGTCGCCGTGCGGTGCGGGGTGCGCAGAACCCCTTCCGCCGCCAGACCCGGCGCGGTCCCCAGCCGCCGCAGGGGCGCGCGCACCACCGCCGCGAACACCCGCACCAGCCACGGCGCCGCCGCCATCGCCCCCGCGAACGCCGCCATGCCCGCGCCCGCCACGACCACCATCGGCAGCGGTCCCGGCTCAAGGGACAGCCCCGTCCACACACCGGCGGCGGAGAGGGCGAACAGGGAGGCCGCCCCCAGCGCGCGCAGCCGCCCGCCGCGCCCCGTGCCCCCCTCGGAGCCGCCGTCCGCTCCGCTCTGCCGGAGCGCGGCCAGCGGGGCCGTGCGCATCGCCGCCACCGCCGGGCGCACCGCCGCGGCGACGGTGGTCAGCACCCCGGCCCCCACGCCCAGCGCGAGCGAGAGGGGGGACACCACCAGCGGTATCCCCTCGGCGCCGCTGGTCCCGAAGACGGAGGCCGTCCCCGCCGACCGGCCGGCCAGCTCCACCGCCGCCGCGGCCACGCCCACCCCCAGCGCCGCCCCGGCCGCCGAGGCCGCCAGGCCGACCGCCAGCGCCTCGGCCAGCACCCCGCGCAGGATCTGCCCGCGGTCGGCGCCCAGGCAGCGCAGCAGCGCCGTGGAGCGCCGCCGCTGGGCCACCAGCACCGCGTAGGTGTTGCCGATGACCAGCGCGGCGGTGAACAGCGCCACCGCGGCGAACAGCGACAGCCCGACGGTGACCGACCGCGCCTGCACGCCCGCGTCGTCGGCGAGCACGGCGCCGTAGCCGGCGCCGGTCATGGTCCGGGCCGCCTCGCCGAGCTCCGCCCGGACCGCCGCCGCGACCTCCTCGGGGTCCGTGCCGTCCGCGCCGAGCACCCGCAGCTCCGCGTACCCGTCGACCCCGGTGACCTCCGCGGCCGTCTCCGGGTCGAAGGCGATCGCGCCCGCGGCCGAGGCGGAGCGGTCCAGCCCGAAGTCGACCAGGCCGGTGACGGTGAACGCGCGCCGCCGCCCGTCCGCCCCCACCGCGGCCACGGTGTCGCCCGTCTCCAGCCCCGTGGTGCGGGCGGTGGCCGCCGACAGCGCCGCCTCGTCGGCGGCGGCCGGCGCGCGGCCCTCCTCGACCCGCAGCCGCTCGGTGGGCCCACCCACGGACACGGCCATCGCCGCCGCGCTCCCGAGCGGCCGCCCGTCGGGGCCCAGCAGCACGGCCGACCCGCGCACCGCGCCGTCGGCCTCCGCCACCTGCGGAAGCTCCCGCACCCGCGCGACCAGGTCACGGGGGAGCACGCCGTCCTCCTCCGCCGGGACGGCGACCGCGTCGAGCCGGTCGGCCCCGCCCATGGCGGAGTCGGCGAAGCTCTGGCGGACGCCGTCGGTGAAGACCAGCGTGGCGGTGGCGAACATGGCGCCCAGGGCGATCGCCAGGGCGGTGGTGGCCAGCCGGGAGAGGGGGCCGGTGCGGACGCGTCTCAACGGAGGGTCTCCTGTCGGTGGGAGGTGCGCGGCGGTGCGGTGTCGGCGCCCGCGCGGGGCCGGCCCCCGGCGGTGGTCAGCAGCGGGCGCAGGAGGGCGACCGCGGCCATCCGCACCACCAGCGCCTGCACGGGGCCGCGGGCCGCGACGGCCACCGCCGCGGCGACCACCGCCCCGACCAGCAGCCCCACGGCGACGTCGTGCGGGTAGTGCACGCCCACGAACACCCGGGAGGAGGCCTCCAGGAGCGCCAGGGGCGCCGCGAACGCCGCCGACCATCGCCAGGCGATGAACGCCGCCGCCAGCGCCGCACCCGCGATGGCGGCGTGGTTGCTCGGGAAGGACCAGTCCCCGTGCGGCGGACAGGCCGCGATCGTGACCGCGTCCGCCACCGCCCGGCAGGGGCGCTCCTCCTGGATGAGCGACTTGGCGCCCTCGCTCACCAGGTAGCCCGCCACCGTCGCGACGGGCGCCAGCAGCGCGGCCGCCATGGCGCGCGCGCCGCGCCCGCGCGCCCTCCACCACAGGGCGAGGAAGAGCACGGCGAAGCCGAGCAGCAGCAGGTCCGTGGCGGCCTCGGCGAGGGACTGCAGCCAGGCGGGCAGGTCCTGCGCGAAGGAGGTGACGGCCCGGTACGCGTCGGTGCTGGGCTCGGGGATCAGGGTGGGCATGGGGTGATGGGGTCCCTTCCGCGATGGTGGTCGTCGGCCGCGTTCACCGGCCCGTCGGCCGGTGGTCACCGCTCGTACGGTGCGCCGCAGGACTCCGAGGCTAGGGACGGGCCGGGGCGCGCACATCGCCCGCCCGTGGAGGGCGGCCCCGCACTTTCGTGGGGGCCGCAGGCGGGCGACCGGCACTTTCGGGGGAGGCCGACCGGCCGTCCACGGGCTATCGTCCAGGGAGTGGACAGCACGGAGGGGCGGCGTATCGCCGCAGGTCGATGGGGTGGCTGGGCGCGCGAGGCGGTACTCGCCGCGCTGCTCGTCTGGGCGGTGCACGGGGCGGTGACCACCACCGGGCCCATCGGCCCGATTTCGGCGTTCCTGCCCCTGCTGGCCGGGGTGGCGTTCGCCGCCGGGCGCCTGTCCGCCTTCCGCTACGCGGCCCCGGCCGTGCTCGCGGTGGCCATCGGGGAGGGCCTGCTCCGCGTGGTGGTCCCCCTGGCCGTCGGCGCCGAGCCCTGGTCGGGCATGGCCGACGCGATCGTCACCCTCCTGTTCGGCGCGTTCCCCTGGTTCGCCGGGCGCTACATGCGGCAGCGGGCGGAGCTGCTGGACACCGGATGGGAGCGCGTCGCCGCCCTCGAACGCGAGCGCGACGCCGTCGCCGAGCAGGAGCGCCTGCGCGAGAGGGCCCGCATCGCCGAGGAGATGCACGACTCCCTCGGCCACGACCTCAGCTTGATCGCGGTGCGGGCGGGCGGCCTGGAGGTCGCCCCCGGGCTGTCGGAGGAGGACTACCGGGAGGGCGTCGGTGAGCTGCGGGCGCGCGCCTCCGAGGCGATCGGCCGCCTGCACGAGGTGATCGGCCTCCTGGAGCGGGCCCGCGGCCAGGACGGCGCCGACGCGCCGCTGGAGCGGCTCATCGTGCGCGCACGCTCATCGGGCATGGAGATCGACTGGGACGGCACCGAGGCCCCCGGAGACCAGGCCGCGCGGACACTGGTCTTCGCGGTCGTGCGGGAGGCGCTGACCAACGCCGCCAAGCACGCCCCGGGCGCCGCCGTGACGGTGGAGGTCGGCACGCGGCGCCGCGGCAGGACCGCCGTCGTGCGGGTGGCCAATGGGCCCGCGGACGAGGGCCTCCCGGTGTCCGCCGGGGGCGGGCGGGGGCTGGGCTCGCTGCGCGACCGGGTGGAGCGGGCCGGGGGCGCCCTGGAGTTCGGCCCGACCGGCGGGGGCGGCTTCGCCGTCGAGGCCCGCCTCTCGGCCACCGCCGCCGCGGCGGCACGCGAGCGCCCCGCCCGCGCCCGCCGCGAGCTGGCGGTCGCCGTCGCCGCGGCCACGGCCGTCCTGCTCCCGCTGGTCGTCGGCTGGTACGCCTACGGCGCCTATCTGACCGAGAACGCCGTGCTCACAGAGGAGGACTTCTCCCGGCTGGCCATCGGGCAGGACCGGGCGGCCGTCGAAGAGCTGCTGCCCCCGGCCCGGCTGCCCACCGCGGTCGTCGACCCGGGCCTGGAACTGCTCATGCCCGAGGAGGCCGACGAGTGCCGCTACTACCGTTCGCCCCGTGGGCCGGAGTGGTCGCCCGACAGGGCGTACCAGGTGTGCTTCTCTGGTGGCGGACTGGTGTCGGCGTGCGTCTACGACCGCCGCCCGACACTCGACCTGAACTGCAAGGAGGACGGGGACGCGTGATCAGGGTGGTGCTCGCCGACGATGAGGCGCTCATCCGGGCGGGGGTGCGGACGATCCTGACGGCCGACCCGGGAATCGAGGTGGTGGGGGAGGCCCGCGACGCCGATGCGCTGGTCGAGCTGGCCGGCCGGGAGCGCCCCGACGTGGCCCTGGTCGACATCCAGATGCCGGGCGGGGGCGGCCTGGACGCCGTGCGCGAGGTGCGCCGCGTCTCCCCCGCGACGGCCGTGGCGATGCTGACGACGTTCGGCCGCGAGGAGTACATGGTGCGCGCCCTGAGCGACGGCGCCAACGGGTTCCTCCTCAAAGCGGGCGATCCGCGTGAGCTGATCGCCGGTGTGAAGGCGGTGGCGGCCGGCGGCGCCTTCCTCTCCCCGGAGATGGCCCGCGGCCTGGCGGGGAGGCTGCGCGAGGACGACGGCGGCCCCGACCCCAGGGCGGCCGCGGCGGCCCGCGCCGAGGCGCTCTCCCCGCGCGAGCGGGAGGTGCTGGCCCTGCTGGGCCAGGGGTTGTCCAACGCCGAGATCGCACGGCGCCTGCACCTGGTCGAGGACACGGTCAAGACGCACGTCAGCTCGGCGTTCACCCGGCTGGGGGTGTCCAACAGGGTCCAGGCGGCGGTGCTCGCCTATGAGGCGGGCCTCGTCCGCACATGACCTGGGACCCCGGGGTCGCCCTCCGCGCACCGGCTCCGAATGAAGGGGGCACGGTCCGGAAGACATCCGGGGGACATGGGGAGGGCGAGATGGGCAAGTGGTTGCGGCATCCGTTGGCGTGGGGAGCGGCGGCGATCGCGGTCGTACTGGTGGCCGTGGGGCTGTGGGCGTTCCAGCCCTGGAGGCTGTACACGAGCACGACCGTGGACGAGGACCTGCCCGCGGTGGAGCAGAGCGACGGCGCGCAGGGGGAGATGGAGGAGACGGAGGACGCGGAGGGATCTCAGGGCTCCCAGAGCGCCGAGGACGAGGCCGAGGAGCCGGCCGAGCCCGCCGTGCTCGCGGAAGGGGAGTTCGTCTCCCAGGAGCACGAGACGACGGGCACGGCGCGCGTCCTGGAACTCGCCGACGGCTCCCGCCATGTGCGCCTGGAGGAGCTGGCCTCCAGCGACGGCCCGGACCTGTACGTCTGGCTCACCGACCAGGAGGCGGGCGGCGACTGGTCCAAGTACCGCGACGGGCGCTACATCGACCTCGGGTCGCTCAAGGGGACGCACGGCGACGCCAACTACGAGATCCCTGAGGACGCCGACATCGAGGGCATGACAAGCGTGGTCATCTGGTGCGACCGCTTCTCGGTCGCGTTCGGCTCGGCGCCCCTCGACCTCTGAGGGACCGCCCGACTCGCCCCACGTCCGGCATATCCCATTACACTGAGCGCTTCCGCGACCACTCTTTTCTACGGGGCGCCCGGCACCCACAATGGCGGAAGTCCGGACGAGCCGTGCCGAACAGGGGCGGGGTGCATGACCGACACCGATCCCGGACCCGCGCGTGACGCCGGGTCCGACGGCGAGCTCGCGGCCGGGCTCCGCGACGGCGGGACGGCCGGGGCGCAGGCCCTCGACGAGCTGTACCGCCGCCACTGGAGGCCGGTGCTGGCCTACGCCCTCACCTGCTGCCGCGACCCGCACACCGCCGAGGACCTCGCCTCGGAGGCCTTCACCCGCACTCTGGAGGCGGTGCGCGCCGGCCGCGGGCCGGGCGAGGCGTGGCGCCCCTACCTGCTGGCGGTGGTTCGCCGCACCGCCGCCGACTGGGCGGGCACCGAGCGGCGCACCGAGCTCTCCGACGACTTCGAGCGCTGGCTGGGCGCGGCACCCGAGGAGAGCGGCGAGGAGCGGGTGCTCCGCCTGGAGGACGGCGGCCTGGTGCGCCGGGCCTTCCACTCCCTGCCCGAGCGCTGGCAGGCGGTGCTCTGGCACACCGAGGTCGAGGGGGAGGCGGCCGAACGGGTGGCGCCGCTCCTGGGGATCGGCCGCAGCGGCGTGGGGTCGCTGGCCTCGCGCGCGCGGGAGGGGCTGCGGGAGGCGTACCTGTCCGCGCACATCGCCGGGGCCGAAGGGGAGTGCCGCCGTTTCGCCCCGATGATCGGCGCGCAGGCGCGCCGCGCCGACCGCAGGCCCCGGCGCGACCTGGGGCGCCACCTGGCCGAGTGCGAGCGCTGCCGGGCCGCCTTCGCCGAGCTGAGCGGGCTGAGCAAGCGCATGCGGACGGTGCTGCCCGCCGCGCTGCTGATGTGGGCGGGGCCGTTCACCGGTGTGGCCGGGCTCCAGACGGGGCTGGTCGCCGGGGCGACCGGCGGGTCGGCGCCGCTGGCCGCGGGCGCCGCCGCCGTCGGGGCCGCCGCGGTGATCGGCGGCGCGGCCGTCCTGGGGGGAGTGCCCGCACCGGAGCAGGGGCGGTCCCAGGACACGGCCACCGCCGCCGTCCCGAGGGCGCCCCAGGACCCGGTGCAGGACCCGCCCCAGCCGGCGGAGGAACCGGTCCCCGGGCCGACGGCCGTGCCCGAGCCCGCGCAGCAGGACGAGGACGACACCGCCGAGGAGCCGGAGGACGAGTCGAAGGACGACGGGAAGGACGGTTCCGGGGGCGGACGGGACGACGACGCCTCGGTGCGGGAGCGGGGCGACGACATCGGGCCGCGCATGCAGTCGGCGCGCCTGATGAACGCCGGGACGGGGGCCTGCGTCGTGCCGGAGGGTCGGCGCGTGGTCATCGGGGACTGCAGCGGGGAGGAGGACGAGGTGTGGGAGACGTTCGCGCCCGAGCCCGGGGACGACCGCACCTGGTTGCGCAACGCCGGGACAGGCGGCTGCCTCGGGTACGAGCCGGAGGCGCACGAGGGCGACGCGGTCAGCCACGAGCCCTGCCGCGCGGACCGGGAAGGGCAGATGTTCCGCTTCCTGATGCACCCCGACGGGAGCTACTACCTCGTCACCGACGCGGCGGGACCGCAGGGAGACGACTTCCAGCTCGGCCTGGCGGAGTGGAGCGACTTCGCCCCGCCTCCGGAGGCGGGTGAGCCGCTGGTGACGATCTACAACTACTACGACGCCTCCCGTCTGCGATTCCTCGCCGCCGCCGAATGACGGCCGACGTGTGGTTCCGCAGGTGGCAGGGGACACTTCCGGAAAATCAGGTAACGAACCGATAAACCTGCGGGACGCCGGGACTCGTGGGGACTCATTGAGGGGTGACCGCCACGGCGGCGGTAACCCCGCTCGATCGCCGCCGTGGCGGTCCCGCGCCACAATGGCGGGCATGGGCATCCCTCCCGGCTTGGACCACATCGTGTACGCGGCCCCCGACCTCCCCGCCGCGGGTGAGGCGTTCGCACGCCTCACCGGGGTCGAACCCGCTGTGGGCGGGTCCCACCCGGGCTGGGGCACCCGCAACCTCCTCGTCGGGATCGGCCACGGCGCCTACCTGGAGCTGGTCGGGCCCGACCCCTCCCAGATCCCGCCCGCAGGGCCGCGGCCGTTCCGCGTCGACGACCTGTCCGGGCCCGGCGCCGTCACCTGGGCCGTGCGCCGCGACGGCCTGGCCGCCCACGCGCGCCGCGCGCGCTGCGCCGGTTACGACCCCGGCCGCGTCCTGTCCATGAGCCGGCGCCGCCCCGACGGCACCGTCCTGAGCTGGGATCTCACCGACCCGCTGGGCGCCCACCCGTCCGGCGCGGTGCCCTTCCTCATCGACTGGGGCGGCTCCCCCCACCCCTCCGCATCGGGGCTCCCGGAGGTGCGCTTGGCGGGCATGCGCGTGCAGGCCCCCGACCCGGACGCGGTCGCCGGGCCGCTGGAGTCGGTCGGCGCCGGGGTCCGAGCCGAGCCCGGGCCCGCCGGACTCGTCGTCGCCCTGGACACCCCGAACGGCCGCGTCGAGCTCGGGCCCCCGCCGACGGGTTGACGGGTTGCGGGCCCGCCCCCATCGGATCACCAGTCGGTTACAGGGGCATCCGCGCGTCGTCCGGACAAAGGAGGATTGTCGGATGATGTGCCATTGTGCGCCGACCGACGGCGGCGCAGCGATCCCCCCGATGGAGTGAGGCCGACATGACCTTCGTTCTCTTCGTCCTGCCCGTGCTCATCCTCGCCGCGGCGGTGGCCGCGTACATCTTCATGGGGAGGCGGGACGGGGCCGCCGCCCCGGAGGCCGCGGACGAGGGCGGCGAGGACTGAGGGCGAGGGGCGGCCCCGCTCAGCGGGGCCGGTCCGCCGTGCGGGCGATCTCCTCGGCGGTCCGCCGCAGGGCCTCCGCGTCCACCCCGGCCGACTCCAGCGCCCCGGCCGCCGTGCCGCCGGCGCGCAGCACCCCCAGCAGGATGTGGGAGCCGTCGATCCAGCGGCGGTCGAAGCGCAGGGCTTCGCGCAGCGACAGCTCCAACGCCTTCTTGGCCTGCTTCGAGAAGGGGATGTGGCTGCCGGGGAACCGCCACCGCCGGGGGCGCGGCGCGGGCGCGGCTGCGCCTTCCCGGGCCGCCCGGCGTACGGCCTCGGCGGTCGCGCCGTGTTCGCGCAGCGCGCGGGCGGCGGGCGCGGTGGCGGGGTCGTCCCCCGGGTCCAGCAGGCCCAGAAGCAGGTGGACGGTGCCGATCCGGCCGTGGCCGAGGCCGCGGGCCTCGTGCTGGGCCTGGACGACGGTGCGGCGGGCGTCGCCGCTGAAGCGCTCGAACATGGTGCTCACCCCGGTTCGCTCCGACGAGCCGTCAACGAATGTTGACGGTCAACTTGTGTTGACGATAGGCGGGGCGGCACGGGGTTGTCAATGAAAGTTGACGAATCGGGGGCGAAGAGAGCGCGGGCCCCGGACCGGGGCCCGCGCTCGCGGCGGCCGGTCAGTCCAGCGGCTTGCGCAGGTGGTGGATCCAGGCCGGAGGGACGTTCGCGACGACCCTCTCCGTGGCCGTGCCGTAGCGGTTGACGTACTCCTCCACGACCCAGCCCGAGCGCGCCTGGCGCAGGTAGTCCTCCCGGGGGGCGATGACCGCCTTGACCTCCTTGGTGTACAGGTAGCCGAAGAACGACAGCCGGCCGCCCGGCTTGAGCACGTCGAAGTAGTGCTCCAGGACGCCCCGCACCTCCTCGGCGGTGAAGTTGGCGAACGGCAGGCCGGAGATGATCAGGTCGTAGCCGCCGTCGCGGGAGACCTCCTGCACCGGTGCGGCGTGCACGCGGATCCGGTCCCGGGCCGCGTCGAAGTCGGTGTCGGACTCCACCAGCCCCTGCAGGTGGGCGGCCATCTCCGCGTTGGCCTCGACGAGGTCCGCGGTGTCCTCCGGCCCCATGTGCCGGGCGATGGCCCGGGAGACGGGGCCGGTCCCGGCCCCGCCCTCCATGATCGCCAGGGGGGCGGGGTCGGAGCGGTCGGACAGGTGGCGGGTCAGGGCCGCGGCCAGGGCCGGGCTGCTCGGCACGACCGATCCGGTCGCGCGGAACGTGCGCACCGCCTCCCTGAGGAAGAGCTTGGCGTCACGCAGCCGGGAGTCGAATCGGAGGGTGTGGGTAGGACTCTGTGTCGCTGCCATGCCTGCACGCTAGCGTGTGCAGGCTTAAGACACGGGTGAAGCGACGGCCCGTGTCCTTGTGGCGGCGGAGCGCGGTCCCTACCCCTCCCGGCCGCCGTCCACGGCGAAGGCGTCCCGCAGCGCGGCGGCCACGGCCTCCTCCGCGCGCTTGGCCGACGGCAGGAACTGCCCGAACCCGAAGATCCCGTGGAAGCCGTCGTTCACCCGCACCGTCGTCGTCGGCACACCGGCGCCCGCCAGCCGCCGCGCGTACTCCTCGCCCTCGTCGCGCAAGGGGTCGAAGTCGGCCGTCAGGACCAGCGCGGGCGGCAGGTCCGCGAACGACTCGGCGAACAGGGGCGAGGCGCCGGGCTCGCGCTCCTGGCCGTCGGAGAGGTACTGCTCGTTGAACCAGGCCATCGCCGTGGCGGTCAGGAAGTAGCCGTCGCCGTTCTCGGCGCGGGAGGGGTAGGGAGCGCCCGCACCGTACCCGCTGAAGTCGGTGACGGGGTAGATCAGCGCCTGGTAGCACAGCGCCGGGCCGCCCTCGTCGCGCGCCCTGTGCGCGACCACCGCCGCCAGGTTGCCCCCGGCGCTGTCCCCGGCCACCGCCAGCCGCGCCGGGTCGATCCCCAGGCCGGCCGCGTTGTCGGCGATCCACCGCGCCGCGGCGAAGGCGTCCTCGACGGCCGCCGGGTAGCGGTGCTCGGGGGCCAGCCGGTAGTCCACCGCCACCACCACCGCGCCGGTGGAGTCCGCCAGGATGCGGCAGACGTGGTCGTGCGTGGCCAGGTCGCCCAGCACGAACCCGCCGCCGTGGAAGAAGACGATGCCGGGTGCGGCCGCGTCCTCCGGGTCGGGCCGGTACTGCCGCAGCGGGATGTCGCCGGCGGGGCCGGGCGCCGCCAGGTCCCGGACCAGGGCCACCCCGGGCCCCTCGATGGGCGTGCGCTTCGTGCGGGCCTCGCGCAGCTCCGCCGGGTCGGCGCCGGGGCCGATCTCGGGCGTGGCCGCGGTGACCGTCTCGATGAACCGTCGGGTCTGGGGAGTCAACGTCATGGGGGGCCTGACCTTTCCCGGAGAACGATCGGGAGAGCGACCCTACCGGCCGGTCGGCGCGTCTCAGAGGGCGGCGGGGGTAGCATGCCCCGCATGAGCGCCCGACCCCACCCCAGGACCGCGCTCGTCACCGGGGCCTCCTCCGGGATCGGCGAGCAGTTCGCCCGCGACCTGGCCGAGCGCGGCTATGCCCTGGTCCTCGTCGCACGGCGCGCGGAGCGGCTGGACGCGCTCGCCGCCGAACTGGCCGACCGGTTCGGGACGGCGTCCGAGGTCCTCCCGGCCGACCTCGGGGCGCCGGACGGCACCGCCGCCGTCGAGGAGCGCCTGCGCGCCGACGGCGCCGACGGGCCCGCCCCGGTCGACCTGCTGGTCAACAACGCCGGACGGGGGGAAGGCGGGCCGTTCGCCGAGCAGGACCCCGACGACGTCGACCACATGCTGGACGTGAACGTGCGCGCGGTGCTGCACCTCGCCCGCGCCGTGCTGCCCGTCCAGATCGCGCGCCGGGAGCGGGGAGAGCACGGCCGTCCCCTGGGGATCATCAACGTCTCCTCCATGGCGGGCGAGATGACCGTGAACCCCGGCGGATCGGTCTACGGCGCGACGAAGAAGTTCGTGACGCTGTGGAGCGAGAGCGTCGCGGTGGAGGCCGCGCCGCACGATGTGCACGTCACGGCGGTGCTCCCCGGGTTCGTCCGCACCGACATGACCCGCGCCGTGCAGGAGCGGGGGACGCCCGACGCGGCGTTCGTCCCCAAGGAGCGCATCACCCGGGACGCCCTGCGCGCCTGGGCCGCCGGCCGCACGAGCGTCGTCCCGGGCGCCCAGTACAAGCTGGCGGACGGCCTCCTGCGGGCCATCCCGCGCACCCTCTACAAGGCGGTGGCCGGTAGGCGCACGGTGCTGTAGACCCCCACCGTCCGGAACCCGAGCCGCTCGTAGGAGCGGACCGCCGGGTTGCCTTCGGTGACGGCGAGCCCCACCTCCGGGACACCCTGCTCGGCGGCCTTCCCCAGCGCGCGGCGCAGCAGAAGACCGCCCAGGCCCGCGTACCTCCGGTCGGGGCGCCGGAACACCTCGCCGATCCACGGCACCTCGTCGGGCCGGTCGTTGACCACGAGCGCCGCGCCGACGCGGACCGCGCCGCTGTCGCCGTCGTCGACCACCAGGCCGCTCAGGTCCATCACCGGCCCCAGGGCCCTCCCGCCCACCAGCGCGGCGAGCAGAGCGAACTCGTCGGCCTCCGAGCGGTCGGGGCGGCGGTCGGGGTGGTCCTCGGGAAAGGCCGCCAGGAAGGCGGAGAACAGCTCGCCCAGACCTTCGCCGTCGGTCCCGAGGCCGGTGAGCCGCAGCCCGGGGGTCGGCAGCTCGTCGGCCCACCCCTCAGGAGGCGGGTCGCCGGCCAGGTCGCGGCGCATCTCCCGGGCGCGGCGCACCGGCCGCCCGCCGCCCGCGACCAGCTCCTCGGCCAGCCCGTCGGCGGCGGTCACCGTCCACCCGGCCAGCCGGTCCAGGGCCGCCCGCGCCGCGCCGGGGCCGTGCGCCCGCGCGTCGGCCGCCATGGGCGCCCCGGGCCGTGACCGGTCCACGTAGCTCATCACCGGCGTGCCGTCCGCACCGGTGAGAACCGTGCGCCCCGCCGTCGCTGCAGTGTCCACCGGTCCACGGTAGAGGGCCCACGGTCACGACCGGGGTCCGGGTGCGCCTACCCTGGTGGGGCGAGTCGCCTGAGGAAAGTGATCATGAAGACCTTCGATGAGCTGTTCGCCGAGCTGAGCGAGAAGGCGCGCACCCGGCCCGAGGGGTCGGGCACCGTCGCGGCCCTGGACGCCGGCGTCCATGCCATCGGCAAGAAGGTCGTGGAGGAGGCGGCCGAGGTCTGGATGGCCGCCGAGTACGAGTCCGACGAGGCCGCGGCCGAAGAGGTCTCCCAGCTGCTCTACCACCTGCAGGTGCTGATGCTGGCGCGCGGGCTGCGCCTGGAGGACGTCTACCGCCATCTGTAGGCGGCCCCGGCCGCCCGTCCCCGACGCAGCAGGACGCAGCAGACCGCGACCCGAAGGGGGATCCTCCATGTCCGACCAGCTCCGCATCGCCGTGCCCAACAAGGGCCAGCTCTCCGAACCGGCCAGCGCCATGCTGCGCGAGGCCGGGTACCGCCAGCGCAAGGACTCGCGCGACCTCGTCATGGTCGACCCCGACAACGGGGCCGAGTTCTTCTTCCTCCGCCCCAAGGACATCGCCGTCTACGTCGGCGAGGGCATCCTGCAGGCCGGGATCACCGGCCGCGACATGCTGCTCGACTCGGGCGCGCCGGTGGAGGAGGTCCTGCCGCTGGGCTTCGGCGGCTCCACCTTCCGCTTCGCCGCCCGCGGGGGCGCCGCGATGAAGCTGGAGGACCTCGCCGGCAAGCGCGTGGCCACCTCCTTCGAGGGGCTGCTCAAGCGCTACCTGGACGACAAGGGCGTGGACGCGCGCGTCATCCACCTGGACGGGGCGGTCGAGAGCTCCATCCAGCTCGGGGTGGCCGACGCCGTCGCCGACGTGGTCTCCACCGGCACCACACTGCGCAACGCCGGACTGGAGATGTTCGGCGACCCGATCCTGCAGTCCGAGGCGGTCCTCAT
Source organism: Nocardiopsis endophytica (assembly GCF_027706725.1). Taxonomy (GTDB): domain Bacteria; phylum Actinomycetota; class Actinomycetes; order Streptosporangiales; family Streptosporangiaceae; genus Nocardiopsis_A; species Nocardiopsis_A endophytica. Next base: position 74,718 of record NZ_JAQFWQ010000005.1, read on the forward strand.
CCGCCCGGAGGGCGCCGGGGACGACCCGCTGGTCGAGCGCCTGGTGCGGCGCCTGCGCGGGGTGCTCGTCGCCCGCGACTACGTGATGATGGACTACGACGTGCACGCCGAGAAGCTCGACGAGGCCGTCGCCCTGACCCCCGGGATGGAGGGGCCCACCGTCTCCCCGCTGCACCGCGAGGGGTGGGTGGCCGTGCGCGCCATGGTCCCGCGCCGCTCCGCCCAGCAGATCATGGACGACCTGTGGCAGATCGGCGCCCGGGCGATCCTCGTCACCGACATCTACGCCTGCCGCCTGTGAGCGTGCCGGGCGAGGACGGCGACGCCCCGGCGGTCGTCGAGCGGGTCATCGGGGAGACCGGCGGTGAGCTGGTGCTCCGGCGCACCCGGGAGCACTGGGAAGTATTCAGTAACGGCGTCTTCCTCATGGACACCCGCGACGGCGCCTCCGAGCGCGAAATGGTGCGGGCGGCCCTCGGCGGGCTGCCCGAGGACCGGCGCGGCGCCCGTGTGCTCATCGGCGGGCTCGGGGTCGGCTTCTCGGCGCGTGAGGCGCTGGACGACCCACGGGTCGGCCTGGTCCGCGTGGTGGAGCTGGAGCCCAAGGTCGTCGAGTGGCACTCCGGCCCCCTCGGGGAGGTCGCCGGGCGGCTCCCCGAGGAGCCCCGGTGCGACCTGGTCCGGGCCGACCTCGCGGTGTGGCTGGAAGAGGCGGCGCGTTCGGCCGCCGCGGGCGGCGAGCGCTACGACGCCGTCTGCCTGGACACCGACAACGGGCCGGACTGGACCGTCCGGGAGGAGAACGGGCGGCTGTACGGCGCCCGGGCGATGGAGCTGCTCGCGGCGGTGACCGCCCCGGGCGGGGCGGTGGCGTTCTGGAGCGCCATGCGGGCTCCGGCCTTCGAGGACCTGCTGCGCGGGCGCTTCGGCGAGGTGCGCACGGTCGAGGTCCCCGCGCGTGCGGGCGGGCCGGACGTCGTCTACCTGGTGCGCGTGCCCTCCTAGCCGGACCGGCCGGGGCCGGCCGGGACCCTGTCCCTTTACCTAGCGCATGCTCGATAATTCCCATATCCGACACTAATATTCCTATTAGGAACACTGCACCGGCCCCGCGGACGGGGCCGGCGGAAGGGGGAGGACATGGACACCGAGGCGATCGGGCGGCGGTTCGCGGGCAAGGCGGGGATCCTCACCGGGGCCGCGTCGGGAATCGGGCGGGCCACCGCGCTGCGCCTCACCGCGGAGGGCGCGCGCCTGCTCCTCGTCGACACCGACGAGGAGGGGCTGAAGGAGACCGTGCGGCTCGTCGGGGAGCAGGGCGGGCGGGCCGGGGGCGCCGCGGCCGCCCATGCCGCCGACGTCGCCGACGAGGAGTCCGTGCGCGGCGCCGTGGCCGCCGCCGGGGAGCGCTTCGGAGCGATCGACGTCCTCGTCAACGTCGCCGGGTTCCACAGGGTGGTGCCGCTGGAGGAGGTCACGGTCGACTACTGGAACCGGCAGTTCGCCGTGAACACCCTGGGCACCGTGCTGTTCTGCCGGGAGGCGCTGCCGCACCTGGTGGAGAGCGGCGGCGTGGTCGTCAACACCGCCTCCACGTCGGCCACCCACGCCCACCCGTACATGACCGCCTACGCCGCCTCCAAGGGCGCCGTGCTCGCCTTCACGCAGAGCCTGGCGGCCGAGGTGTGGGGGCGCGGGGTGCGGGTCCTGGCGGTCTCACCCGGCGGTGTCGCCACGCCGCTGGCGGACTCCGTGTCCTTCCCCGAGGGGGCGGACGGCTCCTACTACGCCCGCATCACCCCGCCGCGGGGGATGGGGCGCCCCGAGGACATCGCGGCCGCGATCGCGTTCGCGGCCTCGGAGGACGGCGCGTTCGTGCGCGGTGTGGAGCTGCGCGTCGACGGCGGCTCGCACGCCTGAGACGCGCGCGGGGGGCGGGGCCACGGCCCCGCCCCCCGCGTCCTCCCGCCTTCACGACGCCGAGCCGTCGGCCTCCTGCTTGGCGATCTCCTTGCGGACCTCCTCCATGTCCAGCTCGCGGGCCTGCTTGATCAGGTCGTCGAGGCTGTCCTTGGGAAGGGCGCCCGGCTGGGCGTAGATCACGGTCTTGTCCCGGACGACCATCAGCGTCGGGATCGACTGGATGTCGAAGCTGGCCGCCAGCTCCTGCTGGTCCTCGGTGTCCACCTTCGCGAAGACCAGGTCCGGGTTCTCCTCGGCGGCCTTCTCGTAGACGGGGGCGAACTGCTTGCACGGACCGCACCACGACGCCCAGAAGTCGATGAGGACGAAGTCGTTGTCCGTCAGCGTGTCGTTGAAGTTGTCCTTGGTGAGTTCGACGGTGGCCACTGCTTCTCCTGAACGTGCCGGGTGCATCGGTCCCTCGTAGAGCGGTCCTGCCCGAGGATTTGTTCCGCAAGCATGCCGTGATCCATCGGACGCCCGCGAACCGCCCCGCGGCGGCCGGGCCGCCCGTCCCGCCGCCCGGCCTTTTCCCGACAAAACACCTGATGCATACCGACTTGGGAGGAAAAGCCGCAGGTCATTAGGGTCGTATGGAAGGCGGGATCCGGCACGGGGAGAACAGGGGGGCACGTGGGCGACCGCGTAGAGGGCGAGAGCGAACCGGACTACCGGTTCACCCTCGCCAACGAGCGCACCTTCCTGGCCTGGATCCGCACCGCCCTCGCCCTGGTCGCCGGCGCCGTGGCCGTACTGCACCTGGTCCCGCTGGACTGGGGGGACGCCGCGCGGCTGACCGTGGGGCTGGCGCTGACCCTCCTGGCCGTGGTCATCACCGCCTACGCCCCGCTGCGCTGGCTCCAGGTGCAGCGGCTGATGCGGCGCGGCCTGCCGCTTCCGCTGAGCGCGCTCCCCCTGGTCACCACCGTCGGCGTCGCCCTGGTGTGCGGCGCGGTGCTGGTCGGGAACTTCTGGGGATGAGCGGCCGCGACCCCGGGCTGCAGCCCGAGCGCACCCTGCTGTCCTGGCAGCGCACCGTGATCGTGCTGGTGGCGGTGGCGCTGCTGTACGTGCGCGATCCCTTCCAGGACGGCGGCGACGGGGCGCCGGGGGCGCTGCTGCGTGTGGCCGTCGCGCTGCTGCCGGTCGGTGCCGCCGCGGTCGCGGCCGTGCACGTGCGGCGCCGGTGGCGGGCCACCGGGCACGGCGCGCACGGGGACGCCTCCGGGCGTGCGCCGGCGCCGCTGGCGCGCGGATGGGTGCGGGTCCTGGTCAGCGCGGTGACCGCGGTGCTGGCGGTCGTCGTGGCCGTGAGCGCGCTGGCAGGGTAGTCCTCGCCGGGTTCCGGCGAGGGGGCCGGATGGACGGGTGGTCCGGCCCGTCGCGTCGCGCGGCGCCTCAGGCGGCCGCTGCGGTGCGCGCGTCCGGGTCCCCGGAGCGCTTGTGGTCGATCAGGGACGCGATGATGTCGTCCAGGCGGCGCTGGGGCTCGTAGCCGATCAGCGAGTGCGCCAGCGAGGTGTCGGGCATGCGGCGCTGCATGTCCTCGTAGCCCTCGCCGTAGGCGTCCTCATAGGACACGTAGTCGACCCGGCTGGAGGAGCCCGTCATCGCGATGACCCGGTCGGCCAGGCCCTTGATCGAGACCTCCTCCCGGCCGCCGAGGTTGACCGCCCGGTTGTAGGCCGCCGGGGTGTCCAGCAGCCGCACCACCGCGGGGACCACGTCGAACACCGACCCGAAGCAGCGGCGCTGGGTGCCGGTGCCGTAGACGGTGATCGGGTCGCCGCCGAGCGCCTGGGAGACGAAGCGCGGCACCACCATGCCGTAGCGGCCGGTCTGGCGCGGGCCGACGATGTTGAAGAAGCGGGTGATCACGCAGGGCAGGCCGGACTCCTCGCCGTAGATGTAGGCGACGAGCTCGTCCAGGCCCTTGGCGGCGGCGTAGGACCACCGGCTCTTGAGCGGCGAGCCCAGGATCCGGTCGGCGTCCTCGGTGAGGCCGTCGGCGTCGTTCTTGCCGTAGACCTCGCTGGTGGAGGCCACCATGAACCGGGCCCGGCGGCGCGCCGCCGCCGCGACCACGTTCTCGGTGCCGTGCAGGTTGGTGTGCAGCGACTGCAGCGGCCGGTCCACGATGGTGTGCACGCCCACCGCCGCCGCGAGGTGGAAGACGGTGTCGCTCTCGGCGATCACGTCGTCCACCAGCCGGGCGTCCAGGATGGACCCCTTGACCAGTTCGAACTGCGGGTTCCCGGACAGCTGGGCCAGGTTGGACTCGCTGCCGGTGGACAGGTCGTCGAGCGCGACGACCGAGTGCCCGTGGGCGATGAGATGGTCGCACAGGTGCGATCCGATGAATCCGGCTCCGCCGGTGACAACGGCTTTCACGGTAGCCTCCCCCTCCTGAGGGTCACGGTGCTGTGTGCGCGCCGGCGGGCGGGCGCCCGCCGACGGGATGCGCCGCTCAGGTGAGCAGGCGCATGGTGTAAAAGCCTTCGGCCAGGGCCACCCCCGCCTGCATGCCGCGCAGCACGGCCAGGCTCCGCAGGGTGGGTTCGGAGCGGGTGTGCGGGTGCTCGTGGATCTGGGTGCCGTACAGCCGCATCCCGGCGAGCTTGGCCTCCATGTCGGCCTCGTCCAGCTCCACCATGAGGCTGGGGGAGTCGGCGGGGCCGTAGCGCCACTGGTCGGCGGCCTCCTCGTAGGCCAGCACGGCGGCGGGGTGGTGCCGCTTGCGGTTGTCCGAGGGGCGCAGGGCCGTGTGCACCGCCTCGGCGGTGACCTGGTGGTCCTGGTTGTAGCTGGTGCGGTGGGGGGCGATGACCACGGTCGGCTCGACGGCGGCGATGGAGACCGGGCTGAGCCGCTCGACGGCGTTGGCCAGCTCGAAGCGGGGAAGCGCGTCGAGCTTGAGGTGGTACTCGTCGCCGGGGAAGGCGATGTCCCAGCCGTCCCAGCGGAAGTGGTCGGCCACCTCCTTGATCTCGGCATAACGCTCGTTGGCCGTGGAGAAGCCCCGGGGCGAGACGTCGGCGGTGTCACCCACCGTCATGAACTGGACGTAGACCTCGGCACCGGCGGCCTTGGCCCGGTGCATCAGGGCGCCGCAGCCCAGCGTCTCGTCGTCGGGGTGGGGGGCGAAGATCAGGATGCGCTGCTGTGACCAGTCGATCGTCATGCCAGGGGTCCTAACGAACGGGGGATCCTGTCGTCGGCGCACCGTGCGCTTGCCACGGGGACGCCTCACGGGGTGTGTCGGTTGCCACACCGGGGCGGGCACGGGTCGGCCGTGCCCCGGCGGTGCGCCTTGTGCGGGGAAGGGCTGCGAGCGGGGACGCGGGCCTCAGCCGGAGCGGGCCTCGCGGAGGATGCCGATCCCGTCCGGGCCGGCGTTCAGCAGCAGGTCGAGTGCGGCCATACGGGGCAGGAACTCCGCGCCCCTCCTGTTGTGCTGCGGGTAGGTCGGGTGGGTGAAGCCCTGCCACTCCACGGCGACCCCGTAGCGCTTGAAGATCTCCTGGTCGACGTAGTCGCGCGCGCCGTCCCCGGAGAGCATCGAGCCCGCGCCCACCTTGGCCGAGAGCTGGGCGAGCAGCTCGCTCTTCTGGCCGGGGAACTCGCCGAGCTCGCTGGCGCGCACCACGGGGGTGTCGATCCCGAAGGCGTCCAGCACCAGGGCGGTGGTGGCCCAGGCCAGGTCGGCCAGGCCGGCCCACTCGCGCTCGTAGAGGGCGAGCACCCGCTCGCCGTAGGCGTCCCAGAACGGTGCGCCGCGGTAGCAGTGCTCCGCGAGGGTGCGGCGGTGCTTTTCCCTCCAGGGCCGGGTCTCGTCGATCTTCTTGTCCATAATGCGCTCGTCCCGGCTGTGCTGGATAACCGGGACCGTCAGCAGCACGGGGCCGTTCTTCGAGGCGACGTAGTTGCGGTTCTGCCATCCTTTGCGCTCGTACTGGACATGGTCGAGCACGACGAAAAGATCGCTCCTGTCGACCTTGTCGACGAGGCCCAGCCAAGGCAGATAGTGCGGCTGGTGCATGGCGACGCGCACTGAGGTTCCTCTCCGAGGCGGGGACTGCACGCTCTGTGGGGGTGCGTCCGCGCGGCAGGGGACATCTCCCCTGCTCGGCGGGTCGGTCCTGTGTCCTCTGGGGGATTCGAGGTCTAGAGGTAGGTTCTACAGCATCTGCGGATCGGTTCGCGGGAAAACGAAGAAAGTGCGTAGCGGGGGCGGTACCGTGCCGTCCCTCTCGTATTGCACCAACGGGGCTCACCCACCGCAAGGCCGACCCTGCGATTCGGGTGGCCTACTTAGGTCGCCCGGAGCGGTGAACTCCCCGGCTGGCGGAAACGTCAACCTAATGCTGGTCTTGTCGGTTATCGTCGGCCCGAAACGGGCCCGTGGTCCCCGACGAACGTCCCATTCGGCTCACGTGTCCCCCCGGCCCACCTGGAGGCGTCCCCCGTGCGTACTGCTCGGTTCATCGGAAGCTGGGCGGCAGGGCTCATCGCCCTGACCCTGGCCGTGACCCTGTTCGTCCAATGGCTGCAGTTCGCCCTCGCGGCGGCGGGCGGCGGCCCGGCACCGCTGTTCCTGTGGATGGCCTTCGGAGTGAACCTCCTGGTGTGGAGCGCCGTCGGGGTGCTCCGCCTGGGCGACGACGCGGCACGCGGCGTCGCCGCGCGGCGGGCGCTGCGGCGCGGCCGTCCGGGCCGCCGCCGCTCGGCCCTCGGCGCGACCGAAAACCGCCGGGAGGAGCAGCGGGTGCTGGTCCGCGCCCGGCCCGCCGAAGGGGCCGCCGACGGAGGGGCGGCGGCCGGTTCCGGCCTCGCGGAGGGGTCCCCCGGCGGCCCGGCGGGCGCCGTGGAGCCCGCCGGGGCCCACACACCGGGGGCGGGCGGGACCCCCACCGCGACCGCCGCCGACCCCGACCGGCTCACCCTGGCGGTGATCATCCCCGCGCACAACGAGGAGCCGGTGATCGACGGCGCCATCGCCTCGGCGCTGCGGCTGTTCAACCGGTGGGACATCTACGTGGTCTCGGACAGCTCCCGCGACGCCACCGCCGACATCGCCGCCGAGACCGGTGTCAACGTGCTGGAGCTGCTGACCAACCGGGGCAAGGCCGGGGCGATCGAGGCGGTCATCGAGGAGTTCGACCTGACCGGCGGCTACGACGGGGTGGTCATCCTCGACGCCGACACCGAGCTGGACGAGCGGTACGTCGAGGGGGCGCGGCGCCAGCTGGCCGACCCGTCGGTGGCGGCGGTCGCCGGGTTCGTCGTGGCCGAGTGGAAGCCGTGGGAGCGGACCATGGTCGGGCGGCTCATCTCCGCCTACCGGGACCGGCTCTACTGGATGCTGCAGTACCTGCTGCGGTTCGGGCAGACGTGGCGGTACACCAGCACCACGTTCATCGTCCCCGGGTTCGCCAGCGCCTACCGCTCCAGCGTGCTGCGGCGGCTCGACATCAACCCCAAGGGGCTGGTGATCGAGGACTTCAACATGACCTTCGACGTGCACCACAAGCGGCTGGGGCGCATCTCGATGCGGCCCGACACCAAGGCCTACTGCCAGGACCCCTTCACCCTGGGGGACTACGTCAAGCAGGTGCGGCGGTGGACGCTGGGGTTCTGGCAGACGGTGCGGCGGCACGGGGTGTGGCCGAGCCTGTTCTGGTTCGCGCTGTTCTTCTACATCCTGGAGGTCCTGCTGGTCGCGGTCACCCTGATCGGGACCGCGCTGCTGGCGGTGTTCATGGTGCTGCCGGCGGTCACGGGCGGGGCGGTGCTCTCGGCCGGGTGGTACGCCGCGGCCTACGGGGCGGTGGGCGCGGTGCTGCCGCTGACCGCGATCGCGATCGGGCTGTTCGTCCCCGACTACGTGCTCACGTGCGTGATGGCCACCATCCGGCGGCGGCCCAGCTACCTGCTGTACGGGCTGTTCTTCCTGCCGATGCGGCTGATCGACTCCTACCTGACGCTGCGGACCATCCCGCAGGCCTGGACGGCGTCGTCGGACGGCCGGTGGAAGAGCCCCACGCGGGCGGCGGGCCGGCTGTAGTGCGGGTCGCACCCCCTGCGACCTGCGCGGCCGAGGGTGACCAACCCCGCGCGGGAGGGGTGCGATACAGCATTTAGGGTCGAAGGGCAAGAGGGGGTCCGGGGGCGGCCGTGCAGGGCCGCCCCCGGACCCGCCTTACCGTCCGAGCACACGAGGTGCCCTGTGGATTCCAAGAGCCTCCCCTTCACGCTGTACCGCGTGCTGAGCTACATCACCGGTATCGCCCTGATCCTCCTCACCTTCGTCGCCCTGCCGGCGAAGTACATGGTCGGTGAGGCGTCGGCGCTGGCGCTGGTGCCCGCCCCGGCGGGGATGGAGCACCTCTTCGGGCCGGAGTCGGTGCTGATGCTGTTCATCGCCGTCCCGCACGGCTACATCTACATGGCCTACGTGCTGGTGGTGATCTGGCTGGCGCTGGGCCGGCGCTGGAGCGCGGGCAGGACCGTCGGCGTGGCGCTGGCCGGGACCATCCCGTTCGTGGGGATGGTCGTCGAGCACCGGCTGGCCAAGGCGGAGAAGGCGCGGATGGAGGCCGAGGCGGCCGGGGCTCAGGGGGCGGCGGCCGGGGCCTGAGGCTCCGGGGCGCGGTCCCCGCCGTCCTCCCCGTCCCCTGTGCCGTCCCCGTCGGAGGACGCGTCCTCCAGCTCCCGGCGTATCAGGGAGATCCAGAAGACGATGACGGCGCCGCCGAAGACCGCCCACTGGGCGGCGTAGCTGACGTTCTTCCAGTTCCAGGTGATGCCCTGCTCGGGGGCGGGCGGCGGGGCGGGGCTCATGGCGATCCCGCCCGCGGGCGGGGCCCCGTCGGAGGGCTCCTGGCCGCCGAGGACGATGTAGCCCTCATAGAGCCGGTAGGGCCACTCGTTCACCAGGACCGAGGGGGCGATCCGCTCGATGTGCCCCGCGGGCACGTCCATCCGGACGATGCCCTCCTCGTTCTTCTGCGGGGGCTGGAGCCAGCCGGTGACGGTGACCTCGCCCTCGGGCACCGGGGCGAGGCGGTCGACGGCGCCCTCCTGCTCGGCCTCGTCGGCGGGGATCCAGCCGCGGTTGACGGCGACGGCGGTGTCGTCGCCGGTCACCAGGGGTGCGATCACGTAGTAGCCGAACGCGCCGGGGTCCTCGGCGTCGGCGCCGTTCTCGTAGCCGGGGGCGAGCAGCGGCGCGGTGTCGGCGAAGGTGCCGGTCGCGGTGACGGCGGTGTTGCCGAGGGACTCGGGCATGTAGTCGGTGGGGCCGACGACCGAGTCGAGCTCCTGGGCCCCGGCCAGCTCCTCGGCCGGGTTGACGACCTCCCCGCGGTCGGGCTGCTGGGCCCGCTCGAACTGCCAGTAGCCCGCGGCCATGCAGACCGCGAAGGCCAGGAGCGCGAGCAGGTGGAGCCCGATCCACCTGGGCGTGAACAGTCGGAATCGCACGTTCCCCAGGCTATGTCCGCCCGGGAGGGGCCCGCCCCCGGCCCCCGGTCGGGAGCGGCGCGGGGGGACCCCTGTCCGCTTGGTCCCGAGTAGAGGCATCGATGGCGATTACTTTAAGTAATTTTCTGTGACGGAGGGTTGTTGAAGGCGGGTGACGTGGGTAATCTATGTACCAGCGCGGGAGGGAAATCACCGAAAACGCGCTTCGCGAGCTTTACAGGCCGCGACTCCAGGGGGGAGGAGTCGCCGGCCGTTCCCAGGCGAGGGCCGCCTCCGTGATTTTGAGGGGGGACACGGAGGCGGCCCTCGCATTTTCCTGTGTAGGGGTGGTCCAGCGGCCGACAGGGCGACGAGGGCGGCGGTTCCACCACCCGATCCGCCTTTCGATGGTCGAACCACCACCCCGGACGCCCCGGAGCGAGAAGGCCCGCCCGCCGAACGCCGCCCGACGGCACGCCGACCGCTACACCGGGGACCACGCACCGTCAATGAGAGGGGTGGGGTCGCTGCGGCATCCCCACCACGCGGTCCGAGACCGCCTCGCGGACCCACTCGCCGACAGGAGCGCGGGGCGATCCGTCCCAACGCGTGGGTCATTGCCGCATCCCCACCGCGCGCCGCTCGGGTCAATGCTGCTTGGCGGGCCCACCCCACCCCCTTGGTGCGGCGCCAGGTCGCTTGTCTCCTCACCGAGCTTCTGGGGAGGCGGTGCGGCGATCGGTCCTCCGCCCTCGAAACGTCGGCTATGGCTGTTCCAGTAGTCCGAGGGCGACCCTCCGCACATCTGCAAGGCCACGGCGTTCACGTCCGAAGGCGATCGCATTGGTCAGCAGGACCAAGTACCGCCCTGTATCCGGGTGCAAGAACAAGCTCGTACCGGTGAACCCGTGGTGGTAGACGACGCCCCCGTCGCGGATGAGCCACGCGAGTCCGCGGTGGGTGAGTTCGTCCACCCTTGTCATCGGGTGCCAGGATTCGCGTACGAACGCGCCGACCGGCGCCTCCTCGGATCGGGCTCGAATGATGGCGCTCGTGTAGTCGGCGAGCCCTTCGGCAGTGGCGAACACCCCTGCGTGGCCCGCCATGCCCCCCAAAAGAGCGGCGTTCTCGTCGTGCACGGTGCCGTGGACCGGATGAGCGCCGCCGATCCGCCGCTCGGTGGGCGCCACCTGGGCGCTGCGTGTGAAAGGACCGTAGCCGATCCCGGCCACGCCGACCGTGCTCATGTGCGCGTCGAGAAGGCGACCGAGGGGCTCCCCGCGTAGACGTTCGAGCATCAGGCCCGCGAGTATGAACCCGCGATTGATATAGCGCTGCTCACCGACCGTTCCCAGCGGCTCGGCGAGTATGGCTTCGGCGATGTACCGCTCATCGCCGATGTACCGGTCGAGCCGGGTCGACGGCATGAGTCCCGAGGTGTGCGTGAGGATCTGGCGCATTGTGGCCTTGAGGCCGGGATGCGACTGTGGGGCGAGGTCGGGGAAGTATTTGGCCAGCGGCGCATCGAGGCCGACCAGCCCATCGGCAACGGCGCGTCCGACGAGCGGCCATGTCGCCACGACTTTGGTCAGGCTGGCGATGTCGTAGTAGGTCTCGGGCGTGGCCGGATGCTCCCCGTCGACGCCGGTCGTTCCGACCGCGACGAGAGCACGGTCGTCGGGGGCCCCGATCGCCGCGGCCGCGCCGGGGGTCAGGCGATCGGTGACCATGTCCTCAAGGGCGTGCTTCAGCGTGTCGCTCGCTGAGTTCACCCATGGGTCGCTCAAAGCTCCTCCTGGCTGTGCTCCATGACGGCGGCGCCGAGCGAGCGCAGGGTGCCCGGCAGGTTCTCGTAGCCGCGGTATAGGTGTTCGACCCCGGCCAGTTCGGTTCTCCCGCTCGCTGCGAGCGCGGCGAGCACCAGCGCCGCGGCGGCGCGGATATCGGTTCCACGAACGGTAGCGCCGGACAGCGTGCGCGGACCGACGATCGTCAGATGATCGCCGACTGCTCGTATGTCGGCGCCCATGGAGGCGAGACCGGGAATATGTGTCGCCCTGCGGGAGTAGACCCGCTCGGCCACCTTCGAGGTGCCCGGCGCCTGCGTGAGCAGGGCGCACAACTGCGGTTGCAGGTCGGTCGGGTATTCGGGGTGCGGCCCGGTCTCGAACTCCACCGGGGCCGGCTCCGAACGCGTTGCGCGGATGCCGTGGGGCACTTGAGCGAGGTCGAGTCCTGCGGTTGCGGCGACCTTGAGGAAGCCGGTGGGGAAGTCGCTCAATGCGACCCCGGCAAGATCGATCCGGCCTTCGGTCATCGCCGCGGCGATCGCGTACGTTCCGGCGACCATTCGGTCCGGTGGCACCGTGTACGTCGCGCCGTTCGCAGGGGGCCGCCCTTCGACCTCCAATGTGCTCGTCCCCTCCCAGGACACCGGCACGCCGAGGCACCGCAACAGGCCAACGGTGTGTTCGACCTCCGGTTCGACACTGGCGCCGGAGATACGGGATGCGCCCGAGGCCATCGCCCCGAGGAGAAGGGCGGAGATGGTCGCCCCGAGACTCGGACCATGGCCATCGGTCGAGGCGTCGAACGTGAAGCCGGCGAGTCGGCGTGCCCGCGCATGCACGAAGCCGTCCGAGACACGGATCTCAGCGCCGACCGCCTGCATCGCTGCCAGATGGCGGTCGATCAGCCGCTCGGCGAAAGCGTCCCCTCCAGGGAAGGGAAAAGTGACCGCGCCGGTGCGGGCGAGCACCGCGGCGCCGAAGCATGCCGTCGGGCGAATCAGGGTCCCGAGGCCGCCGGGGATCTCTGTCGTGCGTAGATCAGCGGCGTGTGTGGTCATGGCGGCGTCGGCGACCTCGGCGTGGGCGCCGAGCGCGCGGGCGATCTCCACACAGACACGAGTGTCAGTGATCGCGGGAGCGTTGCGCAGGCGAACGGGGCGGGACGCGAGCAGCGAAGCCGCGGCCAGGTGGAGGAAGACGTTCTTCGACCCTTGGACATGGATGCGCCCGGCGAGGCTGGTCTCCCCGGTGATGAGTAGGCGCCTCACATCCGTACCCGCGCTTCCGTCGGATACAGGCCCCCGAGCTGGCCGGTCGGATAGATGGTCACGTCCGGGCCGATCAACGTCCCAGGGGCGACCGAGGTCAGAGCGGGAAGCTGTACCCGGTCGCCGAGCACGGCGCCGAACTTGGTCTGACCGGTACCGACTCGGACACCGGACACGGTCACGAACAGTTCGTCTACCGCCGGTTCGACGACCGGCCGGTCGACGCGCAGGTTGGCGAGTACCGATGACGAGCCGACGTTGACCCGGCTGCCGATGATCGAGTCACCGACGAACACGAAGTGCATGGCACGGGTCTCGGCGAGAATCAGGCTTCGGGTGATCTCGCAGGCGTAACCGATCTTGCTGCCAGGGCCGATCACCGCGTGATCGCGGACCAGGCCGCGACCGACGTAGGCGCCTCGGCAGATCAGGGCCGGTCCGGTGATCACGGCTCCCGAGTCGACCACCGCGCCCGGTTCGACGATGACCGCTCCGTCGACCTCGGCGCGCGGATGGACGGTTCCCGACAGGTCCCGGCGGGCCGTGCTGAGCCAGTCACGCACTCCGGCCTTGACGTCGAAGACGGCTTCCGGCACGGGGAACGGGAGTGGGACACCGCTGGTGTCGCAGTAGTAGGACAGGTCGAGGAACTGGTTCGGGGACATGGTCGCTCCTTCAGGGGGTCGAGCGTCTTACCGAACTCGTCGTCGTAGTGCGGGCGGCTCATAGGTGAACTGACGGCCGGAGGGCGACCGTGCGCCGGCTTTCCGAGATCGGTGAAGCCGCACGGGCAGAGCGGCGGAACCGGACGCCCGTGCGGCTCGCTGCTACCTCGTGGGCCGTATGGCCGAGAGCGGCCCGGCAAAGCCGGGCGGAGGGTTCTTCATCTGGGCCTCAAGCCGTTCGGGGGTCGTCTCGTGCAGCGTCGGCACCGCACCGGGCACGCCGATGTTGGTCGCCACCCACGCGGCCGGGCGCCCCTGGTCGTCACGCGACCGCCATACGCGCCAGCGGCCGTCAAAGGTGGTGTTGAGCCGCTTCCGCGTGGCCTCGTGTGCTTCCTCGACCGCGTTCATCGAACGCTCACCACGACGCCGCGCGGGCGGGGGCGATTGGTGCGTTGCCAGGCGAACAGGGCGAGGGCGTCGACCGTTGGCCGCTTGTGGAGGCCGACCGCGTCCATCGCGTAGAAGTGGCCGGAGGTCTCCCCGAACCAGATCACCATGTGCGGGTACCGGGCTTGCAGTTGCGCCGCTGCGGCATGGTCGGCGGCGTGCTCCGGCGAGCGGCCCCACAGTGTCGCGGTGCGGTCTTCATTCCGATTAGTCTCTGCCATGTCGTCAGCTCCCTGAAGCTGGTGGCCATGCCCCCGGACGCCTGCACGCGTCGCGGGGGTCTGCTCTATCGTGGTGATGACGCTACGGACTGGTACCTGTGAGCTGAACTGACTGCGGGTACGAGTGCCGATGCCCTTCACACCCCCGGGAGAGCGGTGATGGCGAAGGCCGCGCGCGCAACCCTGACCTGTGGTCAGGGTGGGCGGAAAGGCGGGGACGGCGACCGCGAGGGACGCGTCTCCGGCTACGTCCTCAAGGTGGTTCGGCGAGCTGTGTCGTTGACTCAAGAGCAGTTCGCCGAACGCTTGGGAGTGGACGTCACCACCGTGCAGGGATGGGAGAGTGGGCGACGCCCTCTAATGGCGGTCACAGCGGGTACCTACCTGCGGTTGCGTCGCTCCCTGTTGGGTCTGGGGGCGCCCCCGCCCCTGCTCGGACAGCTCGACAGTGCCATGGAGGCCGACCGCTTCATCGGTTACGCGCTCGCCTGCGAGGGCCCTGGCGACAACGAAGTGCACCCGCTTGCGACCTGGGTAATCGATCGGCCATTCACTGATCTGGTGGGCTGGGCCTTCACCGGGACTCGTCCGAGTGTGCTCATGGTGTACGCAGCGGAACAGCGGTACGGCCCGACGCCACCAGGACCGCAACTGGCGGTCGACGAGCGGAACCACATCATCGGACATCTGCGCGACGTCGCCGAGCAGGCCGCGCCGGACACCGAAACCGGGGCGCTTCTGCGGCGCCAAGCTCACTACGTCGCCGGCTTCGACGCCAGCCCCGAAACCGGCGAGTGGCTCGCGCTCATGCAGCACGACGACGAGCGTCGACTCCACTCCGGGCGTTGGACACCCTCATGGCCCGTCGTTCGGTCCGGTGCGCACACTCTCGCTCGCAAGGGCGACGGTGATGCGCTGTCCCGATTCATCGACGTGCACATCGAGACCGACGAGTGCGAGACGGCCAACCTCAACTACTGGGCGTACTGGCTGGGGGAGATCAGCGACCCGCAGGTGACGGACTCCTTCATGGTCGAACTCGACCTTGGGGCCTGGAGTGGAGACCGGATGCTCTCCCACCTCGTCACCAAGCTCGACGCGACCAACCCGTACATCGACGTCGTCGTTCACACGCTTTGGTCCCTGATCACTCGGAAACCTGAGGTGGTGAACCCTCGAAGTGCAGAAGCCGCCTCCGCCGCGGCTGCACGTCTTCTTGAGCAAGGCTCTGTGTCGCCGCAGGCAGTGAAGGAGCTGAACGAGGTCCTTTACGCTCTACGGATGATCCACCGCTGGTAGGAAGGGCCTCATGACTGACGAGCGCGACGCGCGGACGGTTGATTTCCTCTTCGAGATGGGCCTGTTGAAGAGGTACAAGCGCACCGGCTGGGTGATCGCCGGTGTCGCCTCCCCCGAGTCGATCGCCGACCACTCCCACCGCACGGCGATCACCGCGGCGGTGATCGCTTCCCTGGAGGGGGCCGACCCACAGCGCTCGGCGTTCCTCTCGCTGTTCCACGACACCCAGGAGTCGCGGGTCTCCGACATCCCGCACATCGGCAAGCGCTACCTGAAGGCGGCTCCGAACGAGGAGGTCACCGCGGACCAGACGGCGGGGATGCCGGCAGCGCTGGCCGAGGTGATCGAATCCGCCGTCGGAGAGTACGAGGCGAAGGAGTCGGCCGAGGCGGTCTGCGCCAAGGACGCCGACAAGCTGGAGTGCCTCATCCAGGCCGTGGAGTACCAGGAACAGGGCACCGACACCCGGGCGTGGATCGAGACGTCCATGGCGTCGCTGAAGACCGCCACGGCGAAGCGCCTCGCGGAGGCGGCGCTACAAGCGTCGTCGTTGCGCTGGATGCACCAGGCACGAAATTCCAAGCCGCAGCTCTGACCGCCCACGGGATCACTGTGGGAGGACGCGACGGGAGACAGCATGAGCAGGCGCCGCAATCCGGCTCGACCACGCGCGAGCTTCAAGGCAATCTGTACCGATAAAGATCAACACGCGCCTGCCGAGATCGCCGACTTGAGTGATCACAGGAACAGCCCTTCAGATGAGGATCTCCGCCGCCTCAACAAGAGGGTTGTGGAATCACTGGGCGGCGATGGCCTCGAGCCTTCGAAGATGGCGCCTGAAAAGGATCGCCGATCCGTGCTCAGCCGGGGGCGGAGCCAGCGCTCTACAGGGCGGCGCATGACTACGGTGACGCGTGCGCCGGTGTTCGTCCGGACTCCGGATGGCCGCCGCAAGGCGGTCTTGAAGTGCCCTAGGTGCCATCGATCAGCGCAGCTCAGGGAGGAGACCTTGGAGGACCTGATCGATGGTCTCCGTGCCAGTGCCCCGGCACGGAGGGGTCATCGGTTCGATATCTCTCGCCTGCCGTTCTAGACTCGGTCGTGAATAGCGGGTTGCCGCCGGTCCGAACGTGAGGGCCGCTCATTCTCGCGGGTACCGACGCTCTCAACGGAGCGTGAGTTTCTTGTGCCCGCTGGGAGTCTCACGTGGGTTGGCTTGGTCCTGTTCTCTCTGATCTGCTCCGCCTGATTGCGGTCGCTCTCGAAAGCTGGGCGCACACCGCACGACTGATCACGAACTTTGCTGCCATCGGCGGAATCGTCGTCGCCGTGGTGCTCGTGTTCCGGTTCTTCTAGTTGGTGAGGGCGTCCCGCAGCCTGGTGGGGCGCCCACTTTGTGATCCCGATTCGGATCCTTCGTGTGATCCTGTCGCCCGTGTACCCGGTTGTCGGAGGAAGGATCGGAACAGGACACGGATGGGCGATCACCTGGGCGTGCGG
The DNA here is from genome assembly GCF_027706725.1 of Nocardiopsis endophytica. GTDB lineage: Bacteria > Actinomycetota > Actinomycetes > Streptosporangiales > Streptosporangiaceae > Nocardiopsis_A > Nocardiopsis_A endophytica. The sequence goes on from NZ_JAQFWQ010000005.1 coordinate 91,334, forward strand.
GCCTCTCCATGTCCGGCGAGGGGCGTAGTTTCCGCTGGGTACATCGGACACCGAGGCGGTCCTCGCAATCTCTTGCCCAGGCCTGGTCCAACTGCCGCCAGCTCCCTCCGGTCACGTCACCCGGTCGGCGCTCCGGTGGACAGGTCGGTCAGGACCGATCTCAGGTCGTCGACGGCCTGCGGGTCCAGGGAGTAGCAGATCTGGTTGCCCCGGCGGACGGTCGTGACCAGGTGGGCCTCGCGCAGCACCTTCAGGTGCTGGCTGATCGTCGGCTGGCTCACGTCGAAGACCTCGGCGAAGTCGCACGCGCACGTGTCGGGGGTGCGGGCCAGTTCCCGGAGGATGCCCAGGCGTACCGGGTGGCCCAACGCCCGGAACCGTTCCACGGCCAGGTCGGTCGGGGCGGGCGGTGCGGCGGCGGGAGAGGCGGCGGTCGGCGGCATGTTGACAGTGTATCGCCTCGGGTCTATATAGGGAGATAACTAAATAGGAGTTTCGCTATATACGGGAGGCGCGCCATGTCCGCACCGGTGAACGGGGTCAACGAACTCGTGCTCGAAGCCAAGGACCTGGAGGCGGCCGAGCGCTTCTACACGGAGGTCCTCGGCTTCCCGGTCATCGAGCGCTGGGAGGGGCCGCAGTGGAACGGCCGCAACGCCGTCTGGGTCCTCGCCGGCTGGACCCGCATCGGCCTCTGGGCTCCCCAGATCGGCATCTCTCGCGGCCGCGGCGGCCTGCACGTCCACTACGCGATCCACGTCGACCCCGCCGACTACGCCGGGATCGTCGAACGCGTCCGCGCCCACGGCCACACCGTCGACGAGGTCGAATTCGGCGGCCAGGCCCACTCCGCCTACGTCACCGACCCCGACGGCAACGTCGTGGAGTTCTGGGACTGGGACGCCCGCGACGGCAGCCCCGGCGCCCCGAAGGCCGTCACGGAGGGGATCTACGGGTTGTGAGCCGGGGGAGGGGACGACATCCTGAAGGCCGCCCCGAAGGGCCTCACTCCAGGTGCCCCCCGGCGAGGATGTCGTCCATCTCCTCGATCCCGTAGTTGTCCACGATGAGGATCTCCGACTCCGGCAGGAACCAGTACCGCTGGTCGTATCCCCGCATGAGCGGGCGCCCGTCCGCCGCCGTGCTGTTCTCCGGGTCGATGCACAGGGCCTCCACCTCGGCGTACGCCGCCTTCTTCGCGCCCACGGGGCGTGTCGTGTAGGCGGTGTCCTCCTCCGGCGGCGGGAACTCCGTCTCCCGCGTCTCCACACTCATCGGGCACGGCGCCGGGTTCGTCGACGGGTCGTAGGGGAACGCCGCACCGTCGGGGTCCAACGGCGCGCCGTGGCCCGCCTGGGAGATGGCCTTCGGACCGAGGACCTTGACGTGCGGGCACGGCGCGTCGTCCGCGTTCCCCCAGTTCAGCCTGTCGGCTTCGCACTCCCCGGGGACCAGCGCCTTCCACTCCTCGCTTCCCAGGTCCGTGTCGCCCGGGCTGCTGAAGTCGTCCTCCCGGGAGCGGACCTCCCAATCCTCGGGGACGGTCACCGTCAGCGCGCGGTACTCCACCTCCTGCCCGGCGGGAGGAGAGGGGGACGCGGAGGGGGACGATGAAGGAGTGGGAGACGCGGAACCCCCGCCTCCTCCGCCGGACGCGCCGCAACCGGCGGCGGTCGTCATCAGCGCGAACAGCAGTACGGCGGTGGCGGCCTGGGGACTTGGCATGGCGACCTTCGCGGGGGAGCAGGGGGCGGGGTGTGCGTGGGCCGCATTGTCCCGCACCGCCCGCTCCTACGTATAAGTACGCCTACTCATGTTCTTCCGCCCCCGCATGGCGGATGATCGGGGCATGGACGAGACCGCGAAGAGCGCCACCCCATCCACCGTCCTCGCGGCCGGTGCGCTTCTTCTGGGCGCCGGCCCCGCCGCCTGGTGGGCGGTCCGGACCCCGCCCGACGCCATCCCCGACGCCGACCACGCCATCGCCGCCCCGGCCCTGCCCGATGGCGCCGCCGCCGCGGTCGGGATCGCCGGCGCCGCCCTCGCCCTCGCCGGGCTGGCCCTGCTCATCCGCCTCGCCGCGACCGGCCGGATCGGCGCCCTCCACCTGTGCACCGCCCTGCTCTTGGCGCCCGTCCCCGCCATGGCCGGCGTCTGGTGGGCGGTCGCCACTGCCCCCGTGATCGGTGCCAACATAGGATTCGGCCTGGCCACCGTCGTGTTCCCGCCCATTGCGGCGGTCCTCCTCGCGGCGGCCCTCACCACCGGGCTCCTCGCGCGCCGCAAGCGCAGGGCGAGCCGTTCCGGAACCGTCCGCGCCGGCGACTGAAGCCGCCGACCACCCGCCCATCCCCCAAGGACGCCCCCGACGATGACCTCCAAGAGCAGAACCCCCGCCATGCTCCTGCCCGCCGCCGCCCTGGCGGTCGGCACCGCCCTCGCCACGTGGCGGGTGCTCCACCGGCCCACCGAGGAGGTCCTCGCCGAGTTGGCCGACCGGGAGCGCGCCTCGGGCGACGGCCGCTATGACCCCACCTACCTGATCGGGCCGCTCCCCCTCTCCGATGGAGCGGTCACCGTGATCGGCGTGGGCGGCGCCGTGCTCGCGGCCGCCGCCCTCACCGTGCTCGCCGTCCTCGCGGCGACCCGGCGCATCGGCCCCCTCCACCTCGTCACGGCCCTGCTCCTGGTGCCCTTGGGTGCCGTCGTCGGCGGTTGGTGGATGATGGCCACCGCCGTCTACCCGGACCTCGGCCTCGACCCCGGCCGCCGGCTCATCTTCAACTCGATCCCCTGGGCGGTGGCGGGCCTGGTGCTCCTGCCCGCGCCGGTCGTCACCCTCGTCATCGCGGGGGTGATGGAGCGGAAACGGATGAGGGGTCAGGCGCAGGCGCACGCGCACTGGCAGTCGTGAGGCCTCAGCCCTCCGCGCTGCCGATCCTCGGGAACGGGTCGGTGGAGAAGACCACCTCCACCGGGACCTCGAAGTACCGCGCGATCCGCAGGGCCAGGTGCAGGCTGGGGCTGTACTCGCCCCGCTCCAGGTAGCCGACCGTCTGGTAGTGAACGCCGAGGGCCTCGGCCAGCGCGCGGCGGGAGATCCCCCGCTCGGCGCGCAGCACGGCGATGCGGTTGTAGATGGGCTCCGCCTGCGCCCCGGCCTTCGACCGGTTGGACACCGCACCACTAGACACGCTGCATCGCCTTCTGCCGCGCCTTCTCCACGTTCGCTCCGGAGACCCGGCGTGCCATCCGCCGCAGCAGCCACGGCGCCAGCACCATCCCGGCCACCGCCCAGGCGCCCAGCACGCCCGCGGTCTCCAGGTGCCGCCAGGACTCCCCGATCTCCGCGCTGAGCATACTGTCGGGCAGGAGCGCCGACCGCAGCCCCAGACCGATCCAGTAGACCGGGAACACCTGCGCGACCGTCTGGATCCAGCCGGGCAGCGCCGTGATCGGGAAGAACACGCCGGAGACCATGGTGATCCCGAAGACCGGCACCATGCCGACGGCGTTGACCAGGCGCGGGTTGTCGAACAGCGCCCCCAGGACCGCCCCGGCGGGGATGGAGGCCACCATGCCCAGCAGGAGCACCCACAGCAGCTGCGGCCACCCCGTGGCGAGCCCGGCGGCGAGCCCGTCGAACAGGAAGAGCCCGGGGACCACCAGGAGGAGCACGGTGGCCAGGACGAGGGCGGCCGCGTAGACGACCTTGCCGATCAGGTACACGGCCATGCCGTCGGGCAGCGCCTTGGCGCGCAGCAGGGTGCCGTCCTCGCGTTCGGTGGCGAGCATCATCGCGGTCGCCACCACCCCCACGAACACGACGGACAGCCCGAGCACGCCCGGCAGCGAGGCCGTCGCGGAGTCCACGCCGGTCCCGTCGACGGTGCCGCCGCGCATGAAGGACAGTCCGACGGTGAATCCCGCGACGAACATCACGGTGGCGAACATCTCCTGGAAGCTGCGGAGCGAGGCCAGCAGGGCCAGGCGCGCCTCGGCCAGTCCCCGCAGCAGGACGTGCGTCGTCCGGTTCATCGCGTGATCCCCTCCAGCCCTTCCAGACCCTCCAGCGCCCTCGCGGCGTCGGCCGTCCTGCCCGACTCGTGCCGGGCCACCATCTCCATGTAGGCGTCCTCCAGGCTCGCCCGCCGCACCTCCAGGTCCGTGACCGCGTCGCCGTGCTGCTCCAGCAGCTCCCGCACGAACGCGGTGCCGTCGGGTGCCGCGTGGACGAACCGCTGCCCGTCCTGGACCCAGCGCACCTCGCTGCCGCTGCCGACCCGGCGGGCCAGCTCGTCGGCGCTCCCCTCGGCGACGATGCGCCCGTCGGCCAGGATGAGGATGCGGTCGGCCAGCTTCTCCGCCTCGTCCAGGTCGTGGGTGGTGAGCAGGATCGTGGTGCCCTCCTCGTCGGTGAGCCGGTGCACCAGGTCGTGGAAGTCGCGCCGGGCCTGCGGATCGAACCCGGCCGTGGGCTCGTCCAGGAACAGCAGCTCGGGGCGGCCGACGATGCCCACGGCCACGTCCAGCCGCCGCCGCTGCCCGCCGGACAGCGAGGACACCTTCGCCCGCGCGTGGCCGGCCAGGCCGACCGTCTCCAGCAGGGCGTCCACGTCGCGGGGGCGGGGCCGGCCGGCGGTGGAGTAGGGCGCGTAGTGCGCGGCGAAGTGCGCCAGCAGCTCGCGCACCCGCCAGTTGCCGTGGTCGCGCCAGGACTGCAGGACGACTCCGAGCCGGGCCCGCCACGCCTCGCCGCCGACGGCCGGGTCGGCGCCGAGCACCGACACCTCGCCCGCCGAGCGCACGCGGAAGCCTTCGAGGATCTCGACGGTCGTGGTCTTGCCCGCGCCGTTGGGGCCGAGGAGGACGAGGACCTCGCCCGGGTCGGCGGTCAGGTCCACGCCCTTGAGCACGTCGTTGTCGCCGTAGCGCATTCGCAGGTCGCGGACGTCGATGGCGGGGCCCGAGTGCGGGGAGGCCGCCGTCGACGCCGAGGCGCCGTCGGTGAGAGCCATGGAAGCACTGCCTTTCGTTATATGACTGCTTCTATATGTAGCACATGTACTACATCCTCTCGCAAGACTGCTGTCCGAACGCGGACGGTGCCGCGGTTTCGTCCGACGGGCGGGGGCGGGGCGTACGATCCGCGCGGCGGGCGGTGCTCCGATGGCCGGATCGGCGGAGGTATGGGGGGCGATTACACCGCGTCCGGGCGTGGTGACAGAATCGCCCGACCGGTTCGCTCCCCGCACAGCGACGTGAAGGGACGCCCCTGTGTCCGACGGCTCCGCCCCCTCCTCCCCGACCCCGCAGGCGCCCGGACCGGTGGGCGGCGATCCGGCCGTGCGCGACTTCCGGCTCTTCCTGTCCTCCCACGTCAGCAACGAGCTCGGCGGCGCGGTCACCATGGTCGCGCTGCCGCTGACCGCGGTCGTCCTGATCGGCGCCACGCCGCTGCAGATGGGCCTGCTCGCCGCCGCCGAGCACGCCGCGTTCCTCCTGCTGGGCCTGCCCGCCGGGGCGTGGGTGGACCGGATGCGGCGCCGCACCGTGATGATGGCGGCCGACGCGGCGCGCCTGGTCCTGCTCGCCGCGGTGCCCGCCGCCCACCTGCTCGGCGTGCTGGACATGGCGGTGCTGGTCGTGGTCGCGCTGCTGCTGGGGTGCGCCCAGCTGTTCGGGGACGTCGCCGACCACTCCTATCTGCCCGGCCTGGTCGGTGAGGAGCGGCTGGTGCAGGGCAACGCCCGGCTGGAGGCGGTGCGCTCGGTGTCCGGCTTCGCCGGGCCGGGCATCGCCGGGACCGCGGTGCAGGTGTTCGGCACCGTCGGGGCCCTGGGTGCCAACGCGCTGACGGCGCTGACCTCGCTGCTGTTCCTGGGGGCGATCCGCACCCGCGAGCCGGCCCCCGCCCCCGCGCGCCGGGCGGGCCTGGCCGGGCAGATCCGCGAGGGCGTGGCCTTCCTGCTCGGCCACCGCCTGCTGCGGCTGATCGTGCTGGAGACCGCGCTGATCAACCTCTTCATGAGCGCGATCTTCGCCATCGAGGTCCTGTTCCTGACCCGCACCGTGGGCCTGCCCCCGGTCGCGGTCGGCTGGATGATGAGCGGGGCCACCCTGGGCGGGCTGGCCGGGGCGGCGGTGACCGGGCGCCTGGCCGCGGCCGTGGGCCAGGCCCGGCTGATCTGGCTGGCACCGCTGGTGACCACGCCGTTCGGGCTGCTGCTGCCGCTGGCCGCGCCGGACTGGCGGGCCGGCCTGTTCGTGCTGGCCTCGGCGGTGATGGCGGCCGGGACCGTCTGCTACAACATCTGCCAGATTGCCTACCGGCAGCGGGAGTGCCCGCCGGAGCTGCTCGGGCGGATGACCGCGACGATCCGCACCGTGGTGTGGGGAGTGATGCCGGTCAGCGGCCTGATGGGCGGGGCGGTGGCCGACGCGCTCGGGGTGCGCGAGGCGGTCGCGGTGTTCGCGGTGGCGATGGCGCTCAGCCCCCTGGTGCTGGTGTTCTCCCCGCTGCGCAGGATGCGCGGGTTCGACTCGCCGTCCCCGGAAGGGCACTGACAGCCGGCGGCAAGGCCCCGGCAAGCGGCGGGGGGCACCGTGGGGGCATCGGCCCACACGGAGGAGGGAACCCCATGGGAACCAGCACGCTGCACGACGTCCCCGCCCCGCCCGACGTGCCCCCGCCCGGCCCGGAGTTCGGCTGGGAGTCGGCCGGCCTCGACCTGGACGCCTACCTGGAGCGCATCGGCCACACCGGCCCCGTCCGCGCCGACCTGGCCACACTGCGGGCGCTGGTCCGCGCGCACACCGAGAGCCTCCCCTTCGAGAACCTCGACGTGCTGCTCCGCGGAGGCGTCTCCCTGGCCATCGGCGACCTGCAGGACAAGCTGGTGCGCCGCCGCCGCGGCGGGTACTGCCACGAGCTCAACGGCCTGCTCGCCACGGTGCTCGACCGCATCGGGTTCACGGTGACCGCGCTCAGCGCCCGGATGCTGTTCGGGGCCGACGCGACGCGGCTCCGGCCGGTCGGCCACACCCTGCTCCGGGTCGACGTCCCGGGCGAGGGCGCCTGGATCGTCGACACCGGGGTCGGCGGCTGGGGGCCGAACGCGCCCCTGCCGCTCCGGAACGGGGCGCAGGTGCGGGCGGGGGACTGGCTCTACCGCCTGGACCGCACGGCGCGCGGGTGGATGGTGCGGCTGCTGCGGCACGACGGGTGGTTCAACGTCCACCTGTTCACGCTGGAGCCGTTCTACCGCCCCGACATGGCCGACTTCGAATACATCGCCTCGCACCACCCGCGCTCGCCGTTCACCCGGATGCTCTCGGTGCAGCGCAACGGCGCCTCCGAGCGGGTCGTGCTGACCGACCGCCGCCTGGAGACGCACCGCCCGGACCGGGCCCCCGAGGCGCGGGACCTCGCCCCCGAGGAGCTTCCCGGCGTCCTGCGCGAGGTCTTCGGCCTGCACCTGCCGAGGGAGGACGAGGAGGCCCTGGTCCGCTTCGCCGCCCGGGCACCGGAGGGCCAGGAGCTCGAGTGAGCCGCTCCGGCCGGGCCCGATCCCGGACCGCCCGGGAATCGGGCGGCCGGAACCGGCCTCTGGGCCCAGGACCCCGCACCGGGCCCTTGAAGGGCTCCGGCCGCCTGCCGTTGGATGGGACGACGCGCAGGGCCGAAGGAAGGTGGTCGTGTCCGTTCACCCATGGGCGCTCCGCATCCTGGCCCGGGTCCAGGACAGGGACAGGGCCATCGGAACGGGGGTCCTCCTCCCCGGGGGCCGAGCCCTCACGTGCGCCCATGTGGTGGACAGGCTCCGGGAGGGGGAGACGGTCGCCGTGGACAGCCCGTCCTACATAAGGCAGGCCTGGTCCACCGCGGCCGCCGTCGAGCGCTCCCTCGGCGGTGACGGCATCGACGCCGCGCTGCTGCGCTTGGAATCCCCCGCGCCCGCACCGATGCGGGGCGCGCCGCTGCGCAGGCTCGGCCCGTCCGCCTCCTCCGAACGCCCCGTGCGCACCTGCGGGTACCCGAGGAACGGCGCCGTCTCGATCTGGAGCGACCACGTTCTCATGGGCCGCGGCGGCAGGCCCGGCCTCCTGCAGCTGGGCCGGAGGGCCGGGTCGGAGCCCATAGCCGTCGGCTGCAGTGGCAGCGGGGTCCTCGACAAGGCGACCGGAGCGGTCATAGGCCTGGTCACCAGCTCCTACGGCCGGGAGGACGCCGATCCCAGAACCTCCTTCATGCTCCCCGCCGACGCGGTGCTGGACGCCCTTCCCGAGCTCGGTTCCGCCGAGGCCGGCGTCCTGGCGGACGCCGCCGATGCGCAGTGGGACGACGAGGACCTGCTCCCGGTGAAGGAGCGGAACGAGGCGCTGCGCCTGCTCAGCGGGGTCCGCCCCGGGCGTATGGAGACGCTCGTGCGGTTGGCGGCCCCGGGCGGTGAGTACGCCGACCAGGCCCACGACGCGGCCGGGGCCCTGCTCCGCCTCTTGGACCACAACGCCGGTGCCAGCGGTGTCCCGCCCTACCTCATCTTCGCCGACCTCGTCCTGGCCGACGCGGAGGCCGGGGGCACCCGGTCCAGCGGTCCCGTGCCGGACGTCCGCGAGCTCCGGGCCTGGGTCGAGGCGCAGACGGCGCGCATCGAGCGGCACGGCGCCGAAGAGGCGCGGGTCGTCCTGGCCGACACGCGCACCGCCGTGTCCGCCGTCGGCGGCGACTGCCACGTCCTCGTGCGGATCGAGCGCTACGGGGACCGCGACGACGGCGAGCTGCGGCACGTGACCGCCTGGCGCAGCGGGCCGAGGCGATGGGACCCCGAGCGCGTCGTGAACGTGATCGTGCACGCCGACGAACTGGCGGCGCGGGCCGCCGGGGCCGTCGCCGAGGCCGAGGAGGGGTGGCTGGCACAGCAGGACGGCGACCTCCTCGTCGAGGTCGCACTGCCCGTGGAGTTCCTCGACCTGGAAGTGGAGTCCTGGCCTTACCCCGTGGCGGGCGGGGACGGCGGAGCCGCTCCGCACACGGCCGCGCTGGGGGACGAGCGCGACGTCGTCGTACGGGGCCTCACCGGGCCGCGTACCGGATGGAAGGCGTGGCAGGCGCGGTGGGCGCCCCTGAACGCCTCGGCCCGCCCGCGCGTGCACTGGGTTCCGGTGGACACCGGCCGGGAGGACGGATGGCGCAAGCGGATCCATTCCGCCTTGGGCGCGGACACCGGGTCCTCCCTCGCCGTCCTGGGGCCCGGGATCGCGACCGAGGCGGGCCGGGCCGCGCTCGGCAGCGCACTCGCCCTCGGTTACCCGTTCCTGGTGTGGGACCGCTGCGGCCCGCTCGACCGGTCCTTCCTCGACCACTTGGAGGAGGCGATGCCGACGCGGCCCGGAGTACCGGGTGCCCTGTCGGTGAGACAGGCCATTTCGCACTTGCGGCGGTCGGGCCGCAGCGCCGACGATGGTGGGGCGCCGCCGTGGAGACCCGTGCTCCTCCACGAGGACCTGCACCGCCCGGTTCCGTCGATCGCCGCCGACCCTCGTGATCACCGCTAGGGAGCCCCCGTTGGACGATGCGACCACATCCGGTGCCGCCCCCGAGGCCGGGCCCACGGGCCGGGGCTGGTGGATCTACCAGGGGACGGGGGTCCCCCGTCCGGAACCGCTCGCCGACGTGCTGCCGCCCCCTCCGCCGTGGCGGGACTTCTCCGGCGGCCCCTTGCAGGACCCTCCCCCCGCGGACGAGGAGGGGTACACGCGGCGCCTGGGCGCCCTCGGCGGGGCCCCGGTCCCCGTGGACCGCGCGGAGCCGGACGCCGTCAACGCCGCGCTCTACCTGAGACGCCCGCTCATCGTGACCGGTCCGCCGGGCGCGGGCAAGTCCACGCTGGCCTACCGGGTCGGCCGCGAGCTGGGCCTGGGCAGAGTGCTGCGGTGGCCGGTGTCGAGCGGGAGCTCGCTGCGCCAGGCGCTCTACACCTACGACCCGATCGGCCGCGTCCACGACATCGCCGCCGAAGCCGAGCCGCCCCCCGGCATCGGCGACTACCTGCGGCTGGGGCCGCTCGGCACGGCGCTGCTGCCGCAGGCGCTGCCCCGCGTACTGCTCGTCGACGAGATCGACAAGGGCGACCTGGACCTGGCCAACGACCTGCTGGACGTGATCGAGGAGGGCGAGTTCGCCGTCCCCGAGCTGGCCCGCACCGCCGACGGCGAGCAGGAGGCGCGGGTGCGCACCGACGACCCCGGCCGGTGGGCCCTGGTCCGCGGGGGGCGGGTCCGGTGCCGGGAGTTCCCGCTGGTCGTGATGACCAGCAACGGCGAGCGCGAGTTCCCGGACGCGTTCAAGCGCCGCTGCCTGCACGTGGACATGGGCCCACCGGACGCCGGGCGCCTGGAGGCGATGGTGGGGGCCCACTTCCGCCGCCGCTTCGAGGGGGAGTGGACGCAGGAGCGGGCCGACCGGGCCAGAGACCTGGTCCAGCGCTTCCTGGGCCGCAGTGGGGAGGCGGGGCCGCTCACCGCCGACCAGCTCCTCAACGCCGTGCACATCACGATGAGCGCCCCGGAGGCCGCCGCTGTCGGGGACGAGGTCCTCGACTTCCTGTGGCGCGGCGTGGACGGCGCGCGGGACGAGGGGCGGTGGACATGACACCGGCCGACGGGCCGGCCTCCGTCGGGACCGCCGCCGAGTGGGCCGACGCGGTGTGGCTCGCCGCGCGGATCGACGAGGCCGAGCGGATCCGGGCCCCCGACGATGAGGGTCCGGACGATGAGGCCCTGGACGATGCGGCGCCTCCGCGGGGGAGCGGCGCTCCGGCGGGACCCGCCCGCGACGCACCGCTTCCGGAGGTTCCGGAGTCCCCGGGGGGCCAGGAGCGGACGGAGGCGGAGGACGGCCCGGACCTCGTCTCCGTGCACGTCGGTCCCGGTGCCGCCGCGGACGGCGCGGTGCCGGTGCAGGCGGTGGCGACCGCGCCGCCGGAGGACCGCCTCGACCAGGCCGCCGTCGAGCGCGCCCTGCGGCCGCTCGCGGCCCTTGAGGACGCCCCCGAGGCCGTCTTGGACGAGGAGGCCACCGCGCGCACGGCGGCCGCGACACGGCGCTGGCTCCCCCGCACCCGCCCGGCACGGACCCGCCGGTTCCGGCTGCTGTCCCTGCGCGAGGACTCCCTGACGATGCGGTTCCACGCGTCCGTGCTCGACGAGTTCGACCGGATCCTGGACGGGCGCGGCATCTTCGCCGACGTGCGCCGGTTCCGCTGCCGCCCCCGCGAGGACGTCCCGGAGGAGGCCCCGGCGGAGTGGTCCACCGCCGAGCGCGCGATCGCCGCCGCAGACCCCGGGGCGGTCCTGCTCGTCGCCACCGACGGCCTGTCCTCCGAGTGGCGTTCCGGCCGGTTCCAGCGGCGCCTGGCCCGGTGGTCCGCACGCCACCTGGTGGCCCTGGTGAACGTGCACCCGCGCCGCCAGTGGGAGCGGACCTGGCTCGACACGCGCCGCGCGCGGCTGGACCGCCCCGCCGACGACGGGCGCGGCGGGGCCGTGCCCACCGCCCGCCTGACCGCACGGCTGACCGATCCCGGTGAGCGGAGCCCGTTCCTCGCCCCTCCGGCCCACGGCTCCTTCCCGGTGCCGGTGCTCGCCTTCCCCGACGCTCTGGCGGACTTCGCCCGGTTCGCCGCAGGGCAGCCGGTCCCCGGCGGGTTCCATACGCGCGTGCTCCCCGTCCGGTCGGACGGGAAGCACACCGACGACGGTCCCGGTGCCGTGGAGGGGCCGGAGGAGTCGGCCGAGCAGGCGGTGGGGCGATTCCGTGCCGAAGCCTCGGATACCGCGTTCCGCCTGCTGCGCGCACTCGCCGCCGTTCCGATCAGCCTTCCCGTGATTCAGGCCGTCCGGCAGGCGGTGGTCCCGGAGGCGGGCAGGCCGCACATCGCCGAGGTCATGGGCGGCGGGTTGATCCGCCGCGCGAGCGCACGGCGCGGCGCGAGTCCGTCCCTGGTGATCGAGTCGAAGGCCCGGGAGCTCCTCCTCTCCCTCGGCCGCCGGTCCGAGACGCTGAAGGCGCTTGCGGCGTGGGCGCGGTCGGTCCGTGATGAGATGCCCTGGGTGGTGGCGTTCGAGGCCGCTCTCGCGGCGCCGTCCACGGGCTTCACCGCGTCCATCCCGGACTCCTCGATTCCGCAGGCGCGGATAGTGGCCGATTCGCTACGCTCGGTGTCGGGGATCCATCTGCGCCTAGCAACCCGCCTGACCTGCGCCATCGTCCCTCCCGAACGGACCAGTGCCGCCGCATCGAGAGAGAGCCCGCCGACGATGACGTCCGCCGACTCCGAGCCCACCGCCCCCGCACTCCTGGCCGACGCCGACGAGCCGCGGAACACCGAGGACGTATCCGCGGAGGTGCCCGCCGCCAGGACGGCGGTCGGTGATGAGGGGACGGGTCCCGGGACAGGCCCCTCCACCCCCCGATACACCACTGGAGATCCGTTGGCCGCAGCACGCTCTGTACCCCCCGTGGCGGCGATCCGGCACGACCCGTCCGACCCGCCGCCGGTCTGGTCGCCGTCGATCCCGCAGAAGAACCGCAGCTTCGTCGGGCGGACGGAGGAGCTGGAGGAGCTGCACACCCGCCTGGTCGAGGGGACGACCAGCATCCTCCCCGAAGCGGTATGGGGGATGGGCGGCGTGGGCAAGACGCAGCTCGCCGTCGAGTACCTCTACCGCCACCAGAGCGACTACGACCTGGTGTGGTGGGTGCCGGCGTCGAGCACGGGCGAGATGATGCGCTCGCTGAGCGACCTCGCCAGAACCCTGGAGCTCCCCGTCGGCGCCTCCCCCGACCAGGCGGTCCCCGCGGTGCTGGAGGCCCTCAGGCGCGGCACGCCCTACCGCAAGTGGCTCATGGTGTACGACAACGCCGACAGTCCCCAGATGGTCAACGAGTACCTGCCGGCGGGCGGACCGGGGCGCGTCCTCATCACCTCCCGCAACCGGGACTGGGAGCGCACCACGAGGGCCATGGAGGTCGACGTCTTCGAGCGGGAGGAGAGCCGGGAGCTCATCCGGCTCCGCCGACCGGACATCTCCGACGCGGACGCCGACCGTGTCGCCGAGGTCCTGGGCCACCTGCCCTTGGCGGTGGAACAGGCCGCGGTGTGGCTGCTGCAGACCGACATGAACGCCGACGACTACCTGGAGGCCTTCGAGGCCGAGAGCGAAGCGCTGCTCAACATTCCGGACCTGACCGAGTACGGCCCGGTCACCGCGGCGTGGAACCTGTCGCTCAGCCATTTGGAGCAGAAGAACCCGGCCGCGCTGAGGCTGCTGCAGATCTGCGCCTTCCTGGCGCCGGTGCCCATCCCGAAGCGCTACTTCAAGGCGGCGCGCGGGGCCGAACTGCCTCCGGAGCTGCGGTCCATCCTCAACAGTCCGGTGGCATTGAGCAGTGCCATGCGCGACATCGGCCAGCTCTCGCTCGCACGGTTGGACCACCGGGAGGGCAGCCTCACGATGCACCGGCTGGTCCAGCAGAGCCTCCGCTACCGGATGAGCCCCGAGGAGAGGGAGGAGGCCAGGCACCAAGCCCACCTGATGCTCGCGTCGGTCGACCCGGAGGCCCCGGACACTTCTGCCGAGTGGCCGGTCTACGCGGAGATGCTCCCCCATGCCCGCACGGCCGAGGTGCACGACTGCGCCGAGCCGTGGGTGCGCACACTGGCGGTGAACATCGCCGAGTTCCTGGCCGTCTGGGGCGACATCCAGGGATCGCTCAATGTGGCGCAGCGGGCGCTGGAGCACTGGCGGCCGCATGTACCCGAGACCGATCCGCAGGTCCTCGGGGTGGCCCAGGTCCAGATCGGGAACCTGCGCAGGTTCGGGCGTTTCACCGAAGCCCAGGAGTTCAACGGGCGCCTGCGCGCCCTCCTTCTGGAGGAGCGCGGTCCCCTGCACGAGGACACGCTCACGTTCGGCGGGCTGTTCAGCTTCGGCAAACGCATCGAAGGGGACTTCTACGGCGCGCAGGAGCTCTCACGCGAGGTGTGGGAAGGGGCACGGAGGACACTCGGCCCAGAGGACCCCACGACACTGTTCCTCGCCCAGCAGTACGGGGTCTCCCTGCGGCACGCGGACCGGGTCGAGGAGGCGCTGGAGATCGACCGGGCCACGTACGCGTCCTACCAGTCGATCCTCGGCAACGACAGCCCCAGCACGCTGAACTGCGGGGTGGCCGTCGGAATCGACTTGTTCACCTCGGGGCGCTACCGCGAAGGCGAGGGTTGGCTCCGGCGGCAGGTCGACTTCGCGGACCGCATGTTCGGCCCCGGGGCGGTCATCTCCCAGGGGCCGCGAGGTCCCCACAGCGTGGCCCTCTACCGGGCGGGCCGGCCCGAGGAAGCGGTGGAGCAGGCGCGCGGGGTGTACGAGTACTTCTCCACGCGGGAAGGGCGCGTGCACCTTCCCTCCCTCCGCCGGGCCACGATCACGTACATGCTCGCCCTGTACGAGGCGGGCCGTTTCGATGAGGCCTCGGCGGTCGGGGAGGGCCTCCTGGAGGACCACGTGGCGCTGTACGGGGAGCACCACCCCGACACCCTCGCCCTCATGAGCAACTGGGCCACCGTGTGCCGTGGAGCGGGACGCCTCGCCGAGGCGCGGCGCCTGGGCGAGGAGGCCCATACCGGACTGCGCGGGATCCTCGGGGACGGGCACTCCTACGTCCCCGTCGCCGCGCTCGGTCTGGCCAACACGATGGCGGAGCAGGGAGACGTCGACGCCGCGGTCGACCTCGACCGGGACAACCTGGAGAGGGCCCACCGGGCGCTCGGAGCGGACCACCCCGTCACCCTGGCGGCCGAGCGCAATCTCCTGTGCGGAGAGGCCGTACTGGCCGGGGAGGAGGCGGCCGTGCGCCTCGAAGGGCTCCGCGCCCGCTATACCGAGATGCACGGTGAGACCCATCCCGTGACACTCGGCCTGGCGCGGGGCGTGCGGGAGGACAAGGACATCTTCACGCCCGCACTGTGATCACTCGCCTATCCGTAAGAGGGCGAGGAGGTGCGTCCAGCCTTCCCAGGGGACAGTGAGCACGATAAGGTCCGGGTGAATGGAGTCGCGCACGTTCACCCGTTCATTGCGGCCGAAGCGGATTTCGACGCATTGTCCTCCCCCGTCACCGCCTCCGGAATAGGATGAGATGCGCCATTCCCCTCTCTCTTTCCCCGGGTGCCCGGCACAGGCAAAGGGGCGGCATTCCGCGTCCGGGCGTCTTCCGCGCGTGTTCTCCTGAGAGGGCATGGAGCGGGGGATCCCTTCACCGGTGGGCCGTCGTCCGGTCGGGGAGGGCGGTCGGGTTCGGGCTCGGTGTCGCGGTCCGGTGGTGTCCGGCGGTGTCGCGCAGCGGTGCGCATACGTTCTTCCGCGGCATTCATACCCGTCGTCTGAGGGGATATCCCCCAATTGTCCGAGGCTTGCACCGAGTGGGCGCGGAGGTCCTTTCCGGCCTCCTGGTGGGACGTGGGCCCGGTGAATGGTCCCGTGTGGTGTGAACAGGGCAGGGAAATGCCCCGCCGTGCCCGTAGGGGCGGCGGGGCTTCGAACCACCGCCGGGTCCGGGATCCTTGTGGCCGGACCCGGCCCGGTCGCGGGCCGCTCAGGCCTTCAGCTGGTCCCCCCACTCGACGGCCTCGCCCATCACCTCGGTCGTGGTGGCGCCGTCCAGGGACTCGCGGATGATGTCGGCGTGGCCGCAGTGCTGCGCGGTCTCGCGGATCAGGTGCAGCAGGATGCGCCGCGCCGACCACGACGCGTCCTTCGGGAACCACGGGGCCTCGGGGAGCTTGGCGGGGTGGTCGAGGGAGGGCAGCGCGGCCACGGCCTTCTCCGTCTCCGCCTCCACCCCGGCGTAGAAGGCCAGGGTGCCCTCCAGGGTCTCGTCGCCGACCAGGCGGAAGTCGTCGCCCCAGGAGGCCTCGCGGTCGGGGTCGTTCTCCGTCCGGCCGTTCATGATGGCGATCCACCCCCGCTCGGTCCGGGCGACGTGCTTGACCAGCCCGGCGAGGGTCAGTCCGCTGTCGGTCGTGCGGCGGGTGGCCCGCTCGTCGTCCAGGCCCCGGACGGTCAGCCGGAGGAACCGCCGCTGCTCGCGCAGGATCTCCAGGATCTCGTCCGCCTCGGTCTTCACGGCGGTCGCGGGGGAGGTGTGCTGCGTCATGGGGTCCGCCTTCCACAGGGTTGCGTCCGGGTGCGTCGCCCGGGGGCCGTTCGGGCGGCCCCCGCGGTGACGTCTCCGACGCTACGGGCCATTGCGGTCGGTATCGGTCCGCGATTGCGCGCCCCGCACCATGACCGGCACGCGGTACGGGTTTGACCGCCCGATGGCGTCCCCCTGCCTAGATTCGCTGAATGGGTCCCGAACGCATGGGGGTGCGCACGGCGTGATGGCATCGGCTGCGGGGTCGGTCGTCCACCTGGTCCGGCTGTCGGCGGTCGCCGGACTGCTCATCGCGGCGATGGTGCTGGTGACGGTCGGCGGCGGGGCGGTGGTGGCGCGGGACGCGGCCCGGTCCGCGCTGCGGATGCCCGAGGCGTTCGACCCCTCCGCGATGGTCCAGCAGTCGGTGCTGCTCGACGCCGAGGGCCGGGAGTTCGCCACGGTCCACGACCGCCGCCGCGAGGCGGTCCGGCTGGACGACGTCGCCCCGGTGATGCGGGCCGCCGTGCTCGCGGTGGAGGACCGCCGCTTCTACGGGCACTCCGGGCTCGACCTCCGCGCGGTGTTCCGCGCCGCGCTGGCCACCCTGGAGGGGAGCACCCAGGGCGGCTCCACCATCACCCAGCAGTACGTCAAGAACGTGCTCGTGGAGGCGGCCGACACCCCCGAGCAGGCCTCCCGCGCCACCGAGACGACGCTGGCGCGCAAGATCCGGGAGCTGCGGTACGCCCTGGGCGTCGAGGCGGCCCTGCCCAAGGACCGCATCCTGGAGGGCTACCTCAACATCTCCTACTTCGGCAACGGCGCCTACGGGGTGCAGGCCGCCGCGCAGCGCTACTTCGGCGTCGACGCCGCCGACCTGTCGGCGGCGCAGGCGGCCACCCTCGCCGGGCTGGTCAAGGGGCCGTCGGTGTACGACCCGGTGGAGCACCCCGAGGAGGCCCTGGACCGGCGGGCCGTCGTGCTGTCCGGAATGGCCGAGGTCGGCGTGCTGACCGAGGAGGAGGCGCGCCGCGCCGCCGACTCCCCCCTCGGGCTGGACATGACGCCCCTCGGCGGCGGGTGCTACGAGAGCGACCACCCCTACTTCTGCACCTACGTGCTCTCCTGGATCGAGAACGACCCCCGGTTCGGGTCCGACGCCGAGGAGCGCGCCCGCTGGGTCCGGCGCGCCGGGCTGAGGATCCGCACCACCCTCGACCCCGGTGCCCAGCGGGCCGCCCAGCGCGCGGTCGACCGCCACGTCCCCCGCGGCGCCGACGACGGGAAGGTCGCCGTGCAGGCCATGGTCGAACCCGGCACGGGCGACGTGGTGGCCATGGCGCAGAACCGCGAATACGGCTTCGACGGGCAGGACCCGGAGCAGACCTCCATCAACTTCGCCGTGGACGCCGGGCACGGCGGGGGGACCGGATTCCAGGCGGGATCGGTGTTCAAAGCCTACACCGTGGCCGCAGCGCTGGAGGAGCGCATGGGCGTGGGCACCTCCTTCGAGGCGCCCGACACACTGACCGTGAAGGGGCAGCGCACCTGTTCGGGCGAGCGGCTCGGCCCCTGGAAGGTGCGCAACGCGGGGGACAGCGACGCGGGGCGGCAGAGCATGGTGGAGGGGACCAAGCACTCCTCCAACACCTACTTCGCCCAGCTGCAGGAGCGGGTCGGGCTGTGCGACACCGTCCGCATGGCCGAGCGCCTGGGCGCCAAGCGCGCGGACGGCGCGCCGTTCGGCCAGTGGAACTCCTTCACCTTGGGGGACCAGGAGGTCGCCCCGCTGGACGTCGCGGCGTCCTACGCCACACTGGCCGCGCGCGGGATCCGCTGCGAGCCCCGCCCGGTCGCGGCGATCACGCCTCCCGGCGGGGAGCAGCGCGCGGTCGAGCCGGTGTGCGAGCGCGCGCTGGAGCGGTCGACCGCCGACGCCGTCAACGACGTGCTCCGCGCCCCGCTCACCAGCGGCGGCACCGCGCAGGGGCTCGGCCCCGGCCGGCCGGCGGCGGGCAAGACCGGGACGACGGACGGGTCGGCCGCCGCCTGGTTCGCGGGGCACACGCCCGACCTGGCCTCGGCCGTCGCGGTGGGCGACCCGCGCGGCGGCACCCGGTACCCGCTGCGGGGGGTGTCCATCGGGGGCAGGTACCACGCGGTGGTCTACGGGGCCACGCTGCCGGGCCCGATCTGGCGGGACGGACTGCGCGGCGCCCTGAAGGGGACGGAGGAGCGGGACTTCCCCGAGCCGCGGCCGTCGGCGCTGCGGCCGGGGTTCGCGGCGGGCGCGCCGTCCCGGCCGGACTCGGCCGTGCCCGACGTGCGGGGCCGAAGCTTCCCGGAGGCGGAGAAGGCCTTGGAGGAGGCCGGCTACCGGGTCCGCGAGGGAGGGGTGCGCGTGCCCTCGGGCCACCGGGAGGGGGCCGTCGCCTCGACCAACCCGTCGGCGGGGACACCGCTCCCGGAGGGCGCGGTGGTGAACGTCTTCCGTGCCCGGGGGTGAGGCGGGCCGGTCGAATTCCGTTGATCCCGGGAGAAACGACGCCATTAAAGCGGTGATCCCTGGGAAATGCCCGGGGTTCCGCGTATTCACGAATGCGCGTTCGATGGCGTGGTAGCGTGATCTCCCCCGGTTCGGATGGTAATGGAATCCGCCCGGAAGTGGTGTCCGGCCCCAAGGAGGGGTCGCATGGCCGTTGTTCCCCTGCAGTACCGATTCGATGGCCCCCCTGAGGGCCCCGTCGTCCTGCTCGTTCCGCCCATCGGTGCCAAATGGTCCGTGTGGGAGCCGCAGATGCCCGAGCTCACCCGGTGCCTGCGCGTGCTGCGCGTCAACCACCGGGGCCACGGCGCCAGCCCCGCTCCGCCCGGCGGCGCCGCCGTCGACGACCTGGGGGCGGACGCGGCCGCCCTGCTGGACCGGCTGGACCTGGACCGGGTGCGGGTGGTCGGCGCGGGAATGGGCGGTGCCGCCGTGGCCACCTGGCTCGCGGTCCACCGCGCCAAGCGGGTCCACCGGCTCGCCTACGTGGCCGGGGCGGCCCGGCTGCCGCACGCCGAGCACTGGCGGAGCCTGGCGGCGCGGGCGCGCGCCGAGGGCATGGCGGCGGTGCGCACCGCGGCGGCGCTGTCCTGGTTCACCCCCGGGTTCGCCGAGGAGCGCCCGGACGTGGTGGGCCGCATGGGCGAGGAGCTGGCCGGGGTGGACCCGGCCGGGTTCGCCGCCTGCTGGGAGGCGGCCGCCGAGGCCGACCAGTTCCCCGACATCTCCCGCATCCGCGCGCCCGCCCTGGTGGTGTCGGGCGCGCACGACGCGATGCTGCCGCCGGGGCACGGCCGCCGCCTGGCCGCCGGCATCCCCGGGGCCCGCTTCGAACAGGTGCGCGGCGCCGCGCACCTGGCCGGGGTCGAGCGCCCCGACCGGGTGAACGAGCTGCTCCTGGCCCACGTGGCGCAGTGAGGGGCGGTGGGCGCCCGGCGCTATCATCGCGCCCATGTCCACCGAACCCGGGCGCACCGGGGCCACCGCCGCGCAGACGGACCCGCCCGTCGACCCCGACGTCGACCTGCGCTCGCCGGGCCAGGTGCGCGAGCTGGCCCGCCGCCCCTGGGCGGTCATCGGCGCGATCGCCGCGGGCGGCGCGATCGGCGCCACCGCCCGGCACGCGGCCGACGTGCTGCTGCCGCACGCCCCCGGCCAGCTCCCGCTGTCCACCCTGCTGGTCAACGTCTCCGGGGCGCTGCTGATCGGCGTCCTCATGGTCGTGGTCGAGGCCCGCCCCGGCTCCCGTCTGCTGCGGCCCTTCCTGGGCACCGGCGTGCTCGGCGGCTACACCACCTTCAGCACCCACGTGGTCGACGTGCAGCACCTGCTGGAGGCCGGGCGCCCCGGCTGGGCGCTGCTCTACCTGGGCGGCACCCTGTTCGGCGCGCTGGCCGCGGTGGCGGCCGGCGTCGCGGCGGCCGAGGCGGTCCTGCGGAAGGGGAAGCGATGACCTGGCTGATGGTCGCCCTGGGCGCCGCCGTGGGCGCCCCGCTGCGCTACCTGGCCGACCGGTTCGTCCAGGCCCGCCACGACTCGGTGTTCCCGTGGGGCACCCACGCCGCCAACGCCACCGCCTGCCTGCTGCTGGGCTTCACGGCCGCCCTGGCCCTGCCCCCGGCGGTGGCGGCGTTCGCCGGGACGGGGCTGTTGGGCGCCCTGTCCACCTACTCCACGTTCGGCTACGAGACCTACCGGCTGGTCCGCACCGGCGCCCGCTTCCTCGCATTCGCCAACGCGGCGGCGTCGATCGCGGCCGGCCTGGGCGCGGCCCTGATCGGCGCCGCCGTCGCGCGCTCGATCACCGGCTGAGTCAGGCCGCCGCGGCGGGCTCGGGCCGCTGGGCCGGGGAGGGGCGGCGGCCCCAGAACTGCAGGCCCACCAGCACCGCGGTCATCGCCATGCCGATCAGGTCGGTCGTGGTGCCGGGCATGAACACCAGCACGGCCGCGACCACCAGCAGCAGGCGCTCCACGAGCGCCGTGCGGCGCAGCATGAAGCCCTCCAGCGCCACCGCGGCCGCGACCAGCCCCACCATGCCGCTGGCCACGGAGAAGACGATCTCCCCCAGGGTGCCGTTCAGCATGATCGACGAGTAGGCCATCAGGAGCGGGATCAGGTACAGCCCCTTGGCGAACTTCCACGCCGCCAGGCCGGTGCGGGTCGGCGAGGCGCCGGCGATGCCCGAGGCCGAGAAGGCCGCCAGCGCCACCGGCGGGGTGACGTTGGAGTCCTGGCTGTACCAGTAGACGATCATGTGCGCCACGATCAGCGGCAGGCCCAGCGTCTCCAGCGCCGGACCGGCCAGCACGATCAGCACGATGTAGGCGGCGGTCACCGGCAGGCCCAGCCCCAGCACCAGGGAGGCCAGCGCCACCAGCACCAGGGTGAGCAGCAGGCTTCCCGCGGCCGCGTCGATGATCATCCCGGACAGCTTCAGGCCCAGCGAGGTCTGGCCCACCACGCCCACGATGATCCCGGCGACGCCGGTGGCCACCGAGACCGGCAGCACGTTGCGCGCGGTCAGCGCGAACACCTCGGCGATGCCCGACAGCGTCAGGCGGCTGGCGCCGCGCAGCATCGCCACCACGAACAGCGCCCCGATGGCGTAGATGCCCGCGCGCAGCGGCGGGACGTAGGCCAGCAGCAGGGTCACCAGGAGCAGCAGCGGCGCCAGGAAGTGCCACCCGGCGGCCAGGGTGGTGCGCAGCCGGGGCAGCTGCCCGGACGGCATGCCGCCGATCCCGTTCTTGCGCGCCAGGATGTCCACGAACAGGAAGACCACCGCGAAGTACATCAGCGCCGGGATGATGGCGACCTTCACGATGTCGGCGTAGGGCACGCCCATCATCTCGGCCATCACGAACGCCCCGGCGCCCATCACCGGCGGCAGCAGCTGCCCGCCGGTGGAGGCCGCCGCCTCCACCCCGGCCGCCTCGTGCTTCTTGTAGCCGACCCGCTTCATCATCGGGATGGTGAAGGCGCCGGTGGTGACCGTGTTGGCGATCGCGCTGCCGGTGATCGAGCCCATCATGGCGCTGCCGACCACCGCGCCCTTGGCCGGGCCGCCGGCGAACCGGCCGGTGAGCGCGTAGGCCAGGCCGATGAAGAAGTCGCCGCCCCCGGTCTTCTGCAGCAGCGCCCCGAAGAAGATGAACGCGAAGACGAACGTGGCCGCGACGCCGAGCGGGACCCCGAAGACGCCGTCGTCGGACAGGTAGCTGTAGGTGGCGATCCGCTGGTACAGCTGCCCGCTGTGCGAGAACGGGCCGGGGATCAGCGGCCCGATCCAGGAGTAGAAGAGGAAGGCCAGGCCCAGGAAGGCCATGAACGGGCCGATGGCGCGGCGGCAGGCCTCCAGCAGCAGGAGCAGGGCGATGACCGACACCAGCACGTCGGCCCCGGTGGGGACGCCGCCCGCGCGCAGCACGAGCGCCTCGCGGTTGACGACCGGGTAGAGGGTGACCGCCACCGCGGCGGCCACCAGGAGCAGGTCCACCGCGGCCATCGGCGTGCTGCGGGCCCAGCGGAACCGGGCGGCGGGCTTGAGCAGGAAGACCAGCACGAGCACGAACATCAGGTGCAGCACGCGCTGGACGTAGATGTCCATGCCGATGAAGAGCGCGGTGTAGCCCTGGAAGAGGCCGAAGGCGACGGCGATGGCGAGCGTGGCGGCGCCGACGGCGCGGCCGGCCCGCTCCTCGCCCCAGCGCTCGGCCGCCATGCGCCGCCACAGCGGGCCGGACCCCTCCTCCTCGTCCTCGGTGCCGGGCAGGCGGCGGGATTCGGGCTCGGGAGGGAGCTGCGCGGACGCCGTGGCCGGTCGGGCGCGTCCGGGCTCGTCGGGCTGGTCGTTCATCGGGCTGTCTCGCTCTTTTTCGCGGTCGGGGGGAGGGCGGGCCCGCGCCGCCGCGCCGCCCGGTCGGCGGGCGCGGCGGCGGAGCCGGGCGCGTGCGGCGCTCAGGACTCCTCGGGAAGGACCTCTTCGGGCAGTTCCACGCCGTTGTCCTCGGCCCACTTGACCGCACCGGGGTGCATGGCGACCGACGACTCGGCCATCGTCTCGGGGACGAAGTAGTCCTCGCCGGCGGCGTAGACCGACGTGAGCTGGTCGGTGTTGCCGTACAGCGCGTCGAGCACGTCGTAGGCCTTGTCCTCGGGGAAGTCCGAGGGGACCACCAGCAGGTTCCACAGCGCGATGGTCTCCACGTCGTCGTCGACGGTGGAGTAGGTTCCGCCGCTGATGACGTGCTCGCTGTAGTAGGGGTAGCTGTCGGTGATCTGCTGGCGCTCGTCGTCGCAGAACGGGATCAGGTGGATCGGGTCGGTGGCCTCCAGCTCCAGCAGCGTGTTGTGGCCCTCGCCGACCACCCACGACCCGGCGTCGATGGTGCCGTCGCGCAGCGCGGTGGAGGTGTCGGCGTAGTCGAGGTGCTGCACATCGGTGCTGGTGAAGCCGAGCTCCAGGGCGTTGAAGACGAGCTCGGAGGCCAGCGCGTTGCCGCTGCCGGCCGGACCGGCGGAGAAGCGCTCACCGTCCACGTCGGAGAAGCACTTGTAGTCCTGCTCCTCGTTGATGGATTCGAGCGTGACCGCGTGGTACACGTTCGGGTAGAGCGCGGTCAGCACCTGCGCGTCGACCGCGGCGTTCTCGAAGTCCCGTTCCCCGTTCACCGCCTGGGCGGTGGCGTCGGACTGGGCGATCGCCATCTGCAGCTGGCCGCTGCCGATCTGCTTCATGTTGGCCACCGAGGCCTCGGTGGAGGTGGCCGAGGCCGTGGTGCCCTCGACCTCGGAGGAGATCACCTCGGCCAGGGCGCCGCCGAGCGGGTAGTACACGCCGGAGGTGCTGCCGGTGCCGATGGTGATGTCGCCGTAGTCGCCGCCTCCGCCGTCTCCGCCGCCCTGCTGGGCGGGCTGGGCACAGGAGGCGAGCAGCAGGGCGCTCGCGGGGATCGCGGCCAGTGCGAGGGGGTTGCGCATCGTGTGGGGGGTCCTCTCGAAGGCGGGGCGGCGCGGGCGCTCCGGGAGCTCGGGTCTCCGTCGGGTCGTGTCACGTCCCCCGGTGGGCCCGGACGATGCCCCTTCGTGAGTTATTTGTCTGATTCATCGTTGAGATGCGCGAGAAGTCTAGTGATCATCGGCCGGATCGTGCCAGTGGTCCGCCGTTTAAAAGATGGATTGCCGAGCTTCGACCAAAAAGCGCCCCGTGCGAATAATGTCGGAAATGCGACCATTCGCACGGGGCGGACGCCCGGGTATCGGGCCTGTCAGCAGGGAAGGAACGGGTCGGGCCCGGCCCAGCCCTCCGCGTCGCGGCGGCGCACCTCGGCCAGCTCGTCCTCGGAGAGCACCCGCGGGGCGCCGAGCGCGCGGCCGCGCGCGTAGACCCCGCACAGCCACTCCAGCAGCCGCATGTTCTCGAAGGCGTGGTCGGCGTCCTCGCCGGAGGCGGCGCCGCCCAGGCAGGCCAGCAGTGCGGCGCTCCTGCCCTTGAACGCCTTGACGGCCTGGTCGGCCAGGTCGCCCGAGCCGTAGGCGGCGTACCCGGCGACCGGGATCGCGCCGCCGAGCCGGGCCGCGGCCTGGTGCACCGGCGGCAGTTCGGGCAGCACCGCCGCGACCGCGGCGGCGTGCTCACCGGGCGCCTGCACCAGCGCGCCGGCGGCGGTGCACCGGTGCACGGCGATGTGCAGGGTGGTGTCGGCGGCGGGGGCGCGGCGCCCCTCCAGGACGCCGCCCTCCAGGGAGAGCACGGGGCAGTCGGCGGGCTCGACGCGGTCCAGCGGGACCCCGGCGGGGGTGACGGCGATCAGGTCGCCGGAGCGGACGCTGACGGTGCCGGACCCGCCGTGGGCGAGGCCCTCGGCGGCCAGGCGGCGTGCGGTCCGGGAGGCGTCCCTGCGCTCTTGCTCTAGAAGCATGGTCGCTCGCGTGGTCGGGCCGGTGCGGTGCGGCCGGCGGTTGCGGGGTGCATGGGGGGCCTTAGGTATGCCTTATCTACGTTACCTCCCCTTGGGGTGGTGTTGTCCAGGGCGTTCACCCCCGCGCCGGGGTGGTCCGCGCCACCGCGGGCCTCCGGTCCACCCCCAAGGGATGGTCACGGACCGTTACCGAAACGCGTCCTGTTGCGTGATGTGAACCACGGTTGCGTGTCGTTCTTGTGTATGTTTATGCAGGTCAGGGTCGTGATTTTAGAAGGTCACGATAAAGTAACGCCAGGTTTAAAGTGTTTTGAGGCGTTTCTGCTGGGCAGGACGGTTCCGTGATGCAACCCTACGTAACCCTTCCGAGTAAGCAGTACCTGTCGGAACCGGGGGCGACCACCGCCGCGAGCATGTTCGTCGGCGGCCGGTGGTGCGCGGCCGCCGAGGGCGGCACGCGCGATGTCCTCAACCCCTACGACGCCTCGGTCCTCACCGTGGTCAGCGAGGGGACCCGGGCCGACGCCGACGCGGCCGTGGCCGCGGCCCGGCGCGCCTTCGACGAGGGCTCCTGGCGCCGCACGCCCGCGGGCGAGCGCGGGGAGGTCCTCGGCCGGATCGCCGACCTCCTGCAGCGCGACCGCGAGGAGATCGCGCTCATGGAGTCCCTGGACACCGGGAAGACGCGGGAGGAGGGCCGGATCGACGTCGACGACGTCACCGGCGTCTTCCGCTACTACGCCGGGCTGGCCGACAAGGACGCCGGGCGGATCGTCTCCACGCCCGAGGGGATCTTCAGCCGCGTCGTCTACGAGCCCGTGGGCGTCTGCGCGATGATCACCCCCTGGAACTACCCGCTGCTCCAGCTCGCCTGGAAGATGGCCCCGGCCATCGCCGCGGGCAACACCATGGTGATCAAGCCCAGTGAGATCACCCCGGTCACCACCTGCAAGCTGGTGGAGCTGGCCGTGGAGGCGGGCGTGCCCGCCGACGGCGTGGTCAACCTGGTGCTGGGCACCGGCGCCGAGGTGGGCGCCGCCATGGTCGAGCACCCCGGCGTCGACCTGGTCTCCTTCACCGGCGGCCTGGCCACCGGCAAGCGGATCATGGCCTCGGCCGCCGAGACGGTCAAGAAGATCGCCCTGGAACTGGGCGGGAAGAACCCCAACATCATCTTCCCCGACGTCGACCTGGACACCGCGGTCGACTACGCGCTCAACGCGGCCTTCTTCCACTCCGGCCAGGTCTGCTCGGCCGGGGCGCGGCTGATCGTGCACGAGGAGATCCACGACGCCTTCACCGCCGAGCTGGCCCGCCGCGCCGAGGCCATCGTCATCGGCTCGGGCCTGAAGGACGACGAGGGCGTGCGCTGCGGCCCGCTCGTCTCCGCCGAGCACCGGGCCAAGGTCGAGGCCGCGGTCGCCCGCGGCATCGAGGAGGGCGCGAAGGTCATCGCCGGGGGCAAGAGGCCCGACGACCCCGAGCTCCGGAACGGCTACTTCTACCGGCCCACCGTGTTCACCGGCTGCTCGCGCGGGATGGACATCGTGCAGACCGAGGTGTTCGGCCCGGTCGTCACGGTCGAGACGTTCCGCACCGAGGACGAGGCGGTCGAGCTCGGCAACGACACCGACTACGGCCTGTCCGGCGCGGTGTGGACGAGCGACACCGGCCGCGGCGAGCGCGTCGCCGCCGCCCTGCGCCACGGCACCGTGTGGATCAACGACTACGGCCCCTACTTCGCGGGCGCCGAGTGGGGCGGGTTCAAACGCTCCGGCGTCGGGCGCGAGCTGGGCCAGGCGGGGCTCGACGAGTACCGCGAGGCCAAGCACATCTACCGCAACCTCGCCCCCGAACCGCAGCGCTGGTTCGGCGAGGTCTGAGCGCCGCCCGCGCACGTCCCCCGTCCCCGGAACCACCTGGAGCGCCCATGAGCGGAAACGACCGCACCTATGACTACGTGATCGTCGGCGGCGGCACCGCCGGCTCGGTGATCGCCAACCGGCTCACCGAAGACCCCTCGGTCAGCGTCTGCGTGATCGAGGGCGGCCCCTCCGACCGCGGCCTGGACCGTGTGCTGAACCTGCGCGAGTGGCTGGGCCTGCTGGAGAGCGACCTGGACTACGGGTACACCACGACCGAGCAGCCGCGCGGCAACTCGCACATCGTGCACTCGCGCGCCCGCGTGCTCGGCGGGTGCTCCTCGCACAACACGCTGATCAGCTTCCGCCCGTTCGCCGAGGACCTCGACGAGTGGGTGGCCGCCGGAGCCGAGGGCTGGGACAACGCCACCGTGCAGTCCTACGCCGACCGGCTCAAGAACAACATCGTCCCCATCGCCGAGAAGGACCGCAACGACCTGGTCAAGGACTGGGTCCAGGCCTCGGCGAAGGCCACCGGCGTCCCCGTGGTGGAGGACTTCAACGCGAAGACCTCGCACGGCGGCGGGTTCCGCGACGGCGTCGGGTTCCTGTCGATCTCCTACGACCCCTACACCGGGCAGCGCTCCTCGGCGTCGGTCGCCTACCTGCACCCGATCATGGACGTGCGGGAGAACCTGGCGCTGATGCTCGAGACCTGGGCCGAGCGGATCGTCTTCGACGGCGACCGCGCCACCGGCGTCGAGGCCGTCACCGCCGACGGCGAGCGGGTCACGGTGTCGGCGCGCAGCGAGGTCATCCTCAGCGCCGGGGCGATCGACACCCCGCGCCTGATGCTGCTCTCCGGCGTCGGCCCCAAGGGCGACCTGGAGCAGGTCGGCATCGACGTGCGGCACGACCTGCCGGGCGTCGGCGAGAACCTGATGGACCACCCCGAGTCCATCATCATGTGGGAGACCACCAGGGACGTCCCGGACGAGACGGTCATGCACTCCGACGGCGCGCTGTTCATCCGCCGCGACGAGTCCGACCCCCGACCGGACCTGATGTTCCACACGTACCAGATCCCCTTCGACGACAACACGAAGCGGCTGGGCTATGAGTCTCCGGGGTGGAAGCGCGCCATGTGCATGACGCCGAACATCCCGCGCTCGCGTTCGCGGGGCAAGCTCTGGCTGAAGAGCTCCGACCCGAAGGAGAAGCCGGCGCTGGACTTCCGCTACTTCACCGACCCCGACGGCTACGACGAGCAGACCATCGTCGACGGGCTGAAGATCGCGCGGAGGATCGCCGAGACCGAGCCGTTCAAGTCCTGGATCGCCCGCGAGGTCGCCCCGGGTCCGGACGTCGTCACCGACGAACAGCTCTCCGAGTACGGGCGGCGCGCGGCGCACACCGTGTACCACCCGGCCGGCACGTGCAAGATGGGCGCCGCCGACGACGCGGCCGCCGTGGTCGACCCGAAGCTGAGGGTCCGCGGCCTGCGGGGCCTGCGGATCGCCGACGCGTCGGTGTTCCCGACCATGCCTTCGCCCAACCCGATGGTCACCGTTCTGGCCGTCGGTGAGCGCGCCGCGGACCTGATCCGCGCCGACCGCGCCTCCTAGAGACTCCGCAGCCACCGCGGGGGAGCCGGCCCGGTTCCGTGCCCGGCTCCCCCGCGACCTGTGGTCCGTGTCCCGTCCCCCCGAACGGCGCCGGCCCCTCCGGCGCCCTGAATCCGACGAGCGCCGCCGCGCGCACGGCCGTGCTGTGCGCGAAGCGGCCATCAGAGGTGGCTTCCTTCTATGAGTTCCGCAGTGAACGACCCACAACTCAACACCGGACAACCGAATACCCCCTCCACGCCCCCTCCGGACGGCGAGGCCAAGTTCTCCGTCCAGAACCTGTGGAAGATCTTCGGCAGGCGCGCCGAGCGCATCATCGGCAGCGAGCACGAGCACGGCACCCGCGACGAGGTCCGCGAGGCGACCGGCTGCACCATCGCGGTGCGCGACGTCTCCTTCGACGTCCGCCCCGGTGAGACGTTCGTGGTGATGGGCCTGTCCGGTTCGGGCAAGTCCACGCTCATCCGCTGCCTGACCCGGCTCATCGAGCCCACCGCGGGCTCCGTGCTGCTCGACGGCGAGGACATCCGGCAGATGTCCCCGGCCGCGCTGCGCGAGCTGCGCCGCCGCAAGGCCGCCATGGTCTTCCAGCACTTCGGCCTGCTGCCCAACCGCACCATCATCGACAACGTCGCCTACGGCCTGGAGGTGCGCGGCACGTCCAGGGCCCAGCGCCACGCCCGCGCCGCCGAGATGATCGAAATGGTCGGCCTGGCCGGGTACGAGACCTCCCGCCCCGGCCAGCTCAGCGGCGGCATGCAGCAGCGCGTCGGCCTCGCCCGCGCCCTCGCGGTCGACCCGGAGGTGCTGCTGTTCGACGAGCCGTTCAGCGCGCTCGACCCGCTGATCCGCCGGGACATGCAGAACGAGGTGCTGCGCCTGCAGAAGGAGCTGCGCAAGACCTCGGTCTTCATCACCCACGACCTGGACGAGGCGCTCAAGCTCGGCGACCGCATCGCGATCATGCGCGACGGCGCGCTGGTGCAGGTCGGCACCGCCGAGGAGGTCGTCGGCAGCCCCGCCGACGACTACGTGCGCGACTTCGTCTCCGACGTCTCGCGCATCGAGGTGCTGACGCTGCGCTCGCTGATGCGCCCGGCCCGCGACGGGGAGCCGCTGGACGGCCCCGAGGCCGCCCCCTCCACCCTGGCCGGGGAGGCCGTGGCGGTGGCCGCCGGGGCCTCGGCCCCGGTGCGCGTCACCGAGGGCGGGCGCCTGCTCGGCGTCGTCGGCCGCGAGGACCTGCTGCGCGTCATCGCCGAGGACCGCGCGCAGGCGCCCGCCGCCACCGCGGGGGTGTGAGCATGACCGCGACCACCGCGACCCCTGAGAACGCCGAGGCGCCCCGCAAGCTCCCCGACCCGGGCGGCGACCTGCGGCCGGGCGGCGCCGCCGTGCTGCGCTCGGCGCTGTCCCGCACCTGGGTGCAGGCCGCGGCCGTGGCGGCGGTGCTGGTGCTCGCCGCGGCGCTGCCGCTGCCCGGCGGCGTCACCGCCTTCCCGGGAGGTCCGGGCGAGTGGCTGGACGGCCGCCTCAAGGAGCTCTTCTCCTGGGTGGTGTCCAACCGCGACACCAGCCCGCTGTTCGTGTACGGCTTCAACTACGTCTCGGTCTACCTGGGCTCGGCCGTCGTCCTCATCGACGACCTGCTGACCGCCCTGACCTGGACCGGCGTCACGGTGCTCGGCGTTCTGGCCGCGTGGCGGCTGGCCGGGTGGCGGGTCATGCTCGTCGTCCTGGCCGCCTTCGCCGTCTTCGGGCTGTTCGGCCTCTGGGAAGAGGCCATGGAGACGCTGGCGCTGATCACCGCGGCGGTGCTGCTGGCCCTGCTGGTGGGGCTGCCGCTGGGCATCTGGTCCGGGCGCAGCGACCGCGCGGAGCGCGTGATGCGGCCGGTGCTGGACTTCATGCAGACCATGCCGGCCTTCGCCTACCTGATGCCGATGCTGCTGATGTTCGGCATCGGCAATCCGTCGGCGGCGGTGGCCACCGCCATCTACGCGCTGCCCCCGGCCGTGCGCATCACCTCGATGGCGCTGCGCGGCGTGGACAAGGGCGCCGTGGAGGCCGCCGAGTCGCTCGGGTCGACCCGGCTGCAGATGCTGCTGAAGGTGCGGCTGCCGCTGGCCAAGCGCACCATCATGCTCGGCGTCAACCAGACCATCATGCTGGGCGTGTCCATGGTCGTCATCGCGTCGGTCATCGGCGCGGGCGGCCTGGGCGACGCCGTCTACCAGGCGCTGCAGAAGGACCGCATCGGCCTGGCCCTGGAGGCCGGGCTGGCCATCGTCATGCTCGCCATCTCGATGGACCGGGTCACCGGCGCCATCGGCCACGGCCGCCCGGTGCCGCCGCCGTGGAAGCGGCTGGCCTTCGGCGCCGGCCTGGTCGCCGCCCTGGCGGTGTTCCTGCTGCCCACCCCGCTGCGCGCGGTGGACGGCTGGCCGCGCGGGTGGGAGCTGGACCTGGCCACCCCGGCGCAGGCCTTCTACGAGGCCATGAAGGACACCATCGGCCCGTTCACCTCCGCGCTCGGCGACTGGACCGTGGTGTGGGTGCTGGAGCCGCTGCACGCCGTGCTGGCCGGCGCCCCGTGGTGGCTGGTCATCGCCGCCGCCGCGGTGCTCGGCGGGCTGTTCGCCGGACGCCGGGCCGCCGCCGTCGGCGTGCTGTCGCTGCTGGCCATGGGCCTGATGGGGCAGTGGGGCAACGGCATGAACACGCTCTCGCAGGTGCTGCTGGCGACCGTGCTGGTGGTGGCGCTGGGCGTGGTGCTCGGCATCGGCATGTCGCGCAGCGACCGGGCCGCGGCCGTGGTCCGCCCGGTGCTGGACGCCATGCAGACCCTTCCCCCCTTCGTGTACCTGATCCCGGCCGTGGCGCTGTTCAGCGTGGGGCGCGTCCCCGCGCTGGTCGCCGCGGTGGTGTTCGCGCTCCCGCCGGTGATCCGGCTGGTGAACGACGGGATCCGGGGCGTTCCGGCGAACACCGTGGAGGCCGCCCGCTCGCTGGGCTCCTCCTCCTCGCAGCTCCTGGCCAAGGTGCAGCTGCCGCTGGCGCGCTCGTCGCTGCTGCTGGCGGTGAACCAGGCGATCATGCTCATCCTCTCGATGGTCGTGATCGGCGCCCTGGTCGGCGGAGGCGCGCTCGGATACGACGTCGTCTTCGGCCTCAAGCAGAACGAGTTCGGAACGGGACTCACCGCGGGCCTGGCCATCGTGTGCCTGGGCCTCCTCCTCGACCGCATGACCCAAGGCAGGAAGAACAATGCGTAGAACGACCGCTACCCGTACCGCTTCGATCGCCGTCAAGGGGGCGGCCGCCGTCTCCGCCATGGCGGTGCTGTCCGCCTGTGGCGGCGCCACCTCCTCCGACGTGGCCGGCAGCGACGAGACCGTCCGCATCGCCGTCAACGGCTGGGTGGGCTATGAGGCCTCCGCCGCGGTGATGGCCTACCTCCTGGAGGAGGAGATGGGCGTCAAGGTCGACCAGCAGAAGATCGACGAGCAGCCCTCCTGGCAGGGGCTCAACGACGGCGACCTCGACGTGATCCTGGAGAACTGGGGCCACGAGGACCTGATGGAGCAGTACGGCCCCGACGGCAACGGCACCGTCGTCGACGGCGGCCCGAACGGCAACACCGGGACGCTGGGCTGGTACGTGCCCAAGTACCTGGTGGACGAGAAGCCCGAGCTGGCCACGTGGGAGGGGATCAAGGACAACACCGACCTGTTCAAGACCCCCGAGAGCGGCGACAAGGGCGAGTTCCTGGCGGCGGACCCGGCCTTCGTCACCCAGGACCAGGGCATGATCAACCACTTCGACATGGACCTGAAGATCGTCCACGCCGGGTCCGAGGCCGCGCAGATCACCGAGATGCAGGAGCGGTACTCCAAGGAGGAGCCGTTCCTGGCCTACTTCTACGACCCGCAGTGGCTGCAGAGCGAGATCGACCTCGTCCACGTGGAGTTCCCCGAGTACGAGGAGGGCTGCGCGGACGACGAGGAGGACGTGTCCTGCGGGTACCCCCAGTACGACCTGAACAAGATCTTCAGCAAGGAGTTCGCGGACGCCGACTCCCCGGCCTACCGGCTGCTGAAGAACTGGGAGTGGACCAACGAGGACCAGAACGAGGTCGCCAAGATGATCGCCGACGACGGGATGGACCCCGAGGAGGCGGCTGAGAAGTGGGTCACCGACAACGGTGACGTGTGGAAGGACTGGATCCCCGCGGACGCCTGATCCGCGAGGGCACCTAGAATTGTCTGGTATGTGCGGCGACGGGCGGTGTTTCCGTCGCCGCACATTTCTGTCCGGTTCCCCGGCCGGGCGGAGCCTGTCCTGCCCTCCGATCCCCCTTTCCTCCGGCCCCCTGCGATCCCCGAGGCGGTAGTCCCCATGTCCGGTAACCCCACCACGCCGACCACCCCCCGACGGGCGGTGAAGGCCCTCGCCCTGACCCTCGCGGCCGGGCTCGCCGCCTCGTGCGGCGCCCCGGACGGCGACGCCGGGGGCGGCACGGGCGGCGACGCCCCCGTGCGCATGGCGGTCAACGGCTGGGTGGGGTACGAGGCCTCCGCCGCCGTGCTGTCCCACCTCATCGAGTCCGAGCTCGGCGGCACGGTCGAGAAGGTGGAGGACGACGAGGAGACGTCCTGGCACAGGCTGGCCGAGGGCGAGGTCGACGTCATCCTGGAGAACTGGGGCCACCAGGACCTGATGGACCTGTACGGCGCCGAGGAGAGCCCGCTGGTCGTGGACGGCGGTCCGAACGGCAACGACGGGCGCATCGGCTGGTACGTGCCGGAGTACGTGGTGGACGAGTATCCCGAGGTGGCGACCTACGAAGGGCTCGCGAAGCACACCGACCTGTTCCGCACCGGCGGGGGCGATGGGCCCGGCCGGTTCCTGGGCGCCGACCCCACCTTCGTCACCCAGGACCAGGGGATGATCAACCACTTCGGCCTGGACCTGGAGATCGAGTACGCCGGGTCCGAGGAGGAGCAGCTCGAGGAGGTCCGGGCGGCCTACGAGAAGGAGGAGCCGGTGCTCTTCTACTTCTACGAGCCGCAGTGGATGACCGAGGAGATGGACCTGGTCAAGGTCGAGTTCCCCGAGTACGTCGACCTGTGCGAGATCGACCCCGACGACGTCGCCTGCGACTACCCCGAGTACGAGCTGAACAAGGTCTTCGCCAAGCCGTTCGCCGACGGCGACTCCCCGG
The DNA here is from genome assembly GCF_027706725.1 of Nocardiopsis endophytica. Lineage (GTDB taxonomy): Bacteria > Actinomycetota > Actinomycetes > Streptosporangiales > Streptosporangiaceae > Nocardiopsis_A > Nocardiopsis_A endophytica. The sequence goes on from NZ_JAQFWQ010000005.1 coordinate 124,715, forward strand.
CGTACCGGCTGCTGGAGAACTGGCAGTGGACCAACGAGGACCAGAACGAGGTCGCCGAGATGATCGCCGGTGAGGGCATGGCCCCCGAGGAGGCGGCGGCCGCGTGGGTCGAGGAGAACCCGGACGTGTGGCGGGAGTGGATCCCCGAGGACGCCTGAGCCGCGTCCCGGGAGCATCCCGTGGGACAGGGACCGCCCCGCACCGGACGGCGGTGCGGGGCGGTGCCGGACGGGGATCGGGTCCGGGCTCCGGTCCGGGGCCTCAGCGGGCGGCGCCGGCGAGCGAGCCCGTGGTCTGCCCGGCCTCGTCGTAGATCAGGCAGCTGATGGCGCGGTCGCCGCTGGCGAACGAGTCCTCGGTCGGGACGTAGTACGACAGCTGCAGCTCCGACATGGCGTACTCCAGGCCGACGAAGGACGCGAACTCCTGCTCGCAGAAGGCGCTCGCCTCCTCGTCGACGCCCGCGTCGCCCGGCCACTCGCTGGCCTCCATCTCCGTCTCGGCGTAGACCTCCGAGTCGTGCGGCTCGTCGCAGGAGACCTTGGGGACCTCGGCCACCTCCTGGTCCTCGGCGACGCTCTCGTCGTTGAGGCAGTCGCCGACGGCCACCTCGAAGACGTCGGCGTCCACCTCGCCGGACTCCTCGGCCGCCGAGGCCTGCTCCTCCATCTCGTCGGCGGTCTCCTGCAGGTCCTCGGCCACACCGCCGCAGGCGCTCAGCGCGAGCACGGCGCCCACGGCCCCGGCGGCGGCCGCGGTCCGGACGTTCTTCAGGGGACGGATAAGGGACATCAAAGCAGAACTCCACTGGTGCTCTTGATGGAATGGGGTGGATGGACGATAACAGGGATCGCGGCGGGTGAATTACACATAAGGACGTTCGACCCGAACGATGTGTGTAGATCCCTCGGGTTTCACGTTCGCGTGCCGCACCATCCCAGCTCGGCAGGGGTGTTCGTGGGCGGAGGGCGGGGCGAAAAAAATTTTCTCCTACCCATTGGGGGTGTGCGGACCTGGAGTGTCGTACCCCTGGTGTAGGTGGGCGGCCGGTTGTAGATCTCTTGTGAGTGGTGCGCAAATACAGTCGGATTCCAACCGGAGTACAACCGGATCGCGAATGCGGAGTGCTCTCGGCGGCGCGGGCGGCGCCTTTTAATGTGCCCCGCGCTCGTGCCGCTGTATCCGGGCCGCGGCTCTCCGGAACGAATTAGTGCGGCGACGGGACGATAAGGTTCGCCGCCACCGAGTCAGGCGAGTAGCCGGCAACGAGGACAGGTCGGCGGCCCTCGCGCCAGCGCTGTCGGCCGTCCGGCGCGTGCATGGTCGCCGGAGTGGGCAGCGACGGAGCGAGCGGGGCGGTTCCCGGGCCTTGGCTGCCGGGCGGCAGGCCTCTCGCGGCCCGGGTGGGCGGGCGGATCGGCCGGTCCCCCGCTTCAGGGCCCCCGGCCGGGTGGCGGGCTGGGGGGTGTGGGGTGGAAGGGCGGCGACGAGGACAGGTCAGCGGCCCTCGCCGCAGCGCTGTCGGCTGCAGCGCGTGTGGGCGGTCGCCGTGGTTGGCAGCGACGGAGCGAGCCGGGCGGTTCCCCGGCCCCACCAGCCGGGCGTCTGGTTGCTGGCGGTCCGGGTGGGCCGCGCGGTGGG
>NZ_JAQFWQ010000006.1 GCF_027706725.1 Nocardiopsis endophytica
CGCCGTTGCCGATGATGCCGACCTGACCGTCGAGCTTGACGTAGTTCAGGCCCTTGGCGCGGGCCTCCGCCTCCCGGTCGGGTGGGCCGTCCTCCTCGTGGAAGGGGGTGCGCTCGGGGTGGCGGAAGAGCGCGTTGTCGTCCAGGGTGACCTTGCCGTCGAGCGCCACGACGCGGCCGTCGGCGACCAGGGCCAGGGGGTTGACCTCGACCAGGGTGGCGTCCTCGTCCCGGGCCACGCGCCACAGGCGGAGCAGGGCCGAGGCGACCCCCTGGTGGGCCTCGACCGGCAGGCCCGCCTTGGCGCACAGGGCGAGGGCGGTTCCGCTGTCGGGGCCGCCCCCGGCGGGGAACGGCTGGCGCACGACGGCGGAGGGGCGCTCGGCGGCGACCTCCTCGATGTCGACGCCGCCCTCGGCCGAGCAGATGGCGGTGAAGGACCGCTCGGCGCGGTCGAGGAGGATCGCCAGGTAGTACTCCTCCGCGATGTCGCTGGCCTCTTCGATGAGGACGCGGTGCACGGTGTGGCCCTTGATGTCCATACCGAGGATCTGCTCGGCCTTCGCCTGGGCGTCCTCGGGGCCGTCGGCCACCTTCACCCCGCCGGCCTTGCCGCGGCCGCCGGTCTTGACCTGCGCCTTGACGACGACGCGCCCACCGAGCCCGGCGGCACTGGCCGCGGCCTGGTCGGGGGTGCGCGCCAGTTGGCGTTCGGCGAGCGGCACCCGGTGCTCGCCGAAGAGCTGCTTGGCTTGGTGTTCGTAGAGGTCCACCGGCCCCTCCTCGGGTGTCGTGCCCCCTGGAACAGTGATATCGAGATTGTATGCAGTATTCAATAGGTCCACGAGGGCCGACTTCCGGGCCCCGACGGCAACGAGGTCGCTCACCTGGTCGAGGCGCCAACAACGGGACCAGCAGGTCCCCCGCTCACGAGTCCCGGCCGGGCGGCGGGTCGGCGGGGTGTGAGGTGGGGGCGGCGACGAGGAGAGGGCGGCGGCCCTCGCCGCAGCGCCGTCGGGCGCGGCGCGTGTGCGTGGTCGCCGTGGTCGGCGGCGAGGGCAAGAGCCGGGCGGTTCCCCGGCCCTGCTTGCCGGGCGGCGGGCCCCTCGCGGTCCGGGCGGCTGGGCGGCTGGGCTGGTACCCCGCTCGTGGGCCCCACCCGAGCGGAAGACCGCCGGAGTGTGGCGTGGAGGGCAGCAACGACGAAGGTCAGCGGCCCTCGCCGCAGCGCCGTCGGCCACCGGGCGTGCGGGTGGTCACCGCGGTCAGCGGCGACGGAGTGAGCCGGGCGGTTCCCCGGCCCTGCCTGCCGTCCGTCCGGTCACTCACGGTCCGGGCGGGTGGGGCGGCTGGGCAGGTCCCCCGCTCACGGGCGCCGGCCGGGCGGCGGGCCGCCGGGGTGTGGCGGGAAGGGCGGCGACGAGGAGAGGTCGGCGGCCCTTGGCGCAGCGTCGTCGGCCGCCGGGCGTGCGGGTGGTCGCCGTGATGGGCGGCGACGGAGCGAGCTGGGCGGTTCCCCGACCCCGCTTGCCGTCCGTAAGGTCACCGGCGGTCCGGGCGGCGGCGCGACTGGGAGGGCGCGTGCCCGCCCGCGCTCGTGGCGCCCGCACCCCCGGTGCCCCCTCCTCGATGATCTCGACAAAGGTGCTGTCAAAACCGCCGGAATGACAGCTCTCTTGTCGAGATCATCGAGAGGGCGGCGGTGCGGGGGCGCGCTGTTGTTGATCTCGGGGAAGTCGGGCTTATCGTGTCCGGTTTAACCCCGAGTTCCCCGAGATCATCGCCGAGGGGGCTATCCGGGTGGTGCATACCGGGCATAACAGGCAGCGAGCGAGGGGCCGCGCATCCTGCGTCGTGGAATCGACGCTTTTTGGCTGATCAGGCGTCGATCTCACCACCCAAGTTGCCCCCGGGCCGTCCGAGGTGCCCGGAAGGCGGGTTCCGGACGAGCCACTACCGTCCCGGCATCCGGTTTGCCTGGTTTCCAGGGAGCCGGACCCCCTCCGGCGCCCTGTTCGACGCCCGGAGCCGACCGGCGGGCGTCACGGGTGCACGGTCATCGCGATACCAGAACGGGATTCGGCGCCAGCAGGCCCCGAAACGGCACATGAGTGCCGCTTGCCGGGCGCGACGTCACGGCGTGTAGCCGATATCGGCCCATCGCACCCGGTGGGTGCGCGGCCGGAGCGCCCGGGCGGCCGCACGGCCACCCTGGGCGGCGAGCCGGGTAGCGCAAACGGACATGAACCGGACATCGTGTTCCCGAATCCCGTTCTGGTGCGGCCGTGTTCGTCACCCGGGGCCCGCACGGGCGTCGCCGAGCGCGTTTCCTGCCCCCTCCTACCCTTAACGCGGAGTGTTCACCCAGGTCACAGACCCGGAGGGGTTCGCCGAGCGGGCCCGGAGGGCGTGCCGGGATACGAAGAACGCGAACCCCGCTCGCCGCGCCCCCTTCCCGGACCGCGAGAGGCCTGGCGGACGGCAAGCTGGGCCGGGGAACCGCCCGGCTGTCGCCGTCGCCGCCCATCACGGCGACCGCGCACACGCGCCGCACTCGACAGCGCTGCCGGAAGGGCCGCTGGCCTTCGTCATTGCCGCCATCCACGCCACACTCCGGCGGTCTTCCGCCCGGGTGGGGTCCGTGAGTGGAGTACCAGCCCAGCCGCCCGCCCACCCGGACCGCGAGGGGACCGCCGCCCGGAAAGCAGGGCCGGGGAACCGCCGGGCTTCTGCCGTCGCCGCCCTCCACGGCGACCACGCACACGCGCCGCACCCGACGGCGCTGCGGCTCGGGCCGCCGACCTTCGTCGTCGCCGCCATCCCCGCCACACCCCGCCGGCCCGCCGCCCGGCCGGGGCGTGACCGGGCTCGAAACCTTATCCGCGGATCTATGCGCCACCACCAAAGAAATGCCTACTGTATGCACTCCAAGGAGGTGACCCATGGACACCGCACCTTCACCGTCCGCCACCTCGGACGGGTACCTGCCCTCCCCCTACGCGCCTCCGCCGGACGGGGTGTACCGGGACTGGTCCGGGCGGCGGTACCGGGTCGGGCCCGCCGCGGTCGAGCTCGCCGGGTGCGAGCGGTCGCGGCTGCTCGGCCTGGCCGCCGCCGCCCTGGCCGCCGTCGGGGTGCTCCAGTACGGCTACGGCGCCGCCCTCCCCGCCGTGGCCGCCGCTCACGCCTGGCCCGCCGGCGCCGCCCTGCTCCCGTTCGCCGTCTGGGCGCTCGTCCAGGCCGGGTCCGCCGCCCCGGCCGCCCGCCTGCGCGAGGTGGGCCTGCTCCCGCCGCGCGCTGCCGTGCCGCTCGGGGCGCTGCTCAGCGCGCTGGCCCTGATCACCCTCGGTTCCGCCCCCGGCCTCGGGTGGGCCGTGCTCGGCTACGGCGTGCTCGGCGGCGTCGGCGCCGGGCTCGTCTACCACTCCTGCGTGCACCTCGCCGCCGCCTGGTATCCCGAGCGCCCCACCTGGCACACCGCCTTCACCGGCGGCGCCTTCGCCCTGGGAACGGTCCCCGTCGCGATCGCGGCGCCGACCGCGCTCTCCCCCGGTTCCCTGCCCACCGCCTGCGCCGTGCTCGCCGCGGTCGTCGCCCTGGTCGGCGTGGTCTGCGGGCGCCGCCTCCACGCCCCGCCCCCGGACTGGTGGCCGCCGAAGACCGACCCCCGCCGGTGGGCCCTGCGGCCCCGGTCCGGACCGGCCGCCTGCCGCGACCACTCCCCCACCGAGGCCTGGCGCAGCGGCGCCCTGCCCGCTCTGCACACCGTGGTCGCGGGCGCCGGAGCAGCGGCGCTCTTCGACCTGGCCGCGCTGCCGTCGCTACTCGCCGGTTCCGGGTTCACACCGGCCGCCGTCGCCGCCGCGATGGGCGCGCTCGTCGCCGCGAGCGGGCTGGGGCGCATCGCCGCGGGCCACTGGGGCGAGTACGGCGACCGGCGCCGCGTCCTCGCGGCCACGCTCGCCTGCGGGGCCGTGGCCCACCTGGGCATGATCGGCGCGGTGGCGGCCGGCTCATCCGGCGCCCTGGTCCTCTTCGCCGTCCCCGCCGGCCTGGGGGCGGGCGCCTGCTACCCGCTCACGCGCGCCCTGGCCGAGGACTTCTTCGGGGTCCGGGGTTCCGCGCGCATCCACGGCCTGGTCTACAGCGCGAAGGGGGTGGGCGGGCTGCTGGGCGTCGGCGGAGCCGCCGCGCTCGTCGCGTGGGGTCCGGGCGCGGGTGATGCGGCGGCGGTCGGGCTCGCGGGCGCCGCAGTTGCCGCCGCCGTGGCCGCGGTGACGGCCGCCCGGCTCCGCCGCCCCGTGCCGACGAGGACGATCCCGCCGACGGGGGCGGCCGCCCGCCCTCTGGGCCCCCTGCCTTGACGGGTGCGTCCCTGTCCGCGCCTCCGCCCCGGGGCCCTACCTCCGTGGGCGGAGGCGAACGATCCCGGTTTCCGGTGTTCCCGCGCGCCCCGCCGTTCCCGTGCACTTCGGCATACACCCCCAGGGCATCCGCCCCGGACGGCCGTCCGCACCTTGATCGAGATCGGTCGGTTCTGGGTCCTGGACAGCGGGCGCGGGCTGATGTAGCAAAGAAGCACATACTGTATGCAGTATTCGGACGCTCCGTCCGGCACCGATGAGTGAGGAGCGCATCCCTCCATGAGCAACGACACCGGCGAGGGGACCTCGATCTCCGGCGGCCACCTGGTGGCCAAGGCCCTCAAATCCGAGGGCGTGGACGTGGTCTTCACCCTCTGCGGCGGACACATCATCGACATCTACGACGGCTGCGCCGACGAGGGCATCGACGTCATCGACGTCCGCCACGAGCAGGTCGCCGCGCACGCCGCCGACGGGTACGCACGGGTCACCGGCCGCCCCGGATGCGCCGTGGTCACCGCCGGCCCCGGCACCACCGACGCCGTCACCGGCATCGCCAACGCCTACCGCGCCGAGAGCCCCATGCTGGTCATCGGCGGACAGGGCGCCCTCAGCCAGCACAAGATGGGCTCCCTGCAGGACCTCCCGCACGTCGACATGATCGCGCCGATCTCCAAGTTCGCCGCGACCGTGCCGCACACCGAACGCGTCGCCGACATGGTCTCCATGGCCTTCCGCGAGGCGCACAACGGCGCCCCCGGCCCGTCCTTCCTGGAGATCCCGCGCGACATCCTGGACGCGAGCGTCCCGGCGGACAGCGCGCGGATCCCCAAGGCGGGCCACTACCGCGCCTCGGGGCGCCAGGCGGGCGACCCCGAGGCCGTCGAGCGCCTCGCCGAGCTGCTGGTGCGCTCCGAGCGCCCCAGTATCCTCCTCGGCGGGCAGGTATGGACCTCCCGCGCCACCGACACCGCCGTCGACCTGGTCCGCACGCTCAACGTCCCCGCGTTCATGAACGGCGCCGGGCGCGGCACCCTCCCGCCGGGCGACCCGCACCACTTCCAGCTCTCGCGCCGGCACGCCTTCCGCGAGTCCGACCTCATCATCATCGTCGGCACCCCGTTCGACTTCCGGATGGGCTACGGCAAGCGCCTGTCGCCCGACGCGACCGTGGTGCAGATCGACCTGTCCTACACGACGGTCGGCAAGAACCGCGACATCGACCTGGGCATCGTCGGCGACCCCGACACCGTCCTGGCGGCGGTGCTGCAGGCCGCCTCGGGCTTCAGCGACACCGGCGCCCAGGGCCGCAAGCCGTGGCTGGAGGAGCTGCGCTCCGTCGAGGCCAAGACCCGCAACGAGCGCGCGTCGCTGTTCACCTCCGACGCCGCCCCCATCCACCCCTACCGGCTGGTGTCGGAGATCAACGACTTCCTCACCGAGGACTCGATCTACATCGGCGACGGCGGCGACATCGTCACCTTCTCCGGCCAGGTGATCCAGCCCAAGTCCCCCGGGCACTGGCTCGACCCGGGACCGCTGGGCACCCTCGGCGTGGGCGTGCCGTTCGCGATGGCCGCCAAGTACGCCCGCCCCGACAAGGAGATCGTCACCCTCTTCGGCGACGGCGCGTTCAGCCTCACCGGCTGGGACTTCGAGACCATGGTCCGCTTCGACCTGCCCTTCGTCGGCATCGTCGGCAACAACTCCTCGATGAACCAGATCCGGTACGGCCAGATCGCCAAGTACGGCGCCGACCGGGGCGAGATCGGCAACACCCTGGGCGACGTGCGCTACTCGGAGTTCGCCAAGATGCTCGGCGGCTACGGCGAGGAGGTCCACGACCCTGCCGAGATCGGCCCGGCGCTGCGCCGCGCGCGCGAGTCCGGCAAGCCCTCGCTGATCAACGTCTGGATCGATCCGGAGGTCTACGCCCCCGGGACGATGAACCAGACCATGTACAAGTGACCCGGCCCCGAAGGGAGACTCGGCCATGAGCAAGGCACTCGACGGGGTCCGCGTACTGGACATGACGCACGTGCAGTCGGGCCCCTCCGCGACGCAGATCCTGGCGTGGCTCGGGGCGGACGTGCTGAAGCTGGAGGCGCCCTCCGGCGACATCACCCGCCGCCAGCTCCGGGACCTGCCCGACGTGGACAGCCTGTACTTCACGATGCTCAACGGCAACAAGCGCAGCATCACCCTGAACACCAAGTCCGAGGAGGGCAAGCGCCTCTTCCTGGACCTGGTCAAGCGCAGCGACGTGCTGGTGGAGAACTTCGCCCCGGGCGCGCTGGACCGCATGGGCTTCACCTGGGAGGTGCTGCAGGAGGCCAACCCGCGCCTGGTCTACGCCTCGATCAAGGGGTTCGGCCCCGGCGCCTACGCCGACTTCAAGGCCTACGAGGTCATCGCCCAGGCGATGGGCGGGTCGATGAGCACGACCGGGTTCGACTCCGGGCCGCCGCTGGCCACCGGCGCGCAGATCGGCGACTCGGGCACCGGCATGCACACGGTGGCCGGCATCCTGGCCGCCCTGTACCAGCGCACCTCCACCGGCCGCGGCCAGCGGGTCGAGGTGGCCATGCAGGACGCGGTGCTCAACCTGTGCCGGGTCAAGCTGCGCGACCAGCAGCGCCTGGCGCACGGGCCGCTCAAGGAGTACCCCAACTCCGAGTTCGGCGACGAGGTCCCGCGCTCGGGCAACGCCTCGGGCGGCGGCCAGCCGGGCTGGGCGGTGCGCACCGCGCCCGGCGGCCCCAACGACTACGTGTACGTCATCATCCAGCCGCAGGGCTGGGCGCACCTGGCCGAGCTGGCCGGGCGCCCGGAGCTGGCCGAGGACCCCGAGTGGGCGACCCCCGAGGCGCGGCTGGACAAGCTGGACAAGGCCTTCGGGATCATCGAGGAGTGGTCCTCGGGCCTGCCCAAGTGGGAGGTGCTGGACAAGCTCACCGAGCGCGGCATCCCCTGCGGGCCGATCCTGTCCACCAAGGAGATCATCGAGGACCCCACGCTGCGGGCCAACGGCATCGTCGCCGATGTCGAGCACCCGGAGCGCGGCGGCTACACCACGGTGGGCCTGCCCATCCGGCTCTCGGACTCGCCGGCCGACGTGGCCCGGTCCCCGCTGCTGGGCGAGCACAACGCCGACGTCTACGGCGGCGAGCTGGGCCTTTCCGAAGAGGAGATCGCCGACCTCGCATCGAACGGAGTGATCTGACCGATGTCCACCCCCTCTTCCTCCGGGCCGGACCGCGACGCCGTGCGCGCGGTGCTGGACCGGGCGCGCGCCGAGGGCCGCACCGCGCTCACCGCCCCCGAGGGCAAGGCGCTGGCCGACGCCTACGGCATACCGGTGCCGGGCGAGGCGCTCGCGACCTCCGCCGACGAGGCGGTCGCCCGGGCCGTCGAGCTGGGCCTGCCCGTGGTCGCCAAGATCGTCTCGCCCGACATCCTGCACAAGACCGACGCCGGCGGCGTCGCGGTGGGCCTGGACTCCCCGCGGGCGGTGCAGGAGGCCTACGAGCGCATCGTCGCCGCGGCGCGCCGCTACGACCCCGCGGCCCGCATCGACGGCGTGCAGATCCAGCGCATGGTGCCCTCGGGGACCGAGGTGCTGATCGGCGCCGCCACCGACCCCACGTTCGGCAAGATCGCGGTGTTCGGACTGGGCGGGATCCTCGTCGAGGTCCTCAAGGACGCCGCGTTCCGGCTGGCGCCGCTGTCCCGTGCCGACGCGCTGGAGCAGATCGGCTCGCTGCGCGCCGCCGAGGTGCTGGACGGGGTGCGCGGCGGCGAGGCGGTGGACCGCGAGGCCCTGGCCGACCTGCTGGTCTCCCTGTCCGAGCTGGTGACCGACTTCCCGGAGATCGCCGAGGCCGACCTGAACCCGGTGTTCGCCTCGGCGTCCGGCGCGATGGCGGCGGACGTGCGCTTCGTGCTCGACTTCGATCCGCCGGAGCCGCCGAAGCGCTTCGGCCGCGAGGAGATCCAGTCGGCGATGGAGCGGATGTTCCGCCCCCGCTCGATCGCGGTGGTGGGCGCCTCCAACGAGGCCGGCAAGATCGGCAACTCGGTGATGCGCAACATCGTCGACGGCGGGTTCGCGGGCGAGGTGTACCCGGTCAACCCCAAGGCCGACGAGGTCTACGGGCGGCGGGCCTACGCCTCGGTGGGCGACATCCCCGGCGGGATCGACGTCGCGGTGTTCGCCATCCCGGCCCAGTTCGTGGCCGGGGCGCTGGAGGAGGTCGGCGCCAAGGGAGCGGCGGGCGCCGTGCTGATCCCCTCCGGCTTCGCCGAGACCGGCCGCCAGGACCTGCAGGACGAGGTCCTGGCGGTCGCGCGGCGGCACGGGGTGCGGCTGCTGGGGCCCAACATCTACGGGTACTACTACACGCCCGAGAAGCTGTCGGCGACCTTCTGCACCCCCTACGACGTCGCCGGGGGCACGGCGCTGACCTCGCAGTCCGGCGGCATCGGCATGGCCATCCTGGGCTTCAGCCGCAGCACCGGCACCGGGGTGTCGGCGATCGTGGGCGTGGGCAACAAGGCCGACATCGACGAGGACGACCTGCTGACGTTCTTCGGGTCCGACGACAACACCCGCGCCGTGGCGATGCACCTGGAGGACCTCAAGGACGGCCGGGCGTTCGTCGAGGCCGCGCGCGAGGTGGTGCCGCGCAAGCCGGTGGTGGTGCTCAAGGCCGGGCGCACGTCGGCCGGCGCGAAGGCGGCCGGGTCGCACACCGGGGCGCTCGCCGGGGACGACAAGGTCTACGACGACATCCTGCGGCAGGCGGGGGTGGTGCGCGCGCCGGGCCTGCGGGAGCTGATGGAGTACGGCAGGGCGCTGCCGGTGCTCCCGGCGCCCAAGGGCGAGAACGTCGTGATCATCACCGGCGCGGGCGGGTCGGGCGTGCTGCTGTCCGACGCGGTCGTGGACAACGGGATGTCGCTGTACGAGATCCCGCCCGACCTGGACGAGGCGTTCCGGGCGTTCATCCCGCCGTTCGGCGCGGCGGGCAACCCGGTCGACATCACCGGCGGGGAGCCGCCGTCCACCTACGAGAAGACGATCCGCCTGGGCCTGGAGGACCCGCGGGTGCACGCGCTGGTGCTGGGCTACTGGCACACCATCGTCACCCCGCCCATGGTCTTCGCCGAGCTGGTGGCCGACGTGGTGCGGGCCGCGCGGGCCGAGGGCATCGACAAGCCGGTCGTGGCCTCGCTGTCCGGCGACACCGAGGTCGAGGCCGCCAGCACCCACCTGTTCGAGCACGGGGTGGCCGCCTACCCCTACACCACCGAGATGCCGGTACAGGTGCTGGGCGCCAAGTACCGGTGGGCCCGGGCCGCCGGGCTGCTCTGACCCCGACCCCGGCCGGGCGGGCGCCGCCCGGCCGGAGGGGGCGGGCGGGGGCGCGGCTTGACCGGGCCGCGCCCCGGGGCGCAAGATCCCTCGCATCCGCCCCGGCCGGCACGGGCCGACACCGACGGCACGTCCGACGCCCCGGCCCCGCCGGCCCGCCCCTGTCCCACCGACACCGACACCGACACGAACCCCAGCCGCCACCGACCACCGGCGACGACCCGCTCCGCCGACGGCGCACCCCGCCGCCGATCCGCGCAGCGGCCGGTCCCGACACGACCGGCACGCCGTACCAGCCGACACGCACCCAGGGCCGCGGCCCGCCATCCGCGCCCCGGGGCACCGGCCGCGTCCGCCCGCGGCCCCGCCCGTTCCGACCACTCCGCGTACAGGAGACCGCCACGTACCAGACCAGCGACCAGAGGCGTTCCAAGGGGGCTGATGGGGGCTGTGCATCCCGCCCGCATCCGCACTGTCGTCCAAGGAGTCGACCCCATGGATCCTGCCGGTAGAGCACCAGGCGGAGTACCCGAGGACGGCGCCGCGAGCGCCGCCGAACAGCCGCACGCGCCGCAGACCGAGGCGCCCCACGTCCCCCCGCCCCGTCCGGCCGCCGAGTCGGACGGCCATGGGGGCTCCCCCGACGCCTCCTCCGCGGAGGCCCCGCCCATCCGCCTGGAGGCCCCCGGCACCGGCCTCCGCGACACCTGGAAGGCGATGGGGCCCGGTATCGCCGCCGCGATGACCGGCATCGGCGCGAGCCACATCATGCACGGACCCACCGCGGGCGCCCAGTTCGGCTACGCCCTGCTGTGGGTGATCCCGTTCGCCTACATCATGAAGTACTGCGCCTTCGAGTTCGCGCACCGCTACACCCTGGTGCGGGGCGAGAGCATCATGGAGGCCTACGAGCGCGTCGGCAAGGGCCGCGGGATGTGGCCGCTGTGGTACCTGGGCGGCCAGTCGGTGGTCAACACCTTCGGCATCGCGGGGCGGGCCCTGGGCTGCGCGGCGATGCTGTGGGCGGCGTTCCCGATCATGCCGCTGCCGTACTGGGCGGTGCTGGTGCTGCTGTCCTGTGTCGCCGTGCTGTGGCTCGGCCGCTACCAGGCCCTGGAAGCGGTGGTGAAGGTGGCGATCATCGTCTTCGCCGCCGCGGTGATCGTGGCCTTCATCCTGCAGTCGCCGCCGCCCGGGGAGTACCTGGTCCGGCTGGCGCCCGCACTGCCGCCCGCGGGGGCGATGCTGCTGTTCAGCGCCATGTGGGGGTACTTCCCCACCACCGTCGAGGTGGCGCCCATGCAGTCCAACTGGGCCGTGGACAAGAAGAGCGGCATGGTGCGCGTACGCGAGCTGCGCGCGCAGGGCCACAGGGTCGAGGTGGCGCCGAACTACCTGCGCAACCACCTCAAGCTGATGCGCCGCGACATGAACATCTCCTACGTCATCTCGGCGCTGACCGGCATGGCGTTCCTGATCGTCGGCGCGGTGGTGCTGAACCCGCTCGGCGTGGTGCCCGAGTCGCAGGAGATGGGCTCGACCATCGCGAGCATCTACACCGACACCTTCGGCGCGTGGATCTTCCCGGTGATCATCGCCGGCGGCGTGGCGGCGCTGTGGTCCACGGTGTTCACCTACTTCGACGGCCAGGCCCGGGTGTTCGAGGAGTGCGTCGTGCGGATCCGCCGCGCGTGGGACTCCCCGCGCATCCGCAAGCTGCTCTACCGGGGCTTCCAGGTGATGTGGGTGATCACGGGGACCGCGATCATCTTCGGCCTGCCCGAGCCGATCCTGGTGGTGCAGATCGCCTCGGTGCTGGCGCTGTTCTTCGCCCCGGTGCTGTACTGGCTGAACATCAGGGCGCTGAAGGACTTCACCGGTGAGGAGCGCGAGCACCTGCCGTCCCGCTTCCTGCTGGCGTGGGCCTGGATCGGGATGATCGGGCTGGGCGTGGTCAGCCTGTTCTTCCTGTACACCGAGTACCTGGCCTAGTCCGCGCTCCCCGTCCGCACCGTGACGGGGCCGTCGGCGGCCGAGGCGCCCGCCCGGAGACCCGGGCGGGCGCCTCGGCCGTTCGCGGTGCCGGGTCAGTCCCCGGCCAGGCAGTCCTATAACACCGAACGCGACACAGATTCCGAGAGTTCAAAGCAGAGGAGAACCAGGCGGGCCGACCGTGGACCGTGCCGCCCCGGGGCCCAGTGACGCATGGGCGACATCGGGCGGCGCCCTACCGAGGCGAGAAATTCTGGGAAATCCCCCTCCTCATCGCGCCCACCCTCCTATTGTCACGGAACGTGCCATCACAACGACACGACGCAGCCAAGGATCTGGCCGCCGACTCCCCCCAGACCATCGCGCGGCTCGTCCGCATGAAAGCCGACGTCGAGATCCGTCCGGACGCGCCGTTCCGGATGGAGAAGAACGAAGTCAACGACCGGCCGTCAACCGACCTCTTCCCGGACATCGTTTTCTCACAGGGGTTTCCCTCGCACCCCTCGGGCATCTTCGTGGTGGAGGTCCAGCACGGGAAGGACGAGGGAAAGCGAAGGCAGATCCCACGCTATGCCGCGGCGCTCTGGCTGTTCCACCGGTGCACGACGATCATCGCGGTGTTCAGCCCCGACCAGGCAGCCGCCGACTACTACTCCGAACCCATCGCGACCGAGCTGCCCGGATACACCTTCCCCCCAGTGGCGATCGGACCGAAGGACATCCCCCTCGTCGAGGACGTCGACACCGCCGCCGCCGACCCGGCCCTGGCGGCGTTGAGCGTCATGGCGCACGGAACCGCCCCCGGGGTCCTCGAGACCTTCATGGAAGGGCTGACGCGGCTCGAAGCCAGCGACTCCTCAAAGTACTATGAATACGCGTACCGCCTCGCGTCACAGCAGGTCAAGAACAACCTGGAGGCCGCAGTGTCATCATCCGCCTGGCCCGTGTACAGCCCCTTCGCCAAGGAGCACTTCTCCAAGGGGCGTGAGGAAGGGCGAGAGGAAGGTGTGATCCACGAGCGCGCCTCCGCGATCCTCGACATCCTGCATGCGCGGGGCAAGGCGGTCGACGACGGCATCCGCGCCCGTATCACCGCCTGCACCGACGGCGAGAAGCTGAGGACGTGGCTCTTCGCGGCCGCGACCGTCGAAAACGCCGAGGACATCTTCGACGCCTGACGCCCCCGTCGGCGGGCACCCTGGGATCGAGAGGGCGCCCGCCGACGCGTTCAGCTCTTCTTCGCCTTGGCCGCGGCCTTCATGGCCTTCTTGGCTTCGCGGACCTCGTTCAAGGTCTGTTCGTCGACCACGTCCGCTATGGACCGGCGCGCCCCCTCCTCGCCGTAGGGGCCCGCGGCCTGGCGCCACCCCTCCGGGCGGACGCCCATCTGCTTGCCCAGCAGCGCCAGGAAGATCCGCGCCTTCTGGTCGCCGTAACCCGGCAGGGCCTTCAGCCGCTTGAGGACCTCCTTGCCGTCCGGGTCGCCCCGGGTCCACACCGCGTCGGCGCGCCCTCCGTACTCCGAGGCGATCACCTCGCACAGCGACTGCACGCGCTTGGCCATCGACCCGGGGAACCGGTGCACCGCCGGGGTCTGCGAGAACAGCCCGGTGAAGGCGTCGGCGTCGTACCGGGCGATCTCGGCGGCGTCGAGGCGGTCGCGGCCCATCCGGTCGGCGATCTTCTTCGGTCCGGCGAAGGCGACCTCCATGGCGACCTGTTGATCCAGGAGGGCTCCGATGATCAGCGCCAGCGGGTCCGACGACAGCAGCGCGTCGGCGCCGGCGTCGCCGGTCAGGTGAAGCTCGTGTTCCATGGGCCCGATCCTCCCACCGCGCGGACCCCGGCGCCCGCCGTGCCGCGCGGGAGGTCCGGCGGGCGCGCCGCGGGCGACCGTTCCGTCCCGGCGTGTCGCCGATGCCGCTATTCGGTCCGCCGAAACCCCGGCCCCGCCCGGGCGGCCCGAGGTCCACAGTGTCCCGATTCGACCACCGCGCAAGGGGAGCGACGACACACCCCCGACCTCACCCCCTTCACAATGCGTAGCTGATTCGCTACTGTTCGTCGTGACCAAAAGGGGGCCGACCGCCCCTGTCCCTGTCTCTCATCTGAGGAGAACCCGTGAAGAAGTTCCTCGCGGTCGCGGCCGTCGCGGCCGGCGCCCTGATGGCCACCGCGCCCGCGGCCTCCGCCGGCGACAGCTACGCGCTGATCAACGGCGACGTGCTGCCCTGCACCGTGGCGCCGTGGAACTGGGAGGGGCCGCTGAACATCCTGTCGCCCAGCGGCGACTACAACGCCTGCCAGAAGATCGGCGTCACCCACGGCGGCTGACCCTCGCACCGAGGCTTCCTCCGCGCGGTGGACGCTGCGAGGTGGGACGAGCGCGGAGCCGGAAGCGGCGCACCCCCTTCCGGCTCCGCACTCCGCACCCCGGCCGGGGCCGCCGCGCCGATGACCCTTGTGACCATCAACGATCCGCACCACCGGACTCGAACGGAGTGACCACCATGAAGAAGGCCTTCGCGGTCGCCGCCCTGACCGCCGCCGCGTTCGGCGTGGCCGCCCCCGCCTACGCGGGCGGCTACGGCGACGACAACGGGAGCGGCAACGGCGGCGACAGCTACGCGCTGATCAACGGCGACGTGGCGCCCTGCGCCATCGCGCCCTGGAACTGGGAGGGGCCGCTGAACATCCTCTCGGTCACCGGCGACTACAACGCCTGCCAGAAGATCGGCGTCACCCACGGCGGCTGAACCGCCCGCGGTGCCGGCGCACGGAGGGCCGGGGAGCAGCGCTCCCCGGCCCTCCTCATGCCCGCCGCCCCGTGGCGGTCAGGCGTAGCCGCCCTCCAGGCGCGGGCGGACCACCTCGTCGAACGCGGCCGCGAAGGTGTCGCCCGGGCACTCGGTCGACATCCAGTCGCGGTGGCGCGACACGCCCATCTGCACCGCCGTCTCGCCGTTGACCGGGTTGGTGTACTCCACCTCGGTGTTGGGCGGCACGCCGGTCAGGTCGCACAGCAGCCGCAGCACCTTCACCAGCGCGTCCACCGCCGCGTCGGTGGGCATGGCGTCGGTGAAGTCGCCCATCATGCAGATGCCGATGTTGCCGCTGTTCATCAGGTAGACGTGCCCCGCGGTCACCGACTCGGCCGACCCCGGCGAGGGCAACTCTGCGAAGACCGGCAGGCCGTCCTCGCCCGAGTAGCGCCCCTCGTAGACCCGGCCGTCGGGGTCGATCAGCAGGTGGTAGCCGATGTCGCCCCAGTCCTGCGTGACCGCGTGGTAGTAGTAGATGCCGCGCACGTCGGCGGCGTAGTCGCCGCTCAGCTCGGTCGCCGTGTGGTGCACGGTGATCGTCTGCACCGGGTAGTACGCGGTGGGCCACGACTCCTGGCCGGACTCGTCGAAGCGCAGCGACTCGTCCGCGCCCCAGCCCGCCCGGGTCAGGTAGGTCAGGTCCCCGGCCCCGGACGCGCCCATGTCGCTGCGGAGCCCGCCGCTGCGGCGGCCCCCGATGCGCACCTGCGGCCCGTCGGTGACGTTCAGTGCCGTGCTGCGGGCGGCACCGCCCTCGCACCGGACCTCGTACCCGGTGCAGCCCCGCGGCGCCGCCGCCAGCGCGGCGGTCGCGGGCCTGTCGTCTCGCCCGCCGTCGATGTGCACCCGGCGCCAGGGGGTCATGCCCTCGCCGGTCGCGAACCGCACCTCGGCGGTGCCGCCCGACTCCGGCTCCACCGCCACGTAGTCGACGCCGATGCCGGGGCGCACCGTTCCCCGTCCCGCCGGGGCGGCCTCCTCCAGCACCCGGGGCACGCCGTCGGCCCCGGTGTCCGCGGGCGCCTGCCGCTCCTGGGCCTGCGCCGTACCGCCGGCCGCCGCGGCCAGGGCCGCGCCGCCGACGCCCGCCTTGACGAACTCACGCCGTCTCACCTGGTTCTCCGTCCGTGTGGGGAATGCGCGGGGATCCCGCGGCGGGGCCGCGGAACGCGCTTACCCTACAAGCGGGGCCCCTGTGGCGGGAGGGGTCGGCGCACACGGCCCCTTGACGGGGAGGTCGCAGCGGGTAAGGCTCCTGGCGTCGGCGCCGCGCGTTCGAGGAGGCACGCGAAGATGACCGCTGGATGGACCGAGGACTGCCGCCGGATCGGCGAGGGCGACCACCCGGTGATCGCCCTGCACGGGTGGTTCGGCTCCGGGGAGGCCTGGGCGCCGCTCTGGCCGCACCTGGACCGGGACGCCTTCACCTACGCCTTCCCCGACTACCGCGGCTACGGCCGCCGCAAGGGCGAGCCCGGGGAGTTCACCCTCGCCGAGGCCGCCGCCGACGTGCTCGCCCTGGCCGACGCCCGGGGCTGGGACCGGTTCTCGCTCGTGGGCCACTCCATGGGCGGCATCGTGATGCAGCGGGTCCTGGCCGACGCCCCCGACCGGGTGCGGGCGATGGTCGGGGTGGCGCCGGTGCCCGCCTCCGGGGTGCCCTTCGACGCCGAGACGCGCGCGGTGTTCGACGGCGCCGCCGACGACCCGGCGCTGCGCCGCGCGATCGTGGACATGACCACCGGGAAGCGGCTGACCGGGGTGTGGCTGGACGCGGTGGTCGCGCACTCCGTGGACAACTCCGACCGCGACGCCTTCGCCGCCTACCTCAGGGCCTGGGCCGACACCGACCTGCACGAGGAGATCGAGGGCAGCCCGGTGCCGGTGCTGGCGGTCGCCGGGGAGCACGACCCCGCCCTGGGCGCCGACGCCCTGCGGCCCACCTTCGGCGCCTGGTACCCCTCGGCCGAGATCGAGGTGCTGGCCAACGCCGGGCACTACCCGGCCGACGAGGTGCCGGTGGCGCTGGCCACCTCCATCGAGCGGCACCTGGCGGGCCGCTCGTGAGCGCTCCGGCGCCCGCCCCCGACGTGTTCGACCCGCGGGTGTTCGCCCGGGGCGTCCCGCACGCCGCGCTGCGGCGGCTGCGCGAGGACGACCCGGTCTCCTGGCAGGCCGAGCACGAGGTGGACGGGTGGCCGGCCGGGCCCGGCTTCTGGGCGGTGACCCGGCACGCGGACGTGAGGCATGTGCTGCGCACCCCGGAGGTGTTCTCCTCGCACGCGGGCGCCACGCAGATCCGCGACCCCGACCCGGACGACCTGCCGTTCATCCGCCGGACGATCCTGAACATGGACCCGCCCGAGCACATGCGGCTGCGGAGGCTGGTGACCTCGGCGTTCACCCGCAGGCGGCTGGAGCGCTTCACCGGCGCCGTCGCCGCGCGCGCCCGCGCCCTCCTGGAGCCGGTCGCCGAGCGGGGCCGCTGCGACCTCCCGGCGGAGGTGACCGACGACTTCCCGCTGAGCAACTTGGCCGACCTGCTCGGGATGCCGCCGGGCGACCGGCACCTGATGCTGGAGTGGACCAACCGGGTGATCGGCTACCAGGACGACGAGCACGCCGAGCCGGTCCTGGGGGCGGACGGGCGCCCGGTGAACCCGCGCTCCCCCGGGCAGCTGCGGGACATGTTCGACTACGCGGCCGGGCTGGCCGAGGCCAAGCGGCGCCGACCGGGCGAGGACCTGATGACGGCGCTGGTGCACGCCGAGGTGGACGGGCGCGGGCTGGACCCCGAAGAGCTGCGGATGTTCTTCTTCCTGCTGGTCATCGCGGGCAACGACACGGTGCGCAGCGCCCTGCCCGGCGGGGTGCTGGCGCTGGCCGACCACCCGGGCGAGCACGCACGCCTGGCGGCCGACCCGGGCCTGGTGCCGTCGGCGGTGGAGGAGATGCTGCGCTGGCACCCGCCGGTGCTGACGTTCCGGCGCACGGCGGTGCGCGACACCGACCTGGGCGGCCGCCGCATCCGGGAGGGCGACAAGGTGGTGGTGTACCACTGCTCGGCACACTTCGACGAGCGCGTGTTCACCGACCCCGACCGCTTCGACGTGGCCCGTTCGCCCAACGACCATCTGGCGTTCGGCGACGGGCCGCACCTGTGTCTGGGCGCGCACTTCGCGCGGCTGCAGATGCGGATCTTCTTCGAGGAGATGGTGCGCATGCTGCCGTGCCCGCGGCGCGACGGTCCGGTGAAACGACTGACGTCGAACTTCATCAACGGCATCACGCACCTCCCGCTCCGCTGGGAGCGGTAGGAGCGGACACGACCCGGAGGCCCGCCGAGGCAGGGTGGTGCTCATACGCCCCGGCGGCCCTCCCCGCAGCGCCGTCGGCCGCCGGGCGTGTGCGTGGTCGGCGTTGACGGCGGCGACGGCGACAGCGGGGCGGTTCCCCGGCCCCGCCTGCCGAGCGGCGGGCCGCTTGGGCTCCCTGCCCCCCATTGTTGATCTCGGGGAAATCGCCCCTACCGGGCCGGTTTTAGCGTCGCTTTTCCCGAGTTCAACGAGAAAGCGGCGATGCCAGGGGCGCTGTCGTTGATCTCGGGGAACTCGGGCTTATCGTGTCCGGTTTAACCCCGACTTCCCCGAGATCAACGCGGAGGGGGCCGCCCGCACGGCGCATTCCGGGCATAACAGGCGGTAAATGAGGGGTCGGCCATCCTGCGTCGCGGAATCGACGCTTTTAGGCTGATCAGGCGTCGATTTCACCACCCAAGATGCCCCTAGGCCGCCCGAGGCGCCTGGAAGGCGGGTTCCGGCTGAGCCCATACCGGCCCGCCACCCGGCTGGGGCTCTGAAGCGGGGTACCTGCTCAGCCGCCCGCCCACCGGGACCGCGAGAGGCCTGCCGCCCGGCAGGCAGGGCCGGGGAACCACCCCGCTCGCTCCGTCGCCGCCTACCACGGCGACCACCCGCACGCCGCACGGCCGACGACGCTGCCAAAAGGGCCGCGAACCTTCGTCGTCGCCGCCCAACACCGCGACCACCCGCACGCCGCACGGCCGACGACGCTGCCAAAAGGGCCGCGAACCTCCGTCGTCGCCGCCCAACACCGCGACCACGCACACGCCCCACGGCCGACGGCACTGCCAAAAGGGCCGCGAACCTTCGTCGTCGCCGCCTACCACGGCGACCACGCACACGCCCCACGGCCGACAACGCTGCGGGTCCATCGCGGACCTGTGTCCTGGTCGCGCGGCCCCGTGGCGGGCCCGGGCGGTCTTGGTCCGTGGGGTGGACCTACGCCTTCCGTACCAGCAGCACGATGCCGGCGATCACCGCGGCGGCCACGCCCGCTCCCGTGAGGATGAACGTCAGGGCGCCTGGGCCCGTCGTCTCGGCGGCGGCGTCCGGCTCCGGTGACGGCTCTCCCGACGGGGAGTGCTCGTCCCCGCCGCCCTCGCCGTCCCCGCCGTCCTCGCCGCGCATGTGGTCCGGGATCGGCACCTCCCATACCGGGCTCTCCACGCCTTCGGTGCCGACCAGCACCGACGTCCCGTCGGGGGTGTAGGTCAGCGACTCGCCCTGCTCGGACTCGGGCAGGCCCACCCGCCCCACGCTCTTTCCCGGCACGCCGTCCGAGGCGTCGTAGAAGGTGACGCCCCAGTACGTGCGGATCGCGTAGTGGGACCCGTCCGGGGAGAAGGCCGCGTCGGTGGCGTACAGCGGCGCCGAGTCCACGCGCTCCAGGGTGTTGGTGCCGTCCGGGTCGAGGGTCTCGGGTGCGGCGTACAGGCTTCCGGCGACCTCCTTGCTCACCACGTACAGGCGGCCGTCGCGCGGGTCGACCATCATCGCCTCGGCGTCCCGGCCGCCGTCAGCGTAGGTGAAGGTGAACACCTCGGGCGTGACCGCCGCGTCCGTCAGGGCCTCGGGCTCGGTGAACCGGTAGACGCGGATGTTCGGCCAGCCGCCCTGGAAGTTGTCGCCGATGTCCCCCACGTACACCGCGGGCTCGCCGTCGCCGACCCGGGCGACCGCCACGGCCTCCCAGTCGCGCAGCTCCACGCCCTCCCCGCCCAGGGTCAGGGTGGCAACCGTGTCCCCGTTCCCGTCGACGGCGAAGAGCTGGGGCGCGTGGTCGCCGCTGTCGTTGTGCGTCCACACCACGCCCTCGTGGCGGGCCGAGGCGGCCATGCCGCTGGACTCGGAGATGCGGGGGTCGCCGATGCTGAACACCTCCCCGGTCCCCTCGGGCACCGAGGACGAGGCGTCGGGCTCGGGGGTCGACCCGTCCGTCGCCTCGGACGGGGCCATGGGGGCGGGCGCCGCCTCCGCGGGCGGTGCGGCCGGGACGGCGGCGGTCGCCGCCGCCGCGGTGAGCAGCGCGCAGGCCGCCGCGGCGGAGCGGTGGTGCATGCCGCCATCCTGCCATCACCGCGGGCGCCCCATCCCGCGGCCACCCCGGGTGAGGACCGGGCCGGTTCGGGGCATGCTCCGGCTACCACCGTCGGCGGAAAGGAAGGCCCCCATGAGGATCGTCGCCTGCCTCAACGGCGACCGCCGCCCGGGCGCGCACCCGGCGCTGCCGGTCTCGGCCGAGCAGGTCGCCCTGGACGCCGCGGCGGCGGCGGCCGCCGGCGCCGACGAGGTGCACGTCCACCCCCGGGACGGCTCCGGCGCCGAGGCGCTGGAGCCGCAGGTGCTCACCCCGCTGCTGGAGCGGCTGCGCGCCGAGCTGCCGGAGGTCCCGGTGAGCGTGACCACCGCGCTCACCGCCGAGCCCGACCCGTGGCGCCGCTACGACCTGGTGCAGCGGTGGGGCGCACTGCCCGACTCGGCGACGGTGAACCTGCACGAGCCGGGGGCGGTGGAGGTGGCCCGGCTGCTGGCGGACCGCCGGGTCCGGGTGGAGGCGGGGCTGGCCACGGCGGAGGCGGCGCGGCTGCTGGCGGCGCTCGGGGCGGCGGTGGAGTTCGACCGGGTGCTGGTGGAGCCCGAGGCGGCCGACCCCCGCCGGGCGCTGGCCGAGGCCGAGCGGATCGGGGCGGTCCTGGACCGGGCGGGCATCGGGCTGCCGCGGCTGCTGCACGGGTCCGAGGGGGCGGCCTGGCCGGTCCTGGACGCGGCGGCCGAAGCCGGGCACGACGTGCGGATCGGGCTGGAGGACACGCTGCTCGGGCCGGACGGCGCGGAGGCGCGGGACAACGCGGAGCTGGTGGCGGCGGCGGTGGAGCGGGTCAGCCCACGAGCGCGCCGATGATCACGATCAGCATGATCGCCGCGAGGACCGTCGGCAGCAGCCAGCGCTGCTTTCTGTTGTTGGTCAGCATGCTCATGGCGCCTTCAGCCTAGCGCCCACGTCGCGGCGGTCCGGTACCGGTGCTCCCCGTCCTGCGGGCGGCTCTCCACCAGGTGCACCTCTCCGGCCTCCCAGAACGGCGTGGCCAGGGCGGTGGTGAGGGCGGTGCGCAGTCCGGCCAGGTCGGCGGGGCGGCGGCTGCGGGCCAGGGTGAGATGCGGCACGAAGGGGCGGCGCTCGACCCGCACGCCGCGTTTGCGTGCGGCCCGGCGCAGCCCGGCGGCGGGCCGGGCCAGGGCGGTGCCCTTCTCGCCCTGCACCCCCGCCCACAGGACGGTGGCGGCGCCGTCGTCACCGGGGAAGGTTCCGGCTCCGCGCAGGGAGATCCGCTCGGGGCGGTGGCGGGCGAGCTCGGCGGTGAAGGCCTTCTCCAGTTCGGGGATCCGGGCGGGGTCGGTCTCGCCGAGGAAGAGCAGGGTGATGTGCCGGTCGTCGCGCCGGGACCAGCGCAGGCCCGGGTCCTCTTGGACTCCGAGGGCGGCGGCGACGGCCGCCTCCACCTCGTCCAGCACGTCCTCGGGAGGGTTCACCGCGATGAACAGGCGCATACCGCAAGCCTGGCAGCCGCAGGCCCACGGGAAAAGAGCCGATGATCTCGACGAAGGTGCCGTCAGAACCGCCGGAACGGCGGCACTTCCGTCGAGATCATCGCCGGGGCGGCGGGTCAGGGGCCCACCGGCTCCCGGGCGATGGTGACGAACGGGCGCCTCCGGGCCACCCGTATCCGGGCGTTCAGGCGGCGGGCCAGCAGAACGCCCACCACCGCCGTCACCACCACGGTGACGGCGCCGCCCAGCGCCAGGCTCACCCTCGGGCCGAAGGCGTCGGCCAGGACCCCGACGATGGGCGCGCCGATCGGGGCCATGCCCAGGAACACCAGCATGTACATGCTCATGACCCGGCCCCGCAGCTGCGGGTCGACGCTGAGCTGGAAGAAGGCGTTCTGGGTGGCGGTGAAGGTGAGGAAGGCGATGCCCATCGGCAGCAGCGCCAGGGTGAAGGACGTGTAGCCGGGCGCGAGCGCCGCGGCCACCTCGGTGGCACCGAAGGCGAACGCGCCGATGAGCACGGTGCGCAGCCGCGGCCGCTCCCGCCGGGCCGACAGCAGGGCTCCGGCGAGCGCGCCCACTGCCAGCGCCGCCGCCGAGACCCCGAAGGCGGCCGCCCCGGCGGTGAAGACGTTGTTGGTCATCAGCGCGATCTGGTTCTGCACGTTCGACCCGAACATCTGCAGGAACGCGGTCATCACCAGCAGCAGCACCAGGTCGGGGCGCCCCGCCACGTAGCGCAGGCCCTCCCGGGTCTGGCCCTTGGCGCGCGGCGCCGGTTCGGTCGTGTGCAGCTCGGAGGGGCGCATCAGCCACAGCCCGGTGAGCACCG
Source organism: Nocardiopsis endophytica (assembly GCF_027706725.1). Taxonomy (GTDB): domain Bacteria; phylum Actinomycetota; class Actinomycetes; order Streptosporangiales; family Streptosporangiaceae; genus Nocardiopsis_A; species Nocardiopsis_A endophytica. The sequence continues at coordinate 22,295 of NZ_JAQFWQ010000006.1, forward strand.
CGGCGAACGAGGCGGCGTTGATGAGGAACACCGGGCCGCTGCCGACGGCGGCGATGAGCAGCCCCGCCACGGCCGGGCCGACCACCCGGCCGAGCTGGAAGCTGGCGCTGTTGAGGGCGATGGCGTTGGGCAGGTCGCGCTTGCCGACCATCTCCACCACGAACGTCTGCCGCGCCGGGTTGTCGAGCACGGTGATCAGGCCCAGGCCGACGGCGAACACGTACACGTGCCACACCTGCGCGGCGCCCGCGGTGGCGAGGACGCCCAGGCCGAGGGCGAGGACGCCCATGGAGGCCTGGGTGGCGATGAGCAGGCGCCGCTTCCCGGCCCGGTCGACGATGGTGCCGCCCCATAGGCCCAGCACCAGCATGGGGAGGAACTGCAGCGCGGTGGTGATGCCCAAGGCGATGCCGCTGCCGCCGCTGAGCTGCAGCACCAGCCAGTCCTGAGCGATGCGCTGCATCCAGGTGCCGGTGTTGGAGACGACCTGCCCGGCGGCGAAGAGGCGGTAGTTGCGGATCGCGAGGGAGCGGAACATGGCCGGACCCCGGCGGCGCGGTCCGGCCTCGGGGCCGTCGGACGGCCCACCGGTATCCGTGGGACCGCCGGGGCCGGGGCAGGAACCGCCCCCGGCCCCGCGACCGGCTAACTCCGGCTCAGCCGGTCCAGGATCTCCGCCGCCTCCCGGAGCGTCTCCCTCTCCTCCGGTTCCAGCTCGGCCAGCCTCCGGGCCAGCCACTCCTCCCGCCGCCTCGTGTCCTGCCGCACCAGGGTCCGCCCCTGCTCCGTCAGGTCCACCAGGTGCTGCCGCCGGTCCTGCGGGTGCGGCTCCCGCCGAACCAGCGCGCGCTCCTCCAGCGCGCTGATGATCCGCGTCATCGACGGCGGCTGCACCTTCTCGTGGTCGGCCAGCGCCCGCGGGGTCATCTGGCCGTGCCGGGCGAGCGTGAACAGGACGGCCCCCTGCCCGAGGGACAGCGAGGTGTCCGGGCGCTGCGCCCGCAGCCGCCGGGCCAGGCGCCCCACGGCCACGCGCAGGTCGGCCTCCAGCCCGGGGCTGTTCGGCGCCGGGTCGGGCGGGGCGGGACGGTCCGCGTGCCCCAGGGGATCCGGGGCGGGTGTCTGCTCGTCCATCTTCTCGAACGGGTCGGGGTTCCTCATTAGCGGGGCTCATTACTCTTGCTAACGAATTCGCGCGCCCGCCTCTTCCCCCCAGGTCGGAACCCCCGGGGACGCGCACTGTCCACACCCCTCGCGGGGACGGCGGGCACGGCAGCCTACCCCGGCCGCGCGCTAGAGGCCGAGCAGGGTCTCGATCGGCTCCAGGCAGAAGAAGACGAGGAAGGCCGCGGAGACGACCCACAGCAGCGGGTGCACGTCCTTGGGCCGCCCCTGCACCGTGCGGATGAAGGTGTAGGTGATGAACCCGATCCCGATCCCGTTGGTGATCGAGTAGGTGAACGGCATCGCGGCGATGGTCAGGAACGCCGGGATGCCCAGGCCCAGGTCGGAGAAGTCGATCTTGGTCACCTGGGTCATCATCATGAACCCGACGATGATGAGCACCGGGGTGGCCGCCTCGAACGGCACCAGCTCCACCAGCGGCGCGAACAGGGTCGCCGCCACGAAGAGCAGGCCGGTGACCACGGGGGCGATGCCGGTCCGGGCCCCCTCGCCCACACCCGCCGAGGACTCGGCGAACACCGTGTTGACCGAGGCCGAGGCGCCGCCGCCGGCCAGCGTGCCCATGGCGTCGACCACCAGCACCTCGCGGGCGCGCGGCAGGTTGCCCTCCTCGTCGAGCATCCCGGCCTGGCCGCCGACGCCGACCATGGTGCCCATCGTGTCGAAGAAGTCGGCCAGCAGCAGGGTGAACACCAGCAGGATCACCATCACCGCGCTGATGTTGGCGAAGCTGCCGAACAGGTTGAACTCCCCGACCAGGCTGAAGTCGGGCACCGACAGCACGTCGCCCAGCGCCGTGGGCACCGCGGGGGCCGTCAACGACCACCCCTCGGGCGCGGCCGTCGCCTCCACGATGATCGCCACCACGGTGGCCACGCCGATCCCGATGAGCATGGCGCCCTTGACCTTGCGCACCATCAGGGCGATGGTCAGCGCCAGCCCGAGCACGAACACGGCGATGGGCCACCCGTTCAGCGCCCCGTCGCCGAGCTGGACCGGCACGGTGCTGTTCGCGGCGTCGGGCACGCGGGTGATGAAGCCGGCGTTCACGAAGCCGACGAAGGCCAGGAACATGCCCACGCCGACGGCGATGGCGGTCTTGAGCCCGGCGGGGATGGCGCGGAAGACGGCGGTGCGGAAGCCGGTGAGCACCAGGACCAGCAGCACCAGGCCTTCGAGCACCACCAGCCCCATGGCGTCGGCCCAGGTCATCTGGGGGGCCAGGGAGTAGGCCACGATGACGTTGAGGCCCATCCCGGCCGCCACCGCGAAGGGGTAGCGGCTGACGATGCCCATGAGGATCGAGATCACGCCGCCGACCAGCGCCGTGGTGGCGGCGACCCGGGCGATGCCCAGCTCGTCCCCGGCGGCGTCGGGGGCGGTCCCGATGATCAGCGGGTTCAGCACGATGATGTAGGCCATCGCGAAGAAGGTGGCCAGGCCGCCGCGGATCTCCCGGGCGAAGGTGGACCCGCGGGCGGTGACCTGGAAGTACCGGTCGATGCGCCCGCGCATGCCGGGGGCGGAGGACTCGTCTGCGGCGGAGGGCGCCGGGGGTGGTGATGCGTTCACTCGCTCGACCTTGGCATCTCGGTGATGGCGGCGGGGTTGCCGGACGGAACCAGATTAGTTGCATATTCACACGAAAGCGGACATCTCCGGCGCATCTGCGTTCGTAGATTCCTCCAAGCCCCCCGCAGCGGCAGGGGTCGGCGCGGCGCACGTGTGACCCGCCTCTCCCCCGCCTCTCCCCCGCCCCGCACCCGGATCCGGGCCCCCGCGCCGGGCGCACCCGCCGGACACCGTGTTCTAGCCTGGGGACGTGCGCACACCACGACGCCCCGACCCCGAGGTCATGGAGAGCGACTACCGCATCCCGACCGCCCTCGGGACGCTGGCGTGGGCGATCGCGCTCGTCGTGCTGCTGGTGCGCGGCGACGGCCTCGCCGTGGGCGAGCGGTGGTGGATCTGGGTATGCGCGGTCGGCATCGCCCTGGGCGTGTTCGGCTACTTCTACGTCCCCCACCTGCTGGGCAAGCGCGCGGCCGCCGAGGAGCGCCGCGAACGGGAACGTGCGGACGCCTCCGAGGCACCCGATAATGGGCCCCGTGCCTGAATCGCTCCGCCCGTTCCCGCGCCGACTCGCCGACCGGCTCCGGCGCATCCTGATCGACGCCGACTACACCGTCTCCGGCGTGCGCGACCGGCTCGGCGGCACCGCCGCCCGGGCCCTGGCGCGCGAGCAGCTCATCCCCGCGCTGCGCGCCACCGGCGGTGAAGAGGGGCTGGGGCTGCTGCTGCGCCTGTGGTGGCTGCAGGAGCCCATCTCCGAGAAGTCCGCACGCGCCCTGCTTCCGGTCGACGAGCTCGCCGAGCACGGCCTGCTGGCGGCCGCCGACGGCGACGTGCGCGCGCTGGTCCACCTCGGACCGTGGGAACTGGAGGAGGGCCGTCCCGGCTACGTCGTCAGCGACCCGACGGTGCGCCCCGGGCAGGGCGTGCCGCGCCCCGACCACGTCGTCGGGGCGGGCGGCGCCTCGGCCACCCTCTCCAAGCTGATCGTGGACGGCCCCTTCGAGCGCGCGCTCGACCTGGGGACCGGCTGCGGCGTCCAGGCGCTCCACCTGGCCTCCCGCGCCGCCGAGGTCGTGGGCACCGACCTCAACCCGCGCGCGCTGCGCATGGCCGAGATCAGCTGCGCCCTCTCCGGTGTGGAGGGCGCGGCCATGCGGGAGGGCTCCCTGTTCGACCCCGTCGAGGGGGAGCGCTTCGGGCTGATCGTGTCCAACCCGCCGTTCGTGATCACGCCCGACCCGGCCCGGTACACCTACCGGGAGTCCGACATGGGCGGCGACGCCCTCTGCGCCGAACTGGTGCGCCGCGCCCCGGACCACCTGACCGACGGCGGCTGGTGCCAGCTGCTGGGCAACTGGCTGCACGTGGACGGGGAGGACTGGCGCGACCGGGTCGGCGGCTGGGTGGCCGGGACCGGCTGCTCGGGCTGGGTGGTCCAGCGCGACGTGCAGGACCCGGCCGAGTACGTGGAGCTGTGGCTGCGCGACTCCTGCGAGCACGGAAGCCCCGAGTACACCCGCCGCTACGACGCCTGGCTGGACTACTTCGAGCGCGAGGGCGTGGAGGGGGTCGGCTTCGGCTGGATCTGCCTGCGCAACGACGGCGCCCAGGACGCGGCGGTGCGGGTGGAGGAGCTGCGCCACGAGATCGAGCAGCCGGTCGGCCCGTACCTGCCCGGCGTGGTCGACGGCGCGATGACCGCCCACCGGCTCACCGACGCCGCGCTGCTGTCCACGCACGTGGCCCTGGCCCCGGGCGTGGTGGAGGAGCGCATCGGGGTGCCGGGGGCGCCCGACCCGCAGCGCATCGTGCTGCGCCAGGAGAACGGCCTGCACCGCGCCGCACAGGTCGGCACCGTGGAGGCGGCCCTGGCCGGGGTGTGCGACGGCACCATGCCGGTGGGACCTCTGCTGGACGCCATCGCCCAGCTGATCGAACAGGACCCCGCCAAGGTCCGCGAGGACGCCCCGGACGTCCTGCGCTCCCTGATCGCCGAGGGCTTCTTCCGCGTCGCGAGATAGAAGGGCGAAGCCCCTCCCGCGTCGATCTCGGGGACAACGCCCCTACCGGGCCGGCTCAAGTCTTGGGTTTTCGGTGTGTGGGGGCACGGGCCGCTCGCCCGGGGCGGGTCGGTGCTCCCCGCCACGGCCCCGGGACTACCAGGGGCACCGGCGGTGACCCGCCTGGCGGGTCACCGCCGGTGCCGCCACCTGTGCGCCCGCGACCACGGAGCTCTGCGGCCAACGCCCTGGCCGTGGTGGACGCCGACACCCCGAAATCCCAGAACTTGAGGGGCCGGTTCCGGCGTCTTTTTCCTCAACAAGGGGTCGACTACTCCAGGTCGGCCTCGGCCAGCAGGAACGGAGCCCTATCCGGCTCGCGCAGGACCGCCGCCACCAGGTGGCGCCGCGCCCATGCCCCCGTCGACCAGCACAGCGCCCGCGCCAGGCCCTCCGGGGTGGAGGCGTGCAGCGCCCCCTCGGCCTCCCGCCACTCCACCTCCGTGCCGTCCACGACCAGCGCGTCGTGGTGCACGTAGGTCAGCGCCCCCTCCGGGACGAACAGGCGCACCTCGTCCGGGACCGGGCGCACCCGGCCCGAGGACTCCACCCGGCCCTCGACCGTCTCCGACAGCAGCGACAGGTCGAGCACGTCGGCCAGCGCCTCGGCGGACGCGGCCGGCGCGGGCAGCAGCGGGCGCCCTTCCGCCAGCGGCAGCAGGTCGGGGGCGTCCACCACGGCCGCGTCCTCGGCGTCGGCCACCACGATGGCCCCTCCGCCGACCGCCCGCACCCGCTCCGGCGGCACCACCCGCTCGGCCGGGACCCGGGCCAGCGCCGCCCAGATGCGCCGCAGCGCCGCGTGCTCCACGTGCCGCTCGGGGTCGGCCAGCCGCTCCAGCAGGTCGTCCGGGCCGTCCGGGTCGGCCAGCAGCTCCTCCAGCGAGGAGCGCACGCCCACCGCCCGCGCGAGCTCCGGGTCGAGCCCCTCCGGCGCGGGCTCGTACAGCCCCTCCAGCACCGGGTCGGCGCCGGGCAGGCGCAGATCCCCCGGGCGGTGCCCGCCGATGCTCGCCCCGGTCCGCAGCCACCAGGCCGTGTAGGAGGGCACGTCGGCGGCGCGCCCGCCCTCCAGCAGCAGCCGCGCGGGCTCGGTGACGGCGCGGCGCGCCGGGGTGCCCGCGAGCAGCTCCAGCGCGCGCTCCCACCGGTCGGGGCGGACGAACTCCAGGTCCGCCACGGCCGTCAGCTCGGGCACGGTCGGCGGCAGGTCCTCCTCGCCCGCGCGGCGGACGGCGTCCTCGGCCCACTCCTCCAGGCCGTCGACGGGAAGCTCGTCGAGGGACTCCTCCAGCGCCTCGCCCAGGGTGACGTCCTCGGCGCTCAGCACCGCGAAGCCGTCCAGGCAGCCCACCGCGGACAGCACCGCGCGGCCGTACCGCTCCACCAGGTCCGGGGCGACGACGCCGAAGGGGGCGTCGTCGGCGAGGATCCCGCGCAGCGGGCTGTCCGGGAGCAGCAGCTCCCCGGCGACCGTGTAGCCGCCCTCGTCGTCGCGGAGGGCCAGCTCCGCGAGCCAGGGGCGCTCGGCGTCCGGGCCGGTCCCCGCCCCGGCGGCCGTGACCAGCTCCAGCACCGGACCGCTCACCGCCTCGGGGTCGTCGGCGTCCAGGGACGCGCCGACCGCGGCGCGCACGGCCGGGTCGTCCAGGACCGCCTGCTCCCCGGCCTCGACGGCGCCGAGCCGCAGCAGCAGCGGGTCGGCCGCCTCGGCGTGCACGATGCGCACGCCGAGCGGGGCGAGCGCGGCGGGGTCCAGGGCCCCCGTGCCGAAGGCCTCACCGGCGGGCAGCAGCAGCCCGCGCGGGCCGCGCACGAGGCGCCCGTCGGCCAGCGGCACCGGCAGCGCGCCCAGCTCGTCCACGTCGGTGCCGCGTGCGGCGGAGGTGCGCAGCGCCCGGTACAGCCCCGCCCACCAGGAGGGCTCGGCGTCCCGGTCGGCCAGCAGGTCGGCGAGTTCGGCCGGGCCCAGACGGCGCACCCGGAGCTGGGCGAGGGCGGGGTGGCCCGCGTCGGCGCCGGGGCCCAGCGCGGTCGGCAGCGCCTCCGCCAGCACCTCGGCGACGGCCGGTCCGGGTTCGACCAGCACCGCGTCCAGGGGCCGCACGGGGCGGCCGTGCACGGTGCGCAGGAAGGGCGCCTCCTGCAGCGGCTTGGCGGCCGCTGCCCGGAAGTGCCCGTCGAAGGGGCCGTGGCCCAGGGAGGGCAGCGGCACCAGGTCGAGGGCGGCGCGCGGCTCCAGCCCGCAGAGCAGTTCGGCGTAGGCCTCGGCGGCCTCGGCCACCAGCGCCTCGGCCGCGGGGCCCTCGGCGATCCGGCGGCGGTCGGGGGTGAGCGGGAAGGTGCCGATGAGCAGGGCGGGGAGGGCCAGTTCGGCGTCGCTGGGGGTGGGGGCGTGCACCACCCGGGGCACGCCGTCGGGCAGCCCGGCCGACCCGTCGTCGGCGACGGCGGTGGCCCAGGTGAGCGTCCACTCCAGGCGCGAGCGCTCCTCGGTGGGGCGGTCGGCCAGCAGGGAGGGTTCGAGGGCGCCGGTGCGGGTGACGGTGCGCCACCGGGTGGTGCGCTCGGTGCCGCCCTCCTGGAGGGTGGTGACGACGTCGGCGGAGCGGGCCGCTCCCTCGCCGTCCCCGGTGTCCGGCGCGGCGTACGCGGCCTCTGCGGAGTCTGCGGCGTCTGCTGAGCCGGCCGCCTCGACGGCCGTCCTGCGCAGCACTCGGACGGGGCCGCCGTCGGCCTCGACGCGGACCTCCGCCAGGGCGGGCAGGGCCAGCAGGAGGGCCTCCCCCGTCCCATCCAGGAGCTCGGCGACGCGCCGACGGGTGTCGTCGTCGCGCAGGCGCAGCGTGACGGCCGTGGTGTAGCCCTCCGGGACGGCGGCCCCGGATTCCTCGACGTCCTCGGGGGCGGCGGCGAAGGGCAGGCGCAGCAGCGGCAGGTCGCCTCCGCGCCGCTCCAGCTCCTCCGCCAGGCCGGGGTCGGCGCGCCCCGGTGCGATGAGCTCGGCGTGGACCGCGTCCCGGGCGAGCGCGCGCGACCAGCGCACAGCGCCGTCCGCAGAGACGGCGGTGACGTCGTCGGACAGGGCGGCGACCGCGGAGAATCCGACGCCGAAGCGTCCCACGGCCCCCTGCCCCTCGGAGTCGCGCTTGGCCGAGGCGCGCAGCGTCGACATCGACTCCACGCCGTCGGCGGTCAACGGCGCCCCGGTGTTGGCGGCGGTCAGTACGTCACCGTCCAGGCGCAGCAGCAGGCGGCCCGCACCGCCGGCGCGCGCGGCGGCATCGGCGGCGTTCTGGGCGAGCTCGACGACGGCCCGGTCCCTGTAGCCGCCGAGCGCGTGGTCCTCCTCGGCGTTGGCGTCCTCCCGGAACCGCGCGGGCGCGGCCGCCCAGCCGTCGAGCACGCGGCTCCGCAGCTCCGCGGTACCGAACGGATCGGTGTGCCTGGCCGGCATGGGGACTCCTCCCGAGTGGGTGCGGCACTACGGTACGCGACCGTGGGAGCGCCGTCGGAAGGGTTTTCCGGGCGTGCCCGATGGACCCGTCGGCCCCCGACCAGGGCACGACTCCCTGATGTCGTTGATCTCGGGGGAAACGACGCTACCGGGCCGCTTTTAGGGGCGCTTTTCCCGAGATCAACGACGCAGGGGCGAATACCGTCCGACCGGGTCGGCACCCATGGCCGCCGCCCCTGCCCGCCCACGAGCCGACCACCACGACCGATAAAGGTCCTGTCCGGCCCCCGTCCCCGCAGACGTCGACACGCGGGAACACCGCCCGGCGCACAATGTTGGCCGGGGCGCCCCGGAGGACCGGGACCCGGCGCGTGGTGTGCGGTGCCGACCCGACCGAGCGGAGAGGCGCCCGCCCTGCCCCGGCGGCCCTCCGTCACACCTCGACTCAGCCCTCCGAGGAGACCAGTTCCAGTTCGGTGGTGTCGTCGAAGACGATGTGGTCGTACCCGAGCTCGTCGATGACGGGCGCGGGGGCGGGGTCGGTGCGGACCGCCTCGCGGACGGCCTCGGAGTGGGCGCCGCAGCCGTGGTCGTAGGAGACGACCCGGCCGTCGTCGGGGGCGAACTCGTTGGCGCACACGCCGAACATCCGGCGCAGGCCCCCCGCCAGCGGCGTCATGAAGCCGCAGGTGGCGCAGGTGGCCGGGGCGGCCGACGCGATCGGGCTGCGCGGCCCGGCGTCGCCGTTGTACCAGCGGTCGGCGGCGGCGTCGCGGCCCTCCCGGGACAGCACCCGGGGGCGGCCCAGCCCCGGCTCCCACGGGGCGGTGCGGTCGTCGGCCTCCTCCTCGAGGGCGTCCGCGGGGGCGTACGCGAAGCCGGGCTCCAGCCGCTCGTCGTCGGCGGAGGTGGGCAGCAGGTCGCCCACCCCCAGGTCGCCCGGGCGCAGCCGCTCCTTCCACGGCACCCACTCCGGCGCCAGCAGCGCCTCGGGCCCCGGGAGCTGCACGGCCTCGTTGACCGTGACGGCCTTGGCGCGCGCCGCGCGGACCACGGTGACGGCGTAGTGCCATCCCGGGTAGGCGGGGTCGCGGCTCTCGAACAGGTGGGTGACCAGGCGGTCGCCCTCCACGTGCGCGGACAGGTGATCGCCGACCCACTCCGGACGGGAGATCTCCACGGCGGCGGCCCGCGCGAGGTCGACCGCCTCGATGCATGCCTTGTCTGGTGCGGGGTTACGACGGCTAGGGCTCACACTCCCCATCTTCGCCGATGAGAACCACCGCCGAGGCCACGACACCGACTCGATAGACGACCGTTACGTCGGATTGGGGAGGTACGGGGGATTTCCTCCCCCCTCCCGCGGCGATCTGTGGCGGGCGCCACAGAACGGCGCGCGGAACGGCTCAGGCCTCCAGGTCGTCGGCGACCACCCGCAGCACCTGCGCGATCTTGGCGGCCTCCTTGCGGTCGGGGTGCTTTCCGCGCCGGTAGGTCGCCGAAACGCCGTCCAAGAGCTTGATCAGGTCCTCGGTGATGACCACCATCTCGTCCGGCTTCTTGCGCATCGCCTTGGCCACCGAGCGCGGCGCGTCCAGCAGCTTGACCTGCAGCGCCTGGGCGCCCTTGCGCCCCTCGACGACGCCGAACTCCACCCGCTGGCCGGCGCGCAGGGACGTGGTCCCCGCGGGCAGCGCCGAAGAGTGCACGAAGACCTCACCGCCGTCGTCGCGGGTGAGAAAGCCGAATCCCTTGTCGCCGTCGTACCACTTGACCTTGCCGGTGGGCACGTGTGACCTCACGCTCTCGCCGTAGGACCCTAAGGGGCGAGGCCGGGGAATCCGCCCGTCACCGGGGCAAGTCCGCTCGGCCTCTCGGGCCCATCCTTCCATAGGGGGCTTTCCAGGCTAGTGCTCGACGAAGCGGTCGAGGCAGGGACGTAAGGCCGCACATTCCTCGAAAAGGCGATAAACCCGGTGGGCCATATCCGGCCAGCCCGGCGCATGCGAGAGGCCCGGACGCGGATCTCCGGGCCTCCCTTTGACGACCGCCCCCGCCACCGCTGGTTGCGGAGTTCAGGACGGGACCCGGCGGGACCGGGGCGGTGTCAATCCCTCAGCGCCCCCGGCCGGTGACCGGCGCCGAACCCGGGCGCGCACCGTCATGATTACCCTCGGCCCGAACCCGCCACGCTCACGAAACCCCTGGTCAAGGAGGTTATTCCGGAGGATTTAACCGCCGATGACCCGAAGGGTGCGCAGCGGGGCCGATCCGCACCACCGCGTACACCGCACAGGCCGCCGCGGCCGCCCGCAGCCCGACCACCCCGGTCGAGGTGAGCGACTCCAGCACGATCTGGTCGATGTAGGGCGCGTCGCCGCGCCAGAAGGCCATGGCGACCAGGGTCGCCGCCGGGGGCACCCCCACCAGCACCCACTTGTCGCGGCGCGGCCAGACCCGGCTCAGCACCACCATCGCCGCGCCGACGGCCCACAGGAACGCGGACTGGTCCGCCAGGGCGCTCCCTCCGTACAGCGCGAGCACCAGGAGCTCGGAGGGGTGTTCGCGGAAGGCCGCGACCGTGTCGGACCAGCGGCGCCCCCGCCCCCGGCCGGCCCCCTCCCAGTCGCGGAGGGCGGTGATCGGGGTGCCGTGCTCGGGCCGGACGGACACCGTGCGGACGGTCCCGGCCCGCGCGCCCAGCCAGCCCGCGTGGGGGCCGCCCCGCCACGGCGGCGGCGTGCGCTCCCGGATGACCGACGAGGCCGCGCCGCCGTCCTCCTCCCCGCCGCCGGGCTCCCGCCCCTCCTCCGCGTCCGCGCCGTCACCGTCGGCGCCGTCACCGTCCGCACCGCCGGAGGCGATCTCGGCGCGCACCAGATCGACGGGGTCGCCGATGCCCTTGAGCACCCGGCGCACGTCGTCGGTGGTGTGGGCCCCCTCCCTCCGGCAGGCCTCGTCCACCCGCCGGCGCACCTCCCCCAGGAACGCGGCACGCCGCCGCGAGGGGACCGCGCCGTAGGCGGCGTCCCCCACCCGTGACAGGTAGTCCAGCACCACGCGCTCGGGCCGCTCGATCATGGACTCATGGTGCACCGCCCGGGCCCCCGGCGCGCCCCGTCTCCGGGGAACGAATTCAGGACAGCGCACTTCGGTGGAGACTCGGTGACCGAAAGTGGCCACATCATCGCCCTCCGGAAGGTATAGATGGGACCGCGCCCCGCCCGCCCCGTCCGGGGGCGCGGGGGGACCCCCGGTGCCGCCCGACCCGCCGGCACCACCAGCGACAGCGAGAGGCAGAGCATGCGCGCACGCCGAACGGCGGTCCTGGCCGCCGCCCTGACCGGGCTGCTGGCGACCGCGGCCCCCGCGGCCGCGGACGCCGGCCCCGGCGTCCTGGAGCTCTACTCGGCCCCGGGACTGGGCCACACCGTGTTCGAGGGCGGGGGCTGCCACACCCTGCCCGACAAGCGGATGGTGTCCTTCGCCGACGCCGAGCCCGCCGGGGACTACGTCTTCTACCCCGGCCCCGACTGCACCGGGGTCCCGCTGGACTCCGGCCGCGACGACAGCCAGTGGATCCCGCCGCTCTACGGGGTGCGCTCGGTCGACGTGCGTTTCGGCTGACCGGCCCGCCGGCGCGGCACCGGGGACGGGGCGCCCGCATGGCCCGCCGGGACCGGCGGCGGCTAGGCTGCAGACGCCCCCGACGCCAGAGAGGCCAGAGAGGATCGCCCGGCCGCCATGAGCGAACCCCAGCTGCCGCCCGGTGCCGCGTCCCCCCGAGACGAGCGGGCCCCGTCCGCCGAGCGGACCGCCGAGAGCCCCGCGGACGCCGCCCCCGCGGCCGGGGGCGGCTCCAGTTCCACCATGGCGCTCATCCTGCACGCGCTGACCTTCCTGTGCTGCGGCAACTGGATCTTCGGGATCGTCGGCATCGTGTTCGCCGTGCGCGCCGCGCACGCGCGCGACCGCGGCCACGGCGAGCAGGCCGAGGTCCTCACCCGGTACTCCTGGTACTGCCTGGGCGCGGCGGCGGTGATGTTCACCGTCATGGCCGTGCTGACGCTGTGGATGTTCACCCAGGCCGGGTCGTGGGTGCAGGACGCCGTCCCGGTGCCGGTCGGGTACTGACGGGCGGGCGCCGCGCCCCGGGGAGGGAACCCCGCGGCGCTCCCCGCCGTCGTGGTTATCGTGGGGGGAACCGCAGCCCGCCACGACGGCGCACCGGGGAGGGGGAGCGACCGTGCACGGTCACCGCTCGGCGATCGAGCGCTTCTGGGAGGACACCGGGCCGAACCCGGTGGCCGGGAGCGCCCCGCCGCCCGCCCCGGGCCCGCCTTCACCGCCCCCCGGCCCGGCGCCCGCGGTGACGGCGCCGCCGCCTCCGCCCATCGCGGCCCCGGCCGCACAGGCCGCCCCGATCGCCCCTCCGGCCCCGGCACCGCCCCTGGGCCCTCCCCCGCGCACCGGGGCCGCCGTGGCCGCCCTCCTGTGCGCCATGCTCACCCTGGTCTTCCCGGGCCTCGGGCTCCTCCTCGGGTTCCCCGTGCTGGCCGTGCTGACCAACGTCCCCGGGCTGGTCTTCGGCCTGCTCGCCCTGGCCAACCGCCGCGACCCCGAGGCCGTCGAACGCAACATCGCCCGGACCTGGGCCTGCAACCTGGGCTATCTCCTGCTGCTCGCGCTCATCGCGCTCGCCGTCGGAGCCCTGTTGGCAGCGCTGACCGCCTGACCGCCTCTTCCCGGGGCCTCCCCGCCGGACGGTGCGAACCGTCCGCCCCCGCCCCGCCGTCCCACCGACGACGGGCCCGCACCGCCGAGCACCGCCGAGCACGACCGAGTACCGCCGAGTACGACCGATCCGAGAGGGGCACCCGATGAGCTCACCCTGGCCGGGCCAGGAGAACGACCCGCAGCAGCACCCCGGCGGGTACGGACCGCCCCCGGGCTACGCGACCGGCGGCCAGCCGGGGTACTCCTACGGGCAGCAGCCCATAGGGCCACCGCCCGCGCCCTACGGTGCCCCGATGGTCGACCCGGAGCTCGAGGCCACCCGGGGCGGGGCCACCGCCGCATTGGTCACGGGCGCGGTGACGCTGATGTTCTGCGTCTCGCCCATCAGCATCGTCGGCATCGTCTTCGGCATCCTGTCCCTGGTGGAGAAGCAGGACGCGGAGAAGGCGCGGCGCTTCACCAAGTACGCCTGGATATCGATCATCGGCGGCATCGTGGCCTGGGTGCTGTTCTGGGTCCTCATGTTCACCCTGCCGTTCATCATCATCGCGATGGGGGCGGCGGCCGGGTAGGCGCCGGGCCGCCGGCGCCTCACAGCGAGGGCAGCGCCCCCATGAGCAGGGTGCCGCCCGCGATGGCCCAGGCCATCACGGCGTAGGTCAGGGTGCGCGTGCGCAGCGCCGGGTCCACGCGCATGGCCGGGGTGGCGAATGCGGCCACCATCAGCACCATCGCGAGCATCGCCGGGATGGTGGAGGCGATGGCGAAGATGGTCATCTGGTGCGCGCACGCCGCGTAGCCCGGCGCCCCGGGGTCGCCACAGAACACGTCGTCGTCTCCTGGTCCGAAGGTCGGGTGCCCCAGAACCGTACCGCTCCCGGCGGGGAATTTCCGCCGCGCACGGTTTACACGGGGCCGCGCCGCGTCCAATCATGAGGGTGACCCCGACCACAGGAGGTACCCCCATGGCCGACCCCTCCGGCCGCACCGGCTTCCGATCCATCGGCGGCGGCGGTCTGAACTGGGACTCCTTCCCACTCCGGCTGTTCGCCAAGGGGAACGCGAAGTTCTGGGACCCCGCCGCGATCGACCTCGGCCGGGACGCCGAGGACTGGAAGTCCCTCAGCGGCGAGGCCCAGGAGCGCATCCTGCGGCTGTGCGCCCAGTTCGCCGCCGGGGAGGAGGCGGTGACCGAGGACATCCAGCCGTTCGTGCGCGCCATGGCCGCCGAGGGGCGGCTGGGCGACGAGATGTACCTGACCCAGTTCGCCTTCGAGGAGGCCAAGCACGTGCAGGCGTTCCGGCTCTGGCTGGACGCCCTGGGCGTCACCCACGACCTGCACGCCCACATCGACCGCAACGACGGCTACCGGGCCCTGTTCTACGAGGAGCTCCCGGCCTCGCTCAACACGCTGCTGGAGGACCCGAGCCCGCGCAACCAGGTGCGCGCCTCGGTCACCTACAACCACGTCATCGAGGGCGCCCTGGCCCTGACCGGCTACTACGCCTGGAACCACATCTGCACGGCCCGCGGCATCTTCCCGGGGATGCGCGAGATCATCCGCCGCATCGGCGACGACGAGCGCCGCCACATGGCCTGGGGGACGTTCACCTGCCGCCGCCACGTCGCCGCCGACGACTCCCTGTGGCCGGTGGTCACCGAGCGCCTCGACGAGCTGATGCCGCACCTCAAGGCCACCGTGGAGCGCGACGACCAGCCCATGGCCGACGACGAGGACCAGCAGTACCAGCTCCCGCAGGGCGAGCTGCTGGAGTACGCCACCGACCGGGCACTGCGGCGGCTCGGGGCGATCGAGACCGCGCGCGGGGTGCCGGTGGCCCGCATCGACCTGGACGCCTCCCCCGAGGAGCTGGAGGAGCGGTTCGGGGAGGAGGACCGCCGGACCATGTCCCGGCTGGAGTAGGCGGCGCGGCCCGTCGGGCGGTGCCGCACCGGGCGGGCGCCGCTCAGCGCTTGCCCTCCAGCAGCACCAGGTCGATCGCGATCCCCGAGGCGACCGCCAGCGTCTTCAGCGGGTCGGGCAGGTTCGGGTACCGCTGCCAGATCTGGTAGCTGTCGGCGGCGGTGAACATCTCGCCGAGGCTGGGGAAGTTGCGGTCCACCCGCCCGACCTCGTGCTCGTTGTTGTCGAGGATCTGGAACTCGCGCGCGGTGAAGTTGCCCCGGACCGTGCCCACCGGCTGCTTCCAGGCGTCGAGCAGCCGGAAGCTGGCCTTGAACAGCTTGAAGTCCTGGTCGATGTAGCCGATCGGACGGCCGTCGGGGTAGGCGATGGTCGTCGTGGCCGTGAACATCGCCCAGGACTTCTCGATGTACAGGCGCGGCTGCCCCCAGGCGTCGTTCACCATGAGCTTGCGGGCGAACCCGGCGGTGTTCTCCGCGACGAACCTGAGCGCCTTCATGCCGCCGCTGAGGCCCACCTCGTAGATGTGGGCGGCGAGGCGCCCGTGCGCGTCGTAGCAGTAGTACTCCGACTCGTCGACGAGGAACCGCTTCGGCTGCTTGACGACGAGCGGGACGGTGTTGAAGAGGTCCACGACCGGCTTGGACGCGCACGGGCGCGGGCGGGTTCCGGCGAATCCGAGGATTCCGCCGTGATCGCTCACCCCTCCCCGTCGGCGGGCAGGATGCGGTGGACCAGGGCGCCGATGAGCGCGTCCGCGTCCCCTTCGCCGTCGAGCACTCCGGGCAGCGTGAGCGACTCGATGACCAGGCCGGTCATCGCCAGGTAGAGCATGACGACCTCGGCCCGGCCGCCGGGCAGGCCCGCCTCCAGGTGCCCGCGCACGTTGTCCTCCAGGTCCTGGCGGATGCGGCGGGTCAGCGTCCCGCGCAGGGCGGGACGGCGCGTGGCCTCCAGCCGCAGCTCCAGCAGGGCCAGGTACACCGTCCGGTTGTCGCGCATGCGCGCCATGACCCACCGCATCAGCCCGGCGACGTCCTCGGCGGTGGAGGCGCCCGCCATGGCGCGTTCCGCCTCCTGCGGATCGGGGGCGAAGCGGATGTAGACGTGCGCCCCGGCCTGGGTGAGCAGGTCGTCCCGGTCGGCGAAGTAGTTGGAGGCGGTGCCCGCCGGGACCCCGGCGGCGGTGTCGACGGCGCGGAACGTCAGGCCGCGCGCGCCCTGCTCGGCGAGGACGGTGAGCGCGCCGTCCAGGAGCGCGGCGCGGCGTTCGGGGTTGCGGACCATGGGGCCCCTTCCAGGAAACGACTTGCAACCACTACACGTGGAGTACTATACATGGAGTGGTTACCCGGTCCGACCCCCCGAGGAGCGCCCATGCGTGAACTGACCTACTTCGTCGCCGTCACCGCCGACGGCTTCGCCTGCGGCCCCGACGGGTCCTACGACTTCTTCCCCACCGCCGAGGACACCGGGGCGTTCCACGCCCGTGAGTACCCCGAGCTGATCCCCACCCACATCCGCGGCGCATTGGGCATCGAAGGGGCGGACAACCGGCACTTCGACACCCTGCTCCAGGGGCGCGGCTCCTACGACCTCGCGCTGAAGGAGGGAGTCACCAGCCCCTTCGCCCACATGCGCCAGTACGTCGCCTCGACCACGATCACCGAGAGCCCCGACCCGGACGTGCACATCATCTCCGCAGACCCGGTGGAGGCCGTGCGCGCCCTCAAGCGGGAGGACGGGGACCTGGGCATCTGTGTGGTCGGGGGTCCGACGCTGGCCGGGGCGCTCTACCCGGAGATCGACGCGGTGTTCCTCAAGCGCTACCCGGTGATGGCGGGTGCGGGCAAGCCGGTCTTCGCCGGCGCGGAGTTCTCGCCCGCCGAATTCGCCCCGGTCGAACACCACCGCTTCGACAGCGGCGCCGACTACACGCTGTTCCGCCGCCGCTGACACCGCGGACACCGCGGACGCCCTGAACACGCGGACGGCGCCCACCGGACTCCGGTGGGCGCCGTCGTGCGCTCCGGTCGGGAGCGGACCGCTCAGGCCAGCGGCGGCGGCTCGGGAAGGGTCTCCGACCCCACGCGCTCACCGTCGCGGGTGACGGTCAGACCGTCCGGGCCGGACCGGCCCACCAGCCAGGCCAGCAGGGCCGCGCGCGGCCCGTCGGCGCGCAGCCCCGCCGGGCCGCGGCCGATGGTGCCCACGTCGGCGATCTCCACCGTCGGCAGCTCGGCCCCGGCCAGGTGCTCGACCATCGACCGCAGCTCGCGGTCGACGAAGGCCTCCTGCCAGTGGCCGGGCGTGTACCCGGCGTCCAGGTCGACGTGGTGGTACTCCAGCTCCAGGATGCGCATCCCGGCCAGTTCGGCGGCGCTGAACACCCGGCCCGTGCGGTGCCGGACCTCGAAGCCCCACCGCTCCTGCGGCATGGCCGCCACCGCGGCGGCGAACCGGTCGGACGAGGTGCGCAGGTCGGCCGCCTGCTCGGGGCCGGGGCGCCCCGCGCCCGCGTCGATGTCGGCCTCCCGGGCCTCCTCGCTGGGGTACATGGACGCCTCGCGCCCCTCGCGTGCCGCCTCGAGCACGCCGGAGACCGCGTCGGCGCTCCGGGACACGTGGGCCAGCACGTGGCCCCGGGTCCACCTGGGCAGCAGCGACGGAGCGGCGATCTCCTCGGGGGTGAGCCGCTCGGCCGTGCGCACCAGGCGCTCGGTGGCCTGTTCGATCTCCTTCATCTCCATACCGGAGGCCTCCTCAGGAAGCGGCGCCGCTCAGGGTGCCGGTGGTCTGCTCGCCGGGGCTGTAGACCACACAGTAGATGTCGCGGTCGAACTGCTCGAATGCCGTCTGGGTGGGCGTGTAGTAGCTGAAGTCGTAGGCCGACTGCTCGTAGGGCACGCCGATGAAGGACTCGAACTCCTCGAGGCAGAACTGGTCGGCCTCGTCCGTCATGGCCTGCTCGCCGGGCCACTCCGACTCCATGGAGATGGTGGAGGCGTACACCTCGGAGTCGTGCGGACCCGAGCAGTCGGTGGTGGGGACCTCGGAGACCTCGCCCTGGATGGACTCGTCGTTCAGGCAGTCGCCCACGGCGATGTCGAAGGCGGCCACGTCCTCCTCCGTCGGCTCGGGCGGGGTGGACTCCTCCACCGGCTCTTCGGCGGGGGTGGTGGGCTCCGACGGGACCGAGTCGCTCCCCTGGTCTTCGGCCCGCTGCGAGGCCTCCTGCAGGTTGGACAGGATCGCGCCGCATCCGGAAGCCATGACGGCCGCACCGGCGATCGCCAGCCCGGCGACGGCCCTCTTGGCGGTCGGAGCGAAACGGATGGACATGGGGGTACTCCAAATCGGGTGATCGATGGGGGATGCCCCCGAAGGGGCGCGGCGGGGGGCAGGGCCTTCGCCTGCGGGGCACCGCCCGCTCCGACGCCGCGATGGGCCCCGGGGTTCCCAGGTTCCTCCAAGAAATTCCCTTCGTGTCCGCAATGGCACCGAGAGCGACGAAACTCGGCCACAGCCCGCGTTGATCTCGACAAAGGTGCTGTCATACCTGCGGTTTTGACAGCACTTCTGTCGAGATCAACGTGGGCTCTGCGCGGTGGTGGAGGGCGACGGGTGGGCATGCGAAAGGGCGGCCCCCCGGTGGCCGGGAGACCGCCCTTCTCGTCGCAGGCTGTTCGCCGCGTACCCGGAAGGCCGGGACGGGGACTTAGAAGTCCATGCCGCCCATGCCGCCCGTCGGGTCGCCGCCGCCGGCGGCCGGCTTCTCCGGCTTGTCGGCGATGACGGCCTCGGTGGTCAGGAACAGGCCGGCGATGGAGGCCGCGTTCTGCAGGGCGGAGCGGGTGACCTTGGTCGGGTCGATGACGCCGTCCTTGAACAGGTCGGTGTACTCCCCGGTGGCGGCGTTCAGGCCGACGCCGGCGTCCAGGTTCTTCACCTTCTCCGCGACGACCCCGCCCTCGAGGCCGGAGTTGACCGCGATCTGCTTGAGCGGGGCCTCGATGGCGCGGCGGACGATGTCGGCGCCGATCGCCTCGTCGCCGGACAGGTCCAGCTTCTCGAAGGCCGGGACGCCCGCCTGCAGCAGGGCGACACCGCCGCCGGGCAGGATGCCCTCCTCGACGGCCGCCTTGGCGTTGCGGACGGCGTCCTCGATACGGTGCTTGCGCTCCTTGAGCTCCACCTCGGTGGCGGCGCCGGCCTTGATGACCGCGACACCGCCGGCCAGGCGGGCCAGGCGCTCCTGCAGCTTCTCGCGGTCGTAGTCGGAGTCCGTGCGCTCGATCTCGCTGCGGATCTCGTTGACCCGGCCCTGGATCGCGGTGGCGTCGCCGGCGCCGTCCACGATGGTGGTCTCGTCCTTGGTGACGACGACCTTGCGGGCGCGGCCGAGCATCTCCAGCTCGGTGTTCTCCAGCTTGAGGCCGACCTCTTCGGTGATGACCTGGCCGCCGGTCAGCACGGCGATGTCGCTGAGCTGGGCCTTGCGGCGGTCGCCGAAGCCGGGGGCCTTGACGGCGACCGACTTGAAGGTGCCGCGGATCTTGTTGACGATGAGCGTCTGCAGCGCGGCGCTCTCGACGTCCTCGGCGATCACCATCAGCGGCTTGCCCGCCTGGAGGACCTTCTCGACGACCGGAAGGAACTCGTTGTTGTTGGAGATCTTGGAGTTGACGATGAGGATGTAGGGGTCCTCCAGGACCGTCTCCATCCGCTCAAGGTCGGTGGCGAAGTAGGGCGAGATGTAGCCCTTGTCGAAGCGCATGCCCTCGGCGAGCTCGAGCTCCAGACCGAAGGTCTGGCCCTCCTCGACCGTGATGACGCCTTCCTTGCCGACCTTGTCCATCGCCTCGGCGATGACCTCGCCGATCTGGGTGTCGCCGGCGGAGATGGAGGCGGTGGAGGCGATCTGCTCCTTGGTCTCCACGTCCTTGGAGAGCTTGGCCAGCTCCTCGCTGATGCGGGAGACGGCGGCCTCGATGCCGCGCTTCAGGCCGATCGGGTTGGCGCCGGCCGCGACGTTGCGCAGGCCCTCGCTGACCATGGCCTGGGCCAGGACGGTGGCGGTGGTGGTGCCGTCACCCGCGACGTCGTCGGTCTTCTTGGCGACCTCCTTGACGAGCTCGGCGCCGATCTTCTCGTACGACTCCTCGAGCTCGATCTCCTTGGCGATGGAGACACCGTCGTTGGTGATGGTGGGGGCGCCCCACTTCTTCTCCAGGACGACGTTGCGGCCCTTGGGGCCGAGCGTCACCTTCACCGCGTCGGCGAGCGTGTTCATGCCGCGCTCGAGGCCGCGACGGGCTTCCTCGTCGAACGCGATCAGTTTGGCTGCCATAGACTTCCTGTCCTCCCGGGACGGGCTGATACGCGAAGGAACGAGCACGACGCCCGCGACGGACGACCGCGGTCCGCCGGCTGTCCGGCCGCCGGCGTCCGCGGCCTCATCGTCTCGATCCTGGTTAGCACTCCGATCATCGGAGTGCTAACGATCCCCTTTTTAGCACTCCCCCATGGCGAGTGCAAACGGCCCCGGGCAGGGATCCTCTCCCGATTACCCGCAGGTCAAACCGCACATGAACGGGCCGCGTCCGGCAGTGCCGGACGCGGCCCGTCCACGGTCGCCGGGCGGGTCAGCCGCCGGCGACCGCAGGGATGATCGAGACCTCGACACCGTCCCTGGTCTCGGTGTCCAGGCCGTCGGCGAAGCGCACGTCCTCGTCCCCGACGTAGACGTTGACGAACCGGCGGATCTTGCCGGAGTCGTCCAGGATGCGGGCGCGGATGCCCGGGTGGTTGGCGTCCAGATCGGCCAGGACGTCCTTCAGGGTCGCGCCCTCGGCGGACACCTGGGCGGCGTCCTTGGTGTAGGTGCGCAGGATGGTGGGGACGCGAACGCTCACGCTCATGGTCGCGGGTACTCCTCGGTGGTGTCGCTCAGTGGTGTCGGTGGGTGGCCGGTCTCGCGGCGCCGTGCGCGGCGCCGCGCGCTCAGCCCAGTCCGGCCTCGCGGAAGGCGTCCAGGGAGGGCCGGATGGTCGCGGTGACGCCGGCGTCCACCGCGTTCAGGGTCTTCAGGCCGTCGCCGGTGTTCAGCACGACCGTCTCCTTGGCCGGGTCGATCGCGCCCTCGGCCAGCAGCTTGCGCAGCACGCCGGTGGTCACGCCCCCGGCGGTCTCGGCGAAGACCCCCTCGGTGCGGGCGAGCAGCGCGATGGAGTCGACCACCTCGTCGTCGCTCACGCGGCCGACCGCGCCGCCGGTGCGGCGGCACACGTCCAGCACGTACGGGCCGTCGGCCGGGTTGCCGATCGCCAGCGACTTGGCGATGGTGTCCGGCTTGACCGGCTGGATGACGTCGTGGCCCTCCTCGTACGCGCGGGCGACCGGGGAGCAGCCCGAGGCCTGGGCGCCGAAGACCTTGTAGGGGCGGTCCTCCACCAGGCCCAGCGCGATGAGCTCGCGGAACCCTTTGTCGATCTTGGTGAGCTGGGAGCCGGAGGCGATCGGGATGACGATCTGCTCGGGCAGCCGCCAGCCGAGCTGCTCGGCGATCTCGTAGGCCAGCGTCTTGGAGCCCTCGGCGTAGTAGGGCCGCAGGTTGACGTTGACGAAGCCCCAGCCCTCGCCCGCCGGGTCGCCGATGAGCTCGGAGCAGAACCGGTTCACGTCGTCGTATGTGCCGTCGATGGCGACCAGGCGGCCGCCGTAGACGGCGGCCATGACGACCTTGGCCTCCTCAAGCCCCGCGGGGATGAACACGCAGGACTGGAACCCCGCGCGCGCCGAGGCCGCGCCGACCGCGCCCGCGAGGTTGCCCGTGGAGGAGCAGGACAGGGTGGTGAACCCGAAGTTGCGGGCGGCCTCGACGGCCATCGCCACCACGCGGTCCTTGAAGGAGTGGGTGGGGTTGCCGGAGTCGTCCTTGACGTGCAGCGCGTCCATGCCGAGCTCGGCGGCGAGGCGGTCGGCGCGCACCAGCGGCGTCAGGCCGGGGTTCATGTTGGGCAGCTCGGCCACGTTCGCGGGGACCGGCAGCAGCGGCGCGTAGCGCCAGACGTTGTTCGGACCCTGCGCGATCCGCTCGCGGGTGACGGTGCCGAACTCGTAGGCCACTTCAAGAGGGCCGAAACAGAACTCGCAGGCGAAGCGGGGGCCGAGCTCGTAGCGCTCGCCGCACTCGCGGCAGGACAGGGCGGCCGCGGGTCCGAAGGGGCGGGCGGTGGCGGGGGGCTCGGCGGTCGTGGCTTCCGGGGCGCTGATCGCCATTGCGAGGCGTCTCCTCTCATCTTTCCTGGCGACCGATCTGGCCCCAGGCCGGAGTTGGCACCTGCCCCGGCCGCCTCGCGGATTTCACGAGCGCATCGAGCCGGGATGGTTGCCGGGGCTTCGCAGGGCCGGTCCCTCCACCCCTCTGGATGAGCGATATTCGGTTGTGGTCACACGGTTGTCGACGGATTCGGTCGAGAATCCGCTCTCGACTGTAACGGACGGTCCGACCGGTTTTCCATCCATGGTGACCCGGATAACACCGATGGCACACGCCACACCCCGCCGACGCGTCCCGGAACCTCCTGAGGGTTTGCGGCCCGCCGCACACGGCGACACCTACATCACCCCATCGCCCCGAACCGGCTTTCCCGAGAGGTGAACGATCAGGTGGACAAGGCACAGATCCTCGTCGCTTCCAACAGAGGACCGGTGTCCTACTCGGTCGACGACGCCGGAGCGCTGACGCACCGGCGCGGGGGCGGTGGGCTGGTCTCCGGCCTCAGCGCCGCCGCCGAGCACGGCGACACCCTGTGGGTGTGCGCGGCGCTGTCCGACGCCGACCGGACCGCCGCCGCCCAGGCCCCCGAGGGGCGCATCGACCGCACCACCGACCTCGGCGGCCTGCGGGTGACGATGATCGACATCCCCGAGGACGTCTTCGACAACGCCTATACGGGCATCGCCAACTCCACCTTGTGGTTCGTCCAGCACATGCTCTACGAGACGCCGTCGAAGCCCGTCTTCGACGCGGCGTTCCAGCGGCGCTGGGAGGACTACCGGGCCTACAACGCGGCCTTCGCCGAGGCGCTGCTGACCGGGTCGGCGGAGAACGCGCGCGTGGCGGTGCAGGACTACCACCTGGCGCTGCTGCCGCGGATGCTCCGCGGGCGCCGCCCCGACCTGCGCATCGCGCACTTCTCGCACACCCCGTGGGCGCCGCCGGAGTACTTCCGCATGCTGCCCGCCGGGGTCCGCCGCGAGCTGCTGGAGGGCATGCTCGGTGCCGACCGCCTCGGGTTCCTGAGCCCGCGCTGGGCCGACGCGTTCCTGCGCTGCTGCGCCGAGTTCCTACGGGCCGACGTCGACCTGGAGCGGCGCACCGTCGAATACGGCGGCCGGGTCATCGGGGTGGGCGTTCACCCCCTGGGCGCCGACGCCGAGGGGCTGCTTCAGCGCGCGGCGGAGCCGGACGTGGCCGAGCGCGCGGCGGCGCTGCGCGAGCGGGTCGGCGACCGGCGGCTCATCGTGCGGGTGGACCGCACCGAGCTGTCCAAGAACATCGTGCGCGGCCTGGAGGCCTACCGGGAGCTGCTGCGCACCCGGCCGGAGTGGCGGGGGCGGGTCGCGCACCTGGCGTTCGCCTACCCCAGCCGGACCGACGTGCCGGAGTACCGGGAGTACACCGAGGAGGTCCGCAGGCTGGCCAAGGAGATCGGCGACGAGTTCGGCACCGCCGACTGGACGCCGCTCGTCCTGGAGGTGCAGGACGACTTCCCGCGCTCGCTGGCCGCGTTCGGCATGGCCGACGTGCTGCTGGTCAACCCCATCAGGGACGGGATGAACCTGGTGGCCAAGGAGGGGCCGGTGGTGTCCCGGGACGGGTGCGCGCTGGTGCTGTCCACCGAGGCGGGCGCCGCCGATGAGCTGGCGGACGACGCCCTGATGGTCAACCCCTACGACGTCACCGAGACGGCCGAGGCCCTGCACACCGCCCTGAGCATGCCGGACGCGGAGCGCTCGGCGCGCTGTGCCCGCCTGGCGGAGCGGGCCGCGGCGCTCCCGCCCGAGCGGTGGTTCACCGACCAGCTCCGGGCGCTCGGCTGAGGATCTCCTCGATCACCCCGGTCTTGGCCTCGGCGTAGTCCTGGACGCTGTCCCCGTGGCGCCCGGCGAGGTCGCGCTTGGCGCGCTCGTAGCGGTCGCGGTCCCCGGCGTCGGCGCGGAGACGGTCGCGCAGGGCCAGGATGCGCCGGGGCTCGGGGCCGTCGGCGAACACGTGCAGGCTGGTGCTGACGTCCGGCCCCTTGAAGACGTGGTGGTCGTGGAAGTCGGGCTCGGCGTAGTGCAGGACGTACCCGGCCTTCTCCAGGGCCGGGCGGTAGGCGGACTCGTCCGCGGCGTCGCCGACCAGGAGCAGCAGGTCGACGCAGGGCCGGGCGGCGAGGCCGGGCACGGCCGTGGAGCCGATGTGCTCGACCTCCAGGGCGGCGGGCCCGAGGGCGTCGCGGACCCGCTCGGCCTCGCGCTGGAAGAGGTAGGGCCACTTGGGGTCGTAGTCGGTCAGGACGACGCGCTCGCCGCCGCGGCCGAACGAGCGGTCGAAGTGGCTTCCGCGCGCCTCACCGCGCACGGGGAGCCGTTCGGGGGAATCGTGGGTGGGGGACATGCCGGAAGTCTCATGACCTGCCCCGCGATCGTCAACCCGGGCTCGCGCAGGGCACGCACCGTGGTCGTACGGGGACGGGATCCGTGGTAGCGCTCCCGCGCCCCCGGCGCCGGCTGACCGCACCGGGGGCGGCGGCCGGGGCTACCTCCTCCGGCGGCCGGCGCCCTTGCGGCGGCGGCCCGCGGAGCGCCCGGCCGCCGCGGGCTCCCCCTCCGCGCCGTCACCGGCGCCCTCGGCACCGGCCGCCTGCCCGCGCCGGGGCAGGTCGTAGGGGTTCTTCGCGGTGCGGCGCAGGACCAGCGTCAGCACCACGAGCAGGACCAGCACGAGCACGCCGCCGACGGTCCACAGCGCCCATGCCGGAACCGGCAGGCCCTCGTCCTCCTGCACCAGGTCCTCGTTGTACAGCGGGATGTCCTCCGCGGCGCCGCCCGCCTCCTGCACGGCGGCGGGGGCGTTCACCACCCCGTCGCTCGCCGACGCGGTCAGCGCCTGGGCCACCTGGTCGGGCAGGAGCTGCGGGTACTCCGCACGCACCAGCGCGGCCGCACCTGCGGCGAACCCGGCCGCCACGCCCGCGCCGCCGAACCGCTCGTACCCGCCGCCGGGCGCCGGGGCCTCCACGTCGTCGCCCGGGGCGGACACGTCCGGCCCACCGCCCTGCGGCGACTCCTGCCCCTGCGCCGCCTGCTCCGTCCCGGCCTGCACCGGGGCGAGGTCGCGGTCGACCGCGCCGACCGCCAGCGCCCCCTCGGACGCCGACGCCGCCTGGGCCGCCGGGTCGCCCGCGGGGAGCAGCACCATCGTCCCCTCGCCCACGGCGTAGGACACGGCGTCGGCGACGCCGTCGAGGTCCTGCCCCTCGGCGACGCCGTCGGCCACCGCGATGACCTGCGCACCCTCGTCGGCGGCGTAGCGGATGCCGCGCTCCAGGGCGTCGCCCTCCCCGGCGCTTCCGCCCTCGGGGGCCACCCGCACCGACAGCACGTCCGCGTCGGGGGCCACGCCCATGAACCGCGCGTGGGTCTCCACGCCGTACCCGGTGGCGGCGGCCACCGCGGCGACCGCGGTGGAGGACCCGTCAGCGCCGTCGCCCCCGGCGCCGGAGAAGTCGGTGCCCACGGTCACCTCGCCGCCCAGGTTCGGGTTCTCGGCGTCGACGCCGGTGCCGACCACGGCGACGGTGGCGCCGCGGCCGCGGCCCTCGTCCTGCTCCTCGGCCGCGTCCCAGGCGTCGCGGGCGCCGACGGCCTCCAGCCCCCACTGGTCGATGAGCGCGTCGCCCCACGCTGGCGGTGCGGTCGGCGCGGCCACCGCGCCGGCGGCCAGCAGCAGCGCGCACAGGCCGGAGCCGGCGTGGCTGGTGCGCATGGAGTAACCCCCGTGACGTGTCCGGTTGCGAGGCCGGCGCGGCGCTCCGCCGCCGAAGCGCTGGTCAGGGCCGCGCACACGGGCAATTCTGCCAGCTTCGCACGTGTATGCGAACGGGATGGGCGGTCGGTGAGAGGCTGCTTACCCCTGAGGCCGAACCTGCGCGGTCCCCTGCGTCGGGCCCGGGACGAGTCGCTACGATGTTTCGCGCCGATCCCGAAGAGGAGGCGTGCAATGCCAGAAATCCGGGAACAACCCTCCGACCCCTCAACCGACGGCGCGCCGGGCCTCGCCGAGCGCGACCGGCGCATCCTCGCCTTCGAGAGCCAGTGGTGGAAGCTCGAAGGCTCCAAGGAGCAGGCGATCCGTGACGAGTTCGGCTTCTCCCCCACCCGCTACTACCAGCTGCTCAACGGCCTGGTGGACCGCCCCGAGGCGCTCGCGTTCGACCCCATGACCGTCAAGCGGGTGCGCCGCCTGCGCGCCGACCGGCGCCGCCAGCGCACCGCCCGCCGCCTGGGCATCCGCCTGTAATGGTGCTTCCCCGCCCGCGTACCTCCGACGGCGCGGCCGCGCTCGGCGCGATCGCCGCCCGGCCGTCCGCGGCGCTGCTCGCCTTCGACTTCGACGGGACCCTGGCACCGATCGTGCCCGACCCGCGCGACGCGCGTCCCCACCCCCGCGCGCTGGCGGCGCTGCGCGCCCTCGCCCCCCGGGTCGCCGGTGTGGCGGTGGTCACCGGCCGACCCGCGGAGACCGCGGTGGAGTACGGCCTGGACACCGTGCCCGGAATCGTGGTGCTCGGCCACTACGGCCTGGAGCGGTGGGAGGACGGGAGCCTCACCTCCCCCGGGGCCGTACCGGGCCTGGAGGACGCGCGCGCCGCGATCCCGGGGCTGCTGGAGGACCTCGGCCCCCTGCGCGAAGGGGTGCACGTGGAGGACAAGGGCAAGGCCGTCGCCGTGCACACCCGCCGCGCGGCCCGGCCCGCCGAGGCGCTCGACGCCCTGCGCGAGCCGCTGGGCCTGCTCGCGGAGCGCGCGGGGCTCGCGGTGGAGCCGGGGCGCATGGTGATCGAGCTCCGGCCCCCGGGGATGGACAAGGGGGCGGCGCTGACCGACCTGGTCGGCCGGGTCCGGCCCGGAGCGCTGCTGTACGCCGGCGACGACCTGGGCGACCTGCCCGCGTTCACGGCCGTACGGGAGCTGCGCGGCCGGGGCGTGCCCGGGGTGACGGTGTGCAGCGGCTCATCGGAGGTGCCCATGCTGGCCGGGCAGGCGGACCTCGTGGTCGAGGGCCCCGAGGGCGTCGCCGTCCTGCTCGAGGGCCTCCTGCCCTGACCCGGGGCCGTCCTCCCCTCCCCTTCCTCTCCTCAGTCCCCGAAGCAGGCGCGGACCGCCGCGCGCAGGTCGTCGAGGCCGGTGCGGCTCCGGCCGAAGTGCACCGCGTTGGTCAGCAGGCCCACGTACCTGCCGGTCTCGGGCTGGAGGACCAGGCTGGTCCCCGTGTACCCGTGGTGGTAGACCACCCCGTCGTCGCCCACGAGCCAGCCGAGGCCCCGGGAGACGCCGTCGGCGACCCGCACCGCCGGACGCCAGCTCTGGCGCACGTAGCGCGGCGGCAGCAGGCAGCCCTCCTCCCCGGAGGCGCTGCGCAGCAGCTCGCGCGCGTAGGCGCCGAGGTCTATGGCGGTGCTGAAGACCCCGGCGTGCCCGGCGACGCCGCCCATGAGCCCGGCGGCCTCGTCGTGCACCACCCCCCACACGGGGGCGGCGCCGGGGATGCGGCACTCGGTGGGGGCGACGGCGGGCGACCGCGGCAGGGGGCCGTACGTCGTGGCGGTCATGCCGGTGGCGTTCCACAGGGTGGAGACGGCCAGGTCCAGCGGGGTGTCCAGGAGCCGTTCGAGGATGAGCCCCAGAAGGATGAAGCCGCGGTCGATATAGCGGTACCCCTCCTCCTCCAGGGGCTCGGACAGGATCGACTCGGCGAGGTCCCTGTCGGTGCCGACGTAGCACTCCAGCCAGGCGACCGGGTTGAGACGGGAGGTGTGCGTGAGGATCTGCCGCGCGGTGACCTCCCCGCCCGCGTACGGCCCCCCGGCCACGTACCTGCCCAGCGGGGTGTCCAGCGAGAGGATCCCCTCGGCGGCGGCGCTGCCCGCCAGCGGCCAGGTGGCCATGACCTTCGTGAGGCTGGCGACGTCGTACAGCACGTCGGGCGCGGCCTGGACGTCGTCGCCGCCCTCGGTCACACCGCCGACGGCGACGAACTCCCACATGCTCCCGGTGCCGACCACGGCCGCGCCGCCGGGCAGCCACCCGGCGTCGACCATCACCTTGAGCACCCCCCGGATGTCGGCTCCGGTCTCGGCCACCCAATCGCCGTCGCGCATAGGACCCCCCTCGTACCCACTCCCCAGGTCAGGCGATACCCCCTGGTGGGACGCCCCTCACCCCGCGAGGGCACCGAATCCCCTCCCGACCTGGACCGAAACCACGAAGGACACCGTTCCCGGCGCTTCCGGCGGCGGGAGGGGGCTCACTCCCCCCGCACGCCGTCGACCCGGTCCAGCTCGTCCGGGTCGACGGCGACCACCGGCTCATGGGAGTGGTGGTCGAGGAGCGTGCCGCGGCGGACGGCGGGACCGCCCAGGTCGATCATTCCGGTCGGATCCAGGGTGAACCCGCCGCCGCGCTCATAGAGCGCCGTCAGGGGCGCGAACATGTGCGGCAGCCCGGGCGCCGGCGCGCCGGAGGCGAGCACGGCCTCGAACTTGACCGACCACAGGGCGGTCTTCACCACCTGGGGCGGCAGTTCGCGCCCGATGAGCTCGCTCTCCACGCGCAGGAGCACGTCCTCGTCCACGGCCACCGCGGGGGCGACGATCTCCGCGACGTCGAAGAACGGCCACTTCCCCGCCTGGAGCAGCCGCCGCCACAGCGCGGCGCGGCGCAGGTATTCGCGCATGAGGCCGATCCTGGACGCGGCCGAATCCGGCCGTACGTCGTTCCAGTCGATCACCAGCAGGCGGTCGGCCTGCTCCTGCGCGGCGCGGCGGACCGCGGCGCCCTCCTCCGCCCCGCCGCCCAGCCACCCGGGAACCTGGCCGGGGTCGCGCGGGAAGCGCCGCAGCTCCTCAGGGGCGAGGTCCTCCACTCTGCGGGGGTCGAAGTGGGCGGGTGCGGAGTCGTAGTCGTAGGCGGCGTCGTAGGTGCGCGGAGGGGCGATTCGGAGCCGCAGGGTGAACCACGTTCCACGCCCCTCCCGGTACATCCCGCGCCGGAGCTTCTGCAGATCGAGCTGGGCGAGCATGGACACCTCCACCCGGACACGCTCCCCCGCGACGACGGCGGAGGCGCGGACCTCCTCCGCGTACCCCAGCCCACCGCAGTCCAGCCTGAGGGCCTCCCACCCGTCGGGCGCCGATGACACGAGCTCCAATGCGATCTCACTGAGCAGCTCGTGCTGCTGGTCCGGCCTCAGCGCCCAAGCGGTCATGGCTTCCTCTTTCTCGTGATGGGGGGACCCGTCCCGTAGGATCCGCTGCGTCAAGGGATGTTCACAACGCGCCAGTACGGCACGCCACGCCCCGTTGAGCCCGCTTCGAGAGGAGTGCCGGTGACGACCCGCATCGTGCACCGCCCGGCCAGGACCGTGCACCCGCCCGCTCCCGAGGAGCCGCGCGAGGTCGAGGCACCACCGACGCTTCCCGACGGCAACGCCCAGCAGAGCCCGCTCATGACCGTCCTGCCCATGGTCGGGATGATGGCGTCGCTCACCATCATGATGGTGATGCGGAACCCCGCGTTCATCGTCTTCGGCGCCGTCATCCTCGTCGTCGCCGTCATCGCCGCGCTGGGCATGTTCTTCTCCCGGCGCGGCCAGGCCGGGCGCCAGCGGCGCAACCAGCGCGAGCTGTACCTCGAATACCTGGAGGAGCTCCGGGACGACCTGAGCGCGGCCGAGCGCGCCGCCCGCGCCAAGGCCCGTCTGCTGGCACCGCCCCCGGAGGCGCTGTACGACATCGCCCGCGACCCGGCGCGCCTGTGGGAGCGGCGGCGCAGGGACCGCGACTTCCTCCGGGTGCGGCTCGGGACGGGCGAGGTGCCAGCGCGGCCGCTGCGGCTCGCCGACCGGGGCACCGCCCTCACCCCCACCGACCCGTTCATGGCGTCCGAGGCGTCGGCGGTCATCCGGCGCTTCGAGAGCGCGCCGGACATGCCGCTGACCGTCCCGCTGGACCGGGCCGGCAACGTCAGCATCATCGGGGAGCGCGGCGACGTGCTGCGGGCCGTGCGCGCGCTGGCGGCACAAGCGGCCGTCTTCCACGCCCCCGAGGACCTGGTCATCGCGGCCGCCTACCCCTCCGACGCCGCGGACGACTGGGAGTGGCTCAAGTGGCTGCCGCACGCCGCCGACGGGAGCACCCGGCTCATCGCGCAGGACCCCTCCGAGCTCGGGGCGCTGCTCGCCGACGAGCTCCGCGCGCGCACCGACCTCGCGGGGGAGATCCGCCGGGGCATGGGGCGCAAGGAGGCCTACGCCTCGATGCGGCGGCTGCTGGTCGTGCACGACACCTACGGCTCGGGGGCCCGCGAGCTCGCCCGGCCCGACGACGCGATCGTCCCGTCGGCCCTCGGGGCGACCGTGCTGCACCTGGTCGAGCGGCAGGTGGACGAGCCGGGGGACGTCTCGCTGCGCATCACCGTCGACGGGGACACGGCCACCGTCGCGGACCTGCGGCCGGAGGACCCGGTGGCCGCGTCCGGCACCGTCGACGCGCTGCCTGCGGCCCAGCTCGAAGGGCTGGTGCGGATGGGGGCGCCGCTGCGGCTGTCGGCGGAGGCCGCCGAGGAGGCCGAGGCCGACGCCGGGTCCGTAGACTTCACCGGGGCACTCGGCATCGGCGACCCGGGGGCGATGGACGTCCCCAGGCTGTGGGCGTCCCGGAGCGAGCGCGCCTTCCTCCGCGTGCCGATCGGGTTCGACGGCATGGGGCAGCCGCTGGTGCTCGACCTCAAGGAGGCGGCGCAGCTCGGCATGGGGCCGCACGGGCTGTGCGTCGGGGCGACCGGGTCGGGCAAGAGCGAGCTGCTGCGCACGCTCGTGCTGGCGCTGGCGTCCACGCACGCCCCGGACGACCTGTCCATGGTGCTGGTGGACTACAAGGGCGGCGCGACGTTCGCGCCCTTCGAGGACCTGCCGCACGTCGCCGGGATCATGACCAACCTGGAGGACGACACCGCGCTGATCGAGCGCGCGTACGCGAGCCTGGCGGGCGAGGTGCAGCGGCGCCAGCAGGTGCTCAAGGACGCGGGCAACGTGGCGGGCATCGGCGACTACGCGTTCCTGCGGTCGAAGAACCCGGACCTGCCGCCGCTGCCGCACCTGTTCGTGATCATCGACGAGTTCGGCGAGCTGCTGACCGCGCGGCCGGACTTCATCGAGCTGTTCCTGTCCATCGGGCGGATCGGCCGGAGCATCGGCGTGCACCTGCTCCTGTCGAGCCAGCGCATCGAGGGAGGGAAGCTGCGGGGGCTGGACACCTACCTGTCCTACCGCCTGGGGCTGCGGACGTTCTCCGAGGAGGAGAGCCGCACGGTCCTCGACTCCCCCGACGCCTTCCACCTCCCGGCGCTGCCCGGGTTCGGGTACCTGAAGGTGGACACGACCGTGTACCAGCGGTTCAAGGCGGGGTACGTGTCCGGGCCCTTCAAGGGGACGCTCGCGTCCGCCGCCGAGGAGGACGACAGGGCGCCGACGGTCATGCCCTTCGAGGCGTACAACACCGCCTCCGCCGACGAGCCCGGCCCGGAGGCGCCGTCGCCGGCCATGCCCGAGCGTTCGACCGGGCCGTCGCTGCTCGACGTGATGGTCGGGCAGCTCTCCCGGCACGGCACACAGGTGCGCGGGGTGTGGCTGCCTCCGCTCCCCGCCGCGACGCCGTTGGACGCGCTCTCAGGGGCGCCCGCGCCCGGTCCTGAGGGACTGCGCCTGCCGGGTTCTCCCGAGCAGATGCACCCGCCCATCGGCCTCCTGGACGACCCGTCGAAGCAGTGGCAGGGGGTGTGGAGCCTGGACCTGACGGCGGCGGGCGGCCACGTGGCCGTCATCGGCGGGCCGCAGACCGGCAAGACGACCCTGCTGCGGACGCTGGTCACCTCCCTGGGGCTGACCCACACGCCGCGGCAGGCCGCGGTGTACTGCCTCGACCTGGTGGGGGGCGGGCTCCAGGCGCTCGCCGAGCTACCCCACGTGGGCGGGGTGGCCGGCCGCCTCGACCGGGAGCGCGTGCGGCGGACGGTCGAAGAGGTGCGGGGGATGCTGGAGCACCGGGCCGAGGTGTTCCGGGAGCGCGGGATCGACTCGGTGGAGCGGTTCCGCCGCATGCACGCGCGCGGCGAGGTGCCGGAGCTGTCGGCGGCGGACGTCGTGCTCGTCATCGACGGGTTCGGCACGATCCGCAAGGACTTCGAAGAGCTGGACGAGCTGGTGAACGAGCTCCTGCAGCGCGGGGGCGGGTACGGCGTGCACGTCGTGGCGGCGATGCTGCGGTGGAACGACGTGCGGATGGCGGTGCAGTCGACGTTCGGGCAGCGGATCGAGATGCGGTTGAACGACCCGTCGGACTCCACGGTCGACCGGAAGCTGGCGGAGACGTTCCCTGCGGACACTCCGGGGCGCGCGCTGACCGACGGCAAGCTGTTCGGACAGGTGGCGCTGCCGCGCATCGACGGGAAGACGGACGCCTCCGACCTCGGCGAGGCCGTGGAGAAGACGGCGCGCGAGGTGGCGGGGGCGTGGGGCGGCACGGTGGCGCCGGAGGTGCGCGTCCTGCCGAGGCTGCTGCGCGCGCGGGAGCTTCCGTCGGTCTCCCAGTTCCCCCGCACGGTCCCCATCGGTGTGGACGAGAGGCACCTGTCCCCCGTCGGGCTGGACCTGTTCAACGAGGACCAGAACCTTCTGGTGCTGGGCGACGGCGAGTGCGGGAAGACGAACCTGCTGCGGCACATCGCCGAGGGGCTCGTGGAGCGGTACTCCTCCGAGGAGCTGGTCTTCGCGGTGATGGACCCGAGGCGGACGCTGAAGAACGTGGTGCCGGAGCCGTACATGGGCGGCTACGCGAGCAACGCGCGTGTGTGTGCGGGGCTGGCCGGGGGCGTCGCCAAGGAACTCGAAGAACGCCTGCCCGACGACGCCGACCTGGACTCCGAGTCCGGCCACAAGGGGCCGCGGATCGTGGTCCTCGTGGACGACTACGACCTGCTGACGACGGCGGGGCAGAAGCCGCTGGCGGCGTTCGTGCCGTTCGTGTCCAACGGCAGGGACATCGGTCTGCACTTCGTGGTGGCCCGCAGGGTGGCCGGCGCGGCCAGGGGGATGTACGACCCGCTCGTGCAGTCGATGCGGGAGATCGGCACGAGCGCCCTGCTGATGTCGGGCGACAGGGGCGAGGGCCAGATCTTCCCGAGGATCTACGCGGAGGCGCAGCCGCCGGGCCGGGGCAAGTGGATCCGGCGGGGGAAGTCCCCGCAGCTGATGCAGACGGCGTTGCGCGCCGACGACCAGTGACAGCGGTACCCGACTAGGAAACCTCCATGAGCTACGACGTGGTCATTCTCGTGCCCGAGTTCCCGAAGAACCGCGACATCCTCGGGGCGATCAGCGACATCGACCCGCAGTTGCGGCTGCGGACGCGGCGCGGGGGCACAATCGTCGAGATCGCGGACCAGCAGGGGCGGTCCCTTGTGGCGTTCGAGCCGACACAGCAGGTGGACGTGCCCGGTGAGGCCGACCGCCTATTGGCCCCGGGGATCGCGGACGGGCTCCCGTCCCCCTTCTGGTGGATCGAGACGCGGACGAGGGCGCCGGAGGCGAGGTGGCTGTCGGACGCGTTCGCCGAGGGGCTCGTGAGGAGGCTGGGCGGAGTGGTCTGGCGGTCGAGCACCGATGACAGTACGGCCGACGCGAAGGGAACCCACCAGTGAGCCTCAACCCCGCCGACCTGATCGCCATGGTCGAGAACGACGCGCCGGAGCACCACCCGTCGGTGGACCGGAGGGCGGAGGAGGCCGTGGTGATCGAGATGGAGCGCCCGGTGGTGCCGCTGACGTCGTGGATCGCGGACGCGATCGCGGTGTTCGGGGCGGAGCGGAAGGCGATCCAGGTGATGACGCCGCCGACGTCCCGGCTGACGCACCCGCTGTGGGCGCTGCTGAGCGGGCCGGGGGCGCGGTGGGTGGTCGAGGATGCTGAGCGGGGCTACTTCGACGGGGTGAACGGGCTGCCGTTGGAGTGGGACGAGAAGAAGGGGTTCAGGCCCGTCCCTCAGGTGGCCGGCTCCGTCGCCCCGGTAGCGGGCTTCCAGGCGTCTCCCCAATCGCTCGCCGCCAGCGCAACACATGTCCTGGTCGACCTGACGGTCGAACACCCGGCGAGCGAGGACCTGGTGCTCGGTGGAGCGGCCGAGACGCTTGCATCCGCTCTGACGGGAGACCGCCCCGTCGGATGGAGCACCAATGAGCCGGCGGTGAAGGCCTGGGACCGCCGGACGGTGACCGACCTGTGCAGGAAGCGCGCGCCGAAGCCGTCCCGGTTGTTCGTGGTGGGCCCCCACGGGGCAGAGCGCCCGTTCATCGGCCCACTGACGGTGAAGCGCACTGGCGCAGGGCTCCTCGAAACCCTGTCCCTGGCCGTCGCAATCCCGCCGGGGCACGCTGTCCCTCACGACGACCTGATGCACGCGGTGGAACTGCTCGCGGCAGAGCGCTTGATCAGGACGATGGTGGTGAACACCCTCCCGGGCCGGGCGGACCTGACCTACGAGCCCCGCTGGCTGGGTGCGCCGGTGCCGTTCGGGATGGCCATCGGGCACTCACCGGTGGAGGAGATGGGGCTGGAGCACGCGATGTCGGCCCCGGTCCCAGGCATCAAGCTGGGCCCGGAAGATCGCACAGCCGTCTGGTACCCCCTGAACGAGACCGATCCGAAGAGGGCGTTCAGTTCATTGCAAGATCTCACCTTCCACCTCATGCAATCCACTAACAGGAATATTCAGAACACCCCACACACATAATACAGGTACAGGAAATTTAGAGTCGCGCCGTTACGTCAAACCCTTTTCCGTTGGCGTTGGGCTCGTAATATGCAACACCATATTTTTCAGGAGTTGCGAAGAACGTGCCTTCACCTTCTTCCAACTCTACATCGAGCACTTCCTCTACCCCTTTAATTGCAGATGCGAGTCGCGGAGCATTGCGGTGATACACATCGGGATGTGGCTCTCCAAAGAAATCATACCACCCCCAGATGTCATGCCTAATTTGCAGGCTTCCAAAGACTCCGAAATCAGTCGGGGAACAGTGGCACCAAATCAACTGGGGCTCTCGATAGATTTCTCCATCATGATCAGCCCAGCTCCCAGGGCCGAGAATTTCAATCCGCCCAACAACAGAGTCTTGGTGACCAGCAGGTCGACTATCATATACTTTATCGACAACCTCATTGGAGGGTGTAGAGGCGCCGTGAATCCATACCACTGATTGGATACCGATACTGCCAACCCCCTCACGGCTCCATGTCAACTTCATCTCTGTGAGATCCATAAGTTCACGCTTTTCGAGCACCTGCGCGACAGCAAGCATGCAGTGAACGGAATACTCCAAGTAGTCATCCCCCTCTCTGTCAATCCGCCAATCCCAAGATGCATACTCTCCAGGCGAGCTAAGAAGTCGAGTCATCTGAATATCACCTCGGAAAAATCTGAGCGCCAGGCGGAACAGTCATCACACCATCGGTAAAGTATACCCTAAAGCTCATGTTTTTCCGTTTAGCCCACTTCGCCATTTCTTCAACCCTGGCTTCCGAACAATCATGAATTGATTGCCGAACCTCAAATATACCCACCTTGTTTGTCCCCTCAGCAGTTGGCCCTGAGAGTTGGCCTGCAACCTTGGGCAACCACCTCTTAATCCCCTTCTCGCTGTTCACTGCTTTAATCTGGTAAGAATATACATCAGCCCTCTCCTCGGCCTTAATTGCGACATCAACATCGTCCATGCCAGTCTGTGAATTTACAGGAAATTTGATCTGCTTCCCCGGGTAGCCGGATTTGACCAAATCATCTGCAAATCTGAACTCTGCAGCGTAGTCACCAAATGGCTGCTCTGCTACGGTTTCAAATTTAGTTAGAAACTTACCATAACCATCAGCCTCCGACAGTCTACCCGACTCGATGATCTCAGCGACTTGACGGCCTTGATTGGATGGGTTTACCTGAAGCCCCTTGAATATCTCGCCCCTCTGGCGCTCATTCAAGCCTGCCTGCTGAAGCTGATTATCAATTTCCTGAAAGTCTCGGGTTGTGTCATTCTTATCCAGACTCGCGCCACCGTCAGCTCGAGTATTGAATACAGAAGCTTCATTTCTTTCAGTAATAGACACGAGGCCTGGGTCATGCAGTGGCGATTCGGAATCACCCGATCCGCGAATTCCGCCTCCATCGCCTACCGCACCAGGATGCCCTGCATGGAAACCCCCAGGTCCACCCCCACTAGGGGAAACATGTTCCCCGGCCGGAGTTCCTACCACACGCCCGCTCGGCGTGTCGCCGACACTCGCATCCCCTGAACCAGAAGTGCCCGTCTGCTGATTCTCAGGTATTTCGTCTCCATTAGCAGATACCGCGACCTTATCTCTCTGCTCTAGTTCGATAATCTCCTGGTGCTTCTTTTCAATATCGTATTGATCGAACACCGCGCGCAAATTACCATCATACGATTCACTCAGCCGATCGAAGCGTTCAGCCTCCGCGACTGAAACCGTGTCGCGGTGGTCGGCGTCCTGCTGCTCGGGAGCGTCAGCCTGCTGGTCAGTGTCCGTCTCGGCCCGTTCCCTGTGCTGCTGATCAGTCGTCGCACCTTCACTCTTCGGAACACCGGCCTGTGTGTCCTGATCGGTGTCCGACGCCTTCCCGTGCGTCGTGTCCCGCTCGGCGGCGGAGTCAGGCGTGCCGTCAGTCGCGCCCGCACTGGCCCCCTCGTGCTTCGGTACTTCGGCCCCCTGCCCCTGGGGTTGGGTGTCCTGCAGCTGGGGCCCCTTCGGCTGCGAGTCGCCGATCTTGTTATCGAGGTCGTTGACCGTCGTGTTCAGATTCTCGGCACTGAACTGTTGATCGCTCCCGGGGCCGCTGTTGGACGACGAAGTCGAACCGTTCTCCCACCGCAGCTGCACATCCGGCGTGTGCGGCGCGGTGCCATCTCGCAGCTGGGGCACCAAGGACTTCAAGCGCCCCTGAAGCCGAGGCCCCAGAATATGCGCGCCCTGCGCCGCCAGCGTCCTGTCGCCGACGCCCGTAGCGACGGAGGCCACCTTTCCGGCCGACAGTGCCCTCCCCGCAACGGCACCGACCACAGCCATGCCCGTGTTACCTACGCCAACGCCGATCGCATGACCAGCATCGTCATCCATCTCCGTCCACGGAAAGAACTCGTGGGCCTGACGTGCGTAATGCATGCCAATGACGTCCACGCCCCAGCGCGATGGGATCAGTGTTCCCTCCTGGAACCCGATCCCTATGCTGTTACCCGCCATGGTCCCGACCTCAACGGCGAGGTTCTTGGCGAATTCAACCCTGTTGCCCTGAGCCTCCCAAAAATCGGTTGTCCACCCGCTCTCCGGGTGGTAATAGCCGGTGGAAGCGAGGAGCGTCATGCCGAGGTTCATTGCGAGGTGCGGGCCTGCGGTCTCCGACAAACCACGTGTAAGGCCACCGAGGAACTGCCACGTGTCGGACACGGCAAAGGCGCCGTATGTAGGAACCTGATTCACTTCGGCGTCCATGGTGACGCCGTACTCGATGACGCCTTCCTCTCCCTGCTCATTTTCGCCGACGGGGACGAACGTCGTCCCTCCGAACAGGCCCGTTATCGCGTTGGCGCATTCACGCTCCGCCTCTTGGAAAGAGGTCACGAGGCGGTTCGCCTGTACTTTCAGGTTGACGTTCTTGTCGACGGCGTCGGTGTCGTTATTCCAGTCGTCGTCGAGGCCGTCGACGAACTCCTGAGCCGTCCCGCGGAGTTCGAGCATCTCCCTCTTGAGCCGGTCCGCCTCCTCCGAGAATTTCTGGAGCGCCCCCGCCGCGGCGGCCATCATCCCGCCGATCTCGCCCCCCAGGTCCGCGATCGGATTCGCCGCCCTGAGGAGCTGGTCCGACTCCGGCGCGGTGTACACACTTGCCAGGGCCTGCCAGACGCTCCTGATGTCCTGCCCGGCGGACTCGATCCCCGCCCCGCTCGAACGCGTACCGGAAGCCGCGTCGGCCAGGACCTCCGGCGCCGTTCCCGGAATCGGGATCGCCTCCGGGACGATCAGCGTCGCAGGGTCCAGGCTCATGTGCTGCATCGTCGTGGTGCCGGAGCCGCTGGTACCAGAGGTGGGGGGTGCTTCCATGGCCTTCCCTTAAAGCGTTCGATGTTCGGGGGTCTGAGGAGGGGCGGTCAGAGGTCGATGCCGGTCGTACCGCCGATGCGGCTCTGGGCGCGCTCAGCCATCTCCGTGTCCCCGTCGATGTAGGCCTGGGTGGCTTGGCTGCATCCGACGGTGGCCCTGACCGTCTTCGAGGTCATCTGCTGGCTCAAATTGCTGATGTGGTCGAAGAATTCGCTGACCGCCGTGCTGACGACCCCGCTCCCGGACGCGCTCATCGCCTCGGACAACGAGGTGAGGCCGCTGTTCGTCGAGCCGGAGAGCCCCTCCCCGCTCCCGTCTCCGACCACTTCTCCGACCTTGTTGAGCACCGTGCTGACCCCGGCCGGGTCGATATCCCAACCGCTCATCGGTCTGCCTCCGCATCACTGGTGGCATCGTCCCCGTCCCGCTTCAACCTCAGCGGGCCGAACCGGTGTGCATGGAAGTCGGCCGGCAGTGGCGCGGGCTCCCCCCGACCGCTTTCGGCCATCTCCGCTTGGTGCCGCACCACCCGAGCATCGAGCTGTGCGAGGGAGGACCTCATCTCGCCTATGGCGGCATTTATGCTGCTCATGGCCTGTGTTGGAGAGCGAGTGAACGACTGCGGCTCCGGGACGACGGGCAGGGCTTCCTCCCATGGCCCCCCGCCGTGCGCACCAGGGCCGGACGATGCCGCTTCGGTCCGCGCTTCTTCCTCCCCGACCAGCTCAAACTTCATCCCATTGCTCCCCGCTGCTCCCCTGGTGCCGCCTGTGCTCCCGGCTGTCACGCCGCACGCATTATGCCTATGCTTGACCACGAAAGGTGAGGGCTCCCCTACGGGATGCGGGATGCCCGAAACGTGCGCGACTCGGGGCCGTGGATTCCCTTCGGTGCGGATCGACCCGATGAGCTGCGATGACGTGAGGAGCGACCGAACACATGTCACGTTGGGACGTCGGCGACCAGACCCTGACGACCTTGGCCAGCCGGACCTCGACCTCGACCGACGAGCTCAGCGGGCTCATCCAGCAGCTCATCTCGTCCGCCGAGCCGCTCGCCGGGAAGTTCAACGGTGCGGGCAAGGCCGCCTTCGACTCCTTCAAGGCGCGCTCCGAACAGATCACCGCCGACCTCAACGCCGGCCTCGGCTCCATCAACGAAGGCCAGCGCGGCATGGACAGTGCCTTCCGCACGGGGTCCCAGACCATGGCCGACGACGCCAGCAAGAACATGTCCAGCGCCAACTTCGACGCGGCGAAGTTCAAGTAGGCCCTCAACCGGCAAGCCCCACGGCACACTCCGCCGGACGCCCCCTCCACCGCCATCCCGACCTCGCCTAGGAGCACCACGCCATGAGCGGCAACGGACGCAACAGCTACGACATGGGCGCCTCCCAGGAGGCGCAGGGCAACATCCACACCGTGATGGCCCGCCTGGAGCAGATCATCGGCGACCGCGACACCGACGTCTCCAACGCCATGGCCGACTTCGAGGCCACCGGCGTCTCCGACGAGTACAGCTCCAAAGAGCTCAAGTGGCACAACGCCGCCAACGAGGTCCGCGAGATCATCCGGCTCGTCCGCACGACTCTGGAGGAGAACGACGGCACCGCCCAGACCGCCCTCGGCCGCGCCTCCTCTGCCGTGCAGTCCATCTGAGTCGTCGCGCCCCGCCCCCCTGGCGGCCGTGAGCCACCGAGCCCCGAGGGCGGATCAATCCCTGTCACGGCCTTCCGCTACGGTGCGGGAGGCCGCCGCAGCTCCACACCCCCCGTGAGCGCCGCGTGCGCCCCCGCCCCGCCCGACGCGACGAACAGAAGGACCCCTCCCCGTGGCGCGCGATTACGACAGCCAACTCCTGGAGTCCATCGCGGTCCGCCGCAAGCGGCTCCGGGAGGCCGTCGTCTTCGGCCCCCAGCGCAGCAGGCGCCGCCTCGACGAGCACATCACCAAGCTCATCGCCGGCCTCGTCCTCACCGCCGTCGGTTGCGCCGGGTCGGTCGGCTGGTCCTACCTGCAGAGCCACCTGCAGTCCCAGGAGGAGGAACAGGCCCAGGAGGCCGCCGGTCCCCCCGCGGTCGGCTCCGCCCCCTTCCCCGCCGACTGGGTCGGCAGCGAGGTCACCTTCGACATGCTCCGCGACGAGCTGGACGCCGCCGACATCCCGCCCACGATGTACGTCCTCCCCGGCGATTCCCGCCCCGACCCCGGGCAGGTGGACTCCTACTTCCTCCTCACCGCCGAGGAGGAGGGCTACATCTCCGCCGGGATCGTCGAGTACGAGCAGGGCCGCACCGGCGTGGAGTTCCAGTCCGAGGACGAGGCCGCGCGCTGGCTGTTCCAAGAGCTCGTGATCCAGGACTCCGCGCCGCGCGCGCTCTCGGCGCAGGAGCGGCAGGAGGCCGACGAGCTCGGCTCCGCCCTGGTCTCCACCGCGGAGGAGGGCCTCTCCGGGGGAGGCGAGTCGACCAAGGTCTCCCTGGAACGGGGCCAGCTCGTCGACGCGTTCGGCCACGAGAGCGGGTCGCTCCTGTTCCCCGACGGCCTTCCCTTCGAAGAGCGCGGGCTCCCCGACTTCGTCCGGGCCGAGGACGGCGCCGACTCCTATCACCGCTACCGTGTCACCTACCCGTTCCAGGTATCGGCGTCGCACTCGCCCCGCTCCGAAGACGGCCCCGGCGGCGGGCTGCGGTTCCGGATCGACCCCGGCGGATTCACCGAACCCCCCGAGCTGCCGAGCATCCGCTGGCTCCTCCGCAACGGCTACCTCGAGCGCGTCGAGGCCGAGGCCGTCCCCGACTGACGCCGCGGCCGGCGAGCCGACCGACGACCTGACCGACCCCTGTGACCACCGACGACGAGAACTGTGGAGAAGGACCGCGATGACCACGTGGAGCCGCGTGACGCTCGTGGGCGAGCGCCGCAGGGTCGACGCCGTCCTGCCGGCCGACGAGCCCATCGGCGCGCTCATGCCCGACGTCCTGCGCATGCTCGGCGACGCGCCCGACGGC
The DNA here is from genome assembly GCF_027706725.1 of Nocardiopsis endophytica. GTDB lineage: Bacteria > Actinomycetota > Actinomycetes > Streptosporangiales > Streptosporangiaceae > Nocardiopsis_A > Nocardiopsis_A endophytica. Next base: position 63,738 of record NZ_JAQFWQ010000006.1, read on the forward strand.
CCGGCCCTGCCGCGGCACCTCAGCACGGTCGGCGGCGACCTCCTCGACAGCGGCACGTCCCTGGCCGAGCGCGACATCTCCGACGGCGCGGTCCTGCGCCTCATCCGCGCCGACGACCCGGTGCCCGCGCCCATCGTCCACGAGGTCCCCGAGGCCGTGGGCCGCGCCCTGGAAGCCCACCCCTCCTACTGGTCCCCCGCCGCCGCCCGCTGGACGGCGACGGCCGCGGTCGTGGCGCTGACCGCCGGCGCGGGCCTGATCATGCGCGGCACGCTGCCGCCGGTCGCCGGCACCGCCGCGCTCGCGGTCCTGGCCGGCCTGCTCATCGGCGCCGGGGCCCTTCTGGGGTCCGCCTGGAAGGAGCCGCTCGGCACCGCCCTGACGCTCAGCGGCGGCGTCTTCGGCATCCTGGCGGCTTGGACCGCCGTCCCCCACTACGGCCTGCCCGAGTGGACGTGGTGGGCGCTCCCAGGGGTCATCGCCTCGCTGGTCCTGCTGCTGCTGGGGCTGACCTCGCGCCTGGGGCGCGGCGGGATCGTCGGCGGCTCCGTCTCCCTCGTCCTGTCCCTGCTGTGGATCGGCTGCCTCGCCTTCGGGCTGGACTTCGCCGAGGCGTCGGCCATCGCCGCCGTCGCGTGCGTGGTGGCCGTGAGCGTGCTGCTCCGCGCCGCCCTCGCCTTCTCCGGTCTGACCGTGCTCGACGACCGCCGCAGCGGCGGCGAGGAGGTCGCCCGCGAGGACGTGCGCACGGCCCTGGTCGACACGCACCGCAGCATGGTGGTGGCCGTCGCCGCCGTCGGTGTCGCCGCGGCGGTCGCCGGCTACGGGCTGGCGGACGACCCGTCCCCGTGGACGCTGGTGCTCTCCGCCCTGCTGGCGATCGTGCTGGCCAGCCGCTCGCGCATGTTCCCCCTGGTGACGGAGAAGGCCCCGCTGCTGGCGGCGAGCACGGCCGCCGCGATCGCGCTCGCCGCGGCCCTGACCGAGGCGGTGCCCTGGGCTCCGCTGCCGGGCCTGGCGCTGATCGCCGTCGCGCTCATCGTCCCGGTGGTGGTGCTGGCCGCCGACCCCGCCGAGCACACCCGCGCCATGCTCCGCCGCAACGCCGGCCGCCTGGAGGCGGTGGCGGTGGTCGTGTGCATCCCGGTCGCGATCGGCGCGCTCGGCACCTATGAACGCCTGCTGTCGACCTTCTAGCCCCGACCCCTGACCGGCCGCCGCCGGGCCGGAACCGTTTGGAGGAGCGCCGTGAACGCCCGCACCGAGACGCCGACCGGGACCGGGGCCCGACCGGGCCGCCACGGTGATCCGGTGCTGCGCCGGATCGGCCGCGGACTCGCGCTGCCCTTCCTGCCGTCCGACCACGCGGCGGCCCACCTCGCCAGGGGCGAGGCCCTGCAGCGCGCGATCACCACCGGGCGCCGGATCGTCGTCACCCGGCCGCGCGCCGGTGCCGACGAGGCCACGGTGACGGCACTGCTCGCGTCGGTCTTCGCGCACTACCGCCACGACCGGGTGCTCACCCTGGACATCACCCCCGGCTCGAACTCGCTGGCGCGGCGGCTGGGCGTCACCCCGTCGTCGTCCCTGGGCGAGGTCGCCCGCAGGCGCGTCTCCGCCTCGTCGTTCGAGGAGCTGACGCCGCACCTGGCGCGCGTGCGCGACCGTTTGTGGATGCTTCCTGCGGTGCATAGCGGCCCCGACGCGACCGCCCTGGACGCCGAGGCCTTCCAGGAGACGCTGCTGCCCATCACGCGCTACTTCGGGGTGACGCTGATCGACCGGGGAGCCGACGTGTTCGACGGCTTCAACCGCGCCGCGCAGGCGAGCGCCCACGCCCATGTGCTCGTCGCCCCCGCGACGGCGGAGGGCGCCGCCGACATCGGCCGCGGGTTCGACTGGATGACCACTCAGGGGGATGCGTCCCTGCCGGAGAGGATCGTCGTGGTGCTGGTGGAGCAGTCCCCTGACGAGGATCCCCGATTCGACCATGAGGGCGCGGCCGAGGTGCTGCGCAAGAGCGGCGCGGAGGTCGTGCGCATCGGCTACGACAGGCACCTGGCGTACACGGACGGCCTGCAGCCGCGCCGTCTCGCCGCCTCCACCCATGCGGCGGCGACCACGATCGCGCTCGAAGCGCTGAAGAGGGCCGTGCGATGACGGACACTCCCCCGCCCCGGAACCCGGGCCCGCCCCGGAACCCGGGCCAAGGATGGAACCGGTCCCAGCCCCAGAACCCCCAGGCCCGTCCCCCTCAGGCGGCGCCTCGGCCGGAGCCGGAGCCGCTCTGGAAGGGGAGGGCGAAGCCTCCTGAGGCGCAACCGGCGCCTCGGGAGGGGGCGCCCCCGCCCCGGGGGCGGGGCCGGGCCCAAGGGCCCCCGGAGAACGGCCCCGCTCCTGCTCCCCGGCAGGGGCCCACCCCGGCGGGGCGCCCCGTCCCGCCGCCCGCCCCTCAGGCCGGACCGCCCAGGCCGGCAGGGCCGCCGGGCCCGCCGCCCGCGCGTCCCAAGGTCGTCGCGGGCTCGGACGCCGCGCGCTCGTTCCTGGAGGGGCCGAGCGCGCCCCCGGCACCGGCCGAGAGCGAGAAGGCGGACCGCAAGAAGGAGAAGCGCAAGAAGAGGGCCCCGAAGGGCGCGAAGCAGGATTCCACGGTCCCGAAGCCCGACAAGGCGAAAGCGCAGCGGGAGCGCGGGGCGAAGAAAAAGGCCAGGAGGGACGCGAAACGGGAGGCCGGGCAGCACGAGCCCGCCCCGGCCGCTTCTGAGGCCGCAGTCCCTTCTCCGGCCCGCGGCCCCGCCGGAGTGGCGGGCGGATATGAGGAGCAATTGCTGGCCCTCGACGAACTCCCCGCGTCACGCATGGCCCGCGGAGTCGTCAAAATGCTCCGCGCAATCAAGAAGAGGCCGACTCGCGCCGGTTGAGGCAATGACCGTGCACCGTTCGCCGATCCCATACGTGCGCCTCGGCGGACAGCGCAATTGCCGGTTGTGGCCATCGCTGCCGCCCCAAGCCCTGACCTGGTAAGTGTGACCCTCGGTGATAATGACTCTGCGCGTGTGAGGCGCAACGCCTGTAGGTTCGTTCGTCGGCCGAATGCACGCTAATGACCGAGGAACCATCATGAATCCCCATCCCCCTGGCCCGCCTTCTCCTGGTGGAGGTGCCGACAGCGGAGGTGCTCAGTGGCAGCACGGGCCCCGGCAACCGCCGCCGCAGATGACCCCGCCGCCTATGGCGCCTCCGCAGGGTGTCCCGCAGGAGCAGTCCGGTGCCGCGTATGAGCAGCCTCATCCCGGGCAGCCCTACCCCGCACCGCCGCCCAACGGCGCCTATCCGCCCCCATACGAGGCGCCGTACGGCGCCTCCCCTCAGTCACCCGTCCCTGGGCGATTGAAGGCGGTACGGGTCGTCATCTTCATCCTCGCCAGTCTCACGTCGATCGGCGTCCTGGCACTTTTCGTGATCTCTCTCGCCGAATCCAGCAGCCCGAGTTCACCACAGGGGGACCTCTGGTCCGGGATCTTCCTCTTGGTCGCCGTGGTGCTCGCCGCCTGGGCCGCGTGGCAATTCGTCCTCGGCGCCAAGGCCACCACGCGTCGGCCGTGGGTCATGTGGGCGATCGTCGTGACGTACGGCCTTTCCGCCGCCGCGGGCGTGCTGAACTTCTTCTCGAGCGCCGGGATGGGGGAGGCGACCGGCGGACAGTTGGTCGGGGTCGCCCTGGCCGTCTCGATCGCCATCGCGACGTGGTCCCACCGCGACTACTACACGGGGCGGTCCTGACGCACTGGACCCGGCGTCCCCGGATGCCGGTGCGCCGACCGCCCTACACCGCCTCCGGGTTGAGGACCTGGAACAGGACGTGGTCCTGCCATTCGCCTGCGATCTTCAGGTATTGCGGGGCCACTCCGTAAGGCGTGAACCCGTTGCGCTTCAGCACGCGCTGGGACGCCGTGTTGTGCAGCAGGGTCTCCGCCTGGAGGCGGTGCAGGTCCAGCGCCCCGAAGGCGAACTCCTTGATCTCGGCCACCGCTCTGGTCGCCAGTCCCCTGCCGTTGTGGCTCTTCGCCACCCAGTAGCCGATCGACGCCGACTGGAACGCCCCGCGGGTGATCCCGTTGATGTTGATCCTGCCGACCGCCGAGCCGTCGTCGCCCAGGATCGCGAACGGGGCCATCGTCCCCATCGCATACGCCCGCAACGCCTCCTCGATATGTGTGCGCTGCCCCTCGGCGGTGAAGTAGCGGTCATCGCGGAGCGCGTCCCACGGCGCCAGGAACGCGCGGCTCTCCGTGAGGTGCTCGGCCAGCGCGGACGCGTCCTCCGGGGCGAGGAGCCGCGTCACGCGTCTTGAAGAGGTCTCTGGGCCCATGGGGACCGATCCTCTCTCAGAGGCCGGTCCGGTGTGCACGCAGGGCCTTGACGAGCGGGGCCAGCTCGGGGTTCTGCTCGGCCTCGGCCAGGACCTCCTCCAGGGCCGCCTCGTTGGTGGGCCGCGCCTGCGCCAGGAGCGCCCGGCCCCCGTCGGTGATGGCCGTGTAGATGCCGCGCCGGTCGTCCGGGCAGATGACCCGCCGCAGCAGCCCCCGGTCCTCGAGGCGGTTGACCAGGCGGGTGGTCGCGCTCTGGCTCAGCACGACCGCGTTCGACACCTCGTTCATCCGCATCTTCGCGCCGCCGCGCTCGCTGATCGCCGCGAGGACGGAGAACTCGCGCACGCTCAGGCCGTGCCCCGCCTGGAGCGCCTTCTCGACGTGCGCCTCGATGGTGCCGTGCAGCAGCGACAGCGCGCACCACCCCTGGGCCAGCGCCGTGCCGCCGACGTTCGGGGGCTCCTCGGCGGCTCCGATCCCCATCGCCTGCCTCCTGCGCGCTCGGTGACCGCTCCCAGGATAGCCCCGGTGGCAACTGACGGCTCAGGCCAATAGTGCGCGCGCTCACTTAGTCCGCGCTTGCAAGTAATCCGCGTGTGCATCTAATGTCGGCGGGGTGTCCCCGCCCGACCTCCGCACCGGAAGGACCCCGACCATGCCGCTCGCCCTCTGGGCGCTCGCCATCGGCGCCTTCGGAATCGGCACCACCGAGTTCATCGTCACCGGGCTCCTCCCCGGGGTCGCCGACGACTTCGGGGTGCCCGTCTCCACCGCCGGCCATATGGCCACCGTCTACGCCACCGGGGTCTTCCTCGGCGCGCCGCTCACCACCGCCCTGGGCACCCGCATCGGCCGCAAGCCGATGCTCGCCGCCCTGATGGCCCTGTTCGTGGCGGGCAACCTGGTCACCGCGCTCGCCCCCGCCTTCGGCGTGCTGCTGGCCGGCCGCGTGGTCGCCTCGCTGACCCACGGCGCCTTCTTCGGCATCGGCGCCGTCGTCGCCGCCGACCTGGTGGCCCCGCACCGCCGGGCCGCCGCGATCGCGTTCATGTTCACCGGCCTGACCGTGGCCAACGTGGTGGGCGTGCCCGCGGGCACCCTGCTGGGCACCTCCGTCGGCTGGCGCGCCGCCTTCGGCGCCATCGCCCTGCTGGGCGTGGCCGGCCTCGCCGGGGTGCTGGCGCTGGTCCCCCGCACGCCCAAGCCTGTGGGCCCGCGCCTGATGCCCGAGGTCGCGGCTCTGCGCAGCCCCCAGGTGCTGCTCGCCATGGCGATGACAGTGCTCGGCTTCGGCGGCGTCTTCGTGTCGATCACCTACATCGCGCCCATGCTGACCGAGGTCGCCGGGTTCGCCCCCGCCGCCGTCACCTGGGTGCTGGTCGCGTTCGGCGTCGGGATGGTGGTCGGCAACGCGGTCGGCGGCCGCCTCGCCGACAGGGCCATGATGCCGCTGCTCTACGCCTCCCTGACGGCGCTCAGCCTCACCCTCTTCGCGTTCACGTGGGGAGCGCACAGCATGGCGGCCTCGGTCGTCTTCGTCTTCCTCATCGGCGCCTTCGGCTTCGCGACCGTACCGCCCCTGCAGAAGCGCGTGATGGACAAGGCCTCGGGCGCGCCGACCCTGGCCTCCGCCGTCAACATCGGCTTCTTCAACCTCGGCAACGCCATCGGCGCCCTGCTCGGCGGCTTCGTGATCGACCTGGGCCTCGGCTACACCTCGCCGAACTGGGCGGGCGCCCTGCTCCCCGCCGGAGCGCTGGTGCTGGCGGCCCTCTCGGCCCGGATGGACCGCAAGGAGGCGCGGGGGCAGGGCGGCGAGGTCAGGGACGCGGTCCCGGGTACCGCTTCGGCAGCTTGAGGCCCCGCTCGGCCATGACCGACCGCAGCCGGTCCGGGTAGTCGGTGATCAGCCCGTCCACGCCGTCGTCCATCAGCTTGTGCATGGTCGCCTCGTCGTCCACGGTCCACGGGATCACCGCGATCCCGCGCTCATGGGCCCGGTCGACCATCTCCCCGGTCACATAGGGCTCGTAGTCCGGGTCGTCCACCGTCCCGTCCTGCGGGAACCCGTGCACCGGGGAGAAGGCGTCCGCGCCGAAGGAGTCGACGGCGGCGATCGGGTCGCCCCCGAAGTCGTCGATGTCGATCCCGCCCAGCCAGGGCGAGGCGCCCGGCTCCCCGGTCTCCAGGAAGTCGCGGTTGGTGAGCGCGACCAGCGGCAGGCGCGGCTCCACCTCGTGCATCCGCATCAGCGCGCCCCAGTCGAAGCTCTGGACCGTCACCTGCCGGAGCATCCGGGCCGACCGCACCTCGGAGGCGACCACCTGGACGAACTCCTCCCGGGGAGCGGTCTCCTCCGGGGCGCCGGCCTCGACCTTGGTCTCGATGTTGAGCCCCACCTTGTAGGCCCTGTACCGGTGCACGAGGTCGAACACCTCGCTCAGCAGCGGCATCGGCTCGCCGGGGGCGGCCTTCTGCTCGGGGAACTGCGGCAGCGTCTGCGATCCGCAGTCCAGCGTGCGCACCTGTTCCAGGGTCAGGTCCTTGATGTAGCGCCCGACGTAGGGGTACTGCGGGTCGCCGGGCCGCACGGGCCCGGTGTCCTGGCACTTGTCCCCGCTGATCCGCCGGTCGTGCGTGACGACGGCCTCGCCGTCCTTCGTGATCTGCACGTCCAACTCCAGCGTGCTGACCCCGATCCGCAGGGCGTTCTCGAAGGCGGGCAGGGTGCTCTCCACGACGAGCCCCAGCCCGCCGCGGTGCGCCTGCAGGTCGAAGTGGCGGTGGGAGGCGGAGGGTTCGGGCGCCGCCTGGGCGGTGCCGGGGGCGGCGATGACCGCCGCCGTCGCGATGGCCGTGGCGGCCGTGACAAGGAGGCGTGCGTACATGGGGCACATGCTCGGCGTGATGCGCGACCGGCGCATGGGCCTCCGGTGAAGCGGGACTGAAGTCCCGGCGACCGGCCGCGGAGGTCGGGGCGGGGGCGGAGGCGGAGGCGGGGGCGGCTCCGCACGGCGGGAGCTGACCGGTTGCGGTCGTACCGCCCCTGGGGAGGCCGGGAGGTCGGCGGTCACCGATAGATTCGGTCCGGTCACGCACGCGTGATGGTCCGGACCGTTCCATTCCCCGCATCCGCACATCCAGAAGGGACGACAGGTGCAGCCCCCATCCTCACCTCCGCCCGGCGGCGGCTACGAGCCGCTCCGCCCCAACGGGGCCCATGGGCCTCCGCCCGCGCCCGGATACGCGCCACAGCAGCAGCCGGGGTTCGCCCCGCCTCCGCCGCCCGGCTACGGGCACCCGCCCGGCGCACAGTACGCCCCCGTGTACGCACCGCAGGGCGCCCCCTACAACCCCTACGGCGTCCCTCCGAAGAAGCGACCCGGTGCGGTCGTGGCGATCCGAATCATCATGTTCGTCCTGGCCTCCGTCCCGCTGCTGTTCGGGCTCATCCTGACCGGCCTCGGGCTCGGGGTGTTCTTCTCGTACGAATTCGCCGTGGACATGGACATGGAGAGCGACCGCACGGTGATGCTGATCATCGGCGCGGTGATCCTGGCGATCGGGCTCTTCCACCTCTGGCTGGGGTTCAGGGCCGGAAAGCCCGGCAAGGCCTTCATGTGGACTCTCGTCGTCGTGTCCTGCATCCCGATCCCGTTCAACCTGCTCCTCACGAACCCGATCGGTCTCGGGGCGTCGGTCGCCATCATCGTGCTCGCCGTCAGCGGCAACGGCAGGGTGTTCTACGAGGGCCGCTGGGCCCCCTATTACCAGTCGTAGGGGGTCCGCGCCGACCGGGAACGGGGGCTCACGCCCCCTGCGCCGCGTCCGGCCCGTTGTGCGCCACGACCGCGTCGATCAGCGCCTGGTCGGGGAAGTCCATCATCACCACGCCCGTCCGCGGCAGCGTCCCGCCGGCCGCGCTGTCCTGCAGGTACGGACGTGCGTAGTCGTTGACGCCCCTGAATCCCGGGCCGCCCGTGGCCACCTCCCTCGGGTTCGCCCACGGGGCGCCGGAACCGCTCAGGTGGTTGATGTACAGCGTCTCAGGCGGCCCGGCCGCGGTCCTCTCGAAGTGGTCGCGCGCCTTCTCCCACTTCTCGGGGATGTCGAAGAGCGTGGGCACCCGGTAGTCGTCCTGGATGTCGGTGCCGGACCCGCCCCAGCGGATCCCGTACTCCTTGGACGCGTCGAAGTCCTGCAGGATGACGATCTTGCCGCGCACCTCCCCCAGGTCGGGAACGCGCTCACCCCCTGACGGGCGCCACAGGTGCTCGGCGAGGAGCGGGGCGGTGTCCGGGTCGGACGCGATGTAGTGGTCGAGCGTCGCCTCGTAGCTGCGGGTGTTCTCCTCCTCGGTGTGCTCCTTCTTCAGCCGCATGAACACCGTCTCGGTGGGGTGCTCGCGCAGGAAGGCCGCCGTGTCGGTCACCACGTCGGTGAAGTTGAGGTCCAGGTACTCGGCGCCGTGGTGGATGGGGAACGCGTCGCGGTAGTGCCGGGTGCGGACGTCGAGCGCGCGCACGCCCGACTCCAGCTGCGTGCTCAGGTCCATGTCCTGGGTGCGGCTCCACACCGAGCCGGTCCACGCGCCCGTGTCGTGGGTGCCGGGCACCGACAGGGAGGCGAGGGACGCGTCGTCGGGCAGGCCGCCCATCCACGCCGACGCGGCGGCGCCGCTCGGCCGCGCATCCGCCTGGTCCGCGGAGGCGGTCGCAGGCGGGGCGAAGAGGGCGGAGACGACGGCGGCGGACAGTAGGGTCGTCAGACCCGTGCGCGTGAACGGCATTGGGGGATGCCTCCGGGGCCCTGTGTCGGGAATTGAGCACGGTGAGCGTGCCACGGAAGCGTGTGGACCGTAAGGCCCAAATGCGACAATGGCGAAGCACTCCCCCATCCCCGTGACGCCGAGAGAGAGCGACCCCGCTCATGGATCCTTCTTCGCAGCCCCCCTACGGCCAGCAGCCCGGATACGGGCAGCAGGGGTACGGTCAGCAGGGCTATGGCCAGCAGTACCAGCAGGGCTACGGACAGCAGCAGTACCAGCAGGGCTACGCGCAGCAGGGCGGCTACTACCAGCAGCAGGGCAACCCGTACGGGCAGCAGGAGATGCTGCCGCCCGGGACCGTGGCCGCCGACAAGGGCCGCCGCTTCGTTGCGGCGCTCCTCGACGGCCTGTTCATGACCCTCATCGGCTTCGGGATCGCGCTGGTCCTGATGATCGGTCCCACCATCCTGATGGCCGCCTCCGCGGAGTCGTCCCTGGACGGCGAGCCCGCCGGGTGGGCGGTCGTGGTGATGGCCGTCGGCATGATCTCCGGCTACGCCCTGATGTTCATCCTGCCGTTCCTCTACAAGGGCCGGGCCGAGGCCAAGCGCGGCGCCACCCCGGGCAAGCGCATCATGAAGATGCGCGTCATCGACCTGAACACGCTCGGCAACCCCCGCATGGGCGCGAGCATGCTGCGCACCCTCATCTACTACCTGCTGGGGTGGATCAGCTGCCTGTGGATCCTCTTCGACCCGCGCCAGCAGGCGCTGCACGACAAGGCCGCGACCACGGCCGTCGTCGACGCCTGACGCCCGGCGCATCCGCCGCACAGGCCGCCGGACGGCCGAGACGGGCCCACACACCCCTGGTGTGTGGGCCCGTCTCCGTCTCCCGCCCGCTCCGGGGCGGCCCGTTCACAGCGTGTCGCCGTCGCCCTCCAGCGCCTCGGCCAGCATCGGCGCGACCTTCTCGACCGCGTACGTCAGGCTCAGCACGGTGCTCCAGGTCAGCGCGCCGGAGACCTCCTCGTCATCGATGATGACCGCGCGCCCGTCCCTGTTGACGTCCAGGCCGGTGTACACGCTCATGTCCGCGAGCTCATCGCGCATCTCCGGGTTCCATCCGGCGTTCCACACCAGCAGGTCCCGGTCCAGCAGGTCGAACTCCTCCGCCGAGACGTCCACGACGTCCTCGTCCCCGGCCATGTCCGCCAGGTCCTCGGGCATGGTGAACCCCAGCGACTCCAGGAAGCGCATGCGCGGGTCGGTGCGCGAGCGCACGACGCACCCGTCTTCGAGGAACTCGGCGAGCACGACCTCCGTGCCCTCGAACGCCGGGTGCTCCTTGCGCGCGTCCGCCAGCGAGCGGCCGACGTCCTCGATCAGCGCGGCGGCCTCGTCCTCCATCCCCAGCGCCCGGCCGATGGACAGGGTCATCTCCTCCCAGGGCGCGCCCCAGTCGACGTAGTCGGGGTGCTGGGCCACGGTCGGGGCGATGGCCGACAGCGCCTCGTAGTCCTCCTCGGTGATGCCGGAGTACAGGCCGATGATGAGGTCCGGTTCGAGGGACGCGACCCGTTCGATGTCGGGCCGGTCGCTCTCGGGGCGCGGCATCGCCTCGGGCTCGGCGCCGCCGAGCGCGTCCTGCGCCCACGGCCAGACGCCGTGGTCGTAGTCCCCGTACCAGTCGGTGACGCCGACGAGGGCGTCCGCCTTCCCGAGGGCGAGCACCGCGTCGTGGTCGCTGAGGCCGACGGTGACGATCCTGGTGGGCGGGGCGGGGACCTCGGTCGACCCGTACTTGTGCTCGACCGTGACCGGGAAGCCGCTTCCGGCCGGGGCCTGCGCGGTGTCCGGGCGTCCCGCACCCGAGCCGCAGCCGGCGGCGGCCGCCGCCCCGAGGGCGCCTCCGGCCAGCAGGAGGGTTCGGCGGCCCGGGCCCGTGCGGGCGGGTCGGGATACGGGCATGGGGGACCTCCGAGGTTCAAGTTTGGCAAGGCTTGCCTAAATTAGCAAGCGAAGGACGGGCGAACCAGACCGCATCCATGGAAATCGGCGCGTAACGGAGGCGCCCTCCCCGGGAAACAGCCGCCGTTCACACTCCCCGGAGCAGGACGCGACATCGGGGAGGAAATCGGTGCGAAGACGAACGTTCCTGGCGGCCGCGCTGGCGGGGGCCGGGGCGGCGCTCGCGGGCGGCTGCGCCCCCTCGGGTCCGGGCGTCACCGCGGACACGGTGCGGGTGGGCATGCTCCACTCGCTGTCCGGGACGATGGCCATCAGCGAGGTCACCGTGCGCGACGCGGTCCTGCTGGCCGTGGAGCGCGTCAACGCCGCCGGCGGCGTGCTCGGGCGCAGGATCGAGCCGGTCGTCGAGGACGGCGCCTCCGACGAGGTCACCTTCGCCGACAAGGCCCGCAAGCTGCTGATGAGCGACCGCGTCGCCGCGGTGTTCGGCGGATGGACGTCCGCCTCCCGGAAGGCGATGCTGCCGGTGTTCGAGGCCGAGGACGGCCTGCTGTTCTACCCGGTGCAGTACGAGGGCATGGAGTCCTCCCCGAACATCGTCTACACCGGCGCGACGACCAACCAGCAGATCGTGCCCGCCCTCGACCACCTGCGCGACCAGGGGCACACGCGCATCCACCTGGTCGGCAGCGACTACGTCTTCCCGCGCACCGCCAACCGCGTCATCGCCGCCTACGCGAAGGCGCACGGCATCGAGATCACCGGGACGGACTACACCCCGCTCGGGCACACCGAGTACACGACCGTCACCGCCAAGATCGCCCGCGCGCGCCCCGACGCGGTGTTCAACACCCTCAACGGCGACTCCAACGTCGCGTTCTTCAAGCAGCTGCGCTCCAGCGGCATCACCGCCGACGACATGCCGGTGCTCAGCGTCAGCGTCGCCGAGGAGGAGGTCGGCGGCATCGGCCCCGAGATCCTCGACGGCCACCTGGTGGCCTGGAACTACTTCCAGACCACCGACACCCCCGAGAACCGGGACTTCGTCGCCGCCTTCCAGGACGAGTACGGGGCGCGGCGCGTCACCTCCGACCCCATGCAGTCCGCCTACAACGCCGTCCACCTGTGGGCGGCCGCGGCGGAGGCCGCCGGGGACTTCGACACCGGCGCGGTGCGCGAGGCGGCGGCGGGGCTGACCATCGACGCGCCCGAGGGGCCCATCACCTTCGACGCCGAGTCCCAGCACCTGGCCAAGACCGCGCGCATCGGCCGGATCGGCGGCGACGGCTCCATCACCGAGGTGGCGGACTCGGGCGGCCCCATCACCCCCGACCCCTACCTGTCCGGCTACGACTGGGCGGCCCCGATCCGCCCCTGACGGGCGGCCCACACCGTTCGCGCCCCCCGCAACCCGTTCCCTGACCCCTGGAAGAAGGGACGCATGGACGCCCTCCTCACACAGGTGCCGATCGCCGCGGCCGTCGGCGCGGTCCTGCTCCTGGCGGCCCTCGGCCTGAACTTCACGTTCGGGCAGATGGGCGTCATCAACATGGCCCACGGCGAGTTCCTGATGGTCGGCGCCTACACCGCGTTCGCCCTGCAGGCCTGGGCGGGGCTCGGCGGCGCCGCCGTGCTCGTGGCGCTGCCCGTCGCCTTCGCGGTCACCGCGCTCATGGGCCTGGCCCTGGAACGCGGGCTGATCCGGCACTTCTACGGACGCCCGCTGGACACCCTGCTGCTGACCTTCGGGGTGAGCCTGCTGCTCCAGCAGCTCGCCCGGGACGTGTTCGGCGCGCCCAACGTGGACGTGGCCGCCCCCTCCTGGCTGGCCGGGGGCACCAGCGTGCTCGGCGTGTGGCTGCACCACTCGCGGCTGTTCATCATCCTGCTGGCCGCGGTCGCGGTCGCCGCGATCGCGCTGTCCATCGCCCGGTCCCGCTCCGGGCGGTACATGCGCGCCGTGCTGCACGACCGCGACCTGGCGGCGGTGTCGGGCATCCCGGTGGGCCGGGTCGACGCGGCCACGTTCGCGGTCGGGTCGGGCCTGGCCGGGGTGGCCGGGGTGGCGCTGGCGCTCATCGGCCCGATCGGCCCGTCCATCGGCTCCTCCTACATCGTGGACGCGTTCCTGGTGGTCGTGGTCGGCGGCCTGGGGCAGCTGCGCGGCGCGGTCATCGCCGCCTTCGCGCTGGGGGCGCTCAACGCCTACAGCGAGCTGTGGACCGGCGCCAGCCTGGCCAAGGTGGTCGTCTTCGCCGTCATCATCGCGTTCCTGCAGGCCCGGCCGCAGGGACTGTTCTCCGTCAAGACGAGGGCCCTGGCATGACCACAGCGAATCCGACCGAAGCCTCCGCGGGGCCCACCTCCGAGGACGCGTCCTCCGGCCCCGCCGCGCGCGCCCGGCTCCTGCCGGGCGTCCCTCCCGCGCTGCTGATCGGGGTGGCCGCCGCCGTCGTGCTGGCGGTGATGCCCCTGCTGCTCGACGAGTTCCGCCTCGGGCTGCTCACCCGCTACCTCTGCTACGCGATCGTCGCCGTCGGCATCGCCGTGGCCTGGGGGCGCGGCGGCATGCTCACCCTGGGGCACGGGGTGTTCTTCGGCCTGGGCGCCTACGCCATGGCCGCGCACATGACCCTGGCCGCGACCCCGGACGGCGCCCTCCCCGAGTTCATGGTGTGGAACGGGATCGAGTCGCTGCCCCTGCTGTGGCGGCCGTTCCAGAGCCTGGCGTTCACACTGGCCGCCGTGGTCGTCCTGCCCGGCGCGATCGCCGCGCTGCTGGGGTGGGCGGTGTTCCGCCGCCGGGTCCGGGGGGCGTACTTCGCGATCCTCAACCAGGCGCTCGCCGCCGCCTTCGCGATCCTGCTCATCGGGCAGCAGCACCTCACCGGCGGCTCCTCGGGGCTGACGAACCTGCCCGTGCTCGCCGGGGTCGACCTGTCGACCGGCGCGGCGCGCACCGGCCTGTACTTCACGGTGGCGGGGTTCCTGCTGGCCGTGTGGGCGGCCTACACCCGGCTGATGGACTCCCGCTACGGGGCGCTGCTGGTGGCGGTGCGCGACTCCGAGGAGCGGGTCCGCTTCCTGGGCTACGACCCGACGTGGGTCAAGGCGTCGGCCTACACGCTCTCAGCGGTCGCGGCGGGTATCGCCGGGGCCCTGTTCGTCCCCGCGACCGGGATCATCACCCCGGCGCTGGTCGGGGTGATCCCCTCCATCCAGCTGGTGCTCATGGCGGCGCTCGGCGGCCGCCACTCGCTGACCGGCGCGGCGATCGGCGCGGTGGCGCTCGGCACCGCCGAGACCGCGTTCTCCGAGAGCTTCGCCGGGGGCTGGCTCTACCTCCAGGGGGCGCTGTTCGTCGTCGTGATCGCCCTGGCCCCGCGCGGGCTCGCCGGGTTCGCCGAATCCCTCGCGTCCCGCGTCTCCCCCGTAAGGAGAAGCCGATGACCGCCCTGCTCACCGTTTCCGGACTCACCGTCGCCTTCGGCTCCTTCACCGCCCTGGACGGGGTGGACCTGGCCGTCGAGGAGCGCGAGCTGCGCTTCCTCATCGGCCCGAACGGGGCCGGGAAGACCACCCTGATCGACGTCGTCACCGGCCGGACCCGCCCCACGTCGGGCACGGTGCGCTTCGCCGGTGCGGACACCACCGGCCTGGCCGAGCACCGCGCGGTGCGGGCGGGCATCGGGCGCACCTTCCAGACCGCCGCCGTGTTCGACGCGCTGACCGTCGCCGACAACGTCGACCTCGCCGCCTCGTTCCGGCTGGCCCCGCACCGGCTGCTGCGGCGCCGCGACCGGGCGCACGTGCCCGAGGCGCTGGAGCGGGTCGGCATGGCCGGCCTGGCCGAGCGGAAGGCGGGCGGGCTGTCCCACGGGCAGCGGCAGTGGTTGGAGATCGCGATGCTGCTGGCCCAGCGGCCCCGGCTGCTGCTCCTGGACGAGCCGGTCGCCGGGATGAGCGCCGCCGAGCGCGAGCGCACCGGCGAGCTGCTCGAAGAGATCGCGCGGGACACCACGGTGCTGGTGGTCGAGCACGACATGGAGTTCCTGCGCCGGCACGCCCGGACGGTGACCGTGCTGCACGAGGGGCGCGTGCTGACCGAGGGGACGCTGGAGGAGGTGCGGGCCGACGAGCGGGTGGCCGAGGTGTACCTGGGCCGGTCCGCGGTCGAGGAAGGAGCCGGGGCCGAGGACGGGCCCACTGCCGAGAAGGAGACCGCCGATGCTTGAGGTGGAGGGGGTCTGCGCCGGGTACGGGCGCGCCCAGGTGCTGTTCGACGTCTCCGTGCGCGCCGAGAGCGGTGCGGTGACGTGCGTGATGGGCCGTAACGGGGTCGGCAAGACGACGCTGCTCAATACGGTCGCGGGGCTGCTCCCGGCGACGGCGGGGCGCGTCGTCCTCGACGGTACGGACATCACACGGGCGCGCCCGCACCGCAGGGTCCGGGACGGGATCGGGTACGCGCCCCAGGGGCACGGCACGTTCGCGCCCATGACGGTGGCGGAGAACATCTCCGTCGCGCGCGAGGCGGCCGGGCGGGCGGGCCCCGAGGCGGTGGAGGAGGCGCTGGAACTGTTCCCGCGCCTGCGCCCCCTGCTGGACCGGCGGGCCGGGTTCCTGTCCGGCGGGCAGGCCCAGCAGCTCGCCATCGCCCGCGCGCTGGTGACCGCGCCGAAGCTGCTGGTGCTGGACGAGCCGACGGAGGGCATCCAGCCGTCGATCGTCGCCGAGATCGAAGAGGTGATCCGCACGGTGGCCGAACGCGGCGTGGCGGTGCTCCTCGTTGAGCAGTACATGGACGTGGCACTGCGCCTGGCGGACGAGGTGGCGGTCATCGACGCCGGCCGGGTGGTGCACTCGGGTCCGCGCACGTCCCTGGAGGACGGCGAGGCCCAGAAGCTCATCGCGATCTGATGGGCCCCGCCCCGTCTTGTTGATCTCGGGGAAGTCGGGCTTAAGAGGGCCGCCATAAGCCCGACTTCCCCGAGATCAACGAGAGGGCGCCCCATAGGGTGCCTCCATGGACGTGTTCGATGAACTCCTCCGCGGCGTGCGCGGGCAGGGCGCGGTGTTCGGGCGGTCGGCGCTGCGTCCGCCGTGGTCGCTGCACTTCACCGATGAGGCCTACCTGACGCTGGTCATCCCCATGCGCGGATCGGTGTGGATCCTTACGGAGGACGGGGCGCGGCGCAGGGTCGTGGAGGCCGAGGCGGCGATCGTGCGCGGGCCCGCCCCGTTCACGCTCACCGACGACCCGGACGCGGACCGGTCGGCGGTGCGGCGGGAGGTGCGGTGCCTGTCCGACGAGGGGACCGCCCCCGGCGGGGAGGAGGGTCCGGACGACCTCCAGGCCGAGACCGTGGTCCTCGCCGCCGCGTACGACGTCCGCGCGCAGGTGCCGCAGCGGCTGCTCCAGGTGCTCCCGTCCGTGCTCGTCGTCCCGGACGAGAACGAGGAGTGCAAGACCATGCGGGCCTACCTGGAGATGCAGCTCGTGTGCGGGCGGCCGGGGCGGCAGATCGTGTTGGACCGGCTGTTGGACTGGCTGCTGGTGTGCACCCTGCGGGGGTGGTTCGAGCTGTCGGAGGCCGAGTCGCCGAACTACTACCGGGCGCTGAGCGACGACGTGGCGGGGCCCGCGCTGCAGGCGATGCACGAGGACCCGGCGCACGCGTGGACGACGGCGTCGCTGGCGGCGCGCGCGGGGGTGTCGCGGTCGACCTTCGCCAAGCGCTTCGCCGAACAGGTGGGCGAGGGCCCCATGGCGTACCTGACCGGCTGGCGGATGACGCTGGCGGCGGACCTGCTGCACCGACCGGACATGACGGTCGCGGCGGTGGCCCGGAGGGTGGGGTACGCGGACGCGTTCGGCTTCAGCGCGGCGTTCAAGCGCGTCCAGGGGGTGAGCCCCACCGCCTATCGGCAGGCGGCGGAGGCATCACCGGAGGAGGCGGTCATCCCCGTCGGATGACGTGGAGGAGGGCCGCCCACTCAGAGGCGGGGAAGGAGAGGTGCCCGAGGTCGCGATTGCGGGTGTCACGGACGGCCGTCGTGGGGCCTTCGGCGACCTCGACGCAGTCCTGGTGCGCACCGCCGCTGTGGGTGGACTTGTGCCAGTGATGCCCGACCTCGACGCACTCCTAATGCCCCCCTTTGCTGTGGGAGGACTTGCGCCATCTGAAGTCAATCATTCAGGGCCTTCCGTTCTTCCCTAATCAACTCCATGGTCCGATCCGGATCCAGGGCCAGTGCTTGGAGGCGCCCGAACCGCAGCTTGTACTCTGTCACGCTGTCGCCGTCGTCGATGATTTGCCCCCTAGAGGCGCTCTCCTCGTAGACGACCTCAGGGCCGACGGAGGGCGCGACGACCATGAAGGGGCCGATCAGGCCCGGGTGCTCTGACCGCGTTATGACCTGCATGCTGACTCTACCGATCTCAGCCAAGGCCAATAGATGGTCGAGCTGGTCGCGCATGACGTCAGGCGAACTGAGAGGGCGTCCTCCTTCCAAGAAGCGCCGCGCCCGCGCCATCCTGGCTTCGACGGCCCCCTCGATCACTGATTCCGACTCCCAGTACAAAATCGCCCGTATCAACCCTCTCGCGTAGTCTTCGGTGTGAAGCAGGCCGGGGATGGTCAGCAGCTGAGCCTGCAGGATCGATTCCGCATCCGCCTGGAGATCCGAGACGGCACTGAGCCTTTGCCAACCTGTTCACGGGGTGGCGAGCATGAGGGAAGGCATCGATGATGCCGTGCTCGCGGGCGACCCCCATGTCATGGCGCGCCCCGGGCAGCACTGGTGAGATCCACACCGGTCGACCGAACGGATCAGCCACGACCTGCACGTTCCCCCGTGGCAGGCGATCGCCCGTCTATCAGGAGCTTCACTTGCTTGTGGCCACGCCGTGCCGGGCACCCTGCGAGCAGCCCGAACACCAGGTTGGCAAAGGCTCAGTGTCAGGCTGGTCCGTCCGCGCTGCGGGCGCGGCGTAGCTCGGCCAGCGCCTCGGCGAGTTCGCACTCGGCCTCCTCGCGCAACATGCGGAGCCCGGTCGGATCGGCATCGCGTGCGGCGCGGGCGCCCAGCAGCGCCTGGGCGGCCAGGAGCACCCGCATGAGCGGGTCCGTCACGTCACCGTTGCCGGGGAGCTGGCTCCAGTCGTACAGAGTGCGCCGGGTGCGGTGGACGAGCACGGTCTCGGCCAGGTACTGCCGCCCGATCCGGTCGCGCCAGGCCCCCATGAAGCGGCTCAGGTCCACCGGCGGGTCCTCGCCCGTGTCCACCCGGGCAGCCGTCTCCCTTTCCACCACCGCCAGCAGATCGCCCAGCAGCATCGGGACGTCGCCTTCCTCGTGATGCTCCGGGTCGAGCACCGTTTCCGCGCCCAGCGTGCGCAGCGCGGACAGCAATTGTTCGGCGGTGAGGGGGCTGACATTCTCGCTGACCATACCCCCAAGTGTCCCACTTCTCCGGGGTGGAGGGGCCCGAGGAGCCTGAGCCTGCACGATCCCACATCCCCCGCCTGGTCTCGTGCTGTGGCCGCTCCCGGTCCTTCGACGCCCGCGCGCCGCGCCCCACCACCCGGCGGAGGACGCCGCCGCGTCCGGTAACTCCCGGAGCCTGCGCTTGCGCGGAACGGGGGACGCGAACGATGCCTCAACCGAGTTGCTACCTGCTGGAATACTCCGTCGATCCAGGGGGGCACGCCACGCGCACCTCTACGCGCACTCCACACTCGACGGCCTACGCGAACTGATGGGCGATGAGGTCGACCCCTACCTGTTGCGCCCTGAGTTTGTTGCAGGCGTCGTTGACTGTCAGCCGGCCCGTACGGGCTCGGCGGACTGATCGTCGCCGCTCATGCGGTGAGCGGCCTCGACCCCGGCGGGAGCACGCCGGCCCAGCTCGCCGTGGAGGCGCCGGTGGTTGTACCAGCCGACGTACTCGGCGAGAGCGAGTTCGACGTCGTTGACCGATGCCCAGCCGCGGCCGCGTTTCACGGGGTTGTGGATCAACTCGCCCTTGAACAACGAATTGAATGCCTCAGCCATCGCGTTATCGTAGGAATCCCCGCGGGAGCCGACCAGGGCTGATTCAAAGTCGGTGACCATTCCGGTTCTCGCCGGTCAGGCGAGCCCGATGAGATCGAGCGGGCGGGTGAAGCACCCATAGGAGGCCCACCGGATCGCGTCGGGAGCGGTCGGGCGCTTGAGCTCGGTGAGTCGTAGTGCGGCCAGGCTGCGCAGCACGGCGAGGTTGGCGGGCCCATGGCCGGAGCGGACCTTGCAGGCGTCCTCGGCGAAGGTGGTACCGCGAACATGGTGCAGCGCCTCAATCGCCCAATGGCCGCGCACCAGAGCGCCCGAGCGCCCGGCACCCGCTCGTTCGGCCGGAAGACTGGTTGAGCGGCGGCCGAGCCGCGCAGAGTCTTCCCGTCGATCGCCAGGGTGTCGGCCGGCTCGGGGCGGGCCAGGGCCGCCACTCCCACCGGTGCCACGGTCAGAAGGACCCGCCGGACGGTGGCGGTGCACACCCGCTCCCCGAACCCCGACGTCCCGCCCGACTACGACGCCTTCCTGCTCGTCCACCACGCCCACCGCGCCGACTGGAGCCTCAGCTACCGGTCGGCCGTCACCACCCCCTACCTCGCCACCAACCGCATCGACCCCGAGATCACCGTCGCCGCCACCACGCTCGACGCCCTCGACTCCGCCCTCACCTCCTTCCAGCGCCCCTTCCACGTCCGCCCGTACATCGACTGCGTCCGCTCCTGGTGAGGCGATCACCCATCCACGAGCCCCATGAAGCCGCGTAGCACCGCATGAACGCGCCGCGCGCCCGGGTCCACGGGGGACCGGGCGCGCGGTGTGGCTTCACGGAGCGGTCAGGGTCACCCCTCCCAGGCGCCGGACTTCGCCGCGTCGTCGGCGAAGTCCGTGAAGTCGCGGGGCGGGCGGCCCAGCGCGCGCTCGACTCCGTCGGCGATGACCGCGTCCCCGCTGGTGCGGATCGGGGTCAGCGCGTTCGCCCAGACTGCCGCATCCTCGGCGGGCACCCCCGCCCCGGCGAGCATCTCCGTGAAGCCCCCCACGGTCACGTCCGCGAACCGGGCCGGTCGGCCGGTCGCACGGGAGATCTCGGCCAGCGCGTCGGCGACGCTGAGCGCCCGCGGCCCGGACAGCTCGTACTCCTGCCCGTCGTGCCCGTCCTCCGTCAGCGCCGCCACGGCGACCGCCGCGATGTCGTCGGCGTCCACGAACGCCGCGCGGCCGTCCCCGACCGGCAGGGCCAGCTCCCCCGCCACGACCCCGTCGCGGAACAGGCCCTCACTGAAGTTCTGCGCGAACCAGGCCGGCTTCAGCACCGTCCAGGCGGCGCCCGACGCGCGGACGGCGCGCTCGCCCTCCAGGTGGCATTCGGTGATCACCGACTCCGGACCGAAGTAGCCGGGCACCTCCACGCCCCGCGCCGACAGCAGGACCAGGCGCTCGACCCCGGCCGCCACCGCCTTCTCCACCAGGGCGGGCGTGCGCGGGGGCGGGGCGTCGAGCGGGGTGATGAAGGCGGCCCGGACGCCGTCGAGCGCCGCCGCCCAGGTGCCGGGGTCGTCCCAGTCGAAGTGAACCTCGGACCGGCGCGACGCCGCCCGAACGGGGACGCCCCTGTCGCGCAGGGCGGCGGCGACGCGCCCGCCGATCGTTCCGGTACCGCCGATGACGAGAACAGGTCGAGTATCCATGCGCCCATCGTCGTGGTGTGGGCCCCCGGATCCCATGCGTGCGCGTATCGGCCCCATGTGCGTTCGTCCGCCCCTGTTGCCGGTCCGGCAACGGTTATTGCCTTCTCCACGGACACGGGGCACATTGGCGGCCGACGGCGCACAGGGAGAACGGACGGCGATCATGGACGCGCAGACCTGGGACGAGCGGTACAGCAGCCAGGAGAGGCTGTTCAGCGGGAACCCCAACGGGGTGCTCGTCGACGAGGTGGAGGCCCTGCCGCCCGGCCGCGCGCTCGACCTCGGAGCCGGCGAGGGGGCCGACGCCCTCTGGCTGGCCGACCGGGGCTGGCGGGTCACCGCCGTGGACATCTCCCAGGTGGCGCTGGACCGCGCCGCGGCCGCCGCGGGCGCACTCGCCGACAAGGTGTCCTGGGTCCGGGCGGACCTGACCGCCGACCCGCCGCCCCCGGGCCCGTTCGACCTGGTGTCGGCGCACTTCTTCCCGCTGCCGGTCCAGGAGGGGCACACCGCCCTCAAGGCGCTGCTGGAGACCGTGGCCCCCGGCGGCACGCTGCTGTACGTCGGCCACTGCGCCGACGACTTCGGCCCCCAGCAGTGGCGGGAGATCGACGCGACCGCCTACTACTGGCCCGCCGATGTCGCCGAGGTCCTCGGCGACGAATGGACCATCGAGGTGAACGAGGTCCGCCCTCGCCCCACCGTGCCCGAGGGGGCGCACCACACCCGCGACACCGTCCTCAGAGCGCGCCGCACGAGTTAGCCCCCCGCGTCGTTGATCTCGGGAAATGCGCCCCTAACAGCGGCCCGGTAGCGTCGTTTCTCCCGAGATCAACGCGGGGTGCGGGGGATCAGGCCCACACGCCCGTTTCGGCGGTGCGGAGGACCCACTCGTGGAAGTCCGTCGCCGGGCGCCCCAGCGCGCGCTGGACTCCGTCCACGACGTCGGCCGAGTGCCCGTCCCGGTGCAGGGCGAACATCGCGTTGAGCGCCGTGGCCAACTCCTCCGGGAACCCCTGGCCGACGAGCTCGTCGTGGTACTGCTCCGGGGTCAGCTCCTCGAAGCGGACCTCGCGCCCCGCCGCCTCCCCGATCGCCCGCGCCGCCTCCGCGAAGGTGATCGCCCGCGGCCCGGACAGCTCGTACACCTGCCCGTCGTGCCCGTCCTCCGTCAGCGCCGCCACGGCCACCGCCGCCACGTCTTCGGCGTCCACGAACGGCTCGGGGACGGCGCCGATGGGCAGCGCCAGCCGCCCGGACCGGACCGGCTCCAACCACAGGTCCTCGGTGAAGTTCTGGAAGAAGTTGTTCGGCCGGATGATCGTCCAGGCGGCCCCCGACGCCTGGGCCGCCTCCTCGGCCGCGACCATGCCCTGCCCGAAGTCGGGGCCGGTGTGCTCGATGCCGTGCCCGGACAGGACGGCGAACCGCCCGACCCCCGCCTTGACCGCCTGGGCGACGAAGTCGCCGATGGGGGCGGGGTCCTCGGGAGCGACCAGGTAGACGGCGCGCACGCCGTCCAGGGCGGCGCCCCAGGTCCCGGGGTCGGTCCAGTCGAAGGCGACCTCGCTGGAGCGCGACGCCGCGCGGACCGGGGCGCCCGCTTCGCGGAGCCGCCGGACCACCCGGCGGCCGGTCTTGCCGGTGGCGGCCAGAACGAGGATGTCGCCGCCGGTGCTGAGAGTGCTCTCGTCGTTCGTCATGCTTCGATCCAAGCGCGCGGCGGCCGCCCGGGACATGGGCGAGTGTGCGGCCCGCATACGCGTCCGTCCGGACCCCCCAAGGCCTGCCCGCGATGATCTCGACGGAAGTGCTGTCATTCGGGCGGTTTTGACAGCACTTCCGTCGAGATCATCGGCAGGGGGCGGGGGACTGCGCCGCTACGCCGGGCCCGGTTCGCCCTCGGAGTCGTCGTCGGGGACCCGGCAGGCCCACTCCAGGAACACCGCCGCCCCGAACAGGACGGCCCCCGCGGCCATCGTGCCCAGCGACGTGAAGAAGTCCTCCCTGGGCAGCGGGGTCTGCAACCGGCCCCCCAGGTACACGGCCATGCCCGCGAACACCCCGACGGCCAGGGACGCGAACAGCGCGCTCGCCTTGGCCAGGGCCACCAGGCGCGCCGCGCTCAGGGGCTCGATGGGCTCGGTCCCCGGCGCGCGGCGGATGCGGCGGCGGGTGTGGTGGCCGGTGATCGCCTCTCCGACGGCCAGCAGGAGCAGGGTCGGCACCGCCGTCCAGGGCAGCGGCGGCAGCGCGCTGTAGAAGGCGGCCACCAGGGGGTAGGCCGCCAGGGCCGAGGCGACCGCCACCGCGATCGGCACCTTCCACCCGATGGGGTGCATGCGCCGCTCGTCGTCGGGGCCGCCGGGGCGGCCCCGCCCCCGGCCGGTGCCGCCGTCCGGCTCATCGCGGCCCCACTCCTGATCGTCGTGGGACACGGTCTAGGCCCCCCGCCCGGGCAGGACCAGCTCCAGGTCGTCCCGGCGGTCCGCCTCCTGGTCGGCCACGGCCGCCAGTAGGTCCGCCACCGGGCCGCGCCCCGGCAGCACGGCGCCGGGATCGGCGTCGGCCCAGGGCCGCAGCACGAACGCGCGCTCGTGCGCCCGCGGGTGCGGCAGCGTCAGGTCGGGGTCGCCGCTGAGCTCGTCGCCCAGCGCGATGATGTCCACGTCCAGGGTGCGCGGCCCCCACCGCACCTCCCGCACCCGGTGGAAGCGCTTCTCCACCTCCTGGGTGCGGGCCAGCAGCCCGTGCGGGGCCAGCGCGCAGTCGGCGACCAGCACCGCGTTGAGGTAGGGGCCCTGCTCGGGGCCGCCCACCGGCGCGGTCTCGTACACCGGGGACACCGCGGCGGCGGTCAGCCCGGGAGCGGCCCCGGGGCCGACGAGCGCGTCCACCGCCCCCTGCAGCGTGGCCATCCGGTCGCCCATGTTGGACCCCAGGGCCAGCACGGCCGTGCGCGCCATGCTCACTCCACCCCCCTGACCACGGTCACCGACACGTCCTCGAAGGCGTGCGGGATGGGCGCCGACGGCTTGTGCACGGTGACCTCCGCGCGCCGCACCGGCTTCTCCTCCAGGCACACCCGGGCCAGCCGCTCGGCCAGCGTCTCCAGCAGGTTCACCGGCTCCCCGGTGACGACCTCCACCAGGCGCGAGGCCAGCTCCCCGTAGTGCACCGTGTCGGCGACGTCGTCGCTGGCCGCGGCGGGGCGGGTGTCCACGTCCAGCACCGCGTCCACCACGAAGTCCTGGCCGTCGCGGCGCTCGTGCCCGTAGACCCCGTGGTAGCCGTAGGCCCGCAGGCCGCGCAGGGCGATCCGGTCGCCCTGCGCGGCGGTGTCCGTCTCCCTGCTCATTCGGCGGGTGCGCCCCCCTGCTCGCCTTCCTCGTCCTCGTCCGGCATCACCGGCGAGGCGTGGTGCGACCACAGCCGCCACCCCTGCGGGGTGTGCACGAACATGTTGGTGGTCACCACCTGGCCGCCCGCGACGAAGCCGGGGCTGCCGTCCTCGGCGGTGAGCACGTTCTCCTCGCACGTCACCATGGCGACGTCGCCGCTGACCCCGATGTGGGTGTCGGTGAGCACGTACTGGATGTAGGGCACGTTCGCCATGATCAGCGCCCAGGCGCGCAGGATCTCGGCGCGGCCGCGCAGCAGCGGCCAGCCCGGGTTGACGCACACCAGGTCGGGGGCCTCGTCCTCCTCGGCCCAGATCCGGTGCATGGCGTCGATGTCGCCGTTCTCGATGGCGCCGTAGAACTGCGCGTTGGCCTCGGCCACGCGCTCCATGACCTCCTGGCGGGACCTCACCGGCCGCTCCCGCCGCGGCCGACCGCGTCCGCGCGGCCCTCGTCGAGCAGCGCGCCGCCGGTGCGCCAGGCGGCGGCCACCCGCACCGCGTCGGCGCTGGGGCGCACGTCGTGCACCCGCACGCACCAGGCGCCGGCGGCGGCCGACAGCGCGGTCAGTGCCAGGGTGGCGTCGTCGGATTCGGAGAACGGGCGGTCGTGGCCGTCGGCGTCGGCCAGCAGCCTGCCGAGGAACCGTTTGCGTGAACCGGCGATCAGCAATGGGCGTCCCAGATCGTCGAAGCGGTCGAGGTGCGCGAGGAGCTGCCAGTTGTGGGCCTCCTCGGGCCTCTTGGCGAAGCCCAGCCCGGGGTCGAGCACGATCTGCGCGGGGTCCACGCCCTGGTCGACCATGGCCGCCATGCGGTCCCGCAGCTCGGCGTGGACCTCGGCGACCACGTCGGTGTAGACCGCGCGCCGCTGCATGTCGTGGCTGTGGCCGCGCCAGTGCAT
Organism: Nocardiopsis endophytica; assembly: GCF_027706725.1. Lineage (GTDB taxonomy): Bacteria > Actinomycetota > Actinomycetes > Streptosporangiales > Streptosporangiaceae > Nocardiopsis_A > Nocardiopsis_A endophytica. The sequence goes on from NZ_JAQFWQ010000006.1 coordinate 88,898, forward strand.
CAGCACGTAGGCCACCCCGGCCTTGGCCACCAGCGGCGCCATGGACGGGTCGGCCAGGCCTCCGCTGACGTCGTTGACCAGGACCGCCCCCGCCTGCACGGCGTGCTCGGCGACCTGCGCGCGCATCGTGTCGATGCTGACGGCGACCCCGTCCCGGGTCAGTTCCCGTACCACGGGGACGACCCGGCGCAGCTCCTCGTCCAGCGAGACCCGCTGGGCCCCGGGGCGGGTGGACTCGCCGCCGACGTCGACGATGTCGGCCCCCTGCGCGGCCAGCTCCAGCCCGTGCTCGACGGCGCGGCCGTGGTCGAACCACCGGCCGCCGTCGGAGAAGGAGTCGGGGGTCACGTTGACGACCCCCATCACCAGGCAGCGCTCCCGCCGGGGGAGCCCCGGGAGCCCGTATGTCGTCGACGCCATGCCCTCACCCTACGAGAAGCGGGCTCAGCGGTGGCCCAGGATGAGGCTCATCGCCTCGGCCCGTGTGCGATCCCGGTTGCGGAAGTCGCCGCGGACCGCCGAGGTGACGGTCTTCGCACCGGGTTTGCGCACACCGCGCATGGTCATGCACAGGTGCTCGGCCTCGATCACCACGATGACCCCGCGCGGGTCCAGGTGCTCCATCACCGCGTCGGCCACCTGGGTGGTGAGCCGCTCCTGCACCTGGGGGCGGCGGGCGTACACGTCGACCAGCCGGGCCAGCTTGGACAGCCCGGTGATCTGCCCCTTGGCGTTGGGGATGTAGCCCACGTGGGCGCTGCCGTAGAACGGCACCAGGTGGTGCTCGCAGGTGGAGTACAGCTCGATGTCCTTGACCAGCACCATCTCCTCGTGCTGGGCCTCGAACACCGTGGTGAGCACGTCCCCGGGCCGCTGGTGCAGCCCGGAGAACTGCTCGGCGTAGGCGCGGGCCACCCGGGACGGGGTGTCCTGCAGCCCGTCCCGGTCCGGGTCCTCCCCGACGGCCAGGAGGATCTCCCGGACGGCCTTCTCGATGCGCGCCTGGTCGATGCCCTCCTCGGGCGCGCGCTCGGGCAGCGCGCTCACTCCGCGTCCCCTCTCCGCTCGTCACCGCCGGCGGCCGGGTCCTGCCCGTTGCGGGTGTCCCGGCCGTCGTGGGCCCCGTGGCCGGAGCGCTCGGCGGCGCCGTCGGCCTCGCCCGCGCCGGAGTAGTCGACCTGCCCGTTGCCGGAGACCAGGTCCTCCACGTCCTGCGGGCCGAGCAGGGCCAGCTCCTTGGGCGTCTTGACCGGCGGGCGGCCCGACGGCTGGCGCTTGCCGTAGCCGGTGAAGGAGCCGCGCGAGGGGCGCTTGCGCACCGGCGCGAAGATCTCCAGGACCTCCTCCTTGGAGACCGTCTCCTTGTCCAGCAGGTGCAGCACCAGGTCGTCCAGGACGTCCCGGTACTCCACCAGCACCTCGAAGGCCTCGTCGTGCGCGGACTCGATGAGGCGGCGCACCTCCTCGTCGATGAGGGAGGCGATCTCCTCGGAGTACTCGCGCGCGTGCGACATCTCGCGGCCCAGGAACGGCTCGGTGTTGCCGGTGCCGAACTTGCGGGCGCCCAGGCGCTCGCTCATGCCGTACTCGGTGACCATGTTGCGGGCCAGCGAGGTCGCCTTGTCGATGTCGTTGGCGGCGCCGGTGGTGGGCTCGTGGAAGACGAGCTCCTCGGCGGCGCGCCCGCCGAGCATCATGGCGAGCTGGTCCATCATCTCCGAGCGCGAGGTGAGGAACTTGTCCTCGGTCGGCAGGGACATGGTGTAGCCCAGCGCGCGGCCGCGCGGCAGGATGGTGACCTTGTGCACCGGGTCGGCGTTGGGCAGCGCGTGGCCCACCAGGGCGTGGCCGCCCTCGTGGTAGGCGATGACCTTCTTCTCCGCGTCGCTCATGACCCGGGTCTTGCGCTCGGGCCCGGCCATGACGCGGTCGATGGCCTCCTCCAGGGTGGCCATGTCGATGAGGTCCTTGCCGGCGCGGGCCGACAGCAGGGCGCCCTCGTTGACCACGTTCTGCAGGTCGGCGCCGGTCATCCCGGGGGTGCGGCGGGCGACCACGTCCAGGTCGACGTCGTCGGCCATGGGCTTGCCCTTGGCGTGCACCCGGAGGATGCCCTTGCGGCCCTCCATGTCCGGGCGGTCGACGACGATCTGGCGGTCGAAGCGGCCCGGGCGCAGCAGCGCGGGGTCCAGGATGTCGGGGCGGTTGGTGGCGGCGATGAGGATGACGCCGGTCTTGACGTCGAAGCCGTCCATCTCCACCAGCATCTGGTTGAGGGTCTGCTCCCGCTCGTCGTGGCCGCCGCCCATGCCGGCGCCGCGGTGGCGGCCCACGGCGTCGATCTCGTCGATGAAGATGATCGCCGGGGCGTTCGCCTTGGCCTGCTCGAACAGGTCGCGCACGCGGGAGGCGCCGACGCCGACGAACATCTCGACGAAGTCGGAGCCGGAGATGGAGTAGAACGGCACCCCGGCCTCGCCGGCCACCGCGCGGGCCAGCAGGGTCTTGCCGGTGCCGGGCGGGCCGAACAGCAGCACGCCCTTGGGGATCTTGGCCCCCATGGACTGGAACTTGGCGGGGGTCTGCAGGAACTCCTTGATCTCCTGCAGCTCCTCGATCGCCTCGTCGGCCCCGGCCACGTCGGCGAAGGTGCTCTTGGGCGTGTCCTTGCTGATCAGCTTGGCCTTGGACTTGCCGAAGTTCATCACCCGGGAGCCGCCGCCCTGCATCTGGTTCATGATGAACAGGAAGATGGCGATGATGATGACCAGCGGCAGGAAGCTGAAGAGCAGCCCCGTCCAGATGCTCTCCTGGGGCACCTCGACGTCGTAGGAGTCCAGCTGGCCGTCCTGCTCCAGCTCGGCGAGCCGGTCGGCGATCTGCTGTCCCTGGTCGCCGACCCAGTAGGCCTCGTAGACCTTGCCGTCATCGGTGGTGACCTCGACCCGCTGCTCCTTGTCGACGAGCTTGGCGTTGTCGATGTCGCCGCTGTCGACCAGCTGCAGGACCGTCGAGGTGTCCTTCTTCTCCGGGCCGGAGCCGCCCCCCAGGCCGGTGAAGTTGAAGACGGCGAAGAGGATGACGCCGATGGCCAGAATGTACAGCCACGGCCCGCGGTACAAACGCTTGAGATTCATCTATACGGAACCCCGCTGGGTCCGTCCCTCCTGACCAGGCGGCCTCTGCCCCGACACGGCGTTAGGGCACCGGGTCGGAAACGGGACCTATCGGACACGTAATTCCAGTAATCTATGCCGGGGTGACCGACGCTACACCCCGCCCGTGATCGGTCGCACCGCTGCGACGCGCCGTCATGACGGCAACGCGCGCACCGCCCGAGATGTTCCCGGCGGACCCGGTCACCGCTCGTAGACGTGCGGCGCGAGGGTGCCGATGAAGGGCAGGTTGCGGTACTTCTCGGCGTAGTCGAGCCCGTAGCCGACGATGAACTCGTTGGGCAGGTCGAACCCGATGTACTTGACGTCCAGGTCGACGTCGAAGGCCAGCGGCTTGCGCACCATCGTGCACACCTCCACCGAGGCCGGGCCCCGCGAGCGCAGGTTGCCGACCAGCCAGGACAGCGTCAGCCCGGAGTCGATGACGTCCTCCACGATCAGGACGTTGCGGCCGGAGATGTCGGCCTCCAGGTCCTTGAGGATGCGCACCACCCCCGAGGACGTGGTCCCCGCCCCGTAGGAGGAGACCGCCATCCAGTCCATCTCCGCGGCGTGGGACAGCTCGCGGGCCAGGTCGGCCATGACCATGACGGCGCCCTTGAGCACCCCCACGAGCAGCAGGTCCTTGCCGGCGTAGTCGGCGTCGATCTCGGCCGCGAGCTCCCTCAGCCGCGCCTCGATCTGCTCTTCGGTGACCAGCACCTTCTCCAGGGCGTCACCCATGTCCTTGGCGTCCACGCTCGTACGTCCTCGCTGCTCGGATCGCGGTCCTTCGGAACGCAACCAGGATAAGCGGGCGAAGTCATCCGAACTCCAAGGCTCCGTCCGAGCGTCGCGCGCCGCGGCCCCCGGGCAGGTCGACGCGGGTCTGGCCGCGCCACTCCGAGACCAGGCGGTCGACCTCGGCCACGTGCCGCGCGCTCAGCGCGCCCGCCGGGCACCCCGCCGCCACGGCGGCGCGCCGCAGCACCCGCGTGCGCACGGCACGCGGCAGTTCCTCCAGGACGCGCACGTCCAGGCGGCCGTGGCCGAGGTCGGCCGCGCGCGCGGCGTCGGCGGCCCAGCCGTCCAGCGCGTCGGCGTCGTCGCGGAGCAGGTCGGCCGTACGGGCGAGCGCGGGGGCGATGCCGGGGCCGATCTCCTTCTCCAGTGCGGGCAGGGCGGCGTGGCGCACGCGCGCCCGGGCGAAGGCGGGGTCGGCGTTGTGCGGGTCCTCCCAGTGGTGCAGCCCCATGGCGGCGCAGGCCTCGCGCACCCGCGCGCGCTCCATCCCCAGGAAGGGGCGCACATAGCGGCCGGAGCGCGGGGCCATACCGGACAGCGACCGCGCGCCGGACCCGCGCGCCAGCCCCAGCAGCACGGTCTCCGCCTGGTCATCGGCGGTGTGGCCGAGCAGGACGGCCGCCGCCCCGGTGCGGTCGGCGGCCTCGTCCAGGGCGTCGTAGCGCGCGCGGCGGGCGGCGCCCTCGGGGCCGCCGTCGCGGCCCACCCGGACTGCGGCGCGCTCCACGGGGTCCAGGCCCAGGCCGCGCAGGGCGTCGGCGACCCGGTCGGCACGCTCGGCGGAGCCCGCCTGCAGCCCGTGGTCGACGGTCACGCCGCCGGCGCGCAGGCCCATGCGGGGCACGGCGAACGCCGCCGCCCCGGCCAGCGCCAGCGAGTCCGCCCCGCCGCTGCACGCCACCAGCACCAGGGCGCCCTTCTCCAGCCCGGCCAGCGCGCGGCGCACCGCGCGCCGGGCCTCGGCGACCGCGGGGGGCGGCCCGCTCACGCCTCCTGGGCCGGGGCCCCCGGCCCGACGACGCGCGCGATCCAGGACTCCGGGTCGCGGATCTCGGCCATGGTGGGAAGCGTCTCGGGGGACTCCCAGACCTTGTTGAAGTCCTCCATGCCGACCTGGGCGACGACCTTGCGGACGAAGACCGCGCCCTCCTCGTACTGCTTCATCTTCAGGTCGAGGCCGAGGAGCTGGCGGATGATGCGGTCGATGCGGTTGGCGCCCTCGCGGCGGCGCTGGAAGCGGCGGCGGATCGTCGCCACCGACGGCACGACCTCGGGCCCGACCGCGTCCATGACGTAGTCGCCGTGGCCCTCGGCCAGCGTCATCACCGCGGTGATGCGGTCCATGACCTCGCCCTGGGCCTCGTTCTGGAAGGCCTGGATGAGGCTGCCCTCGCCGCCGCGCACCACCTCGGCCACGGCCTCCCCCGCGGCGCGCAGCCGGTCGAGGAAGGCGGCGGCGTCCATCTCCGAGGAGAGCAGGAGGTCCTGCATCTGCTCCTGCACGTATCCGCGCAGCCACGGGGTGGAGCTGAACTGCATGCGGTGGGTCTCCTCGTGCAGGCAGACCCAGAGCCGGAAGTCGCGCGGGTCCACGTCGAGCTCGCGCTCGGCCTGCACGATGTTGGGCGCCACCAGGGTCAGGCGGCCCGCGGGCGCGTTGCCGTCCGGGTCGGGCGGCAGGAAGAGCTCGTACTGGCCGAGCACCCGCCCGGCCAGGTAGGACAGCACCGCGCCGAGCTGGGCGCCGGTGACGCGCGAGCCGACCGCGGTGGTGAGCGCGCCGGCGGTGCCGGCGGCGGCGCGCTCGGCGCCGAGCCGGTCGAGGATGGGCTCCAGCACGGTGCGGAACCCGTCGACGTTGGCCCGGATCCATCCCGGGCGGTCGACGATGACCGCCGGCCCGGCCGGTTCCAGGGGGTCCATTCCGGTGAACTCGCGCACGTGCCCGCGGGCCTGCTCGGACAGCTCCCGGAGCTGGGAGACGGCCTGCCGCGCGTCGGCGAGGTCCACCTGGGGGCCGGGGCGGACGAGGCGGATCCCGGTGTTGACGGCTACGTCCCAGTCGATCACAGTCACGCCCTCACCGTACCCGCGGGGACCCGCCCCAAGGCGGTGCGCGCGGATTTTCCGGGTTTCCTCAGGGACGGCCCCTCATGCGCCGCTCAGGGGCGCGCCCGGCGCTCAGGAGCACCCGCAGGAGGCCACCGCCGCCGCCAGTTCGTCCAGGCTCGACGCCGAGGCATCGTCGCCGCTGGACATGAAGGCGAACACGAGCAGCCGCCCGTCGGCGTCGTAGACCGTCCCGGCCAGGGTGCTCACCCCGCTGAGCGTGCCGGTCTTGGCGCGCACCACGCCCGCGCCCGCCCCGGCCCCGCTGGAGTCGTCGTAGCGCGAGGCGAGCGTGCCGCTGAAGTTGCCGGTGGGCAGGCCGCTCAGGACGTAGCTCAGGTCGGGGCGCTCGGGGTCGGAGGCGGCCAGCAGCATGTCGGCCAGGGCGTGCGGGGAGATGCGGTTGTCCACCGACAGCCCGCTGGCGTCGGACAGCTCCACCCCGCCGATGCCGAGCCGGTCCAGCACGTCGGTCATGGCCCGGGACCCGCCCTGGAAGGAGGGCTCCTCCCCCTCGGCGATGGCGGTCTGGCGGGCCAGCGCCTCGGCGACGTTGTTCTCGCTCGCCAGCAGCATCTGCTCGGTGAGCGCCGAGATCGGCGGGGAGGAGACCGAGGCCACGGGCTCGGCGCCGTCGGGGGCGGTGACCGGTTCCGGCCCACCGCGCACCTCGACGCCCTCGTCGCGCAGGGCGTCGGCGAACGCGTCCGCGGCGGCGCGCGGCGGGTCGTCCACCCGGTCGCCGTACTTCTCGTCCCGGTTCTCCCGCCCGCCGTCGATCATCAGCGCGTGCACGGGGGCGACGGAGCCCTCCCAGACGTAGTTGTCCTTCCAGCCGGGGCCGGTGGCGGGGCCGGGGTAGAGGGTGTCGTCGTAGCCCAGGTCGACGGCGCCGACGCCCTGCTCCTCCAGCGCGCGGGCGGTGCTCTCGGCCAGCCGGTCGAGGGTGGCGGGCTCCGGGTAGGCGCCGGGGTCGGCGTCGCGGGTGAGCGTGGGGTCCCCGCCGCCGACGAGGATGAGGCGCTCGCCGTCGAGGACCGCGTCGGTGGCGATGCGGCGGTCGGGCCCCGCGGCCTCCAGGACGGTCAGCGCGGTGGCGATCTTGGTGGTGGAGGCGGGGACGGCGCCCCGGCCGGCGTCCCGGTCGAAGAGCCCTTCGCCGGTGGCGGCGTCGGCGACATAAGCGGAGAGTCCCTCACCCGACCCCGAGTCGGACATGGGATCATCGAGGTGGTCCGCCAGGCGGCCGGGGTCGACCGGGTCGGCTCCGGGCAGGTGGGCGGCCGTCCCCTGCTGTGCGTGCGCGACAGGGTAGGGCACCGCGGGCAGGGGTCTCGACGCGACCAGGTCCGCCGCGACAAAGCCCGTCACCAGCACGAATATGGTGAGCATGGCCAAGGCCAGGAGCACACCGGACCGTTTCGTCCCCAACTCCGCCACCTGCCTTCCTCCTGGCTCCGCCGCCGCGTGACCGCTGGTACAGACAAGCGACACTAGTCGTAAGGGAAGCCGAGAACAGCATGAAATTCGACGTCACCATCGAGATCCCCAAGGGCGAGCGGAACAAGTATGAGATGGATCACGAGACGGGCCGCATCCGCCTCGACCGCATGCTGTTCACGTCCACGAGCTACCCCGCGGACTACGGGTTCATCGAGGGGACGCTGGGCGACGACGGCGACCCGCTGGACGCCCTCGTCCTGCTGAAGCAGCCCACCTTCCCGGGCTGCCTGATCCGCTGCCGCGTCGTGGGCATGTTCCGCATGCGCGACGAGGCCGGTGGCGACGACAAGCTGCTCTGCGTGCCGGCGACGGACCCGCGCATGGAGCACATCCGTGACATTCACCACGTCAACGAGTACGAGCGGCTGGAGATCGAGCACTTCTTCACGGTCTACAAGGACCTGGAGCCGGGCAAGTCGGTCGAGGGCGCCACGTGGGTCGGCCGCCACGAGGCCGAGCAGGAGGTCATCGCCTCGGTGACGCGCGCCGAGGAGAAGGGCGTCCACGGGGACCGGTCGCACATCGACCTCGAGGACGACGAGTCCTGAGCGGAACGCCCGAGGACTCCGGGGAACCCGCCGAGGGGCCCATGCGCCGCGCGCACGGGCCCCTGCCTGTTTCCCGGGGGGCGTCGGTCTTTCGGGGATCGGTCTTTCCAGGGTCGGACTTTCGGGGGTCGTCCCGCCGTTCGGGCGTGTCGCCGCGGAGGGCGCGCGGCGGACGGCCTCAGCGCGAGGCCATCGGGGGAACGCCCATCCAGGTGGGGACGCGCCCGGGCTCGGCACGGGTGTAGACGTAGACCGCCAGCACCAGGAGCAGGACGGCGCAGGCGGCCACGGCCAGGCGGGGCAGCAGCGCGCCCATCCGCCCGCGGGCGCGGCGGGAGGGCGGCACGGGGAACCCGTCCTCGTCGAAGGCGTCGGCCCGCTCGGCCACGTGCGCCCGGTGCCCGTCCAGTCCGGGGCCCAGAGCGCCGCTGAGCACCCGCAGCCGCAGGCCGGGAGGCGGGTCGGCGCACGGATCGGTGCACGGGTCGGCCGGCGCCGGGTGGGCGGCGGCCTCGTGCGGCCGGTGGTGCTCGCAGTCGGCGCGGGCGACCGCCAGCAGCCATTCGCGCAGCCGCCCGGCGTCGCCGAGGCGGTGGATGTGGGCCCCGGCGACGATGAAGGTGTCGCGCAGGGCGGCCTGGGCGGAATCGTGGTCCCGCAGGAAGGCCCGGCAGGTCCGGTACAGCTCGTCGCCGTAGGCATCGAAGAGCCGAGCGTAGGCACAGGCCATGGAGGGTCGACTGGATCTCAGGGCGAGGGCAAGGTCCCGGTCCATCATGTGACAGGAATCTACGGCCCATGCGCCCCATTGAGGAGACTTTCGACGAAAAACGCCACGAAGGCCTGATTTCCGCTACTTTCCCGCACCCTCCGGCCCCGCCCGCCTCCATAGCGCGCGCGAACGCGGGGTCGGCGCCCCACACGTCGTCGGCGGAGAGCGGCCGATCGCCGCCCCTGTGTCGTTGATCTCGGGGAAGTCGGGGTAAAAACGGACGGCATAAGCCCGACTTCCCCGAGATCAACAACGGGCACGACGGGGCCGGTCCGGTCGGACGGCTAATCGCTCGCGTCCCCCTCCTCGCGCGGGTCGGGCTCGCCGGGGTCCGGGCTCCACAGGCGGCGGGCCTCGGCCGCCACCGCCGCCGCCCTCTCCGCGCCGTCCTGGATCCCGGGGCGGTCCAGGATGAAGCGCAGCGCCGCCTTCGGGCGCGCGAGGACCGCTCCGCCCGCGCGCATCACCGGTTCCGGCAGCCGGCCCGACACCAGCAGCACGGGGACCGCCTCTTCGGCCCCCACCTCGCGGGCGGCCCGGGCGGCGGCAGCGGCGTGGCGCTCCACCACCCGCTCAGCCGGGCGCCCGCCGATCGTCCAGCTCCCGTCGCCGCGCGCGACCGCGTTGCGCCGGTGCCGGGCGTCCAGCAGGTACACGCCGGTCGGCCCCGCCGCCAGCACCCGCCCCGACGGGGCGGCGACCAGGCGGTAGCCGCGGCGGCGCAGGCCGCGCAGCACCCGCCCGCGGGCCCAGGCCGGTCCGAGCAGCGGGGCGGCGACGGCCGTGATGACGTAGGCCAGCGCGGTGAGGGCGGCCACGAGCAGCCCGGCCCGCCAGCCCAGGAACCCGGCGCCCATCACCCCGGCCGCGGCCGTGATCGCCGTCCGGACCAGCAGGCGCGCCAACGAGCCGTCCGCCAACGGACACCGCACCCTTCGGTCGTCTCCCCTACGCGGGCCCCGCCCTGCGGGGCCTCTCATGCCACCACCGGAACCCCCCGCGCCGCAATGGATTCGACCGAAATCCCCGGGACGCGCGCGACGATTCCCGTGACGCACCCGACACTCCGTTTCCGCCGTTCCGCTTGACAGCGTTCCCGCAGGTTGGTCTCCTTGTGCGCATGCATCCGCGTACCCAGGCGACCCGACCGGTCATGGCCCGCCAGGCCCATGAGGCCTCCCGCCGTGCGGCCGCCGTCGTGTGTCCGTCGCCGTGTACGCGCCTCTCGTGTCGCTGAGAGCGCCCTTCCCTTCCTGTAGAGCACCGCGCCTCCGGGCCTTGAGCCGCTGACCGCCGCTCGGCCGAGTGCCGCCTCCCGCTGCTCAGCGCAGCCCGCGCCGCCCACCCGCAGCGCCTCTCCGCACGCCTTCGCACGACCGAGGATCCGACTCCGGTGTCGAACACTGCCGCTTCCGCACTCGCCGTACCCGCGCCGACACACTCCGCCGTCATCGATGAGCGCCCCGCCGCCGTCCCGGACGGCATCGGCGACATCGTCGACGCGGGGCGCCGCTCCGCCTATCCGCACCTGGCACCGCCCCGCACCGCTCCCACCCCGGGCCGGCTCGCCGCGGCGGCCGCGGCGGCCGCCGCCGCCCTGGCCCGGCCGTCGCTGTGGCCCCGCAGGCGCGGGCACTGGCAGCCCGCGCCGCGCCCGGCCCGCCGCCACGCCACCGGGCGGATGAAGGTGAGCACCCTGGCCCTGGAGCCGAACGGCTTCGCCGCGCTCCCCGCCCCCGCCGGGGGCGCCCCGGGCCCGGGCTCGGTGCTGCGCCTGGTGGCCGGGAGCGCCCACCTGGTCTCCACCTCGCCGGACGGCCGGATGCGCGCCCTGCGCGAGGTCCCCGCCGGGCGCACGCTCGCGCTGGGCTCCGGCGGCGGCCGCTGGCTGGTCAACACCGGCCCCGAGGCGGCCGTCGTGGTGCGGGTCAGCGGCTGACCTCCGCTCCGCCGTCCCCTCCGGACACGCCTTCGGCCGTACCCTCACCGCCCTCACCGCCCTCGGCGGCCTGCGCGCGCAGCGCGGCGTCGACCGCCTCGACCTGGCGCAGCAGCGCGGCGGTGCGCTTGCCCTCGTCCAGGTAGGCGTTCATCACCTGGTCCAGAGCGTGCGGGGGCAGGTGGTCGCGCAGTTCGACGCGGGCGGTGCGGTACCCCCGCCGGGCGCCCTCCAGGCAGGACGCGACGTGGATGCGCGCCAGCCGGGACAGCGCCACCGGGTGGCGCCGCAGCACCCCGTGCAGCCGGTAGTCGGCGGGAACCTGGTCGAACAGCCACACCACGGCGGTCTGCCCGAACGACTCGGCGCCGGGCGGGTGCACACTCGCCGGCCACTCCGCGGGAAGCTGCTGGTCGGACATATCTCCAGCATACCCGCTTGATGCGAACAGGTGTTCGACGCCCCTGGCCGCAGCCGGCCGCCCCGGAGAGGCAGGGGTTCAGGGGGCGGGGGCCGCGGCACCCTCCGGATCCGCACGGCACCCGGTGACGGACACGGCCGCCGCGCCGACGGGCGGGGCCCACCCCAGGAGCCCACCGCCCACTCCACGGGGCACGACCCCAGGTCGGCCGGGGCCGACGGAGGTCATCACCGCTCCGGCCGCCGTCCGTGTCCGGCGGCCCCGCTTCACCCCTGTTCCTGTTCCTGGTCCTCCTTGGCGGAGGCGCGGCTCTCGAGTTCGACCCTGATGGCGTATTCGGCGGCGTCGACGGCGGCCCGCGAGGTGATCGCGTTGGTGTGCGCCCGCTCCAGGTCGTCGAGGGCGATGCAGTCGAACGCGACGCGCGCGTCGTGGATGGCGGCTTCGAGCTGGCGCTGGGCCTCTTCCATGCTCATCTCGTCCTCCTTGACCCTTCGGCCGACCCGTCGGTCCCTCCGGCTCCCTTGGGCGTACCCGGCCCCGGCGGGCGCCATGTCCCCCAGGGGCCCCGAGGGTCCCGCCCCCCTGCCCTCCAGTGCCCTCCAGGCGTTCCGGCACGAACCGTCGCACCCCGGCGATACGCTTCCGACGACCACGGGGAAAGCGAGGCCCACCATGCGCAACAACTACGCGGGGACCTGCACGGCCTGCGGGGCCTCCGTCGCCGCCCGGGAGGGCGAGGCGCTCAAGGAGGACGGGCGCTGGCGCGTCTACTGCGCCGACCACGCACCGCGCCCGGCAGCGCCCCCGCGCGGCGACCACCCGGGCTGGCACTCCGGCCCCCTCGCCGGGTACGACTGCGAGACCTCCTCCCCCGACCCGCGCACCGCCTTCCTGGTGTCGGCGGCCCTGGTCGCCCCGGACGGCACGGCCCGCACCTGGCTGGTCGACCCCGGGCCGCGCGAGATCCCGCCGGAGGCGGTCGAGGTGCACGGCATCACCACCGAGCGCGCCCGCGCCGAGGGCCTGCCCGCGGAGAAGGTGCTGCCCGAGATCGCCGACGCCCTCACCGGCCACCTGGCCGCCGGGCACGGCCTGGCCGTCTTCAACGCCCCCTTCGACCTGGGGGTGCTCTCCGCCGAGCTGCGCCGCCTGGGGCTGCCCACGCCGGCCGAGCGGCTGGCCGGGCGGGTGGGCCCGATCATCGACCCGCTGGTGATCGACCGCGGGGCCGACCCCTACCGCAAGGGCCGCCGCACCCTCGGCGACCTGTGCGCCTTCTACCGGGTGGAGCTGAACGGCGCGCACACCGCCGAGGGCGACGCGGCCGCCTGCCTGGCCCTGGCCCGCGAGATCGGCGCCCGCCGCCCGGAGATCGCCGCGCTCCCGCTCGCCGAGCTGCACGAGCGGCAGGTCGGCTGGGCGCTGGAGCACGCGCGCGGGCTGCAGGACTGGCTGGACCGCACCCGCCCCGGGCACGGCCGGACCATCGACGGCTCCTGGCCGCAGAGCGGCTGACCGGCGCGTTCGGGCGACTGTTCGAAATGTAACAAACGCCGCCCCCGGGACTTTATTTACCGTTCACCTCCTAGCCTGGTACGGGTGTGCCCGGCCGCCCGGACCCGTGTCCGCCGGCCGCACCCGGCGTCAGCACCGCCCCCTTCCCCCGAGGGCGGTGCCGGTCCGCCTGCCCTGAAACCGTCGGAGCGAGGAGGAGGCGCGCCTGATACGGGGGCGTCGGATGGAACTGTGGCGATAGAAAACGGCAACGGCAACGGCCCCACCACGGGCGAGATCAGTACCGAGGACCTGCTCTGGGAGCCGCCGGAGCGCTCCCGGGCCGACCTCAAGCCCAAGACCGACCGGATCGTGTTCGGCGTGGCGGCCGTGCTCTCCATCGCGTTCCTCGTCTGGGGCGTGGTGAACAAGGACTCGCTGAAGGGCATTTCGGCGGGGGCGCTCCAGGCGCTCATGCACAACGGCGGCTGGGTCTTCGTCCTCTCCGCCTCGGTGTTCGTGGTGTTCGCCCTGTGGCTGGCGTTCAGCAGGTACGGCTCCATCCGGCTGGGCCGCGACGACGAGGAGCCCGAGTTCCGGACGGTCTCCTGGATCTCCATGATGTTCGGCGCCGGCATGGGCATCGGCATGGTGTTCTACGGCGTGGGCGAGCCCTTGGGGCACTTCCTCACCCCTCCGCCGGGGACCGAGGGCGCCGGGACCGGCGCGGCGGTGGGGCACGCGATGTCCACCACCCTGTTCCACTGGACCCTGCACCCCTGGGCGATCTACGCCGTGGTGGGCCTGGCGATCGCCTACGGCACCTTCCGCCGCGGCCGGGGCCAGCTCATCAGCGCCGCGTTCACCCCGCTCATCGGCGAGCGGCACGCCAGCGGCGCCCTGGGCCGCCTGATCGACGTCTTCGCCCTGTTCGCGACCCTCTTCGGCACCGCCGCCTCGCTGGGCCTGGGCACCCTGCAGATCGCCGAGGGCCTGCGCCAGATCGGCTGGATCGGCGAGCCGACCGAGCCCGTCCTGCTCACCATCATCGGCGTGCTGCTGCTGTGCTTCCTCGCCTCGGCCGTGTCCGGCGTGGCCAAGGGCATCCAGTGGCTGTCCAACACCAACCTGGTGCTGGCGCTGGCCGTGCTGGTCTTCCTGCTGGCCACCGGGGCGACGGTGTTCGTGTTCAACCTGGTCCCGACCTCCCTGGGCGCCTACTTCCAGGACTTCTTCGCCAACGCCGGGCGCACCGCCGACACCGCGAAGGGCGCCGAGGAGTGGCTGTCCGGGTGGACGATCTTCTACTGGGCCTGGTGGATCTCCTGGTCGCCGTTCGTGGGCATGTTCATCGCCCGGATCAGCCGCGGGCGCACCGTCCGCGAGTTCGTCGGCGGCGTCATCCTGGTGCCCAGCGCGCTGAGCCTGGTCTGGTTCGCCGTGATGGGCGGCAACGCGCTGTACATGCAGATGAACGGCACCGACCTGTCGGCGGCGGGCGACACCGAGGCGCAGCTGTTCGGGCTGCTCAAGGAGTTCCCGGCGTTCACCTTCGTGGCCCTGGTGGTGATGGTGCTGATCGGCATCTTCTTCATCACCGGCGCCGACTCGGCCTCGATCATCATGGGCACCATGTCCCAGCGCGGCGCGATCGAGCCCAAGCGGCCGATCACCGTCTTCTGGGGCCTGATGATGGGCGGCGTGGCCGCGACCATGATGCTGGCCGGGGGCAGCGACGCGCTCAGCGGCCTGCAGACGCTCACGATCATCGTCGCCGCGCCGTTCACGCTGATCCTGCTGCTGCTGTGCGTGGCGCTCGTGCGCGACCTGCGGCGCGACCCGACGGTGCTGCGCTCGGCCAAGGCCGAGGAGGTGGTCACCGCCGCCGTGGTGGCCGGCGCCCAGGACCACGACGGCGACTTCCAGCTGGAGATCTCCGCGGCCGAGGACACCTCCACCGAGGACACCTCCGCGGAGCGCGCCTGACCCGGGAGGGCGCCTGACCGGGGCGCGTCCGCCCCGGTCAGGCGCGCAGGCCGATCGTCGCGCTGGCGCGGCGGCGGTCCGTGGGCATCCACTCCATGGGGACGAGCTCGGACAGGAAGCCGTACCCCTCGCCCGCGGTGCCGCCGCGCACCCCGCCCCACCAGGCGGCCACGTCGGCCCAGCCCGGTGCGGACAGGGACCCGCCGGTGTGCTGGACCGACAGCGCGGCGCACAGGTTGGCGAAGCGCAGCCGCCGCTCCAGCGGCCAGCCGGCCAGGGTGCCGACGATGAACGCGGCGCCGAACACGTCGCCCGCGCCGGTGGTGTCCACGCCCTCCAGCACCACGCCCTCGGCCTCCGCGGTCTCCCCGGTGGTCTGGTCCACCGCCAGCGCACCGCGGGGCCCATCGGTGACCACCGCCACCGGCACCCGGTCGGCCAGCGCCGACAGCGCCGAGGCGGGGCTGCCGGTGCGGGTGTAGGACATCGCCTCGATGGCGTTGGGCATGAACGCGTAGCACTGGTCGAGCTGGTCCAGTACCGACGAGCACCAGGTCTGGCTGTCGTCCCACCCGACGTCGGCGAAGATCCGGGCGCCGCCCTCGGCCTGGCGCGCCGCCCACTCCGGCACCGGCCCGCCGGGGCTCAGCCCCACGAAGGCGGCCCGCGCCTGCGGCAGCGCCTTCGCCAGCCGCTCGACCGGCTCGGGCGGCGGGTGCTCGTGGGTGACCATGCCCCGGTCGCCCTTCCAGGCCAGCGACACCGTGAACGGCGAGTGCCAGTCGGGGAAGCGCCGGGACGCGCTCAGGTCCACCTTCTCCTGGCGCTCCAGGGTCTCCCAGGAGAAGTCGCCGTAGACGTCCTCCCCGAAGGCGGCGGCCACGGCCGTGCGCAGCCCCAGCCGCGAGGCGGCCACGGCCAGGTTGGCCACGCCGCCGGGACACGAGCCCATCCCGTGGGCCCCGACCTCGGTCCCGGGGGCGGGCGGCGCGTTCAATCCGGTCAGGACGATGTCGAAGAACACCGTCCCGCTCAGCGCGAGGTCGATCGCTGGGCCCTCTCCTTCGGGCCCCCGCTCCCCGGCCAGGACGTCCCTCCGCTCGCCGACGAGCGGAAGGGATTCGAGCGCGCGGCTCTGCTCCTCCATGTGCTCCTCCAATCGGCCATGGAGTGTGTGCCAGCAGGTTATGCACTCGGGGCCCACGTGTCGCGCCGGAATCCGCCACGCCGTTCCCGTACTTCCCGCCCGGCCCCCCTGTCACCGCCGTGCGCCGCCGATACGCTGGCGGCGTGCGTCTGACGATCCTCGGCGGGGGAGGATTCCGCGTCCCCCTCGTCTACCGTGCCCTGTCGGCGGACGCCCTGCGGGGCGATCCGGTCGTCACCGAGGTGGCGCTGCACGACACCGACCGGGACCGCCTCGACGCGGTCACGGCCGTTCTCGCCGCCCAGCGCGAGCGCTCCGGCGCGGACGTCCCGGTGCACGCGACCACCGACCGCGCCGCCGCGCTGGACGGGGCGGGGATGGTGTTCTCGGCCATGCGGGTCGGCGGCATGCGGGGCCGCGTCCTGGACGAGCGCATCGCCCTCGACTCCGGTGTGCTGGGGCAGGAGACGGTCGGCGCGGGCGGGATCTCCTACGGGCTGCGCACGCTTCCCGAAGCGCTCGCCGCCGCGCGCGACGTGGCCGAGTACGCGCCCGAGGCCTGGCTGGTGAACTTCACCAACCCGGCCGGGCTGGTGACCGAGGCGATGGCGGGCGTCCTGGGCGATCGCGTGGTGGGCATCTGCGACTCCCCCGTGGGGCTGGGGCGCCGTGCCGCCCGCGCGCTGGGGCTGGACCCGGCGGACGTGCACATCGACTACGCCGGGCTGAACCACCTGGGGTGGGTGCGGGGCCTGCGCTCGGGAGGGCGCGACCTGCTGCCCGACCTGCTCGCCGACGCCCGCGCGCTGGAGTCCTTCGAGGAGGGGCGGCTCTTCGGCGCCGAATGGATCCGCGCCGTCGGCGCCCTGCCCAACGAATACCTGCACTACTACTACCTCGCCCGCGAGGCCCTCCGGGCGGCGCAGGCGGCCCCACGCACGCGCGGGGAGCAGATCGTCGAACAGCAGCGGCGCTTCTACGAGGAGGCCCGGAACCGCCCCGGCGACGCCTACGAGCTGTGGGACCGCACCCGCCTGGAGCGGGAGCGCACCTACATGGCCGACAACCGCCGTGCCGCGGGCGGCTTCGAGCGCGAGGCGGAGGACCTCGACGGCGGCGGCTACGAGGAGGTCGCCCTGGCCGTCATGCGCGCCGTCGCCCGGGACGAGCCCACGCGCCTGATCGTCAACACGCGCGGGCGCGGCGCCCTGCCGGGGGTCGACCCCGACGCGGTGGTGGAGCTCCCCTGCATGGTCGACGGCTCGGGCGCCCACCCCCTCGCCGCCGCCCCGCTCACCGGCCACCAGGAGGGGCTGGTGCGGTCGGTCAAGGCCGTCGAGCGCGACGTGATCGAGGCGGTCCGCACGGGGTCCCGCACGGCCGCCCTGCGGGCTTTCGCCACCCACCCCCTGGTCGACTCGGTGGAGGCGGCCCACACGCTCCTGGAGGAATACACCCGGGCCTTCCCGGAGCTGCAGCGAGTGCTGAGGCACGACTAGAGCCGCATACCTGGAAAGGCAGGCCGATGGACGAGGTCCGCATCGTTCGCTCGCTCGACGCGGAGGACGCCGAGCGCGTCCTGGCGCTGGCCGAGGAGGCCCACGCGCTGGACGACGCCGAGGCGCTCTCCGAGCAGACGGTCCTGCGGGTGCGCCACGGGTCCCCCGAGGGCACGGCCCGCTTCCACCTGCTCGTCGAGGAGGGCGACCTGGCGGGCTTCGCCTTCGCCGAGAAGTCCGCCGGCGAGCCCGACTCCGCCGAGCTGCTGGTGGCGCCGGGGCGCCGCCGCCGCGGGCACGGGACCGCGCTGGCCCGCTCGCTGCGCGCCGACGCCGGGGACGCCGGGGTACGGGTGTGGGCGCACGGCCGCCTGCCCTCCGCTCAGGGGCTGGCCGAGGCCCTGGGCTGGCGGCGGGCGCGCAGCCTGCTCAAGATGCGGCTGCGGCTGCGCGGCGGGGACGGCTCCCCGGTGGACCTGCCCGAGCCGAAGCCGTCCGGCGCCGTCGCCGACGGGGTGCGGGTGCGCGCCTTCCGCCCCGGCGAGGACGAGGCGGCCTGGCTCCGCACCAACGCCGCGGCCTTCGCCGACCACCCCGAGCAGGGCGGGGTGACGCTGGAGGACCTGCGCCAGCGCCAGGCCGAGCCGTGGTTCGACGCCGAGGGCTTCTTCGTCGCCGAGGAGGCCGGAGAGCGGAGCGGCCGGGCCGGACAGGACGGCGAGGGGGCCCGGATCGCCGGGTTCCACTGGACCAAGGTGCACGCCGACGGCGCGGGGCTGACCGACGGCGAACCGGTGGGCGAGGTGTACGTGGTCGGGGTCGACCCGTCCTGGCAGGGCACCGGCCTGGGCCGGCTGCTCACCCTCACCGGGGTGCGGGACCTGCGCGACCGCGGCCTGCCCTGGGTGCTGCTCTACGTCGACGAGGACAACCGGGCCGCCGTGCGCCTCTACGAGTCCCTCGGATTCGAGGTCTGGGACGGCGACGTCATGTACGCCCCGGGCGACTGAGAGCAGCGCACTACTGGTCACCGCGGCGCGCTCAAGGGGGGCGCGCCGTGGTTCACCTCACGTCCATGATTTCTCCCACCCGCCTTCCGCCAGTC
The DNA here is from genome assembly GCF_027706725.1 of Nocardiopsis endophytica. Classification (GTDB taxonomy): domain Bacteria; phylum Actinomycetota; class Actinomycetes; order Streptosporangiales; family Streptosporangiaceae; genus Nocardiopsis_A; species Nocardiopsis_A endophytica. Next base: position 107,383 of record NZ_JAQFWQ010000006.1, read on the forward strand.
TCGTCCCCGCGTTCACCCTCTGTTCACCCTCGCTGGGAGCGCTGGTCACCTGGCCTCCCTAACGTCGCATTTGGCGAGGTCAGCGGAGCATTGAGCGTCGATCCGGACAAATCACCGCGACGGGCCACCGCAGGGCTCGCCCACGTCAATGACGGTTCGGACGTCCAGAGGAAGGACACCGGGGCTGTGAAGCTCTTCAAGTACCGCCGGTTCGCGGGCTACACCGGCATCGCGCTGGCCGGCACGATGGCCCTGGCCGCCTGCGGAAGCGACCAGGCCGTCGACCCCGAGAACGGCGGGGGCGCGGCCTCGGCCGGCTCCGCCGAGTGCGTCGACGGCGGCGGCACCCTCTCCGGGGCCGGTGCGAGCTCCCAGGAGAACGCGATGGCCACCTGGAAGGCGGCCTACGAGGGCGCCTGCGAGGGCACCACCGTCCAGTACGACTCGGTCGGCTCGGGCGCGGGCCGCTCGCAGTTCATCGACGGGGCGGTCTCCTTCGCCGGGTCCGACGCGGCCCTGGACGAGCAGGAGACCGAGCAGGCCGTCGAGCGCTGCGACGGCGCCGAGGTGGTCAACCTCCCCGCCTACATCTCCCCCATCGCCGTGGTGTTCAACCTCGAGGGGGTGGACAGCCTCAACCTGTCGCCCGAGACGATCGCCGGGATCTTCGACCAGAAGATCACCAAGTGGAACGACGACGCGATCGCCGAGGACAACCCCGACGTCGAGCTCCCCGACACCGACATCGTCCCGGTGAACCGCTCGGACGAGTCCGGCACCACCGAGAACTTCGTCGCCTACCTGTCCGAGGCCGCCGGCGACGCCTGGCCGCACGAGGTCAGCGGCGACTGGCCGATCGACCCGGTCGAGGCCGCCCAGGGCTCCTCCGGCGTGGTCTCCGCCGTCGAGGGCGGCCAGGGCACCATCGGCTACGTCGACGCCTCGCACGTCGGCGAGCTGGGCACCGCCGCGGTCGGCGTCGGCGACGACTTCGTCGAGTACAGCCCCGAGGCGGCCGCCGCCATCGTGGACGCCTCGCCCAAGCGCGAGGAGAACTCCGACAACGACCACGCGATCGAGCTGGACTACACCTCCGACGACACCAGCGCCTACCCGATCGTCCTGGTCTCCTACGAGGTCGCCTGCATGGTCTACGGCGACCAGAACGAGGCCGACCTGGTCAAGAGCTACCTGTCCTACGTCGTCAGCGAGGAGGGCCAGCAGGCCGTCGCCGAGGAGGCCGGCTCGGCCCCGCTCAGCGACCAGACCCGCGAGTCCCTCCAGGGCACCATCGACCAGATCTCCGCGGAGTCCTGATTCCGCGAGGCAGGGCCGCCTCAGGGTGGGGAGGGCGCCGCACCGGCGCCGTCCCCGCCCTTGGCGTGCGCGGGCACACCGGTCCGGTCCGCACGGGTGTGCGGCGCGCCGCTTCGGGATGTGGTCGAAGCGCCCCCGGCGGCACCCCAGAATGTAGACGGCCCTGCCACGGCATGTTCCGAGGACAACCCCTGTCCGCCCGGGGGCGGACCGTGACCCATCTCGACCGGAGTCTCACATGACCACCACGGACCCGTCAGCGACGGCGCCCCCTCAGATCCGGGGCAAGCGCCGCGTCGGCGACGTCGTCTTCGCCAACACCGCCCGCGGGTCGGGGATCCTGATCCTGGCGATCCTGGCGGGGGTGGCGGCCTTCCTGATCATCCAGTCGTCCGACGCCCTGTCGGCCAACACCGCCAACTTCTTCACCACCGAGTCCTGGGAGGCCAACACCCGGGAGAACCCGGCCTTCGGTGTGGCGGCCCTGGCCTTCGGCACGGTGCTGGCCGCGGCCATCGCGCTGGTGATCGCCACCCCGATCGCGATCGGCATCGCGCTGTTCATCGTCTACTACGCGCCGCGCCGCATCGCCGCCGTCCTGGGGTACCTGGTCGACCTGCTGGCGGCCATCCCCAGCGTGGTCTACGGCCTCTGGGGCATCGGCTACCTCGTCTTCGAGCTACAGGGCTTCTACGACGGGCTCACCACCTACCTGGGCTGGATCCCGCTGTTCGCCGGGCCGGTCTCCACCACCGGCCGCACGATGCTCAGCGCCGGCATCGTGCTCGCGGTGATGATCCTGCCGATCATCACCGCCATGTCGCGCGACGTGTTCAAGCAGGTCCCCCAGGGCCACCGGGAGGCCGCCCTGGCGATGGGCGCCACCCGCTGGGAGATGATCCGGATGGCGGTGCTGCCCTTCGGCCGCCCCGGCGTCATCGGCGGCGCCATGCTGGGCCTGGGCCGCGCCCTGGGCGAGACCATGGCGGTGGCCATGATCCTGTCCCCCTCGCTGGTGATCTCGCCGTTCCTGCTGCAGAGCGGCAACCAGACCATCGCGGCGCACATCGCGCTGCAGTACCCCGAGGCCACCGGGTACGGCGTCTCCGCCCTGATCGCCGCCGGCCTGGTGCTGTTCGCCATCACCCTGGTCGTCAACATGGGCGCCCGGTTCGTCGTCGCGCGGCGCAAGGAGTTCTCCTAAATGACCACCACGACCCGACCGCAGTCCACCGGCTCGGCCGGTGACGGTCCCCAGGCCCAGCGCTCCATGCGCGGACGCTCCCTGCCGCGCGCGGCCGCCCCGGCGGTGCTGGCGGGCTCGGCGATCGCCGCCTCCGGCGCCCTGCTCGCCGTCGGCTCCTTCCACCTGGTGAGCGCCGGGCTGATCACCGCCGTGCTGTACGCCCTGGTGATCGGCATCGCCTCGGCGGCCGTGGAGAACCCGCGCAAGGCGAAGGACCGCCTGGTCACCGCGGTGGTCTACATCTGCTTCGGCGCGGCCATGCTGCCGCTGCTGTCCCTGCTCACCACCGTGGTGCTGGAGGGGCTCAAGCGGCTGGACGGCTACTTCCTCACCGTGTCCATGAACGGCGTGACGCCGAGCATGGACGCCGGGGGCGTCTACCACGCCATCGTCGGCACCATCGCCATCACCGGGCTGGCGGCGCTGATCTCCATCCCGATCGGCATCTTCACCGCGATCTACCTGGTGGAGTACGGGCGGGGACGGCTCGCCAAGGCCATCACCTTCTTCGTGGACGTGATGACCGGCATCCCCTCCATCGTGGCCGGCCTGTTCGTGGTCGCCCTGTGGATGATGCTCTTCGGCCCCGGGCAGACCAACGGCGCCGCCGGCGCCATCTCGCTGTCCGTGCTGATGATCCCGGTCGTGGTGCGCTCCAGCGAGGAGATGCTGCGGCTGGTGCCCCAGGAGCTGCGCGAGGCCTCCTACGCGCTGGGCGTGCCCAAGTGGCTGACCATCGTGAAGGTCGTCCTGCCCACCGCCGTGGCCGGTCTGACCACGGGAATCATGCTGGCCCTGGCCCGTGTTATCGGAGAGACGGCACCCCTGGTGCTCACCGCCGGGTCCTCGGCGGTGGCGATCAACTGGAACCTGTTCAACGGGCAGATGATGAGCCTGCCGGTGTTCATCTACTCGCAGGTGCGCATGGGAGGGGCGGTCAACATGGAGCGCGCCTGGGCCGCGGCGCTGACGCTGATCGCCATCGTCATGCTGCTGTTCCTGGCCGCGCGCCTGATCTCCCGGCTGTTCGCACCCAAACTCGGCCGCTGACCGGCACGACGACCCACCGACACACGCTAGAGACACCTGAGGACTACCAGTGGCCAAACGAATCGACGTCTCCGGTCTGCACGTGTACTACGGGGACTTCCTCGCCGTCGAGGACGTCTCCATGACCATCGAGCCCCGGTCGGTGACGGCCTTCATCGGGTCGTCGGGCTGCGGCAAGTCGACGTTCCTGCGCACCCTCAACCGCATGCACGAGGTCACCCCCGGCGCGCGCGTCGACGGCAAGGTGATGCTCGACGACATGGACATCTACGGCGCCGACGTGGACCCGGTCGAGGTCCGGCGCGAGGTGGGCATGGTCTTCCAGAAGGCCAACCCATTCCCCACCATGTCCATCTACGACAACGTCATCGCCGGGGCCAAGCTCAACAACAAGCGCATGAGCAAGTCCACCGCCGACGACCTGGTGGAGCGCTCGCTGCGCGGGGCCAACCTCTGGGAGGAGGTCAAGGACCGGCTCAACAAGCCCGGGGCGGGCCTGTCCGGCGGCCAGCAGCAGCGGCTGTGCATCGCCCGGGCCACCGCGGTGGAGCCCAGCGTGCTGCTCATGGACGAGCCCTGCTCGGCCCTGGACCCCATCTCCACGCTGGCGATCGAGGACCTCATCCACAAGCTCAAGGAGGAGTACACGATCGTCATCGTCACCCACAACATGCAGCAGGCCGCGCGGGTGAGCGACCGGACGGCGTTCTTCAACCTGGCCGGCACCGGCAAGCCCGGCAAGCTGATCGAGATGGGCGAGACCAACAAGATCTTCACCAAGCCGGACGAGCAGGAGACCGAGAACTACATCACCGGCCGCTTCGGCTGAGCACCGGGCGCCCGGAGAGGGCGGCGGGGTCCTCCCCGCCGCCCTTTTCTCATTCCGGAACCGGCGGGATCCCGGAGCCGTGAATGCGCCATCCAGCGGAAATGACCGCCCCCGCGCCGGCCTGCGAAAAAACCTCCGCAGTTAGGGGAACTCCGGATCGGAACACGGCGGACACGCGATGTGAAGAAGGACACACTCACCGCGACGCCGGGCACCGCGGGCGCGCTCCCACCCAGCACAGCGCCATGACCAGCCTGTTCACGGTCCGCGATCGACCGATAATTTAGTGCGACATTCAACGATCCGGCCGCCATACGGTAGACAATGACCGCGCGCACGTCCGCCACCAGCCATTTTCACGGCATTCAAACGCGCACCCTCCGCGCAACCCTCGCGTGATCGGCCCGTAATGCGCGTCCGGCCATTCGTTGCTACATTCTGCGGTGTCCCTCGCAATCACAAGTTGGAAGGGAACACCAATGCACCGCGTTACCCTCGCGGGTTCCGTCCTCGCCTGCGCGACCGCCCTCACGGCGCTCCTCCCGGCCACCGCCGGGGCCGCCGAGGCCGGCGCCGGCGACACCTCCGGCGCCGCCCTGTGCACGGGCAAGCAGTCCTGGCCCGAGCTGGCGGGCGCCGACGCCCACACGGCAGAGCGCGTGATCGAGCGGGAGAACCCCCGCGTCGACGCCGTCCTCGTGCCGAAGGGCTCGTTCGTGACCATGGACTTCCGGTGCGACCGGGTCCACGTCTTCCACGAAGGCGAGGACCCCGCACCACTGATCGTCTCGCGCGCTCCGCAGGTCGGATAGCGCGCCAGGCCGGACCGCCGGCGCCGCCACCGGACGACCCGCGCCCCTCTCCCCAGGGGCCGCGGGGACGGCGCGCAAGGCGGTCCCCGTCCCGCCGCACGGGGTGCGGGCCGTACGGCGGGACACGCGGCCCGCGCCGCGCGTGGACCTGTGGGAGCGTCCGCGCGGCGCGGGCCGCACCCCGTCGTTGATCTCGGGGGAAACGCCCCTACCGGCGTGGGCGGTGTCAAGTGGTGAGTGCAACTACGGGCCGGGCGCCGGGTCGGGGGTGATCAGCTCGGCCAGGCGCTGGGCCGGGGTGTCCCACCCCAGCGTCTGCCGGGGCCGG
>NZ_JAQFWQ010000007.1 GCF_027706725.1 Nocardiopsis endophytica
CAGGGCGGCGATGATGCGCGGGCGCATCCGGTCGGCGCTGATCACCTCGTCGACCGAGCCCACCTCTACGGCGCGCTGGATGCTGTGCACCGCGTCGAACTCGGCGGCGACCTCGCCCAGCTTCTCGGCGCGCACGGTCGCCCGCAGCTCCTCCAGCTCGGCGGCCAGGGCGGCGCGCCCGGTGCCCTCGGCGGCGGCCAGGCGCTCCTGCAGGTCCTTGACCCGGTGGTCGGCGGCGGTGCGGGCGTCGACCTCGCCGGAGAAGACGACCGCGGCGGCCGGGGCGCCGCCCAGCACCGAGGCGTGCGAGCCCTCCAGCGCCAGCACGGTCATGTTCGGGTTGAGGGCCTTGGAGAAGACCACGAACGCGCCGCCGTGGTAGCGGGAGATGACGCAGAAGACGATGGGGCCCTGGAAGTTGACGATGGCCCGGCCGATCTCGGCGCCGTATTCCAGCTGGAGCTTGCGCATGGACTCCGGGGAGCCGTCGAAGCCCGACAGGTTGGCCAGCACCACCAGGGGCCGGTTGCCGCTGGCGGCGTTGATGGCGCGGGCGGCCTTCTTGGAGGCCTGGGGGAACAGGGTCCCGGCGGTGTAGGCGTCGGGGCCGTCGGTGGGCGGGAACCCGTGGCGGGTCAGGGACTTGGACTCGATGCCCAGCAGGCACACCGGCACCCCGCCCAGGTGGACGTCCTGCACCACGGCGTTGTGGGCGTCGGCCATGTCGGCCCACCGCTCCAGGACGGGGTGGTCCTGGTCGGACAGGGCGCGCATGACGGTGCGGATGTCGAAGGGCTTCTTGCGGTCGGGGTTGTGCTCGGCGGAGAAGATCTGGCCGACGGTGGTGAAGTCGCTGCCCTCGGCGGTGTGGGGGTAGTCGCGGATGTCGCGGCCTGCGGGGTCGGCGGTGGCGCCGGTGCGGGGCGCGGTCTCGCCGGGGGCGATGTAGGTGTGGTCGTAGTGCGACATCAGCACGCCGTGGGCGGCGGGCAGGTCGGGGGCCCAGTACTGGGCCTGGCCGTTGGGGCCCATGATGCGGTCGTGGCCGCCGATGCCGAAGTTGTCCTCGGCCGAGACGCCGCCGGAGAAGTCCAGGGACTGCTTGCCGGTGAGGACCATGGCCGAGTCGGGGGTCATGACAAGCACGCCCTTGGTGTGCATGAGCATGGTGGCCTCGGCGTTCCAGTAGGGCTGGGCGCCGACGTTGATCCCGGCCACGACGACGTTGATCTCGCCGCCGGCCTGGGTGAAGGTGACGATGCGGCGCAGGGCGGCGGCGACCCAGTCCATGTTCTCGGTTCCGGAGTCCATGGAGATGCGGGCGCCGGCCGACAGGGCGTACCACTCCAGGGGCACGCCCATGTCCTCGGCCAGGTCCAGGGCGGCGATGACGCGGCGGCACTCGGGTTCGGACAGGGCGCCCAGGGACTTGGTGGGGTCGCCCAGCAGGACGACGCGGGTGATGCCCTCGGGGTGCTTGGCGGTGGGGGTGGTGACGGTTCCTGCGACGATGGCGGCGGTGTTGCGGCCCCTGGGGCGGTCCACCGGGGCCAGGCGGCCGGAGCCGTCCAGGTCGTGCTCGGTGAAGTCGCCGAGCATGCCGGTGAGCTCGTAGGGGTAGACGGTGTTGCGGCGGGCGGCGCGCAGCACCTTCTGGCGGTAGGCGTCCTGGGGGCGGACGGGCTCCTGGTCGGGCGGGCCGACGGTGAGCTCGGCGCGGCCGGCGGCGTCGAAGGCGATGCGCACGGCCATCTTGGTCAGGGCGCCGGTGTCGGGGTCGCGCTGGCGGCCGATGAAGCAGATCTCCTCCAGGCCGGCGCCGGCGGTGGTGGGGCGCAGCCGGTCGGCGATCATCTCCATCTCGTCGCGGGTGAGGGTGGAGGGGGGCCACACGTAGATGACGATGCGGTTGTTGGCCAGGCGGCCGCGGGCCGGGCGCTGGGCCTGGGCGCGGCGGATGGAGTCCAGGCAGGCGGCCAGGGTGTCCTCGGCGGTGGGCAGGGCCACCAGGCGGCCGTCGTGTTCGCGCAGCTCGGTCAGGTCGCGGACCTGGGCGAAGGCGACCAGGCGCTCGTCGGAGGCGTCGGTGGTGGCCTGGGCGCGGAAGAGGTAGACCTCTTCGTCGGTGGAGGGCAGGCGGGTCAGGTCGAAGTCGGCGAAGCGTTCGATCTGCATGCGGCTGGCGATGTGGGGGTGCAGGCCGCGGATGAGGCGCTGTTCGGCCATGCGGTGGCCGCGTGCGGGGTCGGGGCGGAAGGTGAAGTGGTGGTGCATGACGGCGCCGCCGCTTCCGGCCACGGTGGTGGTGATGCGCTCGACGGCGGGGGGCAGGTCGGCGCCGGCCAGGACGCCGGCCAGGGCCTGGGCGGTGGCCGAGGTGTCGGCGGGCTGGTCCTCCCAGGCCAGGTAGATGTCGGCGGCCAGGGCCTGGGCGCCTTCGGCGGCGGCGGCCAGGCCCTCCAGGGCCTGGGGGAGGCGGTCGAAGGGGACGGCGGCTGAGGCCAGGCGGGTGCCGTCGCGCTGGGCGAGGGTGAAGTCGCACCCGGCGGCGCGGGTGGTGTGCACGCCGGTCAGGCCCTTGTTGCCGTAGTAGCGGCGGGTGAGGACCTCGAGCATGGCCGAGTTGTCGGTCTTGCCGCGGGCCAGGCGCTGGCCCAGCAGCCGCACCAGGGGTTCGGTGCTGCGGACCATGTGGGCGATGCGGTCGGCGCGGTCGGGGGAGTCGGGGTGGTCGTCCAGGTGGCGCAGGTGGCGGCGGACGTCGGCGTAGACGCGGGCGCGGTTGCGGCGCAGGAGGGGCTGGGCGAACCAGGCGAAGACGACGCCGCGGGCCAGGTCGGCGAGTTGGGGGAAGCGGACCTGGGTGGCGGCGATGAGGCGTTCCAGGGCCAGGCCCACGCCTTCGCGCAGGGTGTGGTCGGGGGCGGGCTCCTCGAGCCAGGCGCGCAGCAGGGCGGCGACGGTGCGGGCGTCGGCGGCGGCGCGCTGCTGGGCCAGGAAGATGCGCAGGACCGCGGCCTCCAGGGCGGGGGTGCGGTCGGTGGTGGTGATGCCGTAGTGGGACAGGGCGCGGGCCAGGCGGGTGCGGAAGGCCTCGGGTAGGCCGGCGCGGTCCAGGTCCAGGCTCTGCAGGTAGGTGTGGAAGTGTTCGCGGGTGCTGTGGACGCGCTCCTCCCCGGTGGCCTCGCCTTCGGCGGGGCGGTTGCGGGAGAGTTCGGCCAGGTCGGCGAAGGCTTCGATGATGCCGAGCTCGTCGGCGACGGGGGCGGCGCCGCCGGCGGCGGCGGCCTTGCGGTCGTCGAGGTAGCGGGCCAGGGCGGCGTCGGGGTCGGCCGGGTCGGGGTCGTAGCCGAGCATGCGGGCGCGCAGGTCGGCCCGGCCGCGGGCCAGGCGCTGGGCCAGGGGGGCGGGGCCGGGCTCGGGCAGGTCGAGGCGGGGGGCCTGCTGGGCGGGGGCCTGGTCGGTGTCGGTGAGGGGTTCCAGGCGCAGCAGGGCGGCGCCGGTCTCGACCTGGGTGCCGATCTGGACCTGGGATTCGGCCAGGCGGGCGTCGAAGGGGGCGGTCAGGACCGTCTCCATCTTCATGGACTCCAGCACCAGGACGGGGGCGCCGGCCTCGACGGTCTGTCCGACCTGCAGGGGGGTGGCCACCACGAGTGCGGGGGCGGGGGAGCGCACGACGCCGCCCTCGTCGCGGCTGACGCGGTGGGCGGTGCCGTCGACCTCGACGAGGTGGACGGGGCCGTGGGTGGCGGTGAGCAGGCGGTGGCGGTGGCCGTTGACGGTGATCTGGCCGGTGTGGGCGTCGTGGCGGTGCAGGTGGACGTCGGCGGTGGCGGTGTGGTCGCCGGAGGTGAGGCGGGCGCGGAACCGGTCGGCGCCGGTGCGGGCGAGCAGGACCTGGTAGGTGGCGCCGCGGAGTTTGAGGGCCAGGGGGCGGCCGGTCTCGTGGCGCACCTGGGGGCGGCCGCCGAAGGCGGTGGCGAGCAGGTGGTCGCGGGCGGCGCCCTCCTCCTCCTCGTAGGCCTCGATGGCGGCGGCGGTCAGGGCGATCGCGGCGTGGGGGGCGCCGGACAGGCGGCCCTGGGCGCGGACGCGGTCGATCCAGCCGGTGTCGGCGGTGGCGCCGGTGACCTCGTCCTGGTCGAGCAGGTCGAGCACGAAGCTCTTGTTGGTGGCGCCGCCGTCGATGACGACGGTGGTCTCGCCCAGGGCGCGGCGCAGGCGGGCCAGGGCCTCGTCGCGGTCGCGGCCGTGGGCGATGATCTTGGCGATCATGGAGTCGAACTCGGCGGGGATGGTGTCGCCTTCGGCGACGCCGGTGTCCACGCGGATGCCGGGGCCGGCGGGCAGGGCCAGGCGGGCGATGCGCCCCGGGCAGGGGGCGAAGTCGCGGTCGGGGTCCTCGGCGTTGAGGCGGGCCTCCACGGCGTGGCCGCGCTCGGGCGGGGCCTGGCCGGTGAGGGGGTGGCCGGCGGCGACCTGCAGCTGGGCGGCGACCAGGTCGATGCCGGTGGTGGACTCGGTGATGGGGTGTTCGACCTGGAGGCGGGTGTTGACCTCGAGGAAGGCGAAGAGGCGTTCGCCGGGGTGGTAGAGGAACTCCACGGTGGCGGCGCCGCGGTAGTCCACGGCCAGGGCCAGGCGTTCGGCGGAGGCCTTGAGGTGGGCGGTCTGCTCGGCGTCGAGCAGGGGGGAGGCCGATTCCTCGATGATCTTCTGGTTGCGGCGCTGGATGGAGCAGTCGCGCACGCCCAGGGCCCAGGCGGTGCCCTGGCCGTCGGCGATGACCTGCACTTCGACGTGGCGGGCGCCGGTGACCAGGCGTTCGAGGAAGACGGTGCCCGATCCGAAGGCGCGGGCGGCCTCGGCGCTGGTGCGGTCGAAGGCCTCGGTGAGCTCGTCGGGGCCGTTGATGACGCGGATGCCGCGTCCGCCGCCGCCGGCGGCGGCCTTGAGCATGAGGGGGTAGCCGATGTCGGAGGCGGCGGCCAGGGCCTGGTCGAGGGTGGCCACGGCGCCGCGGCTCCAGGGGGCGACGGGAACGCCGACCTCCTCGGCCAGGAGTTTGGCGCCGATCTTGTCGCCGAGTTGGCGCATGGCGGCGGCGCTGGGGCCGATGAAGGTGATGCCGAGCTGGTCGCACAGTTCGGCGAAGGCGGGGTCCTCGGCGACGAAGCCCCACCCGACCCAGGCGGCGTCGGCGCCGGTGTCGACCAGGGCGCGCTCGAGGGCCTTGAGGTCGAGGTAGGGGCGCTGGGCGGCGGGGCCGATCTCGTAGGCGGCGTCGGCTTCGCGGACGAAGGCGGCGGTGCGGTCGACGTCGGTGTGCAGGGCGACGGTCTGGACGTGTGTGCCGGTGCGGGCGGACAGGTCGCGTGCGGCGTGGATGAGGCGCATGGCGGCCTCGCCGCGGTTGACGATGGCGATTGTCGTGAACAAGCCGACCGAGCCCTTTCTTCGTGGTGACCAGTGACCGTGTGCGCCGCGGCTGGGGGCCCGCGCCGTGGGGGGCGCAGTGCCCCGGCAGTGTTCCACCTTTCCGTGTGCGGGGCGCCGGTGCCATGTCGTACTCGGCGCAACATTGCGGGCCCGAGTTTGTAGGAATGGGCCAAAGCGATGCTTGAGCGTGGCTGGTGTGCGGCGGCTGGGCCCCTGGTCGCCCAGGGTATGCGGGCGGCGCGGGGGCTCTCGGCGGGCGGGGGTGTGGGGGGCCTCACCGGTGGCGGGGGCGTGTGCGGGCGGCGCGGTGGGCGTCGCGTCCGTTGACGCCCCGGCCGCAGGCCCCTGGGGGCACGGCCGGGGGGATGGTGTCCGTCCTGGCGGTGTCGTCTCTGACCGTCCGGGCCGGACCGTCATCGCGGCCCGGCCTGAGCCCCGCCCTTCGACGAGGCGGTCCGGCCACCCGCCGGGGCCGGTCGCGGCCAGCGGAAATGGCGCCACCCGGCGGGTCCCGTCGGCCGAGGGAGCGGCGGGGTGGCGCTGAACGCCCGGACACGGGCCCGGTGGAGGCCGAGGGGACGGGAATGCGGCCGTGCGGGGTCCGGGAAGGGGCCTCCCCGGCGCGGGCGGTGGTGGCGGTGGTCTCCTGGCGCGCCGGCCACGGCACCGGTTCGCGCGGGGGCCGCTCGTCGGTGGGCGGGGCCCCGGGCGGGCTGCCGGTGTCACCTTGGCGCCCGGGCCGGGTCCCGGGTGCTCCGCAAGCAAGTGGCGGCGGGCCCCGAGGGGGTCTTCGGCGTCCCCGCCGGACCACCCCTCGAATAACGTTAGTTCATTACGTTATCTAGTTACGTAATACATGATCCGCAAACAAAAAGGAGGCCCGGGCGGCCGGGAATCCTGCCCCCCGATAAGTGGGCGTTACCGGGGGTCAAGCCTGCGGGGCGCCCCGAACCGTCACCGGCGCCGCCCGGCCCGCCCAAACGAAACCCCGCCCCGCAGGGGAGGGGAGGGGGTGCCCGCCTCCCGGCGCGCGTGCGGCGCCCCGGCGCAAGCCGGAGGGCGGACCGGACGGGGCAGCGCCGCAAGCCGCCGACCCGGTCGATCCGCTCACCGCCCCTGTCCCAGGGCCCCGCGCGGCGGGCAGGAACGGGCGACGCGCCCTGGGCCCAGCGCCCGGACAGGGCCGGCGGCACGGTCGGGCCGCCGGCGGCCCGACCCCCGGGGCCCGGGGCCGTGTGAGACTGGGGCGATGGACGCCGCGCTGCCCGTCACCGCCACGGTCGCCATCCCCGAAGGCGAGCTCGAGTGGACGCTGCCCCCGGACCCGGGCACCGGCAGGGCCGACCCCGCCCTGGGCGGCTTCACCACGAGCCTGCGCCTGGACACCGCCGCCTGCACGGTGCTCGACCCCGGCCAGCGCCGCCGGATCACCGACAGGGTCCCCGCCTTCCACCGCGACGGGTGCGCCGTGGTCACCAACACCGAGGGGGCGGTGACCGTGAAGGTCGACTGGGGCCCCGCCCCCTGCGAAGCCGTGCACATGGCGCGCGAGCGACTGGCCTCGGTCCTTGCCCGGGCCCTGGAGCCCTAGGCGTCCGCCCTTCCCGGGGCCGCGCGGCCCGTCACGGGCGCCCGCACCACCCCCGGACGGGTGCGGGCGCCCGTGACGGGCCCTTGCGCCTGCGCGAGGCTGTCCCCTGCGCCGCCCGCAGGCGCCGCAGCAGGCGGCGCCTGCGGGCGGCGCGGGAAGGAAGGCATGGCCCCCGGTTCTGTGAGCACCGCCCCCGACCGCGCCCTCCTGCGCCGCAGGCTCGGGCAGTTCGCCCTGGCCTGCGTGCTCATCACATGGCCGCCCTGGGCCGCGCTGGCCGCGGCCGGGGCCGACGTGGACCGGGGCCCGGCCGTTGCGGTGTTCACGCTGGCCGCCTGCGGCCCCACACTGGCGGCCCTGGCGATGCGGCTGCGCCACGGCAGGGAGCGGGCCCGCCGGCGCGTGCGCCCGTCCCTGGCCTGGCCGCTCCTGTCACTGCTTCTGGGCGCGGCACCGGCGCTGCTCGTGTCGGCCCTGCTGAACTGGGACGGCCTGGAGGAGCTGCCGCGCCATGCGGCCGCGGTGGCGGCGGGCGCCGGAGGCCCCGCCGGCGTGCTGGCCTACACCCTCCTTGCGGGCCCGCTCGCCGAGGAGTTCGGCTGGCGCGGCTATGTCCAGCCGCGCCTGCGCACGGCCCTGGGCAGGGCCGCCACCGCCGCGCTGCTGGGCGCTGCGTGGGCGGTGTGGCACGTGCCGCTGTTCTTCCTGGAGGGCACCGAGCAGAGCCGGACCGGCCTGGTGACGCTGCAGGGCGCCCTGTTCTTCGCCACCTTCCTCCCGCTCAGCTACATCATCCTCTTCGTCTGCGAACACCTGGAGGGGGGAGTGTGGGCGGCCGTGCTCGTCCACGCGGCCTGGAACGCCTCCAGCGCCCTGCTGCCCGAGCTCGGCGACGCGGGCCACCTGCTGCGCTCGGGCGCCGTGCTCGCGCTGGCCGCCGCCGTGGCGGCGTACTGGCGGGGCAGGCCGGACGGGCCCCAGGGGCGCGGGCGCACGCCGGCGGGCATCAGTGCGGGTGGACCCCGTCGAACAGGGCCAGGGCCTGGGAGGGGTCCGGGCTGACCAGGCGCCGCAGGCCCTCGGCGGTGAACCCGGCCCATCCGGCGGCGCGCTCCCACATGCGCTCCTCGAAGCCGCGCACCGCCGCGTCCAGGCCGACGGGCCCGTCGGCGGCGGCGGCGATGGCTTCGGCGAGTTCGGCGCCCTCCAGCAGGGCCAGGTTCGCGCCCGCCCCCAGCGGGGGCATCAGGTGGGCGGCGTCGCCCAGCAGCGTCACCCCGGGCACGTGCGCCCAGGTGTGGGCGACGGGCAGGGCGTGCAGGGGGCGGCGGACGAAGGATGTGCCGCGGCGCACCAGCTCCAGGAGGGGGTCGGCCCACCCCTCGAACAGGGACAGCAGGCGCTCGCGCTCGGCCGCCGGGTCGGTGCCCTGGGCGCCGGGGTGCCCGGGCCCGGGTGCGCGGAACTGGGCGTAGACCTTGACGCGGCCGCCGCTGTTGCGCTGGGCGACCAGGGAGCGGCCGGGGCCGTAGACGGCCAGGGCGCCCTGGCCGATGAGGCGGGCCGGGCCGGGGTGGCGGCGGTCGACGTCCTCCAGGCAGGTCTCGACCAGGGTGACGCCGGTGTAGTGCGGCCGGGCCGGTGACAGCGCCGGGCGCACGCGGGACCAGGCGCCGTCCGCCCCGGCCACCAGGTCGAACTCCTCCCGGCGGCCGTCGGCGAAGTGGACCCGGGCGCCGTGCGGGTGCCGGGGGACGACCCGGCTCACCGCGCATCCCCACCGCACCTCCAGGGGGCCCAGCAGCAGGTCGCGCAGGTCGCCCCGGTCGATCTCGGGGTTGGCGTCCTCTTCTGGGCCGGGCCGCCAGTCGCGCAGGATGCGCCCGTCGGTGTCCAGGATGCGCATGGCCTGGCCCTCGGGGCGGGCCAGCGCGCGGAAGCCCTCGGTCAGGCCCGCCTTCTCCAGGGCGAGCAGGCCCAGTCCCCGGTGCAGGTCCAGGGTGCCGCCCGGCGGGCGGGCGCGGGGGTGGGGGTCGCGCTCCAGGACGGTGGCCGTGCGGCCGTGGCGGTGCAGGACGCGGGCCAGGGCCAGGCCCGCGGGCCCGGCGCCGACCACGGCGATACGGAGGCTCATGGCGATACACTGTATTTTCTCGATACGCTGTATCGCAACTGTACGGTGGTGCCATGACCGTGTGGGACCGGCCCGAGCCGCCGAAGGGCCCCGCGCCGCTGGACCGGGCGCGCATCGCCGGGGCCGCCGTCGACCTGGCCGACGAGGGCGGGCTGGAGGCGGTGTCGCTGCGCAAGGTCGCCGCCCGCCTGGGCGCGGGGCCGATGCGGCTCTACGGGTTCATCTCCGCCAAGGAGGACCTGTTCGACCTGATGGTGGACCGGGTCCACGCCGAGGTCCTGCCCGACGCCCCGCCCGGCCACTGGCGCGAGGCGCTGGGCGGCATGGCCCGCCGCACCCGGCGCGCCGCCCTGCGCCACGAGTGGCTGGCCGACCTGCTCGGCGGGCGCCCGGCGCCGGGGCCCAACGCCCTGGCGGCGGGCGAGGCGCCGCTGGCCGCGCTGGAGGGCCTGGCCGACACCGACACCGCCTGGCGGGCGGTGGAGACCGTCAACGCCTACACCATCGGCGCGGTCAGGCGCGAGGTGGCCGAGCTGCGGGCCGAGCGCGCCACGGGCCTGTCCAAGGGCCGGTGGCAGCGCGAACACGGCCCGTACCTGGTGCGGATGCTGGAGACGGGCCGGTTCCCGGCCCTGGCCAGGGCCGTGCACGAGGGGGCGCACACCGGCGCCGAGGAGTCCTTCGAGGAGGGCCTGGAGTGGGTCCTGGACGCCGTGGCGGCCCGCCTCGCCCCGCAGCCGGAGTGAGGCCCGGCCGCCCCGTGCGCATGGGCCCCTCCCCGCCGTGAAGGCGATGTAGGGGGTGAGGGACAGGCCCCGCCCTTGGGGCTCCGCCCTGCTCAGCCCTCTGGAGCGATCCCGCCCCCGAGCTGCACTTGGGGTGCTTGCGGCCCCGGGGCGGCGAGCGCGGCCGGGCCGGTGCGCCGAGGGCGGTGGCGGGGCTCGTGTGTTCGCGGCGGTCCCTGCGCTGTGCCAGGATCTCCGTGGCCGGGTCCGGCCGCCCGAGGCCCGCAGCGGGTCGGCGAACGGCGGCCGAGGCGGAGGGAGGGGGATATGGCGACCGTCACCGGTGAAGCGGCCCTGCTGCTGGACGCGCTGGGGCGCCGGCAGGGCGACAGCCGCATCCTCGAGGCCATCGCCCTGGTCGGCCCCGGGATGGAGGTCGAGGAGTTCGGCTTCGGCGGCGTGAGGTCCACCTACCTCGTCTTCAGACCGTCCGGCACGGACCTGCTCTTCGAAGACGGTGTCCTGGTGTCGGCCATGGTGCGGACACGGCCCGACGGCCAGGACCCCGGCTATGGCCGGTACCCGCGGCCCGCGGCGCTGATCGACGGGCTCTCGCCCACCGCCACCCGCTCCGGGGTCGCCGCGCTCCTCGGCACGCCGGAGCGCGCCGGGGCCGCCTTCGACCGGTACCCGGCCAACGGCCGTCACCTGCACTTCGAATTCGACCCGGGCGGCAGGATCGGCAGAGTGACCGCACTGCTCGAACCGGTCTGATCCGCATCCGCGACCGGCCCGCCGACGCGGCTCCGGCCGTCGTTCGGCCCCCTGGAGGTGCCCGCGGCCGCGACCCGGCGACGATCAGGGCGACCCGCCCCGGCCCGGCCGCACGCGGGGCGTTCAGGCGCCCATCTCCCCCCTGAAGACGATGTACAGCGCCTCGCTCGGCCCGACCACCAGGAGCCGGCGGGCGTCGTCGTCGTAGGGGTCGACCGCGCCTTCGGCGGTCCGCCAG
Organism: Nocardiopsis endophytica; assembly: GCF_027706725.1. Classification (GTDB taxonomy): domain Bacteria; phylum Actinomycetota; class Actinomycetes; order Streptosporangiales; family Streptosporangiaceae; genus Nocardiopsis_A; species Nocardiopsis_A endophytica. The sequence continues at coordinate 10,905 of NZ_JAQFWQ010000007.1, forward strand.
AAGGACCCGTCGCCATCGGCGTCGGCCCACACGGCCATCCGGCGCTCCGGCCCCCCGATCCGCTCCAGCGGCCGGGTGAGGAGCTCGTCCAGCAGGATCCCGGCCAGCCCGCCTCCGCCGCTCTGCTCCCGGCACACACGGCGGAGCTCCTCGACCTCCGCCAGGAGGGCGGCGGTGTCCAAGGGCCGCATCTCATCGCCCAGCCCCCAGTCCCCGGCCGCCGGGTCGGCCGGGTCGCCGAGGACGAGGCAGCGCGCCCCCGGGCGGTCGCCGTCGAAGTGCTCGTCCAGATCCTGCGGATCGGGCGCCAGGTGGGCGTGGCGCCCTCCCCAGCCGCCGGCGCCGTAGTCGTAGTAGATGTCGATGCAGTCGTCCTCGTACTGCCCGTGCCACGCGGTGGTCTCCCACCAGGCGCGCACGGCGGACAGGTCGCGGTGGCGGCCCGGGCCGATGCCGTGGGGCCGCCACCCCACCGAGAACGCGGCGCGCCCCTCGCACTCCAGCAGGGCCGCGAGGACGGTTCCCGCGCATACGGCCCGCAGCCCGTCCTCGGCGCGCCCGTGCTCCCCGGGGGCGAGCCGGACCGGGTCCGAGCACCCCGCGAAGGTGCAGGCCGGATCGAACGGCTCGCCACCCTCCGGGCGGGGGACGACGCCGATGCGGATGAACGTGGTGGCCAGAAAGCCCGGCTGCCAGGACAGCACCACGTGGGTCTCGTCCTCCACGACCGCGCCGGTGGCCGGGTCCGCCACCGTCACCAGTGCCGCCTGCCGCCCGCCCCGGGTGATCGTTTCGCGCAGGTCGGCGGCGAGCAGCGCGGCCCGCCGTGACGGCGCGCCGCCACGGTCCAGCAGGGCCTGTTCGACGACCGAGGCCGCCTCCGCCACCGGGACGGGGCGGCACGCGCGCGGCTCGCGCCGCATGCGGCCCTGGGGGCCGGTGCCCTGGAACAGCCCGCTGCCCGCCAGCGCGTCGGGCGTCGGCTCGGCGCCCTGACCTCCCGTGCGCAGCTCGGTGACCACGGCGGGGGCGCCGGGGGCGTCCTCGCGGAGCCACCGGTCCAGCAGGTGGGCGCGGGCCGCGACGTCCACGTCCTCGTCCCACTCCCGGTCCAGGAGCCCTCCGGGTGCCTGAGCGCAGTGATCGTCGTGTCCGAGGAACTCCCCGACGGAATAGGCGTCTCTCACGCGTGCCTCCACATCCTGCGGCCGGTCCGCGGGGATTGTGCCGCACCCCTGCGACGATCCGCCGCCGACCGTCCGGCGGCTGCGGCTCGCGGACGCCCGGGGACGCGCCCCGGCCGTGGTCGGCCGCTGGGCCCCCTGGCACCGGCGGGGCGGCCGGTTCCCCGCACGGGCGTGCGGGGCGCGGTGTGCCGGCGGCCTGGCAGATGTGCTCTGAGCAGGGTTCCGGAGGCCTTCGCGGACCATCCGGCGCCGGGCGGGGGTGCCGCCCCGGAAAAATAGTAGCCATGTACATAGTCGCCATGTACTCTATCTGTATGAGCGAGGGTTCCCCGGGCCCCACCCCCGGCTTCCTGGTGTGGCGGCTCGCCAACAAGTGGCGCGTCGCGGTCGACCGCGCGCTGGCTCCGCTGGGCCTGACCCACGCCCAGTACTCGCTCCTCGCGTCGCTGTACGGCATGCAGCGCACAGGCGAGAGGCCCAGCCAGCGCCGGCTCGCCGACCACACCGGCATGGAGGCGCTGTACGTGTCGAAGCTGGCGCGCGCCCTGGAGTCGGCCGGCCTGATCGAGCGCACCCGCGACTCCCGCGACACGCGCGCCGTGCGGCTCGCCCTCACCGGGCAGGGCCAGTCCGTCGCGCGCAAGGCGGTCGCGGTGGTCCAGGAACTGCTCCAGCAGCTGCTGGAGCCGCTGGGCGGCCTGGACGCCCAGCGGACGCGCGCCTTCACCGACGAGCTGACGGCCCTGCTCGACGCCCCGCTCGCACCGAACGACGACAGCACTGAGGGGAGAACACCGTGAGCACCACGGCACCCGTCGCCGACGCCAGGCTCCTCGCCCTGGCCTACCATGCCGCCCGCAGCCTCCTGGACCACGTCCTGGACCGGCACGGCGTCACATACCAGCAGCAGATGACCCTGGGCGCCATCGCCGCCGACACCCCGCAGGCGCAGGGCGACCTCGTCGCCCGGATCCAGGGCTCCCTGAAGGCCGATCCGTCCGACGTCCGCACCACCATCGACGAGCTGCAGGCCAAGCGGCTGCTCGTCGCGGACGGCGCGCACCTTCGCCCCACGGACGCGGGGCGTGAGCTGCTCGCCGCCGTCGGCGCGGAGGTCGCCCCCCTCTCCACCCGCGTCTGGGAGGGGATACCCGCCGAGGACCTGGCCGCCGCCGGGCGCGTCCTGGCCCGTGTCACCGAGCGCGCCGAGGGCGAGCTCGCGGCGCTGACCGCCTGACCCGGGGCCCGGTACACCGCCGCAGTGGTACGGGCGTACCGGGAGGCGGACACCGGCCGCCGACCGGCGGGCCCATGGGACGGTCGGGCCGGGGCAGCGGCCGGTGTCCGCCGAACGCACAGGGCCCTCTCATCCGCGGCTCCGGCCCTCGACCGCTTCGGCGCCGGGCGTGCGGCGGGCCCGGGGCTGAGCGCGGCCGGCAGGTGCCGCTCGCCGGTGCCCGATTCGCCGCGCAGGCCGCCGGTGCGGGAAGGCCGCGGCGCCTATGTCCGCGTCGGGGCCGAAGTCCTTCGGTGGCCTCGTCGGCAGGAACCGCGCCGCCGTGATCCCAGTGTCCGGGGCGGCGGCAGCCGGTGGCGGGCCGCGGCCCTCTCCGCTGGGAGCAGGGCGCCGGCCGGCGGGCGCCCGTGGCGCACCGGGGCGATGCCCGTGCGACGGTGTCCCGGTCGGCCGCGCCCCCGGCGCCCGCCGCCTGCGGACGGCTATCCGGCGGTGAAGCGCCGCAGCGTCCACGGGTCGTGGGCGCACACCACCTCCACCCGGTCGCCGTGGTCGCGCACCAGGCCCCGGAGCGCCTCCCGCGTGGCCGTCCGGACCTTCTCGTCGACCTGCGCCCCCTCCTGCACCATGTCCAGCACCGGGTGGCCGTGGGGGTCCTCCTCCGCCAGCTCGCGGTGGTAGAAGAACGCGTCGCCCGCGTGCAGCAGCCACCCCCGCCCGTCGCGCACCGCGACCCCGGCGTGGCCCAGGGAGTGCCCGCCCAAGGGGATCAGCAGGATGTCGGCCTCCACGCCGCGCAGCTCGCGCGCGCCGGGCAGGCCGAACCAGTCCTGGCCCCCGTCGGAGGGGTAGGCGGACCAGCGCGGGCCGTGCGCCCGGTGGGCGGGGCGGTAGCGGGGGCCGGCGGCCTCGGAGCGGGCGGTGCGCAGCTCCTCCTCCAGCACGTGCACGGTGGCGCCGGGGAAGTCGGGCAGCCCTCCGGCGTGGTCGACGTCCAGGTGGGTGAGCACGATGTGGCGCACGTCGGCCGGGTCGTGCCCGAGCGCGCGCACCTGGTGCACGGCGGTCTCCTCCGGGTCGAGGACGGGGCCGACGGCCTGCACCCAGCCGGGGTCGAGGCTGGCCCCGGGGCGGCGGACGTCGTCGAGGCCCAGGCCGGCCTCCACCAGGACGAGCCCGTCCGCGGCCGTTTCCACCAGCAGGGTGTGGCAGACGGCGCGGGCGGCGGGCAGGCCGGGGTCGGCGGGTTCGAGCAGGGCCATGGAGCCGGTGTTCATGTGGTGGATCCGCATGCGCCTACACTGCGACTTGAAGCGCGCTTCAAGTCAACCGCGCGGCCGGGCGCGAGGGAGGGGCCGAGGGCATGGGGACGCAGGCGCCGGAGGCGGGGCTGTTGGACATCGGCGAGGTGGCGCGGCGGACGGGGCTGGCGCCCTCGGCGCTGCGCTACTACGAGAAGGAGGGGCTGATCGCCCCGGCGGCGCGCAACGGGCTGCGCCGGGCCTACGACCCCGGGGTCCTGCACCGGCTGGGGGTGCTCACCTGCGCGCGCAGCGCGGGTTTCACCATCGCGGAGGTGCGCGCGTTCCTGTCGGGCACGCCGGACGACGCTGAGCTGCGCGGCCGCCTGGCGGCCAAGGCGCGCGAGGTGGACGAGGCGATCGGGCGGCTGGTGCGGCTGCGCGACAGCCTGGCGCACGCCGCGGGGTGCGACCACGACCCGCTGGTGGAGTGCCCGGAGTTCAAGCGCGCCGTGGGCCGGGTGGCCGACCCGGACAGGGACGCGTGCGGCCCGGGAGGGGCCTGAGGCCGACGGGCGGCGGCGGTCAGGGGGCCTGCGGCGGCTCCAGGCCGGGGAGCCCGGTCGGCGCCGGGGCCTCGTCTCCGCCGGGGGTATGGCCGTTGCGCTCGTCAAGGCCGAGGAACAGGAGCGCGGCGCCGAGCCCGATGGACACGCAGCCGGTGGCGACCACGAGGACCACGGCGCCGCCGCTGGGCTCCGCCCCCTCCGGGTCCTTGACCCAGTAGCGGGCGCTGTACCTGGCCCACGCCCGGGGCCGGGCGAGGTACCAGGCGCCCATGAGCACTGCGAGCGGGCCTATCGCAAGGAACAGCGCGCTCTCGTCCATTCGGGCTCCTCGTTGCGGCGCGGCGCAGGGCGGGCGGCCTTCGGGCCGCGGGGCCTCACGGGTGGGATGCGCCGCGTTCGGGCGCGGTTCCCCCGCAAGGCGCCGCGGGGCTCCGCCCCGGGTGCGGCGTGCCTCAGCCGGGGCGGGGCGCGCGGCGGGCCCGGGCCCAGGCCGCCGCGCCGAGCACGGTGGCCGCTGCCCCCACCGCGATGGACACCCACCCTCCGGCCAGGCCGCTCCCGGTGCCCAGGCCGCCGTCCGCGGAGGCCACCACCACCGCCCCGGTGAGGGTGCCCAGCGGCCCGAGCACCAGGGCCGCCACCGCCAGGGACCGTCCGGGCCCGCCCGGGCGCAGCACCGCCCGCACGGCGCACGCCGCGCCCGCCAGGCCCGCCAGCGCGCCGGCCACCGAGCCCAGCCGCCCCGGGGTCATGCCCGCCGCCGGGTCGGCGGCCCAGGGCTGTAGGAGCGCGGCCGCCTCGGCCGCCACCACTGATAGGGACATCTGCCGTCCTCCTCGCCTCGTTCGCTGTCCGGTGTGGTCCGAGCATGCGCCGCGGGGACGGGCCGTGTCGTCGTGCGGGCGCAGGCAAGGTGCGCTGCCGCGGGGGCCGCAGCCGGGCCCGCCCTACCGCGCCCGCGGTAGCCGCGGATCGGCCCCGGGCAGGAGCCGCGGCCGGGGCGCACCGGTCTAGGGTCGGGGCATGAGCGCAGGCCGACCGGGTGCCGCCCGGGCAGCTGTGGACGGGGCCATCGCCGTGGGCATGGCGGCGGCCCTGGTGGCCGCGGCCCTTGCCGAGCAGCGCCCGCAGGGAGGGGCCGGCCTGTTGGCGGTGGGGCTGGCGGCCGCCTCGGGCCTGGTCCTGGCCGGGCGCAGGCGGGCCCCGGCCCCGGTGCTGGCGGCCACCGCCGCCCTGGCGGCGGGCTACCAGGCCGCGGGGCTGGACCTGCCCGCGGCGGCGTTCCTGGTGGCGCTGTACACCGCCGTGCGGGCCGGGCGCCGAGCCGCCGCGGCCGCCTGGGCGCTGGGCCTGCTGGTCGCGCTGCCGCTGGCCGCGGTGGCGGCGGGCGCGCCGGCCGCGGGCCAGGCGCTGGCCCAGGCGCGCGGCGCCTTGGAGGTGGCCTGGCTGGTGGCCGCCGCGGCGGCCGGGGAGGCGCTGCGGCAGGCCGAGGCGCGGGCCGAGCAGGCCGAGCGCACCCGGGAGGAGGCCGCGCGGCGCCGCGCCGACGAGGAGCGGCTGCACATCGCCCGCGAGCTGCACGACTCGTTGACGCACCAGATCTCGGTGATCAAGCTGCAGGCCGAGGTGGCCCTCCACCTGGCGGGCAGGCGCGGGGAGCCGGTGCCCGAGCCGGTGCTGGCCATCGCCCAGGCGGGGCGGGAGGCCAACCGGGAGCTGCGGGCGACCCTGGAGGCGCTGCGCGGGGGCGCGGGCGCCCGCCCGCGGGGGCTGGCGGACCTGCCCGAGCTGGTGCGGGGGGCCCGCGCGGGAGGGCTGGAGGCCGAGCTGGAGGTGGAGGCGCCGGCCGAGGGGGCGGGTCTTCCCGCGGCGGTGGAGGGGGCGGTCTACCGCATCGTGCAGGAGGCGCTGACCAACACCGTCAGGCACGCCGGGGCCCAGCGGGTCCGGGTGGCGGTGGAGCGCGGCGAGCGGGCTGTGCGGGTGCGGGTGGAGGACGACGGCAGGGCGGTGCCGGGCGGCGGGGCCGTCCCGGGTGTGGGGCTGGCGGGGATGCGCGAGCGGGTGGAGGCGCTGGGCGGGCGCCTGGACGCCGGTCCGGGGCCCCGGGGCGGGTTCGGTGTCCGGGCCGAGCTGCCGGTGGAGCCGCTGGAGGAGGGGCGGCCGTGATCCGGGTCCTGCTGGTGGACGATCAGCCGCTGTTGCGCAGCGGGTTCGGCGCGCTGCTGGAGGCCGAGGGGGACATCGAGGTCGTGGCCGAGGCCGACGACGGGCTGCGGGGCGTGGAGCTGGCGCGGCGCCACCTGCCCGACGTCGCCCTGGTGGACATCCGCATGCCGGGCCTGGACGGGATCGAGGCGACCCGCCGCATGGCCGCCGACCCGGCCCTGGCCGGGGTGCACGTGGTGATCCTGACCAACTACGGCTTCGACGAGTATGTGCTGGAGGCGCTGCGGGCCGGTGCGGCGGGGTTCCTGGTCAAGGACGTGATGCCCGACGACTTCCTGCACGCGGTGCGGGTGGGCGCCAGGGGGGATGCGCTGCTGGCGCCGGAGATCACCCGCAGGCTGATCGAGCGGTTCGTGTCGTGGCCGCCGCCTGCGGGGGCGGGTTCGGGTGCGGGGCTGGAGCGGCTGACCGGGCGCGAGCGCGAGGCGGTGGCGCTGGTGGCGCGGGGGCTGTCCAACGACCAGGTGGCCGGGCGGATGGTGATCAGTCCGCTGACCGCCAAGACCCACATCAACCGGGCCATGGCCAAGCTGGGCGTGCGCGACCGGGCCCAGCTGGTGGTGGTGGCCTATGAGTCGGGGCTGGTGGCGCCCGGGGAGCGGTGAGGCGGGCCCGGGGGCGCCGATGATTCGGGGCCGGCGGGGGAGTCCAAGGGGGAGATGGGGCGGCACGAGCGCCCGCCCCCGAGGAGGACCCTGTGATCGATCTGAAGCCGGCCTGCTCGCACCTGGCCGCCTTGGCCGGGGCGATCGGGGACGGCGAGGCGGACCTGTCCACGCCCTGCGCCGACTACACCGTCGCCGACCTGCTGGACCACCTCGGTGTCGTGGCCCGCGGGTTCGCCGCGCTCGGGCGCGGCGGGCCGGGGCCGGGCTCCGAGGACGCCGGCGGCGGCGGGCGGGGGCCCACGGAGCTCGGCGGGCTCCTGGCCGAGCTGGGGCGGGCCTGGGACGACCCTGCGGCCTGGCAGGGCCGCGCCGACGCCGCCGGGGTCGGGCTGCCCCGCCAGGTGTGGGGCAGGATCGCCCTGACCGAGGTGGTCGTGCACGGCTGGGACCTGGCCCGGGCCACCGGGCGCGGCTTCGACCCGCCCGAGGCGGCCGTGCGGGCGTGCCTGGAGCACGTGGCCGACTTCGTCCCCAAGGCGCCCGTGCCCGAGCTGTGGGGGCCGGAGGTGCCGGTGGGGCCGGGGGCGCCGCTGCTGGACCGGGTGGTGGCCATCACCGGCCGCGACCCCGGGTGGACGGCCCCCTGAAGCCCTGGCGGAGCAGGCGGGGCCGTGCCGCCGCGTTCGTGGTGGCCGGGGTTGCGGCCGGGGCTGGTCACCAACGCCGCCGACCCCGAGGCGGCGGTGTTCGCGGTCTCCTTCCTGCCGCAGTTCGTGCCCTCCGGCGCCCCGGTGCTGCCGTTCCTGCTGGTGCCGGCCGTGCTGTGGACCCTGGTCGACCTGGCCTGGTACGGGCCGGCGGCGTGGGCGGTGGGGCTGGTGCGCCGGGCCTTCGCCCGTTCTGCGGTGCGGCGGTGGATGGAGGCGGTCTCGGGCACGGTGCTGGTGGGGCCGGGCGTGCGGGTGGCGGCCGCGGCCCGCTGACCGCTGGAGGAGGGGCAGGTTCCCGGGGCGCGGTCCGACGGGCGCCTCGCGTCACGGCCGCGGCCTGCCGGTCCTGGTCGGCGTTCGGCGTCGGCCCCGCAGGCCGGAGTGGCCGCGCGGGCGGACACACGGGGCTCACGAACCCGGCGCCGGTCTCGGGAGGACGGGTTCCCCGAGACCGGCGAGGACGCGGCGCGGCGGCGAGCCCGCCCTCCGGGGGCGTCCCCCTGCCGGCTGCGCCGGCGCCTCGGGGCGGTGGAGAGCCGAGTGCCTGTGGCCCCCTGCCTCCGGCGCGACTTCGCGCTCGGCGCGGCGACCTGGCACGACCGGCTGGGTGGCGCCCGGGCGAGCGGTCGCTGACCGCCTGCGACCACCGACCGCGCATCCGCCGTCGACCGTCTACGGGCGCCAGTCGAAGGCGAAGTGTTTGCTGGAGCCGCCCTTGTAGGGGTGGGAGAAGGTGAAGCCGACGGCGTGGTCCTCCTGCACCACGCCCCAGGTGGCGACCTGGCCGGGGCCGACCTCGGCGCCGGGGGCGTTGTGGAGCTGGACGCGGCGGGAGGGGTCGGCGGTGGGGCCGGTCAGGGCGGTGGCCCGGGCGCGGACCAGGTCGGGGATCTCGACCTGCCAGGAGGACAGGTCGGCCTCGGCGCGGAAGTCGATGGGGGCGTGCTCGACGGCGCGCAGCTCGCCGATGAGGGAGCCGAAGGTGCCGGGCCAGCCGCCCTCCTTTCCGGTGAAGATGCGCTCGAGGGCCTGGCGCTGGGCGGGGCCGCCCTTGGCATCGATGTAGAACATGAGCGTCATCAGGGCGTCGGGGTCGTCGATCCACATGTTGCCCTGGAACTGGCCCAGGGCGACCACGCCCAGGCCGGACAGGTCGGTTCCGCCGTAGTGGCCCTCGTGGACCTGCCAGGCCAGGGTGAACAGGCAGGCGCCGCCGGTGGGTGCCTGGGCGAAGGTGCAGGGGCAGGGCAGGGAGCAGCTGCACACGTCGAACCACTCGCCGCGCAGGTGCCAGTCGGCGCCGGGTTCGACGGCGGGGGCGGGGGCCTGGGCCAGGCGCCGGTCGAGGGCCTGGGCGAAGGCGGCCCCGTGGGCGTGGGGGTGGTCGTGGCCGCCGGTGGCGCCGTGGGGGCGGTGGTCGGTGCCGGTGCCGCACATGCCGATCAGCTCCTTTTCCGAAGAACGTCCCGTGGATACCCCCTCGGGGTATGTGTGGAACACTGGCATACCCCCCGTGGGTAGTCAAGGGGCGGTGGGGCGCCCCGCCGCGCCCGGGCGGAGCTTCGCAGGTCAGGACGCCGACCGGGGTGCCGTGGGCCCCCTCCGGGCGCCGCCTGCGGCACCGGGACCGCCCGCGCAACCGGGCCCGAGGGCAGGGGCCGGCGCCGCGCCCCCGGGCCCGCCCGCGGTGTGCTTCTGGTCTCCCCGCCCGCCCCCGGTGCCCGGGCACCGCCCCTCATCGCCTAGGCTGGGGGCGCGGCCGGAGCCAGTGACCGTCGGGGAGGCCGCGACCCTTGAGCGCCCGCGGCCCCATGCGTTGGGGGCCGGAACCGGGTATGCGGCGAGAGCGCACTGCGGACGCGCGGCGCCGCGAGGGACAGGTCCGCGCCCATCCACCCCGCAGCAGCCTGCGGGCGCCTCCGAGCGCCCGCACCGCGCGATGCCCCGACGGACACCGACGCCCGCGTCCTTTTGGAGATCCATGGCATCCGCCGCATCCGCAATCGCCGACCACGGCACCACCACCGAGAACGACCCCGAGCCCGTGCTCGAGGCGCCCGAGGCCCTGCCCGAGGAGGGCGCCGAGGCCCCCGAGGGCGCAGACGCCCCGGCCGCCCAGGAGGAGGCCCCCGAGGGCTTCGCCGCCCTGCCCCTGGGCCCGCGCGTGCAGGCCTCGGTGGCCCAGGCCGGGTTCACCGACCCCACGCCCATCCAGCGCGAGGCCATCCCGCCGCTGGTCGCCGGGCGCGACCTGCTCGGCCAGGCCGCCACCGGCACCGGCAAGACCGCCGCCTTCGCCCTGCCCATCCTGCAGATGCTCGCCGACCGGCCCGAGCGAACCTCCGGCGCCCCGGCCGCCCTGATCCTGGTGCCCACCCGCGAGCTGGCGGTGCAGGTGTGCGAGGCGGTGGAGACCCTGGGCGCCGCCGCCCGCGCCCGCGTGCTGCCCGTCTACGGCGGCACCCCCATCGGGCGCCAGCTGCGCGCCCTGGAGCGCGGCGTGGACGCGGTGGTGGCCACCCCGGGCCGCGCCCTGGACCTGATGGGCCGCGGCGGCCTGGTGCTGGACCGGCTGTCCATGGCGGTGCTGGACGAGGCCGACGAGATGCTCGACATGGGCTTCGCCGAGGACATCGAGCAGATCCTGGAGCAGACCCCGGCCGACTGCCAGCGGGTGCTGTTCTCGGCGACCATGCCCTCGCGCATCGAGGCGCTGGCCCAGAGCCACCTGAGCGACCCGGTGCGGGTGCGCATCGCCCCCGAGAAGCAGGCCCAGGGCGAGGCCCCGCGCGTGCGCCAGTGCGCCTACCTGGTGCCGCGCGGCTACAAGGAGGCGGCGCTGGCCCGGCTGCTGGAGGCCGAGGACCCCGGCGCGGCCATCGTGTTCTGCGCCACCCGCGAGGAGGTCGAGCGGGTCACCGAGGCGATGAACGCGCGCGGCCGCCGGGCCGAGGCCCTGCACGGCGGCATGGGCCAGGAGCACCGCGACCGGGTCATGGGGCGCCTGCGCTCGGGCGCGGCCGACCTGCTGGTGGCCACCGACGTGGCCGCCCGCGGCATCGACGTGGACCACCTGACGCACGTGGTCAACTTCGGGCTGCCCGCGGCCCCCGAGTCCTACGTGCACCGCACGGGCCGGGTCGGGCGCGCCGGGCGCGAGGGCGTGGCGCTGACCGTGATCGAGCCGCGCGACCAGCGGCGCCTGAAGGCGGTGCGCCGCGCCACGGCCAGCCCGATCGAGGTCGAGCAGGTGCCCACCGTCGAGCAGATGCGGCGCCGCCGCCTGGAGCGCACCCGCCAGGCGCTGCACCGGGCGCTGTCGCAGGACGGGGGCGCCCGCGGCGACGCGACGGCCGCCCCCTCGGAGCTGGAGGAGGTCCTGGGGTCGCTGCGCGAGGAGTTCGGGGCCGAGCAGGTCGCGCTGGAGGCGCTGCGCATGGCGCACGGGGCGCTGGCCCCGGCCGCCGAGGGCGAGCAGGAGATCCCGCAGGTCCCGGTGCGCCCCGAGGCCGACCGGCGCGGGCGCCGCGGTGAGCGGCCCGAGCGGGACCGGGGCTCCCAGGGCCCGGGCCGCCGCCCCGGGCGCGGCCCCTCGGGCGATCGGGTGCGCCTGTTCGTGGGGGCCGGGCGCAGCGCCCGGGTGCGCCCGCAGGACCTGGTGGGCGCGATCGCCGGCGAGGCGGGCCTGAGCGGCCGCGACATCGGCGCCATCGAGATTGCCGAGCGGTTCTCCCTGGTGGAGGTGCCCGCCTCGGACGCCGACCGGGTGATCGACGCCCTGCAGGGCGCGATGATCAAGGGCCGCAAGGCGGTCGTGCGGCGCGACGCCCGCGAGGGCGGCGGGCCGCGCCAGGCCCCCAAGCGCCGCCCGGCGGGCCGCGGCCCCCGCGACTGAGCCGGACAGCGGCCCCGGCGAGCGGCCGGGGCGGTTGAGCAGGGAACGTGGGGGGCGGCGCATGCGCCGCCCCCCACCGTCGTGCGCGCCGGGGCCGCACCGCCCGTGCGGGGCGGTGCGTCGATGCGGCCGGCCATGGGGCGGAAACGGAGAGCGACACATTCCGTGGGGTGGTGCGGTGACGCCGGCGGCCGGGTGAACGCCGCGGCGCCCGACCGGCGCCTTCAGAAAACCAACGTTTGTTGAAGCGGCGGGCCGAAGCGGCGCGCTTCGGGTTCCAGGTCGATGCCCGCCGGGGCCGACGCCACCAGGGCGACCAGCTCGGCGCCTTGGGCCTGGTGCTCAACGCCGTGGTGTGGTGGAACAGCCTCTACATCGACGTCGCCGTGACCCGGCTCCGGGCCGAAGGCTTCCCCGCCACTGAGGAGATGTGCGCCCGCCTGTCCCCACTGGGGTTCGACCACATCACTAGGGCACCGACCGTCCGGTGCGCAGAGTCGACGGACCTACGGGCGGCGGGCCAGCAGATGGGTGTCGAGGAAGCCCCGTTCGGAGGCCGGGTCGTGGAGTAGTCGCGCGAAGGGAACGAGCCCGGCGTCGGCCAGTAGCTCGGCCAGGCACTCCGCTGGCCAGCTGTAGGCAGGCGCCACTTTGTGGTCGAATCGGACCGGCTCTGGCCCGTCCGTGCCGAAGCAGGAGACGAGGAGCAGGCCGCCCGGTGCCAGGACGCGGACTTGCTCGGCGAGCAGCTTCGGCACGTCCCCCGGAGGGGTGTGGATCATCGAGTAGTGGGCCAGCACGCCGCCGAGCGCGCCGTCCTCGATCGGCAGGGACTCCATCCGCGCCTGCTGGAAGCGCAGCTTCGGATGAGCTCTGCTGGCGTGGTCGATCATGCCCGGGGAGAGGTCGAGCCCGACGGCGTTCAGGCCCAGTTCGTTCAGCATGGCCGTCAGATGTCCGGGGCCGCATCCGACGTCCGCTGCCCGTAAGTTGCCCATCGAGCGCACCAGTTCGGCGAATGTGGCGACCATGGCCCGGGAGAACGGTTGTGTCTCCAGGCGGTTGGCGAACAGCGACGCGTAGAGCTCGACGACCCCGTCGTAGGCTGCCCTGGTCTCGTCCTGATGATCTGCCACGAACAGGACCCTACAGTCGATCCTGGCCAACCCCCAATCTGTCGGAGAATCGATCCGTTTCCCCACACCTCAGCGCTTGGTGCCAGCATGGTCAGATGGCCGGTCTGCTCTGGGATGACGTGAAGGACCTGTTCGACCCCCACACCATGGGCTCATTGCCGGACCTGCGGGTCCCCAACACCACGGTGAACGACTGGCAGAGTCTCCTCGACCTGATCGTCGAGCGCGGGTGGGAGCACCGGCACTCCGAAGGCGACGCCGTGGTCCCCTTGCCCCGGGCACAGACCGTGCTGTCCCGTGCCGCCGACGCCGAGTGCCCCGAGCTGCGGGTGTGGCCGAGTGACGGGGTGCTCGCGATCTTCCGCTTCTACGCTGTGGACGAGATCGACTTCGACGTGGACCTGCGCGAACTCCAGGGGCAGGAACGGCTGGACACCCTGTGCGGCTTCCTCGCAGCGATCGGCCGATGCCTGGGCAGACCCGTCCTGATGGATCCCGAAGGCGACTGCGGTCATCCGGTCCTGGGGTTCGACGTCCACACCGGCCGTGTCACCCGCCTGGCCGAACCACAGTGACCAGGCCGTCCTGATTTCCGGTCGACACGTTCAGTCCGACCCCGGACAACCCGGCCTTCAGTGTCCAACAAACGTTGGTTTCCTGAAGGCGCCGGTCGGGCGCCGCGGCGTTCACCCGGCCGCCGGCGTCACCGCACCACCCCACGGAATGTGTCGCTCTCCGAAACGACACCACACGGCGGGACGCCATCGTCACCCGGCACCGAACCGGTAACCGGCGAAGTCGGCGATGCGGGCGAAGCCGATGCGCCGGTACAGGGCGTTGCTGGTGGGGTTCGCCGGGTCGGTGAACAGGACGACCTCCCCGGCCCCCGCGGCGAGTGCGGCCCTGCTCGCCTCGGCCGTCACCGCCCCCGCGTACCCCCGCCCGCGGAAGCGGGCCGGGGTGTAGACCGGGTCCACCCGGACCATGCCTCCCACGACCGCGGTGGCCGCGGCCATCGAGACGGGGGCACCGTCCGGGGCCTGCCAGAACGTGAAGCGCCTGTCGCCGAAACGCGAGTCGTCCCAGGCGCCGGCGTCGATCAGGTCGATGGAGGACTTCTCGCCGACCTCGACGCAGAACTCGCGGCACCAGCGCACGACCTGTTCGCGGTCCCGCCCGCCCGCGGTGCGGCCGCGGCCCGGGGGACGCGGCGGGGCCAGCCCCTCCAGGCGGTACAGGTGCGCGCGCCAGAAGGGCTCCGTCCGCGTGTCCGCGTGCCGCCGCCACGCCTCGGCGAAGGCGCTGGCGGTGTCGTGGTCGGCGATGACGTGGAGGGGGCGGTGGCCCAGGCCGGACAGGTGGGAGGCCAGGCTGTCGGACTGCGCGGCGGACAGCGGTGTCAGCCCCAGCCGCCCGGCCGGTGTCAGGTAGCAGACCGCGCCGACCCCGCCCGCCGACTCCAGCAGGCCGAAGACGCCCGCTCCTGCGCCGTTCCCGGAGGCTCTGCTCGTCCGCAGCCTCTCGATGTCGGTCAGCGCCGTATTGTGCAGGGCGGGGCGCGATCCCAGGAATCCCCCGGCCCGGGCGAGGAAGGCGTCGACGTCGTGGGTGAGGTGCCAGTCTTCGGTGGGCATGCCCCATGGTCTACAGGGTGCGGCCCGGCAGTGCCCATGGGCCGGTACGGCTCCGGGACTTCACCCGGAACCGTCAATGGGAGCCGGTGGTGCCGCCGAAGCGGCCGAGCGCGCTCGCCTCGGCCGCCCGGTCCTCCTCTGGCGGGGCGCCCCTGAGGAGTGAGTACAGGTCCATGTCCCGGAGCTCGCCCGCGATCTGCATCCGTTCGCGCAGCACCCCCTCGCGGCGGAAGCCCGCGCGTTCGGCGGTGCGCCGGGAGGCCGTGTTCCACGGCTCCACGTACAGTTCCAGGCGCGGGACCGCCAGTCCGTGCAGAGCCCAGCCGGCGACCGCCTCAAGCGCCGCCGAGGCCGCTCCCCGCCCCCGGCCGGATCCGGCCATCCAGTACCCCAGGGACGCGCGCCCCCGGTCGAGGTCCTTGAGCCACAGGCCCACACTCCCTACGGGCCGGCCGCCGGGCGCGACGATGACGAACGGGTAGCCGCGGCCCGTCTCGGTCCTGTGCCACTGGCGCCGCACGAACGCCGCCCCTTCGGCGTCGGTGTAGGGGCGCGGAACCGTGGTGATCGCTGGGATGTAGTCGTCCCGGGAGGCCTGGCGGACCAGGTCGAGGTCCTCCTCCGACAGGCGCCAGGGCCGAAGGGTGATGCCTGCGCGTGCGGTGAGTCCGGGGACGCGGTCGGGCAGCTCCATGGGCGCATTGTGCCCCTCCGGTGCCGCGGCCCCGAACCCGCAGGGCCGGTGGGCGCGGTCCGGCCGCCCACGGTCGACCGGAGGTGCGGTTCCTGTGTCTAATCGCCTGACATGAGCTCATTCCCGGAGACCCCCCGACTGAGGTCGGTTCGCATCGCCTCCTCCGAGTACGCCATCGCCGCGAAAAGGCTTCGGCTGGCCGCGATCGCGGCCCATCTGCAAGGGGAACCGGTCGAGGTGATCGCCGAGGCGGCCGGAGTGACCCGCCAGACCGTCCACACCTGGGCGAGCCCCGGCGAGCTGCCCGTCCAGCGCCCCAAGGCCCACGTGAACGACCCGGTCCTCGTTCTCCACCGCCTCGACGGCGAGGGCCGTGTGGTGTGGGACGGCAGGGAGGGCGTCGTCGACGGTGTTGGCACCAGAGGCCGGGTCACGGTCGTCGTCCCGGGTGATCCGGTCGGCGTCCTCGCCGAGTCCCATGCCCGTGTGGGCGACCACACGGGCATGGGGCCCCGGCCGAAGGCGGGCGACATCGTGGTCTGCGAGGGCGCTCTGGGCCTGGTCGTGCAGGACGGCGGGCTCGGTGGCCGCATCCGGGTCCGTTCCGGCAAGAGGACTCGCCTGTGCGGGCGGTGGGCCATCGTCGTGACCAAGGGCGTGGGCAGCAGCCGGAACAGCCGGTGGGTATAGCGGGCGGCCGGGCGCGGGCGGGCGATGGCAGGAATGTTGGTGACCCCGTCATTGCCGACACGCCCGGCAGCGGACAGGCTGGGGCCATGAGCGAGCGCACCGTCGTCGTCGCCCTCTTCGAGGGCGTGCTGAGCCTGGACGTGGCCGGGCCCATGGAGGTCTTCGCCGTCGCCGACGCCTACAGCCGCGCCGAAGCAGGCGGGCCCGCCTACCGCGTCGTCCAGGCCAGCGCGGACGGGGCGGCGGTGCGCTGTTCCAGCGGACTGGGCATGGCCCCGCAGGCGTCCCTGGACGGGGTCGGGCCGATCGACACCCTGGTGGTGCCCGGCGGTCTGGGCACCCTGGAGCCCGACGGGCGCCTGGTGGAGTGGCTGGCCGCCAACGCCTCCTCGGCCCGCCGGGTGGTCTCGGTGTGCTCGGGGGCGTTCCTGCTGGCGCAGGCGGGCCTGCTGGACGGGCGGCGCGCCACCACCCACTGGAACCTGTGCGAGAGCCTGGCGCGCGGCTTCCCCCGGGTGCGGGTGGAGCCCGACCCCATCTTCGTGCGCGACGGGCAGGTGTCCACCTCGGCCGGGGTGACCGCCGGGATCGACCTGGCGCTGGCACTGGTGGAGGAGGACCTGGGCCAGGACGCGGCCCTGTGGGTGGCCCGGGTGCTGGTCGTCTACCTGCGCAGGCCCGGCGGGCAGGCCCAGTTCAGCACCCACCTGGCCTCCCGCGGCGCCGACCGTCCCTCGCTGCGCGAGCTGCAGCACTGGATCGAGGGCCACCCGGACGGGGACCTGTCGGTGGAGGCGCTGGCGGCCCGGTCCGGGTTCTCCCCGCGCCACTTCGCCCGGGTCTTCTCCCGCGAGGTGGGCATGACGCCGGGCCGGTACGTGGAGTCGGTGCGCCTGGACGCGGCGCGGCGCCGCCTGGAGGAGACCGACGAAGGGGTGGACGCGGTGGCGCGGGCGTGCGGGTTCGGGTCGGCCGAGGTGATGCGGCGGGCGTTCGCCCGCAGGCTGGGGTGCTCGCCCGGCCGCTACCGGATGCGGTTCCGCACGGCCGCGTGAGGTCCGTGTCCTGACGGTGGGGTGAAGGGGCCGCGCCCACAGGGGCGGCGCGGTCCGCCTATCCGCCGCACCCGTTGACAACTACGGAAAGTGAGGAATCGAATGCAGATCGCCATCGTCCTTTACGACCGGTTCACCGCCCTGGACGCGGTGGGGCCCTACGAGCTGCTCTCCCGCCTGCCCGGGGCCGAAACGGTGGTGTGCGCCGAGGAGCGGGGGCCGGTGCGCAGCGACACCGGTGTGCTGGGGGTCACCGCCGACGCGTCCCTGGAGGAGGTCCGCGCGCCCGACATCGTGCTGGTGCCCGGCGGCCCGGGCCAGGGCCTGCTGATGGAGCACGAGCCGCTGCTGGGGTGGCTGCGCGCCGTGGACGCGACGGCGACGTGGATGGCCACGGTGTGCACCGGGTCGCTGCTGCTGGCGGCGGCCGGCCTGCTCAAGGGCAGGCCCGCCACCACCCACTGGGCGGCGATGGAGGCACTGTCGGCGTACGGCGCCGTGCCTACCCCCGAGAGGGTGGTGCGCGACGGCAAGTACGTGACGGCGGCGGGGGTGTCGGCGGGCATCGACATGGCGCTGGAGCTGTGCGGGCGGATCGAGGGCGACGAGTTCGCCCAGGCCCTTCAGCTGGGCATCGAGTACGACCCGCAGCCGCCGTACTCGGCCGGGTCGCCCGCCACGGCCCCCGAGCACCTGGTGCGCACCCTTCGGGAGAGCCCCGAGAAGATCCTGGGCGGCTGAGGCGCCGCGCCCGGGGGCCGGGCCGCCGGGGCGGGCCCGGCCCCCGGGCGCATCGGAGGGGCGTGTCCCTTACAGGGGTGAAATCTCCACCCACCCGGGCCGGCCCGCCGGTGACGGCCCTGGGACGGGACCGGCCCGTCCTGAGCCGACCCCCGCCCTTCGGCGCGGCCGCCCCGGCCGCGGACACTCCGCCGTAGGCGGCCGGGATGCGCCCGAAACGCGCACCCGGTCGTGGACGGTGTCCCGCCGAGCAGTGGAACTTCCGCCGGTCGCGCCTGCCCACGGCGGGCCGTCGGCCAAGGCCCGAAGTCAGGTCGGCCCCGCCCCGGTCCCCCTCACGAACGGGCCGCCACGGTGCTGGGGGCGGTGCCGGGGTCGCCGTACACCTCGGTGAGCATCCGACGAGTCCGCTCGGGTGCTGTGACCTCCAGGTGGGCAGTGCGGTGGTCGATGCCGCCCCCCTCCTCCGCGGTGGCGGCAGGCCCATCCGTCCAAGACGATGCGCCGGGCGGGCCGCAGTCGCCCGGTCGGGGACAGGGGGAGCGCCTGCGGTGGGGCGCGAGGGCCTCCTGGAGCTTCGGTGCGGATCTCGCGGTCCACACCGGACCCGAGAAGGCCCTCTCCTCGTTCAAGGCCTTGTCAGGGCGGGTCGGGCGTTGCCGACGTGCCGGAACGACACACCTACGAGGAGCGGGGTTTGCGCCAGGTCAGCGAGTAGCGCCGCAGGACGTGGCGGCGGTAGCGCACCCCCGGCAGCAGGCGGCGGGCCGAGCGGCGCACCTGGGTGTAGCTCATCTGCGGGTCGGCCTCGGGCATGCCCTGCGGCCCCCGCGCCCTCCGCGCGACCTTGACCGCCCGCACCACGGGGGCGCAGGCGGCCCAGATCGCGAGGTCCGCTGGCCCCTCCTCCCGGGCCAGCCCGACCACCGCCAGCACCCCGCCGGGGCGCAGCAGCGCCCGCATGCGCTCCAGCGCCGCCGTGAAGTCCATGTGGTGCACGGTCGAGACCGAGCACACGAAGTCGAAGCCGCCCTCGGGCAGGTCGGCGGTCAAAAAGTCGCCGGAGACCAGTTCCAGCCCGGGCACGCCGGCATACCGGTCGCGTGCCTGGGCGATCATCTCGGGCGAGGAGTCGATCCCCGTGACCTCGGGACACACCGCAGCGAGCCGCCGGACCAGGAGCCCGTCCCCGCACCCCACGTCCAGCGCGCGGGCGCACGCGGAGGGCACGGCGCGCAGGATGCCGCGGTGGCGGGCGACGTTGGTGTTCCAGTACGGCGCAGGGGGCAGTGTCTCCATGCGCGCAACGGTAGATGGGATGCCGAGTGTTCTGACCGCGGGCGGTGCGCGGGGTGGCGGGTGGGAGCGCCCAGGACGGGCGTCTGCCGAAGGGAGGGCCGCCGGGTCGGGGAGCCCCGAGGGGTGCCCCGTCCAAGAGCGACAACGGCCGCGGTGGGAGCGCGCTCGGACGGGCGTGTCCATCCACCCGGACGACCAGTGGACCGAGTGCGCCCAACCGCATCTGCGCCGAACGGACATCACACCATCCCGGCGGCACCGGCGGGACTTGAGCGCATGCGGGCGGTGCGGGTAAGCGCGGGTGTGGCCCGGCTGAGCGGCGGAGGCGGCTCCGCCCGGAGTGCCCATCACCCCGCTCGCGCCAGCGCGCGGGCGAGCATGTCGGCCGCCTCGTCCATGCGCCCGGCTGGGGTCGCGGCATAGCCCAGCACCAGCCCCGGCTCCCCGGGACGCACCCGGTGCCAGGACAGCGGGTGCGCCTTGGCCCCCTCGCGCAGCGCCGCGCGCGCCAGGGCCGTGTCGTCCAGGGCGCCGGAGTCGCCGGGGAAGGTGACCGTCAGGTGCAGGCCCGCGGCCGCCCCGTGCACGCGGGCGCGGGGCAGGTGCTGGGCCAGCGCGGCGATGAGGGCGTCGCGCCGCCGACGGTGGCGCCTGCGCAGCAGGCGCAGGTGGCGCTCCAGCTCGCCCGACTCCATCAGGCGCGCCAGCACCAGCTGCGGCAGCACGGCGCTGCCCAGGTCGGCGAAGCGCTTGGCCTCCACCAGGGCGCCGTGGTGGCGCTCGGGGGCCAGGGCCCAGCCC
The DNA here is from genome assembly GCF_027706725.1 of Nocardiopsis endophytica. Classification (GTDB taxonomy): domain Bacteria; phylum Actinomycetota; class Actinomycetes; order Streptosporangiales; family Streptosporangiaceae; genus Nocardiopsis_A; species Nocardiopsis_A endophytica. The sequence goes on from NZ_JAQFWQ010000007.1 coordinate 30,631, forward strand.
AGCCGCAGCGCCGGGGCCAGCAGCTTGGACACGCTTCCGGTGTAGAAGACGTGGTCGGGCAGCATCGCGCGCAGGGCGGGCACCGGCGGGCGGTCGTAGCGGTGCTCAGCGTCGTAGTCGTCCTCGATGACCAGGCCGCCGGTGCCGCGGGCCCATTCGATGAGGGCGCGGCGCCGGTGGGGGGCCAGCACCGCGCCGGTGGGGTACTGGTGTGCGGGGGTGAGCAGGGCCGCCCCGGCGCCGCTGTCGTGCAGGTCGCTCACCCGCACCCCGTCGGGGTCGACGGGAACGGGAGGGGTGTCCATGCCCCAGTGCGCCAGGTGCTGGCGCACCCCCAGCGAGCCGGGGTCCTCCACCGCGACGGCCCCCACCCGCTCGGCGGCCAGGATGCGCGCCACCAGGCCCAGCGCCTGGGCGGTCCCGGCGACCACGACCAGCCGCCCGGGGTCGGCGCGGATGCCGCGGTTGCGGGCCAGCCAGGCGGCGGCCGCCGTGCGCAGCGGGGCCGCGCCGCGCGGGTCGCCGTAGCCGAGCAGGCCGGGGGAGGCCTGGGCCAGGACCGCGCGTTCGGCCCGCAGCCAGGCGGCGCGGGGGAAGGCGGCCAGGTCGGGCACGCCCGGGGTCAGGTCGATGGGGGCCTGTGCGGCGCGCAGGGCGTCGAAGACCTCTGGGCCGGGGGCGCCTGTGAAGGGGTCGGCGGGTGCGCGGGCGGTGCCTGCGGCCGGGGGCGCGGGGGCGGCGGCCGGGGCGGCGACGACCACGGTGCCGGCGCGGCCGCGGCCGGCCACGTGCCCGTCCTCGGCCAGGCGGCGGTAGGCCTCGGTGACGGTGCCGCGGGCCACCCCGAGCTCGGCGGCCAGGCGGCGGCCCGGGGGCAGGCGCGAGCCCAGGGGCAGGCGGCCGTCGCCGATGGCGGTGCGCACGCTCTCGGCGATCCAGTGGGACAGCCCGCCGGGCGGTGCGTGGGCGGGGTCGAGCTGGAGGAAGTCGGCGCCCGCCCGTTCGGACCAGTCGGGTGTGGTGTCTTTGGCTCTGTCCACCGGTCCATTGTGGCGGAAGGGTGGGGCCCATGGACGGTGCGGTGTCGGCGGAGTATCTGCTCACGTGCCTGGTGGTGGCCGCGCTGCCGGGCACCGGGGCGGTGTTCACCATGGCGGCCGCCGCGGGGCGCGGCGCGCGGGCCGGGGTGGTGGCGGCGCTGGCGTGCACGCTGGGCACGGTCCCGCACGCCGCCGTGGCGGTGGGCGGGCTGGCGGCGCTGATGCAGGCCGGGTCGGCGGTGTTCACCGCGGTGCGCTGGGCGGGCGTGGCCTACCTGCTGTTCCTGGCCTGGAGGCTGCTGCGCGAGCGCGGCCCGCTGGCGGCCCCGGCCCAGGAGGCCGGGGCGCCCACGGTGCTGCGGGTGCTGGCCTCGGGGGTGGCGGTCAACCTGCTCAACCCGAAGCTGACCGTGTTCTTCCTGGCGTTCCTGCCGCAGTTCGCGCCGGGCGGGGCGGGGGCCGGCGGGGCGGCGGTGATGGTAGTGCTCAGCGCGGTGTTCATGGCGGTCACCTTCGCGGTCTTCGCGGTGTACGGGGGCCTGGCCGCGCTGGTGCGCGGCCGGATCGGGCAGGGCGGGGCCGCGGGGGCCTGGGTGCGGCGCGCCTTCGCCGGGGCGTTCGCCGTGCTGGCGGTGCGCCTGGCGGTGGGCGGCGTGTGAGGCCCGCCCGGCACCGGGCGGGCGGAGGAGACGGAAAGGGGACGAGGTATGCGGTTCGAGCACTCCGATCGGGTCTGGGAGAAGTTCCCCTCCCTGGCGGCCGGCGTGGTGCGGGCGCGGGGCGTGGGCGGTCCGGCGCCGGTGTCCGAGGCGGTGTCGGCGTTCGAGAAGCGCGCGTGGGCGCGGGTGGAGGCCGAGGGGGAGCTGGAGTCGATCCGTGCGTGGAGGCGCGCTTTCGCGGCCATGGGGTTCAAGCCGACCAAGCACCGGTGCGCGGCCGAGTCGCTGCTGCGGCGCTGGCGCAAGGAGGGGGCGCTGCCACGGGTGCACCCGCTGGTGGACCTGTGCAACGCGGCCTCGCTGGCCTACGCGGTTCCGGTGGCGGTGATCGACGTCGCCGGGGTGGGCGGGGACCTGCTGGTGCGCCACGCCCGGGGCGGGGAGGAGTTCACCGACCTGTCGGGGCGGGTGGAGCGGGTCGAGCCGGGGGAGGTGGTCTACGCCCAGGGGGAGCGGGTGGCGCACTCGCGGCGCTGGGCGGGGCGCCAGAGTGCAGCCTCGGGTGTGGGGCCGGGCACGGATGAGGTGCTGATCGTGGCCGAGGGCCTGCACGAGGGGGCGGCCGGTGATGTGGGGGAACTGGCGGGTGAGTTGGAGGAGTGCCTGAGCGCGCTATGGGGGGCGCACACGTCCCGGGCGCTGCTGGACGGCCGCACGCGCACGTTCGAGTTCTGAGGGGGCGGGGCGCATGCAGGGCTTCCTGCGTCGGAGCGCGGCGTCGTGACGGGGGCGTGTCCCTTGCAGCGGCGTGATGTCCATTCGCCCGGTCGGCCCGCCGGTGACGGCCTCGCGTGGCCCCACCCAGCGCATGACGGTTTGAAGCGGCCTCGCCACTGAACTGGGATAACCGGCGCTCTCGGCGTTTCGGTCAGGACCGGCGCGCTGTCCTTCGGCGAGGCGGCCGGGCCGGAGGGGACGGCATGCCTCGGCCCCCTGCGCGATTGACACCTGGGGCGGTCGGTCGCCAGGCTTCGGCCGTGGATGTGTCCCAGCCGAAGCCCGCCCGCACCGCCGCAGACCGCGAGTGGCGGGCCGAGGACGGTGCGGCGGACTGGGCGCGTGCTCCCTCTGCGCTGGCGGGCGTGGACGCGATCGACTGGACCCGGCGCCACGACTGCCTGGGCGGGGTCGACCGTGTCCCCGCTCTGCTCGGCCGGGTGTGGGACGGCGCCGACGGCGCCGGCGCGCTCGCGGAACTGTTCGAGCGGCTGGTCCCCGACCACCTGATCTGCCCCGCGGTGTGCCTGCGCGATGCGACGCCCGCCGCCGCCCCCTTCCTGGCCAAGCTCGCCCAGGACCCGCGGACCCCCTCCCGCGAGGGCGTCATGGACCTGCTGATGCGCCTCGTGGACGCCGTCGACGAGGGGCCGGTCGAGGCCTGTTTCGGTGTGTGGCCCTCCGCCTGGCTGACCGCCTGCGGGCGGGCCCTGTGCACGACCCGCCCGCAGGTGTGGTTCGCCCTCCTGGATGCCGAACCGGATGCGCGACGCCGCCGGAGGGTGCTCCGGCTGCTGGCGTGCGCCGCACCCTTCGACGGGGGCGGGCCTGCGGCCCGGCTGTGGCGGGCGGTGCTCGACGCCCACGGCCCCGAGCACCTCGCCGAGCGCGTGATCGCCACCGCCTACGCATCCCGCGGCGATCCCTGGGTGTGGCGGGAGGATGAAGAGGAGTGGGTCGGACGGTTGCGGCGGTGGCTGGAGGAGGGGGCGGAAGCCGCATCCGGCACCGGCCCGGAGCGCACGGTCCGCCTGGCGCGCCTGGCCCTGGAGCACGTGCCGGAGTGGCTGCCCGATTCCGACCCCGACTCGGTCGCGGCCCTGGCCGGACTTCTCGATGAGGCCCCGCCCGAGGCGCGGCCGGGCGGGGCCCGGTAGGGCGGTGGGCGCCTCGAGGCGCCCCTCACTCGGCGGGTTCGATGCGCAGGACGGCGGTGCCGTCGCCGACCTCGACGACTTCGAGGGTCATGGCGTCGTTGACGGTCGCGACGGTGCCCGGCTCGCAGCTCAGGCTCACACCGCCTCCGCCCTGCGACGTCACCCCGCCGCCACCGGAGCACCCCGAGATGCTGTAGCCCGACCCCGTCAGCGGCGCGGCCATCTCGACCGCGTCGTCGGCGACGGCCGTCACCTCGATCGGTCCGAGGCCGAACTCCTGGGGCACGGCCACCGTGTCCCCTTCGGAGACCTCGATCTCGCAGGTGCCTTCAGCGCACGGGCCGGTGGGGGAGGGGGACGGGGCGGCGGCGTCCTCGGGTGAGGACGCCGAAGCCTGGGACCCGTCGGTCGGCTCCTCGGCGGAGGACCCGGCCGGCTGGTCAGGGGAGCACGCGGCGGTGGCGGCGAACACGACGGCCGCGACGACGGCCACAGCGGATGGCCTGGAACTCATCATGGCCCTCATGGAACCGCCTCCCCGTGCGTATACATAGGGGGTCAAGGCGCACATGATCACGGCGGGCCGCCTCGGCCGCCCGCGGTCGTCTCCGTTGGGGTGGTGCGACGCGCGTTCGACCAGGTCGGCCCGCCGGTGGCGGCCCTGGAACGGGACCGGCCCGTCTTCGGGGACGTGACCGGCGACCTGCCCTTCGGCGTGGCGGCCTCCGGCCGCCCGCCGGGGGCGGCCGCGGTGGACGAGAGTTCCGCCCCTTGGCGGGACACCATCCCGCCCGCCGGAGGAGCGGGGTGCCGGTCAGGGCTCCGAGGCCGTAGCGGCCCAGCCCCGTGACGGCCATGCCTGCCGTGCCTGGTGGAGCACCCGCGGAGGCTGCGGTCGGCGCCGCCTCCGCTCTGCGGATGCCGCTGCTCGGACCTCTGCACGGCGTGAGCTCACCACGCGACCCCGCCCCGGATGGCCCACTCGTCTGCGGCGGGCCAGGGGCCCGGAGGCGAGGCCACGGCCCGGCCCCTTCCTCTCCGGCGGCTATGCGGGCCCGTGCGTGTCGGGCCGCCACCCGGTGGCCGCGAGCGAGGCCACGGGTGCGAACAGCGGCTCGGGCAGCTTGTCCCAGTCGTGCCAGGACCAGCCCTCGGTCTTGTCGGGCTCGACGACCTCCGGCTCGCCCTGGGCCTCCACCCGGTGGTGCAGGGTGACGTAGTGCAGCCCCTCGGGCCCGAACAGGTCGTTGGTCCAGCAGATGGGGGAGATGCGCACCGCCCTCAGCCCCGTCTCCTCCCGCAGTTCGCGCGCCGCGGCCGCCTCGGGGGCCTCGGCCGCGTCCACCTTGCCCCCGGGGAAGGACCAGGTGCCCGACCCGTGGGCGCCTCTGCGCCGCCCCAGCAGTACCCGCCCCTCGCGCACCACCACGGTGCTGGCGCCCAGCAGCGGCCCGCGCGGCGGCACCTGCGGGGCCGCGCGGTCGGGGTCCCAGGCGCTGAGGCGGTCCAGCAGCGCGTCCGGCCGCCCGGCCGAGACGACGATGGCGCGGTGGCGGCGCCGGATCAGCCCCTGGCGGGTGAAGTGGTCGAGCAGGCGCGCCAGGTCGCTCCAGTAGCCGCCCACGTCCAGCAGCCCGACGGGCTTGGCGTGCAGCCCGGCCTGGGTCCAGGAGGCCGCCTCGGCGATGTGGTCCAGGGTGTCCAGGCCGCCGGGCAGGGCGATGAAGGCGTCGGCCAGTTCGGCCAGGGCGGACTTGCGCTCGTGGTGGGTGGCCACCGTGCGCAGGTCGCGCAGGCCCGGGTGGAGGGTCTCCCGGGTGCGCATCGACTGGGGCACCACGGCGGTGGCGCGCCCTCCGGCGGCCAGCGCGGCGTCGGCCACGCGCCCGGCCAGGCCTCCGGCGGCGCCGCCGTAGACGAGGCCGATCCCGCGTTCGGCGAGCAGGGCGCCCAGTTCCTCGGCGGCGCGGGTGTAGGAGGGGTCGGTGCCCGGGTCGGACCCGGCGAGGACGCAGACGCGGTGGAGGGTCATGGGGCACATGCTCGCACGGATGCGGTGGGCGTCTTGACCGACGCCGTCCGGCCGTGCACCCGGCGTGCACGGCCCCTGCGCGGGCGGCGGGGCCGGGCCGGGGCAGGACGGGGCGGGCGTGAAAGGATCGTCCGCCGGTGCGCGTCGGGCGCATCCGGGCGGTGGCGAACGGAGGGCGGAGATGCTGGCGGTGCCTCTCGACGGGGGCGGGGCGGTCCTGGGCGCGCTGGAGCCGTGGCAGGCCGAGGAGTTCCTGGCGCACATGGACCGGGGGCGGGAGTTCATCGGGGGCTACATCGGTTTCCCCGACGCCGTCACGGACGTTGACTCGGCCCGGCGGGTGCTGGAGGACTACGCGGGCAAGGCGGCCGCCGACACCGGGCGCATCTACGGCATCCGGGACGGGGGCACGCTGGTGGGCGGGGTGCTGTTCCGCACCATGGACGCGGGCCAGGGTGTGGCGGAGGCGGGCTGCTGGCTGGAGCCCGCGGCGACCGGCAGGGGGCTGGTGACGCGCGCGGTGCGGGTGATCATCGACTGGGTCTTCCGCGAGCGCGGTTTCCACCGGGTGGAGTGGAGGTGCGCCTCGGGGAACCGGGCGAGCATCGCCGTGGCCGAGCGGCTGGGCATGACCCGCGACGGTGTGCTCCGGCAGAGCCATCTGCTGCGCGGGCACCGCCAGGACATCGAGGTCTGGTCGGTCCTGGCCCCCGAATGGGAGGAGCGGCGCGGCGGGTGATGCGCCTCAGGGGGCCTGCGGCGGGCCGTCCCGACCGGTGCCCGGCGCGTTCCGGGGGCGGTATGGACCGGCTGGAGTCGGCTGGCGGTGTCCCCTTGGGGGTGTGGTTCTCCGTCCGCCCGGGTTGGCCCGCCGAGGGGCGCCGCGCACGAACGGCGAACGCCGCACCACTGCCGGGCCGCCATCGGCAGGCGGGTGAACGGGTCGATTGAGGACCGGAATGGTCCGCATTGGTTCCTAGCGTGCCCGCATGGACACGACGAACACTGACACGGCCTCCCCTGCCCCTTCCACCGCCGTGGTCACCGGCGGCTCGCGCGGTATCGGGCGCGCCGTCGTCGAACGGCTGGCGGACCGGGGGCACCTGGTCGCCTTCTGCTACGCGCGCGACGAGGGCGCCGCACGCGACGTGGAGCGGGCCGTCGCCGACAGGGGCGGGCGCGCCCGGGCGGTGAAGGCCGACGTGGACCGGGCCCAGGACGTCGAGCGCCTGTTCACCGAGGCCGGGGCCTTCTTCGACGACCACGGCGCCCCCGGGCGCCCGGAGGTGGTCGTGGCCAACGCCGGGATCACCGCCTCGGCGCCCCTGGCCGAGACGGCCGAGGAGGAGTTCGACCGCGTCATGGCGGCCAACGCCAAGGGAACCTTCCTCACCCTGCGCCAGGCGGCGCGGCGCATGGGGGAGGGCGGGCGGGTGGTGGTGGTCACCTCGGCCACGACCTTCTGGCCCGGCCCCGGGGAGGGGGCGTACGCGGCCGGCAAGGCCGCCTGCGAGCTGCTGGCGCGCGTCGCCTCCCGGGAGCTGGGGCCGCGCGGCATCACGGTCAACAGCGTGGCGCCGGGCCCCACCGACACCGACCTGCTGCGGGGCGCCGTCCCTGAGGAGGGCAGGAGCGCGGTCGCCGCGATGACGCCCCTGGGGCGCCTGGGCGGCGCCGGCGACGTGGCCGACGCGGTGGTGGTGCTCACCGCCCCTGAGGCCGGGTGGCTGACCGGCCAGACCGTGCGCGCCGACGGCGGACTCGTCTGACCCGCCGACCGGCGAAAAGGGCTGGGCCGCTTCCGGGGGCACCCCTGGAAGCGGCCTCAGGCGACCCCGTCCGGCCCGAGGGCCGCCGTCCACGTCCGCACCAGTGCCTTGAGCACGTCCTCGCGCGTGCGCCCGGGCGGCGGCCACAGCAGCGCGCCGTGGACCTGGGCGTTGATGCCCTGCACGGCCAGGAGCGCCGCCGTCTCCGGGTCCGGGCCGCCGCACCCCGCCCGGCGCAGCTCGGCGGCCAGGGCCGCGGCGATGCGCCCCTCCACCGCCCGGAGCCGGGCGACGAGGTCGGGACGGTGCAGCGCCTGGTCGATCAGAAGGGGGTGGATGCCGGGGTCGTGCATGTGCGCGCGCGCCGCGGCGTCGGCCAGCGCGCCCACCAGGCGCGGCAGCGGCGCCTCCTCGCGCGCGCACGCGGCCAGGGCGTCCTCGACCTCGCGCGCGGTGCGCTCCATGTGCTCCTCGGCCAAGGCCGCCAGCAGGTCGTCCTTGTCGGAGAAGTACTGGTACAGCGACCCGATGGACACCCCGGCGCGCTCGGCGACCTTGTTGGTGGTGGTCGCCAGGTACCCGTGCTCGCGGAAAAGCTGAGCCGCGGCCTCCAGGATCCAGGCCACCGTCTGGCGTGAGCGCTGCTGGCGGGGGCTTCGGCGCCCGTGCTCCATGGGCCCTCCAACGCGAGTACCGGAATCTGAGCATTGCTCACATCATGGTGGTGCAGGGGAGCGCTCCGGACATACCCGTCGCCCGGACCGGGCGCGCCGCCCCCTGTCCTCCTGCCGCCGTTCGAAAGGTGCCGCCGTGCCCGCCGCACTGTCCGCCTACCTGCCGATCGCCGCTCCCGGCCTGGTGCTGCTGGTGGCCTGCCTGGCCGCCGGGCGCCGTGTGCGCGAGCCGCTGTGGCCCGTCCTCGTCCTGGTCCTGGCCTTCATCCTGGTGCGCGACGCCATGACCCCGGCAGGGCTGTGGCGGCTGGGCACCGGGCAGGGCGTGCTGTGGATCCGCTTCGCCGAGGACCCCTGGTCGCTGGCGGCGCTGGGCGCGGGGGCACTGGCCGCGACCGCGGCGATGCTCGCCCTCCTGCCGGACCTGCGGCGCCTGGTGCGCTGGTGCGCCCGCCCCGGCCCGCTCGCGGCCGGGGCGGCGGGCGGCGTGCTGGCCGCCGCCCCCCTGCTGTTGGCGGCCGCCGGAACCCCGCCGGAGGCCAGGGGCGGCGAGGTCGCCGCCGCGCTCCTGCCCGCCCTGCTGCTGGTGTGCGCGGGCGGCAACCTCGCCGAGGAGGTCCTCTTCCGCGGGTTCCTCCAGGGGCGGCTGGAGCAGGAGACCTCCCCGCTGCGCGCGGCCCTGGCCTCGGCGCTGCTGTTCGCGGCCTGCCACTCCTTCCTCGCCTCGGTGGTGACCGGCGCGGGGTGGCCCCTGCTGGCCTTCACCTTCTACGAGGGGCTGATCTGCGCCCTGCTGCGCATGCGCTGGGGCGTCGCGCCGGCCGCCGTGGCGCACACGGTCGCGATCCTGCTGCTGGCCGGCGGGCTTCCGTGAGCCGCGGCGCGGCGGGCGCGCCCCGGTGCGGGCGGCTACCGTGGGCAGGGTGGAGGAGTTCCGCACCGCCCGTCCCCACCCGGCGCTGGCCGGGATGGTGGCGCCCTACATCGGCTACGCCCAGGAGCACCGGGGCGGCGGGCCGCCGGTCCACCTGGGCCTGCCCTCGGGGGCCGTCACCGTCGCGGTGTCCCTGCGCGAGCCCATGGACCTGCTGGGCGGACCCGGCGCCGAGCAGGGGCCGGTGCGTCTGCAGGCCGTCGTCGGGGGCCTGCACATGCGCCCCGTCCTGCTGGGGCGGTGCGGGCCCGAGCGCGGCGTCCAGCTCGCCGTGCATCCGCTGGCGGTGCGCGCGCTGCTGGGGGTCGGTGCCGCCGAGCTGACCGGTACCGCGGTGGACGCCGCGGACCTGCCCGTGCCCTGGGCGCGCCTGCTGCCCGAGCGGCTGGCCCGGGCCCGCGGGTGGGCGGAGGTCTTCGCCGAGGTGGACCGCGCGCTGCTGTGGGGGCTGGAGCGCTCCGGCGCGCGCGGCTCCGCCCCCGCCGAGCTGGCCTTCGCCTGGAGGCTGCTGCGCGCCGAGGGGCCCGTGCGGGTGCAGAAGGTGGCCGACAGCGTGGGGTGGAGCAGGCGCCACCTGGCCCAGCGCATGGGCGCCGAGGTGGGCGTCACGCCCAAGCAGGCCGCCCGCCTGGCCCGGTTCGAGCGCAGCACCCGCGCGCTGCGCGCGCGCCCGCCCGGGCTGGCGTCGGTGGCCGCCGCGTGCGGGTTCGCCGACCAGGCCCACATGACCAACGAGTGGCGCGAGCTGGCCGGGTGCACCCCGACCCAGTGGATCCGCGACGAGCTCCCATTCCTTCAAGACCTCCCGGTGCCCGCCGGGCCATCCTGAGGGCATGAGTGAGAACGCATCCACCACGCCCGTGCCGGGGCCCGGCGTGTGGCCGGCGCTGGGCTACCGCGACGCCGAGGCCGGCCTGAAGTTCCTGACCGGGGTGCTGGGCTTCACCGAGGCGCTGACCGTACGCGGCTCCGGGGGCATCGAGCACTGCGAGGTCCGCTGGCCCGAGGGCGGCGGGCTGATGTTCGGCTCCGATGAGCAGCCCAGCCCCGGGACGGTCTACGTGGTCACCGCCGACCCCGACCGGGTGCACGCGCGCGCTGTCGAGCACGGCGCCGAGGTCCTGGGGGAGCCCCGCGACACCGACTACGGATCGCGCAACGTGACCGTGGCCGACCCGGAGGGCAACACCTTCACCTTCGGCACCTACCCGGGGACCGAGCCGGGCGCCGGACAGGCGGCGGAGAGCCCCTGAGGCGGCCCGGCCAGAACGAGGAAGGGGCCCCTTGGGGCCGGACGGCCGTCCGGCCCCAAGGGGCGGGGCGTGTCCGAGGAGGGAACAGGGGGACGGGGCGGGAACGGATCGGGGCCAGCGGGCGTCCTAAATGGAAGACGGGGCGCCGACCGCGCCCCGGCCCCCGCACCAGCCTTCAAGGAGGCCCTTCTGATCCCCGCGAGCAGCCTCCCCCTGCTGTTCATCGACGTCGACGGCCCGCTGAACCCCTTTGAGCGGGCCTTCCCCGGCCCCAAGGGCTACACCTCCCACCAGATGAAGCCCGACACCTGGGTCGAGGAGTTCCCCGGCATGCCGCACGCGCGCGTGCCGCCGCTGACGGTGCGGCTCGACCCCGCCCACGGCCCGCTGCTGCTGGAGCTGCCCATGGAGCCGGTCTGGGCCACCACCTGGCAGGACGACGCCAACACCTGGATCGGCCCGCACCTGGGGCTGCCCGAGCTGCCGGTGGTGCGGTGGTCGGCGCCGCGCACCCCCGACCCCGCAGGGCTGCACTGGAAGACGCGCGAGCTGTCGGCCTGGGCCGGTGAGCGCCCCTTCGCCTGGATCGACGACGAGCCGGGCGAGCGCGACCGCGAGTGGCTGGACCTGCACCACCCGGCGCACTGCCTGCTGCTGCGCATCGACGCCTCCCGCGGGCTGGCCGCGGAGGACTTCGCGCTGCTGCGCGAGTGGGCCGACCGGACCCGGGCGGCCTGACCCGCCCCGGGAAGGGCCGGGCGGGCCGCCGCCGGGAGGGCTCGGATAACCGCTCGTGCGCCGGTCCGGGGGCCTGTTAGCGTGCCGCTGTGACACACGGCGGCACACCGGCACCGACACCTGCTCCCGGAACCTCTGAACGCGTGGCCGGGGCCATCCTGCGCGAGCACGGGGAGGACCTGCTCGGCGCCGAGCGGGGCCGGGGCTGGACCAACGCCACATGGCTGGCGGACGAGCTGGTGGTGCGCGTCGCCACCCGGCCCGGAACCACCGACCTGCTCCGCGAGGTGCGGCTCGTCGGGCTCCTGCCCGAGGAGGTCGGCTACCCGCCCATCGTCGGCTCGGGCGTCCGGGACGGCCATGAGTGGGTGCTGACCCGGCGGGTGGCCGGGCAGAACCTGGAGGAGGTCTGGCCGTCGCTGGATCCTGCGGCCCGGTCGCGCGCCGTTGAGCAGATGTGGGAGCGGGCCCGCCACATCCACCGCGTCGACGCGGCCGCCGCCGCACCGCACGCCCGCCCCCGGTCGCCGTTCTTCCCCCGGAGCCCGGGCGAGGCCTGGGCCCGCCTCGAACGGCTCGTCGCGGCGGGCGAGCTCACCGCGCCCCAGGCCGAGGGGCTCGGCCGGGTACTCGACCGCTTCTGGGCCGCCCTGCCCAGCGCCGCCCCGGCCCTGAACCACGGCGACCTGTGCACGCCGAACACGCTGTGGCGCGACGGACGGGTCGTCGCCCTGCTCGACCTGGAGTTCGCCGTCGTCGCGCCCACCGCGGTCGACCTCAACGAGACCGTCAAGACGGCCTTCGGCCCCGACGGCTCCGACAGCGCCGACCGCCATGACGGCCGCGGCGACCGCGCCCCGCGGCGGGGCGCGGTCGCCCGCATCGCCGAATCGGCGCTGGAGGCGGCCGGCGGCCCAGACGTGCTCGTGGGCTACTCCGTCATGCTCGAGACGTGGGTGCTGGAGAACGAGTCGGCCGCGGACGAACCGGACCGGACCGACCGCGACAACGCCGCCGCCATGCTCGCCGCCTTCGCCGAGGGGGACGGCGGCCACTACGCACCGCTCCTCGCCGGGCTCGGGCGGCGGGCCCGCTGACCCGGGGGACCTGAGCGGCCGCGGCATGTCGTCGATCATCGCGGTCGGGACCGCCCGCCCGAGGGCCCACGAGTGCGCCCTGTCCTCCGCCTCCGCACGACCAGCGGCCGGTCCCCGACCGGCTGGAGGGCACTGCGTCGGCCGCGGTACTGCCGACCGGGCGGGAGCCGGGGCGCCCGGTGCCGGGGCTGGGCATAGGGCTGGGGATTCGAGGAGTGCGCATGCCCGATACCGCAGAGGGCTGCGGGCCGACGGGATCCTGATCCGTGACGGGGAACCACGACACCCGCTCTGAACGCCGAGCTCAACGGAGTCGCCCTAGCCGGTGACCTCCAGGCTGAAGCTGAAGGCCGGGCTCTGGAAGTCCGATCCCTCGTGGCGCAGCGGCGGGCGCGGCCGCCGATAGGTCTCGAGCCGGGCGACGCGATTGCGCACGGTCGAACTCAGCTCGACCACCTCGTACTCGAAGGACGCCCCGTCGCCGTCGAGGACCGTCTCGGCCAGCACGTCGGCCAGCGCGGTCTCCCCGGCCACCATCGTGAGATCGGACTCGGCGACCACCGTGCCGCCGGCGCCGTCGGGGCGTCGGGGACCGCGTGAGAAACGCGGAACCTCGACCCGCAGCCGGTGCCCACCGGGCTCGAGACGCAGATGGATCCTGGCCCAGCGGGCCTCCACACGGCGGCCGTCGACGTACACGGCCGGCGCCTCCATCCACGGGCGCTCCACCGCGCCGAGCGGCTCGCCGTACCTGATGAGGTTGTGCCATGCCGCGTCGTCGACGCCCGGTTCGAGGTACTCCAGGCCGGGGAACATGTACGTCCGCTTCTCGATGCGCGAGACCGGCTTCGACCCGGTCACCCTGACGCGCTGCCAGACCTGCTCAAAGCGCAGGTCGACGACGAGCCCGGCCGCCCCGGGCCCGCTCCGGGGCACCGGCGCCGCCTGCCTGCCCAGCAGCGTGACCGGCGTGTCGCCCGATTCGAGTGGGACGGACCGCTGGAGCCGCTCGTGGCGGTCCACCGGGCGCCGCTCGCTCCAGTCGAGCACCCGCTCGGCGCCGATCGCGAGCAGGACCGCGGGCAGGAGGGCGACGGCGGCGATCAACGCCGCGACCGCGCCCCCGTCCGGCCTGAACACGACGGCGCCGAGCGCCGTCAACGCCACCCACGCAATGAAGATCCCCACCCCGTTCGGGGCGTTCCCCTTGGTGCTGTCGTAGTTGTGCTTGGGAATCGCGCGACTGCCGGGTGGACCGAAGAACCAGGCCGCCCCCAGGACGTCCCTCTCGAACCATCGATGGCGCGGATTGCAGACGTCGTTGTAGAAGTCGAGCTCGGCCGCCGGGCCGTCGAAAGGCGCGGCCGCCCCGTCGACCATCCACCATCCGCGGCTGCCACCGCCCTGCACCTCGACCAGGTGGCGCTTCCGGGAGACCTCCACGGCGGCCTCACCGAACCCCTGAAGAGCGGGAATACCGTCGATCAGGACGACCGGTGTCCCCGCGAACGGGAAGTACGGCCTGCGCTGTAGCGCGAACGTGGTGTGTTCCTCGGCGAACAGGCGCAACCTGATCCACGTGCTGCCGGAGCCGACGACCGGGTCGGCTCCGCCGGGCATGACCCGGTGCGCCGATCGGGGGTGAGCGCGCAACCGCCAGCCCTCGGCGATGTGCTGGGGGTCGGTGGTCGGACTCCTCATACCAGGCCTTCCTGGATCTCATCTTCGATGACGCTTCGTCGGGGATCCGGCAGAGCCCGCCACGCGTTCGGGGCGCCTGCTCGAAGATCATCGTGCACTCGGTATCGCAGGCGAAGCCGCTGGACGGTAGCATCAGCCCCTTGGGCTCGACATCGTCGGAGACGTCGTACACGAGCATGCACGAGCGCGTGTCGCCCGCGCCGATGGAGCCCCCGTCGTCGAGACCGGCCACGCGCATGACACCCGTGGTCATCGGCGCCGCCCCGAGCTCCTCACCAGAGGAGGCGGCGAGGTCGAACGAACTCCACGGGGCGAACACGGACTCCTCGTCCCGGATGTCCTCCACGTTGAGCTGCACGACGATGGACCGATCGAAGACGCCGTCCATGGGGCCGCCGGACTCCCTGTCATCGAGCCGGCGGCCAGGAACAACGCCAGGGAACTCGGCGCGATCCGGTGCGGTCCGTGGCCGCTATCGCCGGTTCCTGCCGAACCCCGTCCGTCCCCGTTGAGCGGTCGCGGCGTGGGGCATCCTCCCCGGCCCCGTCCGCATTCGCCCCGGACCCGCTCGGCCGCACGGCTCACGGCCGCACGTGCGGCATGCGCGGGCGGCGCTCCATGTAGGTGGTGTCGGGCTCGGCGAACCCGAACTCGGCGTAGAGGCCGTGCGCGTCGTCGGTGTGCAGCATCCACCGGAAGTCGCGGCCGGGCCCGTCGTCGATCATCGCGGTCAGGATCGCCCGCCCCAGGCCGCGGCCGCGCGCGCTCGGGGCGACGTAGACGTCGGCCAGGTAGGCCAGGGCCGCGCCGTCGCTCGCGGCGCGGGCGAAGCCCACCATGCGCCCGGTGCCGGCCTCATAGGCGCCCACCAGGCGCCAGGCGGCGCGCAGTTGGGTCTCGAACATCTCGCGTGTGCGGAACTTGGCCCAGTACACGTCCGGGCTGGTGCTCAGGGCCTCCCACAGCCACTCGCGGTCGATGCGCGCCGGGTCGGTGCTGATCTCGATGCCGTCCACGGGCCGATTGTGCCCGCCGGGGCCGCCCGGTGGAAACCGCGGCGCCGCGGGTCCGGCGCTCAGCGGCCGTCGCCCGAGGACGGGGCGGAGGCGGGCACGCCGGTCCGGCCGCCGCCCTTGGGGGCCGCCGCCGCGGGCTTGCCGGTCAGCATCCGGGCCAGGAACGTGCTCGTGCCCGGGAGCCCCAGCAGGCCCAGCATCACGCGGCGGGCCCGCAGCCGGGCCCGGGAGCGGGGCAGGAACCACTTGGCGGTGCGCAGCGCCGCCCTCCGCCGCTCTTCGGCCACCGGGCGCCATCCCCGCTCGTAGGCGCGCAGCCCCTCCTCGACGCTGCGGGCGCGGGCCAGCTCCTCGCCCAGGCGGTAGGCGCCGCCGACGGCCAGGGACGCCCCCTGCCCGGCGAGCAGGGACACCGCGTAGGCCGAGTCGCCCACGAGCACGGCCCGCCCGCTGGACCAGGAGGGCACCTCGCTCTGGGCGACGAGGTCGTAGAAGACCTCGTCGGGCTCGGGGCAGGCCTCCAGCGCGCGCGGGACGAGCCACCCCAGCCCGGAGCAGGCGCGGCGCACGGCCGCACGCGGGTCCTCGGGCAGGGTGCGGTCGTCGCTGCGGAACACGATGAAGGTGGCGACCCGTCCGTCGCGCAGGCCGTACAGGCCCATCTGGGCGCCGGTGGTGTCGGTCAAGAAGAAGCGGTCCTTGACCCGGGCGTGCACCTCCGGGTCCTCGAAGGTGTAGGCGGCCGCGTGGAATCCCAGGTGGCGCAGTCGGCCCTCGTCGCCGCCGAGCAGGGCGCGGCGCACGGGCGAGTGGATGCCGTCGGCGCCCACGAGCAGGTCGCCCTCCACGCGCTCGCCGTCCTCGAGGATCGCTGCGGCGCCGTCGGACCCGCTCTCGGCGCCGGTCGCGCGGGCGCCGTAGCGCAGTTCCACGCCGTCGGGCAGGGCGGTGCGCAGCACGTGCTCCAGGTCGGGGCGCAGGATGGAGATCAGCCCGTCCATGGCCTGGGCGAAGGCGGAGAAGGGCGCGGTGGCGCGTACGCGCCCGGCCTCGTCGACGAAGGCGGCGTCGCGGAAGCGGTACCCGGCCCGGTCGAGGGCGGGCAGCAGGCCCATGGCGCGGGCGGCGTCGTGGCCGGGCCCGAAGAAGTCGATCATGAACCCCTGGGGGCGCGGCGCGTGGGCCTTCTCCAGGACGGTGACGTCGTGGCCGTGGTGGGCCAGGCGGTGGGCGGCGGCGAGTCCGGCGATTCCGGCGCCGCAGACGACGGCCTTCATGGGTGTCCTTCCTGTGCCGTGCCCGGGGTGCCGTCCTGCAGCAGGCGGCCCAGGACCGGGGCGACGGCGGTCGAGGTGAGTTCGGGGTCCAGGGTGCGGTGGAGCATCATCCCGTCCAGGGCGGCGGCCAGCACCGCGGCGGTGCGGTGGGGGTCGGGCACCCCCTGGGCGGCCAGGCGGTCGCCCAGCCGCGCGCGGAACCGCGCGAGCAGTCCGGCCATGGCGGTGCGCAGGCCCTCGTCCCGTCCGGCGGCCAGCATGGCCTCGCTGACCAGGCGGGAGGCGGGGTCGTCGCCGGGGTAGCGGTCCAGGTCGGCGAGCATCAGCTCCAGGGCCCGGGCGGCAGTACGGGCCTGGGACAGGCCCTGCTCCGCCCCTTCGACGACGGCCTCCATGACCTGCACGGAGGCCTCGGTCAGCAGGGCGGGCAGCGAGGCGAAGTGGTAGTGCACCAGGCCGGGCGCCACGCCCGCGCGTTCGGCGACCATGCGGGTGCTCACCGCGTTCCAGCCCTGTTCGGCGACCAGTTCGGCGGCGGCCTGCAGGAGTCGGCTGCGGACCTGGCGTCCGCGTTCGGCGCTGGTGGCCACGGGCGTGCTCCTTCTTGGTCGATCGTTCTGGGCGTTCGCCTTGGGCGACTGCCCAAATCCAGGATGGCACACCCGCCCCGCCGTTGGGAAGGGGGCGGCACCATGGGGAGGGCCCCGCCCCGCCCGGGGCGGCGGGCGGTCGAAGGGAGAGGAGGGGCCGATGGCTCCAGCGGACGGAGCGGGCGGGCATCCGGGGTCCGCCCCCAGGAGCGACGAGGAGCTGGCCGCGGTGACCCAGGGCGGTGTGCGCCCGCATGAGGCGCCCATCGACCTGGTCGAGTACGACCCGCGCTGGCCGGAGCTGTTCGAGCGGGAGGCACGGCGGGTGCGCGCGGCGCTGGGGGAGCGGGCCCTGGCGCTGGAGCACGTGGGCTCGACGTCGGTGCCGGGGCTGTGCGCCAAGCCCGTCATCGACGTGCTGCTGGTGGTGGCCGACTCCGCCGACGAGGACGCCTACGCGCCCGACCTGCGGGCCCAGGGGTACGTACTGCGCGTCCGCGAGCCCGACTGGCACGAGCACCGCCTGTTAAACGGCCCCGACACCGACGTCAACCTGCACGTGTTCGGGCGGGAGAGCGACGAGCCGGGGCGGATGCTGGCCTTCCGCGACCACCTGAGGGCCGACGAAAAGGACCGCCGGACCTATGCCGAGACCAAGCGCCGCCTGGCCGAGCGCACATGGCGGCACGTACAGCACTACGCCGACGCCAAGTCCGAGGTCGTCGCCGCGATCATGTCCCGCGCCCTCGCGGAGCAATAGCGGGCGGGATCGGACAGCGGCGGGGGGGCGGGCGAATAGGGCGCGTGGACAGGCGGGTGCGCCCGGCGTTGACCTCGGGGGAAACGATGCTGCCGGACCGCTTTTAGGGGACCATTTCCCGAGGTCAACGACGCAGGGGCGGCGCTCGGCGGCGGAGTCGGCGGGGCCGGACCCCTGCGGTCCGCCCGCCTATCCGCACGGCCTCCCCGGGCCGCCGGATCGAAGCGCGAAGGGCGACGGCAACGGTCGGCGGCCCTTGCGCCGGCGCTGGCGATCGCTCAGAGTGAGCGCGGGCCACCGTCACGGGCGGCGGGCTCCACTCGGTTCGCGCGCGGGGACCCGGTAGCGTCGTCGCCATGCCGCGAGTCTCCGCACTGATCAGTTACCCGGTCAAAGGCTGCGCAGGGTCGCCTGTGAGCCGGGCCGTGTCCACACCGGCCGGGCTGCCGCACGACCGGGCGTTCATGGTGGTCGACGCCGAAGGGGTCTTCCGCAGCCAGCGGGGCAGCCCGCGTCTGGCGCTCATCCGCCCGACCGTGGAGGACGGCGGCGCGCACCTGCTCCTGGAGGCCCCGGGCACCGCACCCGCCCGGATCCCGGTCCGGGCCGATGGGCCGCGGACCGGCGTCACCATGCACGGGCGCCCCTTCGGCGCCGTCGACCAGGGCGAGGAGGCCGCGCGCTGGCTCACCGCGGTCCTCGGCGAACCCAGCCGCCTGGTCCGCGTGGCCCCCGGGCACGACCGCGTGGTCGACGGGCACTTCACCGGCACCAGCGCCTTCGCCGACAGCAGCTCGGCCCTGGTCCTCTCGCTGTCCTCCCTGGACCTGCTCAACGCGCGGCTGGCCGAGACCGGGGCCCCGGCGCTGCCCATGGACCGCTTCCGCCCCAACATCGTCGTGTCGGGCTGGCCCGAGCCGCACACCGAGGACGGCGTGCTCACCATGCGCATCGGCGGCACCGGGCTGGGCTTCTCCAAGCCGTGCAAGCGCTGCGCGGTGACCACGGTGGACCAGGAGACCGGGGAGAAGGCGGGGCCCGAGCCGCTGCGGACCCTGGCCTCCTACCGCCGCTGGGCCGAGGGCGGCGTGGTGTTCGGCGCCAAGTTCGCGGTCCTGGATCCCGGCCCCGTCGCCGTGGGCGACGAGGTCGAGGTGGACGAGTGGGCCGCGCCCGAGCGCGCGCTGGTGGCCCTGGCGGGCGAGGAGGAGGCGGCCCGCCGGTGAGGAGGCCCCGCCCCCGAGGGGGCGGGGGCGCGGAGCCAGGGTTCGGGAAGGCCCGGCGTGCGGGGGCCGGCCCCCGCACGCCGGGGACTGCGCCGTGTCCTGACCGGGGCGGAGCCCTCCACGGCCAGCCCCATCCCCCGGGCAGGCCGGCTCTCAGCGCAGGGTGCCCGCCTCGAGGTTCACGACCTTCTCGGCCACCTCGGCGAGCATGCGCTGCTCCTCCTCGGGCGGGCGCAGCAGGTCGGGGGTTCCGCGGTAGGTGTCGAACAGGACGTGCTCGGCGCCCATGGCGGCCAGCTCCTCCAGGTCCGAGTGGATCTGCTCGAGGCTGCCCTCCCCGGCGCGGCGCTCGTCGTCGGGCAGGGGCAGGCCCGCCACTTCGAGGCGGATGCGCGGGGCGAACGCCGGGACCTGCCGCCCCTCCTGCTCGGCCAGCGCGCGCAGCGCCGGCAGGCCCTCCTCGCGCAGCCACCCCAGCGGCGGGTACACCGGGTGCCAGGCCTGCCCGAACCGCACCGCGCGCCGCATCGCCGCCCTGCTGGCCCCGCCGCCCCATACCGGCGGGTGCGGTCGGCGCACCGGCCGCGGCTCGGTGGCCACGTCGGTGTAGGAGGCGAACCGCCCCTCGAAGGAGGCCGTGTCGTGGGTCCAGGCGCCGATGATCGCCTCCAGGTACTCGTCGGCGATCGCCCCGCGCTTGCCGAAGGGCACGCCGAGGGCCGCGAACTCCTGCTCGGGCCAGCTCACGCCCACCCCCAGGACCATCCGTCCGCCGCTGAAGTTGTCGATGTTGGCGACCGTGCGGGCGGTGGCCAGCGGGTGCCGGTAGGGCAGCACCGCCACGGTGGTGCCCAGCTCCACGCGCGAGGTCTTCCCGGCCAGCCAGGCCAGCGTGGCGAAGGGGTCGTAGAAGGGCGCCGGGTACTGCGCGGCCACGTCCGGGGTGACGGCGATGTGGTCGGAGATCATCGCCGAGTGGAACCCGCGCTCCTCGGCGAAGGCGGCCCAGCCCGCCAGGTGCTCGGGTGTGGCGTAGCGGCCGAAGTTGAGGATGTTGACACCGAACTTCACGTCGGCCTCCAGAGAGTCGGGAGGGGGCGGAACGCCTGCGACCCTAGCCCCGGCCGCCCGACCGGCCCCGTCCGGGCGGCGGATGGGACCATGGCCGCATGGCCGACCTGCTCTGGGAAGGCGTCGAGGACCTGTTCGACGGCGAGACGGCCGGGCCGCTCCCCGACCTGAGGGTGCCCGGTGCCACGGCCGACGGCTGGCAGGCACTGCTGGAACTGGTCGTCGAGCGCGGGTGGCGGCACCGCTACGCCGAGGACGGCTCCGCGGCGCCCCTGCCTTCGGCGCGCACGGCGCTGGCACGCAGGACCGCCGCGCGCTGGCCGGAGCTTCGCGTGTGGCCCGCCGAGGGGCTGCTCGCCGTCTTCCGCTTCGAGTCCGAAGAGGACGTCGACTTCGACATCGACGTGCGCGAGATCCGCGGCCAGGAGTCGCTGGACGCCCTGTGCGGGTTCCTTGGCGCCATCGGCCGCCGCCTGCGACGGCCCGTCCTGATGGCGCCCGAGGGCGGCGGGGCGGCCCCGGTGCTGCGCTTCGACCCCGCCGCCGACCGGGTGGTGCGCACGGACGGCCGCTCCTGAAGGCCGCGGCGCCGCCCCGTGGGCCGCGCGCGGGGGCGCCTGTCGTTCGCGGCTGCCACACTCTTTCCCCATGACGCCACGCCCCCGCTGGGCCGACGACCTGTTCCCCTTCCCCACGCCGCCCGCGCTCGCCATAGTGGTCGACCTCGCCTGGGAGGAGGGGTTCCTCGCCACGGACCTGTTCGAAGAGGGCCTGTACGACGCTCCGCGCGTGCAGACCTGCTCCGCCCTGCCCTTCGACCTGTGCGAGGCGCCCCTCGCGCCGGAGGGGTGGGAGTACTGCTACGCGGGGGAGGCGTTCCGCAGGCACCATGTCCCCTTCATGTCCGTGCCGGAGCTGCTGCCCTTCGCCGACCTCGGCAACGGCACCTGCGTCGGGTGGGTGGTGGCCGCGCCGGAGCTCGGACGCACCGACCACCCCGTCGCCTCCTTCGGGCACAAGGAACCGGGCATCGTCGGCCGGAACACCCTGGAGGGCCTGGCCTTCCTGCTCGCTCCCGCCCTGGGCGGCGAAGGGGGCCGCCACCGGGCCCGGCTGGAGCGCCTGGCGGCCGAGCTCGGGATCGTGCCCACGGCCCAGTACGGTACGGACCCGGCCGTCCCCCTGGACCTCGCGCCGCCGAGCGGGTGGCGCCACGAACCCGACCCGTCCGGCATCGGGATCGGCGTCCTGGCGCCCGAGGACGCCTTCGCCGACGAGTACCCGGCCTTCATTGGGGACACGGACGCCGTCGCGGCCGACGCCTCCCGGATGCTCGACAGGGGCCGCCCGGCCAGCGCCCTTCTGGGGCTCACCGCCGCCTACCACGAGGACGTGTCGCGCCTGCCGGACCTGTACCCCATGTGGGCGCGCGCCTACGACGACCTCGGCCGCCCACTTCTGCGCGAACGCCTCGACACCATGATGGAGGACCACCGCCGCCGGATGGCGCACTGAGGCGGTGAGCCGTCGGCGCGGACCGTGTCCGACCTGCTGGCCCCCTGGGGCCCGCCGTCGGGAAAGGTGTCCGCTGGAGCGGTGGGACTCTCGTCCGCCGCGACCGCCCTTGGCGGGCGCCCGAATGCCATCCCCCCGAAGGGCAAGTCGCCGGTCGTGGATTCAACGGCGGGCCGACCGGGCGGACCTCGTGGGTGGGGTCGGCGCACGACCGTGGCGGTGCCGCCCTACCGGCACCCGCCGGCCACCGCCCGCAGGGTCGCCGGCACCGACGACTTCAGCGGCGGACGGATGATCCCCGGGGGAGCCGACCGCAGCAGGAGGTCGCCGCCCTGGGAGCGCCCTCCGGCGGCGGACGTCATCCGCCGTCGAGGGCCTCCTCCAGCATCGCCAGGAACGCCGCCGCGGCCGGGGACGGCGGCATCGGCCCCCACACCAGGCGCTCGGCCCGCACCGGCGCGTCGGACACCGCGACCGCCACCACCCCTTCCAGCCCGGGGACGTAGGGCTCGGGCAGCATCCCCACCCCCACGCCCTCGCGGACCAGGCGCACCATCGTGTCGGCGCCCGACACCTCGAAGGCGACCTCGCGGTGCAGCCCGGCGGCGGCGAAGGCCTGGTCGGACTGGGCGCGCCCGGCCGATCCCGCGGGGAAGTCGATGAACAGCTCGGCGGCCACCTCCCGCAGCTCCGCGCGCCCCCGCCCGGCCAGCGGGTGGCCGGGGGCGACGATGGCCACGAGACGGTTGGTGGCCAGCTCGCGCACGCGCAGCCCCGGGACCTGCATGTCGATGGGCACCCCCAGCAGGGCGGCGTCGAGGTCGCCCCTGCGCACCTGGTCGATCATCACCTCGCTGCCGATGGTGCGCAGCGCCACCCACACCTTGGGGTAGCGCTCGCGGAAGCGCCCCAGCAGCGCGGGCAGGTCCACCGCGGTGACGGTGGGGATGGCGCCCAGGTGCAGCCTGCCGCGGCACTCGCCGGCGGCGGCCCCGGCCTCGGCCCGTGCGCGGTCGGCGGCCTCCAGCGCCTGCCGTGCCCCGGGCAGGAACGCCTCTCCGGCCGGTGTCAGGCGCACGCGCCTGCTGGTGCGCTCGAACAGGCGCGTCCCCAGCTCCCGCTCCAGGCGGGCGACCTGGTGGCTCAGCGCGGACTGGACGACACGGCACCGCTCGGCGGCGCGGGTGAAGTTGTGCTCCTCGGCGACCGCGACGACATAGCGCATCTGTTGCAGCTCCACCTGATCGATCGTAGTCGTTCATCGATCCGATGAGAACAATGTGTTGGACAGATCGGTCGGGGCGCCACGACGCTGAATCCATGACGACATCGCGTGATACCCCTTCCGCGGCCCCCGGCGGGGCCACCGGTCCCGCCGCGTCCGGCCCGGGCACCCCCGGCGTCGGCCGCGGGCTGCTGTTCCTGATGTCGGTGGCCACCGGCCTGGCCGTGGCCGGGAACTACCTGGCCCACCCGCTTCTGGAGCGCGTCTCCGGGGCGCTGGGCACCACCCCCGCGGCGGCGGCGCTGATCGTCACCGCCGCCCAGGCCGGGTACGGCGCCGGACTGCTGCTGGTGGTGCCGCTGGCCGACATCGTCGAGCGGCGCCGCCTGGCCGTAGGCCTGTTGGCGGCCGCCGCCGTGGGCCTGGCCGCCTCGGCGGCCGCGCCTTCGCTCCCGGTCCTGCTGGCCACCACCGTGGCCACCGCCTTCGCCTCGGCCGCCGCGCAGGTGCTGGTGGGAACCGGCGCCGGGATGGCCGCGCCGGTCGACCGGGGGCGCGTTGTGGGGGCGATGATGTCGGGCCTGCTGACCGGCGTGCTGCTGGCCCGCGTGGTCTCCGGCGCGCTGGCCGAGGTCGGCGGCTGGACGGCGCCTTACTGGACGGCCGCCGTGCTGCTGGCGGCGGTCGCGGCCGCCCTGCGCCTGGCGATGCCGCGTTCGGTTCCCGCCGAACCCGACCACGGGCGCCCCGGCTACCCGGCGCTTCTTGCCTCCACCGTGGGGCTGCTGGCGCGTGAGCCGGTGCTGGGGGTGCGCGCGTCCATGGCGGCGCTGTCCTCGGCCGGGTACATGGGGATGTGGACCGGGTTGGCGCTGCTGCTGGGCGGCCCGGCCTACGGGTGGTCGACCAGCGCCATCGGCCTGTTCGGTCTGCTGGCGGCGGCCGGGCCGGTGGCCACGCAGGTCGCGGGTCGCCTGGCCGACGGCGGGCATGTGCGAGCGGTGACCGCGGCCGGGGCGGCGGCCATTGCCGCCGCCTGGGCGGTGCTGTCCGGCGCCGCTGAGGCGCTGCCGTTGTTGGTGGCCGGGCTGCTGCTGGCCGACGTGGGGCAGGCGCTCGTGCTCAACAGCTCCCAGAACGTGCTGTTCGCGCTGCGGCCCGACGTGCGCAACCGGGTCAATTCGATCTTCATGACGGTGTTCTTCGGCGGCGGGGCCCTCGGGGCGGGCGTGGCCGGGAGCCTGTGGGGCGCGTGGGGCTGGAACGGCGTCGTGGCGCTGGGGGCGACGGCGGCCCTGGGCGTGGTGGTGCTGTGGGCCGTGGACCGCCGGCGCCGGACCCCTCGCTGACGGCCCTACCCGCCCAGGACCTCCACGGCGACGAAGGCGATGAGGGCCACCAGGGCGGCCAGTGCGAGCAGGCCGACGAGGTAGCCCGCCCACGTGCCCGGTGGGGATTCGGGGGACGCCTGGGCCGCAGGAGTCACATCCGATGCGTATTCGCCCAGCGGGGTGACGAAGGTCGCCTGCGGGCCCTGGCCGCCGTAGGTGACGTCGAACGACACACGCCAGCCGACCTCCAGGGTCTTGTACCCGTTCGTCTGGACCTCGGAGGCGTCGACGCGCAGGTCGCGACTGCCTCCGTCAGGGGTGATGAACCCGTAGCCCTGTACGTCGTCGAACCACCGGACGGTTCCCTCGGCCATCGGCCCTCCCTCCGCACACGGGAATGGGACCGCGAAGGACGCCTGCGCGTCTACCCGGGGAAGTGAGAGGTCTTCGGCCGAGACGTGTCGGCGGCCGGTGGGAGGGTGCGGCCATGAGGACGACGCTGCAACTGACGATCGACTGCGCGGACCCGCGGCTCCTCGTGGAGTTCTGGTGCGCGGCCCTGGGGTACGTGCCCGAGCCCGCCCCGGACGGCCACGCCACCTGGCGCGAGTACTGGCTCTCCTCGGGCGTGCCCGAGGAGGAGCTCCCGCCGGGCGCGGGGGAGGAGCCCGAGTCCATCGTCGACCCCGACGGGGTGGGGCCGCGGGTGTGGTTCCAGGTCGTGCCTGAGGCCAAGGCGGTCAAGAACCGGCTGCACCTGGACCTGCGCGTCGGCGGCGGGCGGTCGGCGCCCTATGCCGGCCGGCGCGGCCGGGTCGGGGCCGAGGCCGAGCGCCTCACCGGGCTCGGGGCCCGCACGCTGCGGGTGATGGACCTCCCCGACGCGGCCTACTACGCGGTGGTGATGCAGGACCCGGAGGGCAACGAGTTCTGCGTGACCTGAGGCCCGCTCACGCGGAACGGGCCTGGGCGCGGGCCCCCAATGCCTGGGCGGTGGCGCGGTCGGCCGGGTAGAACGACTCGATGACCAGTTCGGCGACGGTCACGTCCAGGGGTGTCCCGAAGGTGGCGACGGTGCTGATGAACGACAGCTCGCCGCCGCCCTGGGTGCGCAGGCGCAGCGGGATCGCGATGGGAGTGGGGCCCGGGGGCGCGTCCGCCCCCTGCCCGCCGGTGCCGGTGCGCGGGTAGGCCTCCAGCTCCCGGTACAGCTCGCCCAGCGCCGCGTCGCCGCTCCACTCCACCTGCCCGTGCAACCGGTGGAGCAGGTGGGCGCGCCACTGCTCCAGGTTGGCGATGCGCGGCGCCATGCCCTCGGGGTGCAGGCTCAGCCGCAGGACGTTGACCGGGGGCTCCAGCAGGTGCTCGGCGACGCCGTCGAGCATGGCCGCGACGGCGGCGTTGGCCTCCACCATGTCCCAGGAGCGGTCCACCACCACGGCCGGGTAGGGCTCGTGCCCGGCGAGCACCTGGCGCACCGCCTCGCGCACGGGCGCCATGCCGGCCCCCTCCAAGGGGGTCTCGCCGAACTCGGGGGCGTACCCTCCGGCCAGCAGCAGCCGGTTGCGCTCGCGCAGGGGGACCTCCAGGTGCTCGCCCAGGCGCAGGAGCATCGCCCGGCTTGGGTGGGAGCGCCCGGTCTCCAGGAAGCTCAGGTGGCGGGCCGACACCTCGGCCTTGATCGACAGCTCCAGCTGGCTGACGCGCCTGCGGGTGCGCCACTGCTTGAGGATGTCTCCCACGGGCTGCGTGGCGCGCGCTCGGACCCCGTCCACCGTTCCCCCTCCCGGGCGGCGCGCCGTGTGCGCGCCGCCGGTCGCAGTATGCACGGAGGGCGGGGTCACCGGGCGCGGCGCAGGGTGAGGGCCTCGGCGACGGTGATGGGGGCCAGGGCCGCGGCTTGGAGGGCGACGGCGGCCGCCCCCAGGAGGGTGGGGCCCATGGCGCCGCTGAGCGCCAGGAGCGCGCTGGCGATGATCCAGGCGGCGTTGAAGGCGACGACGAACCGCACGGCCGACGGGGCGACCCGGTCGCGGGCGGCGAGCCGGGCCAGGAACCCGGCGAAGGCCACCAGGAAGAGGCCGACCCCGGCGAGGAAGGGCACCGGGTAGCCGAGCAGGCCGGTGAGCCAGGGGGATGCGGCGGCGAGGAGCGCGCCGGTGGCGGCGCATGCCAGGGCGTCCACGCGCAGGGCCAGCCGGACGGCGGGCGTCCCGGCATGGCCGGAGGCGCCGGAGGCGATGGGGGAGCGGGCGGTGTTCGAGGCCATGTCGGCCTCCTTTCGGGGCGTTTCCGATGTCGCCCCTCGAGCATCGCGAGCGCCGGTAGGGGTGTCGATTACGTGCGAGGTAAGCGCCCGGCCGGCCTGGGCGGCGACCTCGATGAACGCGCCGGGATCGCCAGAGCCCGGAGGAGCCGCCCCACACATCAGTCCTCGGGGCGGCCCTTGAGGTACCAGACGCCGTCTTCGACCTCCGTGCAGCGCTGGGAGAAGTATTCGGCCGACAGCAGGGAGCGTGCCGAGCCTGCACGACGCGGCGGATCCTCTAGGTCGGCGAGGAAGGCGTCGATGTCCGGCTGGACGACGGTGGGGGCGTGGTCGGCCTCGGGATCGTTGGCGACGGCCACCCACAGGCTGCCTGCCCGCCGGATCGACCACCGGTCACCGTAGTAGCGGCGCAGGAGCGCGAGCACCGGGTCGCGCCGGGTGCTCACCGGGACACCGCCCGGTCGGCGAAGAGGCGGAAACGGCGCTCGTCGGCCGCGCGACGGCGCTCCAGAGCACGGACATAGGGGCGCACACGGGTCGCGGTGCGCCGAGGGCGATCGCTAGTCTTCACTTGTCATCAGCTCCATTGCAGCTGGTGGCCATGCCCCGGGACGGTTGCCGCCGTCGCCGGGGTCGTCTTATGGCTCGCGATCATAGCCGAACTGGTATCTGTACGTCCTCAGACGTATCTCTTTGAAGCCGTTGGTCGACAGACTTCTAACCTCGTGGTTATGGAATTCGGTCCCGATGACCAGATCGACTACGAGCACCCGGTCACGCCCTACCGCCAGCTCGGTGACATCCTGCGGGCCAGGATCGAGCGCGGGGACTGGTCTCCGAACCGGCCGATCCCTTCTGAGGCCCGGCTGGTCCAGGAGTACGGTCTGGCGCGCACCACGGTGCGGCGGACGATCAAACTGCTGGTCGATGAGGGTGTGCTGTTCGTCGTACCCCAGCGCGGCACCTATGTCGCCGAGCCGGGCGCAGAAGGAGAATCACCCGGGAAGGCGTGACCGCGCAGGGGCGACGATGCGCCCCCGCGCCACAAGCCGGCTTGCCCCTCAGTCCACGCGGTGGCCGAAGGCGAAGACGTCGGCCGGGTCGTGTTCGGCCTTCAGGCGCCGGAGCAGGGCCACATCCTCATCCGTGTAGGCGCTGCGCACGACCTCCGGTGTGCTCAGCTCTCCGCTCGGCAGGAAGGTGGGCAGGCGCCCCAGCGACCAGGGGCCCAGCGCGTCGGCGGCCTCCCGCGCGCGGCGCGCCGCCCGCGGGTCGACCCTCTCGCCCGGCATGGTCAGCACATTGGCGAAGTAGGCCGCCTGCCGGTGGCCCACCATCGCCTGCCCCGGCCCCTCCAGCGCACCTCCCATGTGCCGCACCTCGGTGATCACCGGCCCGCCCGGCCCCGGCTCGACGGCGCGGCCCAGGACGCCCAGTGCCTCTCCCGGCAGGTTCCGCACCACACGCGTGTCCCCGAACCAGGCCACCGGCGCGTCCGGCTCGGCGTGCACGCTGCCGGACTCGCTCGCGGGCATCTCCCGCAGCCCGCCCATCAGCACCGGCCCGGCGTCGAGGCGGTCCACCAGCTCCCGCCCCCGCTCGGCCCGCCCGGTGTAGGCGATGCGCACGTGCATGATGGTGCGCCCGGCGATCGCCTCGGGCACCCCGGGCGTGTCCGGGACGGGGATCACGGCGGCCGAGGAGTTCATCTCGGGCGGCAGGCCGTGCGTCCAGTCGGTGTAGGCGCCGTAGGCCGCGGCCGGGTCGGCGGCGTCGACGTAGAACCCGCCGCCGAAGATGCGCTCCAGCTCCACCAGCCCGGTCTCCACCTCGGTCACGGCCGCCAGGCCGCCGCGCCCGCCCAGCAGCCCTCGCAGCAGGTCCGGGTCGTCCTCAGGGGTGAGTGTGCGCAGGCGCCCGTCGGCGGTGACGGCCCGCACCGACCGCACCCGGTCGGCCGCCCACCCGAAGGTGCGCCCCAGCAGCGGCAGCCCTCCGCCCAGCAGGTAGCCCACCGCGCCCACGTGCGGGGCCGACCCGCTGAGCGCGGCCAGGCCGTGCTCGCCCGCCGCCCTGGCCACCGCGCCCCAGCGCGCGCCCGCCTGGATGCGGGCGGTGCGCCGGTGCGGGTCGATGCTCACCTGGTCCATGCGGCGCGTGGTGACGAGCAGGCCGCCGCCGGCGGGGACGCCCGGGCCGTGGCCGGTGCCCTGCACGGCCGCCTTCATCCCGTGCTCGGCGGCGAAGGCCACGGCCAGGCGCACGTCCTCTTCGTGCGCCGCCCCTACGGCCACGCGGGGCCGGTGCGGCACCGAGGTCTGGAAGTTGGCGCACTCGGTGTCGAAGCCCTCGTCCCCGGCCAGTAGTACCGGTCCGCGCACCGCGGCGGCCAGCGCCCGCACGTCCCCGGCCGGCGCGCCGGTGATGGTGGTCGTCCCGCTCATTTCCCCGTCCCTTCGTGGATCCTGTCCGGTCCCCGCCTGCGGGGCCGGCTGCCATGGGGAGCATCCCGGCAAAACTTGACACTTGCCGTCATGTTTTTCGGCCACCATGGAGGAATGAAGTCCGACCGGCTGCTTTCGATCCTGCTGCTGTTGCAGACCCGCTCCCGTGTGACCGCCGGCGAGCTGGCCGAGCGCCTGGAGGTGTCGGTGCGCACGGTCCACCGCGACGTCGAGGCGCTCTCGGCCGCCGGGGTGCCGGTCTATGCCGAGCGCGGGCGGCGCGGCGGCATCGCGCTGCTGCCGGGGTTCCGCACCGACGTGAGCGGGCTGACCGCCCCCGAGGCCCAGGCCCTGTTCGTGCTGGCCTCCGGCGGCGCGCACGGCGCCCTGGGGCTGGACGGGGCGCTGGGGTCGGCGCTGCGCAAGGTCATGGCGGCCCTCCCGGCGCCGCACCGGCCCGCCGCCGAGCAGATGAGCAGGCGCATCATCGTCGAGGCCGAGCGCTGGCGCAGCGGCCCGCGGGCCGACGCCGACCTGGGCGTGCTGAAGGGGGCGCTCTTCGGCGACCGGCGGCTGCTCCTGGGCTACCGGCACGGCGGCGGGCGCGAGGCCGAGTACACCGCCGACCCCTACGCGCTGGTGGCCAAGGCCGGGGTCTGGTACCTGGTGGCCGACGTGGCGGGGGAGCCGCGCCTGTTCCGTGCCGACCGCGTGCTGTGGGCCCAGGAGCTCGACGAGCCGGTGCGCAGGCGCCCGGGGCAGGATCCGGTGGCGGTGTGGGAGGAGCTGCGCGGGCAGGTGGAGCGCCGCCCCGAGGGGGTGAGGGTGCACGTCCGCGTGCGCGCGTCCAAGGCGGCGCTGTTCACCCGCATCGTCGGCCCTTTCCTGGAGGAGCCGCCCGAGCCGGAAGCGGGCGCCGAGTGGTGCGGGGCGGTGCTGGCCTACCCGGAGGCGCGGGCCGCCCGCCAGCTGTTGCAGTTCGGCGCCGATGTGCGGGTGTCGGCGCCGCACAGCGCGCGCGAGGTGATCGCCGAGGGGGCCGCGGAGCTGGCCGCCCTGTACGGCCCCCAGGGAGGCGGAGGGGGCGCTCCGGAAGAGCGGTAGCGTGCGGGCGGGTATCGGCGCCCGATATCGGCTCCGTGACATAGGGTGCGGGCAGACCCGTGGGCGAGGAGGCGAGGGATGCGCGACTTCATCCGGGGGGCGGTGCGGCTGCACATCCTGCACCACGCCGCCGAGGGGGAGATCCACGGCGCCTGGATGACGCGGGAGCTGGCCGCGCACGGCTACGACATCAGCCCGGGGACCCTGTACCCGACGCTGCACCGCCTCGAGGCCGACGGGCTGCTGGTGTCCGAGCAGCGCGTGGTGGAGGGGCGCACCCGGCGCGTGTACGCCGCGACCGAGCAGGGGCGGCGGGTCCTGGCCGAGGACCGCGCCGCCCTGCGCGAGCTGGCACGCGAGGTGCTGGGGGCCGAGGTCCCGGAATGAGCCGGGGCGCGGCCGCCGTGGGGCCCGGCGAAGGCGTCGGGCCGGTCCTCTAGGCGTCGCGGCGCAGCGTGAACCAGAAGGTGGGCACCTCGTTGGTGCCCGGCGTGACGTCGACCATCTCCCACCCGGCGAACCGTGCGCGCAGCTCGTCGGCCGTGATGCCCTCCGCCCACGACGCGGGGGCGAAGCCCGCGTAGGGCCCGTCCAGCCCTCCGGGGCCGAACCCGAACATCAGCAGCAGCGCCCCGGGGGCGGCGCGGCGGGTGAGCCCGTCGGCGTAGGCGTCGCGGCGGTGCAGCGGGATCCCGCAGTAGCAGCTCAGGTCGAAGAACAGGTCGAAGGGGCCGGGCGCGTCCAGCTCGTCGAGGCGGGTCGCGTCGCCGTACAGAAGCCGGATCGGCGTCCCGGCGGCCTCGGCCTTCTCCCTGGCCGCATCGACGGCGTCGGAGACCAGGTCCAAGGCGGTCACCTCCCAGCCGTGGCGGGCGAGGTAGACGGCGTTGGTCCCGGTGCCGCAGCCGAGTTCGAGGGCGCGGCCGGGCGGCGGCGCGCCGTCCCCCTCGACCAGGGCGACCAGCTCGGGCGGTGTCACTCCGGTGTCCCACGGCGGCCTGCCCGCGTCGTAGAAGTCCTGCAGCGCGCGGCGGACGGCCGCCTCTTCCTGGTCGGGCCGGTGAGGGGTGTTCCGGGTCATGGCTCCTCCTTATTAGAGTTGCACTCTAGAGTTAGACTCAGATCATGGATGGAGTCAAGGGGCCGGACAAGCGCGCCGAGCGGTCGCGCCGCACCCGCGAGAAGGTCATCGCGGCGGCGCGCGAGCTCTTCATCGCGCAGGGGTACGGGGCGACGAGCCTGCAGGAGGTCGCGGACCGGGCGGGCGTGGCCGTCCAGACCGTCTACTTCGTCTTCCGGAACAAGCGCACGCTGTTCAAGGACGTCGTCGACACGTCCATCGCCGGGGACACCGAGCCCGTGGCCACGATGGACCGCGAGTGGTTCCGCTCGATGTGCGCCGAGCCCACCGCGGCCGGGCAGCTGCGCGCGCACCTGCGCGGCACCCGCGAGATCATGGGCCGGGTCGCCCCGATCGTGCCGCTGATCGCGACCGCGGCGGCCACCGACCCCGAGATCGCCGCGCAGTGGCCGCGCGACCGCGACCCGCGCTACACCGTGCTGTTCGCGGCCGCCGAAGCCCTGGTCGGCAAGCCGGACGTCCGCCCCGGCCTCGACGCCGAAACGGCGGCGGACGTGATGTACGGCCTGCTCAGCCCCGAGCTCTACCTGGTGCTGGTGCGCGACCGCGGCTGGTCGCCGGAGCGGTGGGAGGAGTGGGCCCTGGCCACCTTGACCTCCCAGCTGTGCGCCGGCCCCGGGTAGGCGGACCGGCGCCCCAGGGCGTGCCTCTCGGATCGTTCTCGGCTCGCGGCCACGCCCCTACTGCGCCGCTTCGCGATCATCGCGCGGCGGGGGCCGAACGGCGCTCGCTGCGCGGGAACGCTCGAGCAGCCGACCAGGATGAACGTCGCGCCCCGTCCTGCGAACGGAGCCCGGGCCCCCGCCGCGCCGACCTGGCGAGGCCCGCGCAGTGGGGGCGACAGCCGCTCGCCGATCGAAAGTCCTCCAAGAAAAAGGCCTCGGAGAAGCACGCCCTAGAGCAGGAGGAGGCCCGCCGCCCCGGCCGCCACCACCACAGCCCAGGCAGGGGCGCGCCACACCGCGAGGGCGACGAACGCCGCCGCCGCGACCGCCATCGTCGCCGCGGAGGTCACCCCTTCGGTGAACACCGGGTCGTACAGCGCCGCGGCGAGGATGCCCACCACCGCGGCGCCCGCCCCGGCCACGGCGGCGCGGGCGCGGGGGTCGGCGCGCAGCCGGTCCCAGAACGGCAGCGCCCCGGCCACCAGCAGCGTCGAGGGGGCGAACACCGCGAACAGCGCCACCGCCGCACCCAGCAGGGGGCTCCCGGCGACGGGGATCAGCGCGCCCAGGTAGGCGGCGAATGTGAACAGCGGCCCGGGGACGGCCTGCGCGGCGCCGTAGCCCGCAAGGAAGGACTCCCGGTCGACCGCGCCGGAGCCGACGACCTCGGACTCCAGCAACGGCAGGACCACGTGCCCGCCGCCGAACACCAGGGCCCCGGCGCGGTAGAAGCCGTCGGCGAGCATGAGCGCGGTGGAGGGGAACAGCGCCGCCAGGGCGGGCAGCGCGGCCAGGAGGACGGCGAAGGCGGCCAGGAACCCTACGGCGGTGCGGCGCCGCACCGGGGTAGCGCCCGGCGCGGGCCCACCGCTCCCGGCGTCCGTCCCGGCCTCCTCTTCCTCCGGGTCTGCTCGGCCCGTCCCGTCCAAGCCGGAGGGCTCGCGCAGCAGGAGCAGCCCGGCGGCGGCCCCGGCGGCGATGGCCGCCACCTGGCTCAGGGACGAGGGCAGCAGCAGGACGAGGAGCATGGCGCCCAGGGCGACCGAGGCGCGGCGCACCCCGGTGGCGAGTTTGGCGGCCATGCCCGACAGCGCGTGGGCGACGACCGCGACGGCGGCCGCCTTGAGGCCGAGGAGCCACCCCGCCCCCGGGTCGGGCGCGAGCGCCTGGGCGCCCAGGGCGAAGGCGGCCATGAGCGCCGCCGAGGGCAGGGTGAAGGCGACCCAGGCGGCGGCCATCCCGGCGTACCCGGCGCGGCGCAGCCCCAGGGCCATGCCGACCTGGCTGGAGGCGGGGCCGGGGAGGAACTGGCACAGGGCCACCAGGTCGGTGTACTCGCGCTCGCCCAGCCAGCGGCGCCGCACCACGAAGGCGTCGTGGAAGTAGCCCAGGTGCGCCACCGGCCCGCCGAAAGAGGTCAGTCCCAGCCCGAGGAAGGCCCCGAAGACCTCCCGGACGGTGCCGCGGGTGCTCACAGGTCCTGTCTCACGGGGCTCCGGAGGGGGCGGCGGCGTGGTCATGGTCCTCCTCCGCGAGGCGAGGGGCGGGATATCGGACTCCGATATCGGGTCCCGATATGGAGCGACTCTACCGCACGGCCGTGCGGGGCGCCCCCGACGCGGCGGGCACAGGCCTCCGCCTGCACCGAGCGTTCGCCGGTGGCGCTTTCGTCCCGCCCCCACCGCATCGGGGGGCGCGCTATCGCCGAACGCCCCTTCGGGCTATCGTTCAACTCCCTTGCACGGAGGCGGGACGCCCCCGCACCCGGCCGGTTCGAAGGTGGCAGACCTGGGCCCCGGCGCCCGTGGACCGGACGGGAACGGCGCGTGAACGGCGGGAGGCCGGGTGGAGGAGCCAGCGGGCGACGACCCGCGCAGCGCGAGCAGGTAACGGTTGGAGGCCCACCTCGGGGCCGGCGGCATGGGGCGGGTGTTCCTGGCGCGCTCCCCGGGCGGCCACCCCGTCGCGGTCAAGATGATCCGGCCGGAACTGCCCCAGGACGCCGGGTTCCGGCGCCGTTTCGCACGCGAGGTCGGGGCGGCCCGCAAGGTGACGGGCTTCTTCACCGCCGAGGTGGTCGACGCCGACGCCGATGCGCACCGGCCGTGGATGGCCACCGCCTACATCACAGGGCCCTCGCTGGCCGAGGCGGTCGATGCGCACAGGCCGCTCCATGAGGGACTGACGGCCACCCGGCCGCCCGCCACCGCGGTTCCGGTGCGGCGCCCACCGCCGTCACGGCCGTCTCCCGGGCGGGCATAGCATTGTGGCCTGTCAGGTCGCCCCGGTCGCTCCCGATTTGCGGCGGGGCCGCCGCCGAGGACGTCTGGGGGGAACATGCGCGAAGGCATCCGATTCAGTGAGCCCGTCGCCGGGGCGCGACTCCGCCAGGCCGCCGACGATGATGTCAAGGCCGTGGTGGACCTGGTCAACTCCGCCTACCGGGGCGAAGAGGCCAAGAAGGGCTGGACCACCGAGGCCGACCTCCTCGACGGCCAGCGGGTGGACGCCGAGAACGTGGGCGAGCTGATCGCCTCCCCCGACACGCTCGTGATCCTGGCCGAGGACGCCGCCTCCGATGACCTCCTGGCCTGCTGCGAGCTGCGCGGCGACCACGGGGGCGACGCCTACTTCGGCATGTTCTCGGTCAGTCCCCTCGCCCAGGGGCGCGGGCTCGGCCGCGCGGTCCTCACCGAGGCCGAGCGCCAGGCCGTCCGGGAGTGGAGTGCCCGGCGGATGACCATGCTGGTGATCCGCCAGCGCGAGGCGCTCATCGCCTGGTACGAGCGCTGCGGCTACGCCCTGACCGGCAAGAGCGCCCCCTTCCCCTACGGTGACGAGCGCTTCGGCATCCCGCTCCGCGACGACCTGGAGTTCGTCGAGCTCGCCAAGGAGCTGTGACCCCCTCGCCCCTGGCCCCGCGGCCCGGGGCCCCATAGGGTCGGGCCACCATGGCCGACCTCTTCGGAATCAACCATCTGACCCTGTCCACGACCGACGTCGACCGTCTCGTGGCCTTCTACACGGATCTCCTCGGAGCGGGGCGGGCATTCGAACGCGCTGCGACCCCGTCCGACCCCCGCGTCGCGGTCCTCGATGTCGGCGGGGACGACCACCTGATGATCGTCGAGGCCGCCGCACCCGCCACCGCGCTCGATCCCCTGGGCAGGGCG
Source organism: Nocardiopsis endophytica (assembly GCF_027706725.1). Lineage (GTDB taxonomy): Bacteria > Actinomycetota > Actinomycetes > Streptosporangiales > Streptosporangiaceae > Nocardiopsis_A > Nocardiopsis_A endophytica. The sequence continues at coordinate 65,269 of NZ_JAQFWQ010000007.1, forward strand.
GGCTGGGGGCTGCGCGTGGGGACGCATGCGCGGCTGCGCGAACTCCGCGATCGGCTCTCGGAGGCCGGATGGCCGGTCGGGCGGATCGAGACCCTTCCCACGCAGTGGACGATGACGGTCCGCGACCCCGACGGGCGCCCTGTGGACGTCCGCGCCCACCGGCCTCGTCCCTCGTCGCCGCCGACCGGCGCGGACCGGCGCGGACCGGCGCGGACTGACACGGACTGATCGGGGCTGACGGCGGCTCAGTGACGGGGAGCCCGGCCCGGCCCCGGCGCCGGAACCCTGTCCGCGCCGAAGGTGTGGTCGCCGAGCGCCCTTGGGCCGCGCAAGAGGCGCGCGACGCCGCCGGTGGGCTCCACCCACGACCGCGGCCCCGGCGCGATGCCGGGGCCGCGGTCGTGTCACACGGCGGGGGTCAGGCGGTCCCGCCCTTGTCGGCGCCTTCGGCCGATCCGCCCGCCTCGGAGGCGGACGCCCCTTTCGGCTCGGGCGTCCCGCCCTGCCCGTCGCCGGGCCGGGCGCCGGCCTCGCCCTCCTCGGCCGCGTCCTGCGGCTCCGGCGGTGCGTCGGGGTCCTTGAGCATGCCCTTCTCGGTGCCGGCGATGATGCGGGTACCGGTCAGGTCGCCGGTGACGTTGCACATGGTGCGGGCCATGTCGAGGATCGCGTCGATCCCGGCGACCAGGGCCACGGGCGCCATGGGCAGCCCGGTGGAGGTCACCGTCATGGACAGCATGATCAGACCGGCACCGGGCACCCCGGCGGTGCCCACCGAGGCGAGCACGCCCACCGCCACCACGGTCAGGATCTGGCCGATGGTCAGGTCGACCCCGGCGATGTTGGCGACGAACACGGTCGCCGCGCCCACGTAGATGGCGGTGCCGTCCATGTTGATGGTCGCGCCCAGGGGCAGGCTGAAGCCGTAGACGCCCTCGTGCACGCCCATCCTCTCGGCGGCCCGGCTGGAGACCGGGAGGGTGCCGCTGGAGGAGCGGGTGACGAACGCGGTGACCATGGGGTCCTTGGCGGCGGCGAAGAACCGGCCCACGTTGGCGCGGAAGGCCAGCAGCAGCAGGACGTAGATGCCGATCTGCAGGGCGATGGCGAGGTAGACGACGCCGGTGAGCTTGGCCAGCGGCAGGATCGCCGCCACACCGGTGTCGGCCATGACGCCCGCGATGAGCGCGAAGACGCCGACCGGGGCGTACTGCAGGACGCCGCGGATGACCAGGAAGACCAGCTCGACCGCGCCGTCCACGCCGCGCCGCAGGAACAGCCCCAGGCCGCGCACGCGCTCGTCGTCGCTGCCGGTCATGAAGGTCAGCGCGAGCCCGAAGACGATGGCCACCAGCATGATGGCCAGGACGTTGCCGTCGACCAGCGCCTGGAAGGGGTTCTCGGGGACGATGTTGAGCAGCGTCTCCGACAGCGGGGGCCGCTCGGCGGCCTCCTCCCCGTCGCCGGGCATGCTCAGCCCCGCGCCCGGGGACACCGCCAGCGCCAGGAGCAGGCCGACGGTGATCGCGAACGCCGAGGTGACCAGGTAGAACAGGAACACCTTGAAGCCGATGCGCCCCAGGCGCTGGGGGGTGACCGAGGAGACGCCGGCGATGAGGGTGCTGATGATCAGCGGGAACACCAGCATCTGCAGCAGCCGCAGGAAGATCTGCCCCAGGACCTCCAGGACCTGGCGGACGGGGCCGGCCCACGCGGCGCCGCCGAGCGCGTTGAGGGCCAGTCCGGCGGCCAGGCCGGCGACCAGGGCGATGGCGAGTTTCCAGATCAGGGGAAACTCCAGGTAGCTGCGCCAGAGGGAGCGGCGCTCGCTCTGTGGGGACATCGGTGTCCTTCCACGAGTCGGGGGCACGGAATGGGGGGTTTATACCGGTTCTGCGGCCGCGTACACATCACAACCCCGTCACTGAGCAGCACGATCGTGAACACGGAGCGCACTTCCCCGACAAAAGGGACGGCCGGATCCGGCGGCCGCCCGGTCGCCGAGGCCCTCGGGGCTCGGCTCGGTCGGCCCGTCCGGTGAAGCGGCCGCAGCCCGGTGCACCGCGTCGCGGCACACCGGGCACGGCCAGGGAGCCGGCGGCCCCTGCCCTCAGACGTCCGGGGAAGGGTCGGCCGCGTCGAGGACCTCGCGGTCCTGCGGCGCCAGCTCCAGGTCGGCCGACTCCAGCGCCTCCTCCAGCTGGCCGGTCGTACTGGCGCCGAACACCGGCACGACCGGAACGTCGTGCGCCATCAGCCAGGCCAGCACCACCTGGTTGCGGGTGGCACCGGTGCGCGCTGTCACCTCGTCCAGGGCCGCCAGGCGCCGGTGCGTCCCCGCGTGGTCGTAGACCTCGGGCAGGGGCCGGTCCTGACGGGTGTAGGAGCCGTTGAGCAGCGGGGAGTAGGCCATCAGCACCGGCTGCCCGGACACCGGGGAGCCGCGCCGGACGAACTCCAGGATGCCGTCATCGGCCGCCACCTGCCGCCCGTTGGCCATGGGGTCCCAGTGGCGCGGGCGCGTATAGCTGTAGCGGTACTGCAGCACCTGCGCCCCCAGGCGGCCGGCGGCCGTGTCGGCGGCCCGCGCGCGCTCCAGCTGCGGCAGCGTGTGGTTGCTCAGTCCCCAGATGCCGATGCGGTCCTGGTCGGCCAGGGAGGCGTAGGCCTCGGCGGTCTTCTCGATGGGGGTGTGGTGGTCCTCGATGTGCCCGAGGAGCACGTCCAGGCGCTCGGTCCCCAGGCGGCGGGCGCTGGCCTCGGCGGCGGTGTCCAGGGCGGCGGGGGACAGCCCGTCCGAGCCGTCCTCATAGCTGGTGCCCGGCGTGCTGGGCAGGGCGCCGGACTTGGTGCACACGACGACCTCGTCGCCGATCCCGCGCGCGGCGCGCCAGCGTCCGAGGAGGGACTCGCTCTCGCCTCCCCGGCCGCCGGGCGCCCAGAACGCGTAGTTGTTGGATGTGTCCACGAAGGTGCCCCCGGCTTCGACGAAGCGGTCCAGCAGCCGGAACGACGTCGCCTCGTCGACGGTGGTGCCGAAGGGCAGGGCGCCCAAGCACAGGGAGCTCACGCGGCGGGCGGCCTGCCCGCTTCCGATGGTGGTGTAGCGCATGGCCGAAGGCTGGCCCCTGGAGTACACTCCAAGGCAACCCCGGACCCGCCCGGATCCGCTCGGATTCGCCGATTGCGGCCTCAGCGGGACACCATCGCGCGTTCGGCTCCGCAGCCACCCGCCGCCCGGGTTCTCAGGCCTCCTGCCCCTGGGGGCGGGGCGTCCCCGTCTTCGGGGGCGACGATCCAGGTCTCGTGCAGGTGGTGCCAGCGCAGCCCGTGGCGGGCCGACGCATCGCGAACGAAGACCACCGTGCAGCGGCGCACGGAGCGCTCCTTGGGGGACTCCTGGTGCTCCTCGTAGGCGGCCACGACGACACCGCCGTCCCCTCCGCCTCCCTCGGCCACCACGAACGGCTCGCGGATGGTCAGGACCAGCCCCGGCGCGCTCCCGTGTGCCGAGGGGAAGCCCTTCTCCAGGTCGGAGGCGTCCACGACGTCCCCGCCGGGCGCGTGGAGCCGGAACCCGGGAGTGAGCATGCCGAGGAAGTCCGCGAGCGTCCCGGGATCGGCCTCCCCACGGAGCCAGGCCTCGATGTGGCGGTGGAGCTCGGTGATCTCCTCGACGGCGGCGTGCATGGCGGACTCCTCGTCCTCGCGGAAAGGGCGTCCCGGCGGCGGCCGGGGCGCGCGTGGGACTTCCAGCCTGCCCGGGCCGCCCTGTACCGTCGATGAACGAGAGTCCGATCCCGTTGAAGGATCGTCCATGAGAGCCAAAGACGCCACCGTCGGGACCGACCATTCGCCCGCTTCGGAGGACCTGCTCAGCGCCGTGCTGGCGCCCGTCCGCCTGCGCGGGGTCTACTCCAGCCACTGGTCGGTGCGCGCGCCGTGGAGCGTGCAGGGGCGGCGCGAGCCGTGCGCGGTGGTGCACTACATGTGCGAGGGGTCGTGCGTGGTGAGCATGCCCGGCGGCGCCCCGCCGCTGTCGCTCGGGCCGGGCGATCTGGCGGTGTTCCCGCACGGAAGCGAGCACGTCGTGGCCGACCGGCCGCAGAGCGCCGCGGTGCCGCTGGACGCGCTGCTCCCCGGGCGGAGGCCCGGGACGGTCGGGCGGGTCAGCATCGACGGCCCCGGGGAGGCGGCGCGTCTGCTGTGCGGGGGGCTGCACTACGACGAGGCGGCGGCGCCCCCGCTGTACCAGGCCCTTCCCGACGTGGTGGTGCTGGACGCGGTGGCGGTGGCGGGCGAGCCCCTGCTGGAGGCGACCCTGGAATGGCTGGCGTCGGGCACCGATAGAGGCGCTCCGGGGGCCGAGCTCGTGGAGCTGCGCGCCTTCGAGACCGTGTTCGTGCTGGCGCTGCGGGTGGCCGCATTGAAGGCGGGGGTGTCCTCGCCCCTGCTGCGGGCCCTGCGCCACCCGGGGATCGCCCGCGCGCTGCTGGCGGTGCACACGCGCTTCGCCGAGCCGTGGAACCTGGAGACACTGGCCGCCGAGGCGGGCATGTCGCGGTCGGCGTTCGCCTCGGCCTTCAGAGGGCTGGTGGGCGAGACCCCGGGGGCGCACCTGCTCGGGCGGCGCATGCAGGAGGCGGCGCGACTGTTGGGGGAGAGCGACATCCCCTTGAGCAAGGTGCCCGAGCGCGTGGGCTACGGGTCGACGGTCGGGTTCCACCTGGCGTTCCGCAAGCGCTTCGGGCTGACGCCGGGGGAGTTCCGGCGGCGGCGCGACGGCCGCCGCGAGCGCGCGCTGGACGAGTGAGACCGAACGCCCGCGGCCGGTGCGGACGTTCGGAGTCACCCGTCCAGTGGTCGCGCGTCGGCGTGGGCTCTGGGGCAGGGTTCCCAGGTGGCCCTGGTCGGAGAACTACGAACCGGGCTCCCGCGCCGGCAGCCCGCGCAGGAGGACGCCGAGGAAGAGGTCGAAGCGGGGCGCGTCCGGGCCGAGGTCGTGGCCCATCTGCCGGGCGCCCAGCCACTGCACGACGCCTTGGCCGAAGATGTACCAACTCTGCTCGGCGAGGTCGTCGGAGGCGCCGGCGAGCTTGAACGCCGAGACGACGCGGTTGCGTAGCCGTCCGAACGCCTGTGCGTTGTGCCGGTGCGGCAGCGCCACGTGCGCCGCGTACCCGGGCACGGCGAGGAACTGGTCGTGCATCCGCCAGGCGAGGTCCGTCAGCCACGGCCGCCAGGTGTCGGCCGTCGGCTCGGCCGTCGGGAGGATGCGCTCGACGACGACCTCGCCGACCAGGTCGAGGAGTTCGTCGCGGTTGCCGACCCAGCGGTAGAGCGCCGAGTGGGAGACGCCGAGCCGCTCCGCGATGTCGCGCATGGTCACGGTCCGTAGGTCGCAGTTGAGCGCGGTCTCGACGATCCGCTCACGGCTCAGCCGCGCGGGGCGGCCGGGCTTGGGGGTTCTCGCCTTCACGGACGCCAGTCTACGAAGCCGGCCGGACCATTTAGTGACCACTGGTCTTGAATAAGTTAGGCTCGCCTTGCTTGCCATCGAGGAGGAGTGAGGATGAGCCGAATCACCGACACGGCGCTCAGGCAGTGGCCGCTGGTCGTCCTTGACGTGTCGGAACTCGATCCCGCGGCCGGGGCCCACCGTCTCGGTGACGTGCTCACGGCCGCGCTGGAGCGCCGCGAGCCCTTCGCCGCCGTGGTCCGGATGCCGGAGGGCAGGCCGCGCAGGTTGGCCGGAGTCGGCGAGCGGGTGCGGCTGCTCAAGACCCTGCGCCCGGGACTGCGAGCGCAGTGCGCCGGGCTCGCATTCGTCGTCTCGGCCGAAACGCAGCAGGCCAACGCCAAGGCGATCGGGGCCGGCGCGAAGCTGTGGGGCTGCCCGACCACGGCCACGGACGACCAAGCCGCCGCCCTCGCGTGGGCCCGTCAGCAGCTGGCCGCGGCGACGACGGGCACCGAGGAGGGGCGCTGATGTGGGTTCTGGCCGGATTGACGGCCGCTGTGGTGTTCGTCGGACGCAGGCTCCGGCGGGCCCGCGCGAGGCGGTCCGACGGCGGCGGGGCGGCTCGGTGACCAGTTCGGTCACCGCCGTGTCATCGTCACCGGCCTCGCCTTCGCCTCGCTCGGCGGTCTGGTCGTCGGTGCCGTGGGCCAGGAGCAGACCGGAGCGGCCATCGGCATCAACACCATCCTGCGCACCGTCGGCGGCGCTCTCGGCTCCGTGCTCGCCGCCGTGATCGTGGCATCATCAGCGACCACGCCCGGCCGCCCGCGGAATCGGGCTACACGACCGCGTTCGTCGCCGCAGGCGCGATCGCGCGCTGCGCGGCCGCCGTCACCACGCGCCGTGGCGCCGGAACCGCACAGCCTGGATCCGAAGCCGTCGACGCGGAACTCGGCGAAGGTCATTGACCAGTGTGGTCGCGAGCAACGATCGGCCGATTGGAGCATCCGGCCGCTGCGGCCTGGCCGCAGGTGGCAGTTGCCCCAGGCCCGGGTGTCCCTGCGGGGGACGGACGCGAAAACCTCGGCGCCGAGCGCGTCGAGGTCCTCACGAAGTTCCTCCACAGCGGCCAGGTCCACCTGTCCACGACGGAGGAAGCGAGCCCGGAGATCAGGAACTCGACGAAGTACTACTCGTGGCCGCGCGCCGGCGTGGGCTCTGGGGGCGCCGCGGCCCTGTGGCCGGTCCGCTCGGCGGCCGCCGCCGGGGTGGCTGCGCGCGCTCGGCGGCGCCTCGTCGCCACCGCGACTCCGACCAGGCAGACGACGCCGCCTGCCAGGGCGAGCGGCACCGGGGCCTCGGAGAGCGCCAGCCAGGAGATGGCGATCACCAGCGGCGGCGACAGGTAGGTGGACGCCGCCAGGCGGCCCGCGGTCACGTATGTCAGGGCGTACCCCCAGGTGAGGAACGCGACGGCGGTGGGGAACACGCCCAGGTAGACCATCGTGAGGGTCGCGGAGGGCGGTGCGGCGGCCGCCTGTCGGAACAGCTCCGGGGCGAACGGCAGCGCAGCCACCACGCCCGCGAGGCAGCCGATCCACGTCAGCGTCAGCGCGTCCACGTGGTCGAGCAGCCGCTTCTGGCCGGTCGCGCTCGCCGCGTAGAGCAGCGCGGCGATCAGGCCCAGCGCCACGCCCGCCCCGTCGCCCATCCCCGAGGAGGTGCCCGAGGCGATGAGCGCGACACCGCCGAAGGCGAGCGCGACCCCGATCAGCAGGCGCCTGGGGAACCCTTCGCCGAGCAGCAGCCCGGCGAAGAGCGCGACCAGGGCGGGGGCGGTGTTGACCAGCAGGGCCGTCGTCCCGGCGTCGAGGTGCTGCTCCGCCTGGTTGAGCACCAGGTTGTAGGCGCCGAACCACGCCGCGCCCCACGCGATCGCCCCGGCCAGCACGCGGCCCCGCGGCAGCCGGGGCGGGCGGCGGGTCCACGCGGCGTGGGCGCCGACGATCGCGGTGAGGGCGGCGGCGCCCGCCAGCAGCCGGCCCAGTGCCAGCGCGCCCGGGGAGAAGTCGTGCCCGGCGGCGCGGATGCCGACGAACGCCGACGCCCACAGCGTGACGGTGACCCCCGCGGCGAGGACGGGCAGTGCTGCGTGGCGGGGCGCGGGGCGGAGTTCCGCGGATGACGGGGCCATGGGGGGCGGTGTGGCGGGCTCGGCCCCACCGGTCTGGCGTGATTCGGACATGGTGCCATCGTGGCGCCGGTCATCGGTGAAGCACCAGCGAATAATCCTTACGGACCATTCAGTTCCGCTGTATGGTCGGGGCATGCTCGACATCCACCGCCTGCGGGTCTTCCGCTCCGTCGTGGCGAGCGGGTCGGTCCAGGGCGCCGCCGCCAACCTCGCCTACACGCCGTCCGCGGTCAGCCAGCAGATCACCGCGCTCCAGCGCGAAACCGGGCTGGCGCTGTTCGAGCGGGCCGGCCGCGGCCTGCGCCCCACTCCGGCCGGGGTCGCGCTGGCCGCCGAGGCCGACGCACTCCTCGCCCGGCTCGGGGAGGCGGAGTCCCGCGTCGCGGACCTGCGCGCGGGCCGCACCGGAAGGCTCTCCATCGCCTACTTCGCCTCCGCCGGCGCCGCCTGGCTGCCGTCGGCGGTGCGCGGCATCTCCGAGGCCTTCCCGGGCGTGCGCCTGGACCTGCGGCTCAGCGAGACGCTGCCCCCGGCCGCGGAGGACCGCGCCGACCTGCAGATCGCCGTGGAGACCGACCGGTTCGACCCGGGTCCGGGGTTCAGCGCCCACCGCCTGTGCGAGGACCCCTATCTGGCGGTCCTGCCGCGCGACCACCCGCGCGCGGGCGACGCCTCCATCGACCTGCCGGACCTCGCCGCCGAGCCGTGGATCGACAGCGACGTTCCCGACGGGCCGTGCCGCGCCCGGCTCGTCGAGGCGTGCCACGCGGCGGGGTTCAGCCCGCCGTTCCGCCTGCAGGCCCACGACCCCTCGACGGCGATGGCCTTCGTCTCGGCCGGCATGGGGGTCACGGTGATCCCGGGGCTGTGCTCGGTGCTGATGCCCGCGGGCCTGACGGCGATCCCGGTCGTGCGCCCCGCCCCGGTCCGCACCGTCACCGCGGTCCTGCGCTCGGCGAGCGACGGGCCGCCGCTCCGCGCCGCCCTCGACGCCTTCCTCGCTCTGGCGACCGACCGCCCGCTCCCTCACCTGGCCGGGGCGGCGATGCAGGCGCTTGAGCCCGGCGACGCGGTTCAGGGTGAGGTCAGGGCCGGGTAGCCGGGCAGGGCGATGTCGGAGGCGGCGTCGTCGATGAAGCGCAGCATCGCGCGCTTGGCGGCCTCGGAGGAGAACAGCGCGGCGCGCAGCCGGATCCCGGCCGAGCTCCTGGGGGCGAGGAAGCGTCCGGCGTTGCCCTTGCGGGCCACCTTGCTGTAGCGGTCCATGATCCGGTCGTAGCGCGCGAACGCCGTCCGGTGGTCGCCCCCGGCGGCGGCCAGCTCCCCGGCCAGGACGTAGGCCCCGACCAGGGCCAGGCCCGACCCGAAGCCGCCCAAGGTGTTGCCCTGGGCCGCGTCCCCCAGCAGCGCGACGCGGCCGCGGGTGAAGCCCTTCATGTCCACGCGGGCGATGGCGTCCAAGTGGATGGAGGAGGCCTGGGGCAGGCCTTTCAGGAGTTCGGGCAGGCGCCACCCGGCTCCGCTGTAGGCGCGGGCGATCACCTTGGCGTCGTGGTGCCGGTCCCTGCGCTCGGGCAGGGGCTCGGAGGCGAAGACGAGGAACAGGGGCGCCTTCGGGCCGCCGATGGAGGCCATCCGGCCCGGCTCGTTGTACATCAGCGCCACGGGGCGGCCCTCGTGCAGGGTCTCGGGGACCTGTCCGGCGGGCAGGTCGACCAGGGCGTAGTGGTAGCCCAGGTGGCGCACGTGGTGTTCGCGGGGGCCGAAGGCCAGGCGGCGGACGGTCGAGCCGATGCCGTCGGCGCCGATGGCCAGGTCGAAGGTGCGGGCGGGGGAGCGCTGGAAGGTGGCGGCGACCTCGTCGCCGGTGTCGTCGAGCGCGGTGAGGGTGTCGCCGAAGACGTAGGTGCAGGCGTCGCGGGTGGCCTCGTAGAGGACCCGGCTCAGGTCGCCCCTGAGGACCTCCAGCTCTCCGCCGATGAAGGAGTGGGGGATGGTGGCGCGGTGGGCGCCGGAGGCGTCGACGAGCACCAGGTCGGTGGGCGGGGTGCGCAGGGCGCGCAGGCGCTCCAGCAGGCCCATGCGCGCGAGCAGGTCGATCTGCACCGACCCTTTGAAGTCGACGGCCTGGCCGCCGGTGCGCAGGTCGGCGGCGCGTTCGACGACGGTGACCTCGTGGCCGGCGCGGGTCAGCCAGAAGGCGGCGGCGGGACCGGCGATGCCCGCGCCGTGGACGAGGATGCGCATGGTGGCCTCTCTTGCACGCTAATCGTGTCCGTTGGATACGGTTTCTGATGGACACAATTAGTATCTGGTAGACACGGTTTCGGCAAGCGCGGAGGAGGGGCCGATGGCGGACGGTGCGGGCGGCGCATCCGGGACGGGCGCGCCCGGGCCGGGGCCGGTGCGGGCGGCGGAGCTGCTGTGGGGCGCCAGGCGCGCGCCCGCGCGGGGGCCGCGCCCCGGGCTGACCTTGGAGCGCATCGCCCGGGCGGCGGTCGCCCTGGCCGACGCCGAGGGCCTGGAAGGGCTGTCGATGCAGCGTGTGGCGGCCGACCTCGGGTACACGAAGATGTCGCTGTACCGCTACGTGTCCGGCCGGGAGGACCTGACCGCGCTGATGGTCGACGCGGCGTTCGGCCCGCCCCCCGCCTCCTTGGAGGGCGAGGGGTGGCGGGACCGGCTGCGCGCGTGGGCCCTGGCCGTCGCGCCGCTCTTCACGGCGCACCCGTGGCTGGCCCAGGCGGCCGTGGGGGCCAGGGTGATGGGCCCCAATGAGCTGGGGTGGCTGGAGGCCGCGCTGTCGGCCCTGGCGCACACGGGGCTGAGCGGGCCCGAGCGGCTCGATGCGGTGGTGCTGCTGGCAGGGCACGTGCGCACGGAGGCCCTGCAGAGCGCCGCGGGCGGTGAGGATCCCGAGGGGGCCATCGCCCGGGCGATGGGGCCGGTCCTGGAAGAGCACGGCGACAGGTTCCCCGAGGCCAGGTCCGCCATGGCCGACACGCAGGCGCCCGGACGGAATATGGCACTGGAGTTCGGGGTGGAGTGCGTCCTTGACGGCCTCGCCGCCCGGATGGAGCGACGCGGGGACCGGTAGCACCGGCCCTGCGCGCTCGCCCTGCGCATCACGTGCGGTCCCGGGCCCTGCGGGTTCAGAGCCGGGGGGTCAGCGCCCGGAGCTCAGGGTCGCGGTGCGGGCTCAGCCCTGGGATGTGCGGCGGTCGCGGTAGGAGCGCATCTTGTGGCGCGCCCCGCAGATGTCCATGCTGCACCAGCTGCTGTTGTTGGCCGGCGAGCGGTCGTAGTAGACCCATCGGCACTCCGGCGACCGGCACACCTTCATGCGCGCGCTGCGCCCGGCGAAGTCGCCCAGCGCCAGGGCGGACACGACCTCGGCGGCCACGGCGCGCACGGGGCCGCCCGCGGACGCGGGGAGGTGCGCGCGCCCCTGCTCGTCCCACTGCGGGGGCGTCAGCAGCAGGCCCGACAGCTCGCTGAGCCGGGCGTGGGCGTCCGCGCCGCCTTCCAGGTGCCCGCGCACGGTCTCCCTGACCCGGACGAGGAAGGCCAGTGCGTCGCTGTCGAGGGCGCACCCGGCCTGGACGTGCCCGTGGTCGTGCAGCCAGGCGCGGGCGGTCTCCAGGGAGGCCAGGGAGTCCTCTCCGTAGAGGAAGCGCGCCGAGTTGCAGAACTCCTCGATGACCAGCAGGTCGTCCGGGGCGGGCGGGCGGTTGTAGGCCATGGCGAAGAGGTTACCCCCTTTACGGGAGTAGCGGTAACGGCTAGTGTTACCGTCAATCCCGCAAAGACAGTAACGGAGGAGCCATGGGAATCGACTGGAAGCTGGATCGGACCTTCGACTCGGCCAATGGGCAGGTGCGCTGGGCCCGCATGGGCGAGGGGACCCCGGTGGTCCTCGTGCACGGCTGGCCGTTCTCCTCCTACATCTGGCGGGACGTCGCACACGCACTGAGCGCCCGGCACACCGTCTACGTGTGGGACCTGCCGGGCTACGGGGCCTCGGACCGCTACGAGGGCCAGGACGTGTCGCTGGCCGGGCACCAGGAGGTGTTCGCCTCGCTGCTGGACCACTGGGGCCTGGACCGCCCGGCCGTGGTCGCCCACGACATCGGCGGCGCGGTGGCCCTGCGCACGGCGCTGCTCTCGGGCAAGGTGTTCGGAAGGCTCGCCCTGGTCGACGCGGTGGCGGCCGGGCCGTGGGGAAGCCCGTTCTTCCGGCTGGTCAACCGGGAGACCGACACCTTCCGGCAGCTGCCCGAACACCTGCACGAGGCCCTGGTGCGCGCCTACATCGCCGACGCGGCCGACCAGGAGCTTCGGGGCGACACCCTGGAGGTGCTCGCCCGCCCCTGGCTGGGGGAGCAGGGGCTACCGGCCTTCTACCGCCAGATGGCACAGGCCGATCCGCGCCACACCGCCGAGTACGAGGACCGGCTCGGGGAGCTCGACATCCCGGCCGCCGTGGTGTGGGGCGCCCGCGACCGGTGGCTCCCCCTCGACCGCGGGCGGGAGCTGGCGGGACGCCTGCCCCGGGGCCGGCTCCACGTCCTGGAGGAGAGCGGCCACCTGGTGCAGGAGGACGCGCCGGCCCGGCTCACCGCGGTGCTGGCGGACTTCCTGGCCGAAGGGCGGTGAGCGAGGCGCGGGGGCCGTGGCTCCCTCCCCCTTCGGAGCCGCCCCCGGATCACCCCAGGGCGAGGAAGCGGACGCCGGAGTCCTTCAGATCCTCGGCCGTCGGCCCGCCCTCCAGGTTGCGCCCGGTGGCGGCGCGCACCGCCGACAGGGCGTCCATGCCCTCGGGCCGCCCGGCCTCGCCGAACAGCAGGAGTTCGACCGCACCGGCGCCTTCGGCCGAGGTCCAGGGCTCGCGCCCGAGGGCGTCGGCGAGGTCGATTCCGTGCACGACGAGTTCGAGGACGCGGGTGAGGAGGAAGTCCTCCAGGGCCATGGCGTCGCCGTGGCGGGTGCGCACGACCCGCCCCTGCGGTTCGGCCCTGAGTCGGGGCTCCAGGTCGGCCCACAGCTCCCGCAGCCGTCGGCCGGGCTCGGCGGCGTCGCCGTGGCGGGCGGCGGCACGCACGGCGCTGTCGATCCGGTCGGCGTCCACCTCGGGGGAGAAGCGCGCGTCGGGCGCGTAGTAGCCCGCGGCGGACACCTCGGCGCGCGGTGGCTGCTCCTCGCCCAAGGCGGTCTGCACCCGGCTCAGGGCGCCGACGGTGTGCGCGGCCAGGGCGGCCACGTCCCAGGGGGCGCACCGGGTCGGAGCCGCCGCCTCGCGCTCGGTCAGCGCGGCCAGGACCTCGCCCAGCCGCCCGCATTCGGCGCCGAGTGCGCCGAGCAGCCGCATACGTTCCATGGCCGTGAGGCTATGCCACCGCACCAGAGGCGGACGGGACGGCCCACCGTCTCCAGTGCGTCCTAGGCTCGCCTCATGGGAATCCGATTCAGCGCCCTGTCCATCGACGCCGTCGACCCCCGTGCCGTGGCCGGATTCTGGAGCAGCGCGCTCGGCTGGCCGGTGGCCGTGGACACCGAGGAGGGCATCGGGCTCGTCCCGGAGGAGGGCGCACCCCTCAGCGACTTCGGCATCGTCGTGCTGCCCGTGCCGCCGGGGGAGCGCAAGCAGGTCAAGAACCGGCTCCATCTGGACCTGCGCCCTTCGGCGGGCAGTACGGCGGAGGAGGAGCTGCAGCGGCTGGTGGGCCTGGGGGCGACCCTGGTGCAGGTGGGGCAGCCCGACGACGCGCCCTGGACGGTGCTGGCCGACCCGGAGGGCAACGAGTTCTGCCTCCTGCACCGCGGCGACCCGGCGGACACGTAATAGGGTCGGCCCGTGCTGAACGATGTGACACCCGATGACCCGACGCGATCCGAGAAGGCCGAGCGCTTGAGGGAGCTGCACCGGCCCGGCGACCCGCTGGTGCTGGTGAACGCCTGGGACGCGGCCAGCGCGCGCGTGGTCGCCGCGACCCCGGGCGCCAAGGCGGTGGCCACGGCCAGCCACTCGGTCGCGGCGGCCTACGGCGTGCGCGACGGCGAGAACCTGCCCTTCGCGGAGCTGGAAGGTGTGGTGCGGCGCGTCTGCGGGGCGGTGTCCTTGCCGGTCACCGTCGACATGGAGCGCGGGTACGGCGCCGACGCGGACGGGGTGGCCGAGAGCCTGGGGCGGCTGGTCGCCGCCGGTGCGGTCGGGTGCAACATCGAGGACGGCCTGGGGGACGACGGCGGCGCGGAGGCGCTGCGACCGGTGGACGAGCAGGCCGAGCGCCTGCGCGCGGCGCGCGCGGCCGCCGAGGCGGCGGGAGTGCCGGTCGTGGTCAACGCCCGCACCGACGCCCTCGCCCACGGCCTGCCGGTGGAGGAGGCGGTCCGGCGGGGCCGCGCCTACCTGGACGCGGGCGCCGACTGCGTCTTCGTGCTCGGGGCGGCCTCGGTCCCCGTGGTGGAGCGCCTGGTGGCCGAGCTGGGCCCGGTCAGCGTCCTGGCCGGGGCGGACGGCCCGTCCTTGGACGAGCTCGCGGAGGCCGGGGTGGCGAGGATCAGCATGGGCCCGGGCCCGATGGGCGCGGCGTACGCGGCCCTGCGCCGCCTGGCCGACGACGCCGCCAACCGCCGCCCCCTCCCTGCGGACCTGTCCTACCGCCCGTGAAAGGGGCTCCACCCGGGCACGAAGGAGCATGAGCCCGAGCGCGCGCTCCGTCCGGCGTGGGCATGGACAGGGCGATCAGCGGCGATGGGGGAGCGGGGTGGTTTCCCGGGCCTGTCTGCTGGGCGGCAGTCCGCTTGCGGTCCGGCTGAGCAGGTATCCCGGTTGCGGGCCCCGTCCGGGCGGCGGGCCGGCGGGTGCGGGTGGAGAGCGGCGACGCCGGAGGCGGGCGGCCCTTCCAGCACCGTTGTCGGGCGCGGCGCGTGTGCACGGTCGGCGTTGATGGCGGCGACGGCGACAGCGGGGCGCTTCCCCGGCCCTGCTTGCCAGGCGGCAAGTCCCTCACGGTGCGGGGAGGCGGGACAGCGGGTACCCCGCTCACGCCCCCTGGCCGGGCGGCGGGCCGTCGGAGTGCCGGGGGAAGGGCGGCGACGACGGAGGCAGGCGGCCCTTCCCGCAGCGTTGTCGGGCGCCGGGCGTGCGGGCGGTCACCGTGAAGGGCAGCGACGGAGTGAGCGGGGCGCTTCCCGGGCGCTGCTTGCCGTCCGGCTGGTTCCTCGCGGTCCGGGCGGCGGCGAGCGGGTGGGCGGGTGGTCACCCGCGCTCGTGGCGGCCGCCGGCCCGGTGCGCCCTTCCTGGCGATGATCTCGACGAAGGTGCTGTCATTCCGGCGGTTTTGACAGCACCTTCGTCGAGATCATCGCCGAGGGGAGCGGCGGCATCTTGAGTGGTGAAACCGACACCTGATCTGCCGAAAAGCGTCGATTCCACGACGCTGGATGCCCGACCCCCTCTCCTGGTGTCCGATATGCCCGGTACGTGCCGCCTGGGCGCCGACCCGGCGGCCGCCACGAACGCGGGCGAGCGCCCGCCCTCCTCGTCGCGCCGCCTACCCGCACCGCGAGGGGTCCGCCGCCCGGCAGACCGCGCCTGGGAACCACCCCGCTGTCGCCGTCGCCGCCCTCCGCGGCGACCACCCACGCGCCGGACGGCCGACAGCGCCGCCGTAAGGGCCGCCGACCTCTCTTCGTCGCCGCCATTCCGCTCACACTCCGCCGACCCGCCACCCGGCTGGGGCCCCTGAGCGGGGGCCAGGTCTGCCGCCAGGACCGCGAGCGGCCGGACGGACGGCACGCAGCGCCGGGAACCGCCCGACTTCCGCCGTCGCTGCTCATCACGGTGGCCATGCGCACGCCGGACGGCCGAGGCGCGTGAGCGGGGCGCCTACCGAACCTGACGGCCGCCGCAGGCGCCTGCTCCGTCGTCGGTGGGCCTCTTCTTCCTGCGGCTTCGGGGTAGCTAGCGTCCATGAGTGCATGAATCCATGGTTTCGTGAATCCAGGAATCCCTGTATCGTTGGCTGCATGCTGAGCATCGCCACCGACATCGACGCCCTCGCCCGTTTCGGGCGGGCGTTGGCGGATCCGATCCGCTGTCGCATCCTCCTCGCCCTGCGGGACGCGCCCGCTCATCCGGCCGACCTGGCCGAGGTGCTCGGCGTCAGCCGTACCCGCCTGTCCAACCACCTCGCCTGCCTGCGCGACTGCGGCCTTGTCGTCGCCGTGCCCGCCGGGCGGCGGGTGCGCTACGAACTCGCCGACCCCCGGCTCGCCCACGCCCTGGACGACCTGCGCTCGGCCGTCATCGCCGTGGAGAACGACAAGAGCTGCCTCGACGCGGAACAGGGGGAGGACTGCTGCTGATGCCCGCCCGCACCGTCGCCCCCGACCGCAGGCGCGAGACGCTGACCCGGCGCATCCGCCTGATCGTGGCCGGGACCATCGCCTACAACCTGGTCGAGGCCGCCGTCGCCATCACCGCCGGCTCCCTCGCCTCCTCCGCGGCGCTCATCGGGTTCGGCCTGGACTCGCTCGTGGAGGTCTCCTCCGCGCTCGCCGTGGCCTGGCAGTTCTCCGCCGGCGACCCCGCGGTACGCCAGTCGCGCGAGCGCCGCGCCCTGCGCGTGATCGCCGTCTCCTTCTTCGCCCTGGCCGCCTACGTCACCTTCGAGGCGTTCCGCTCCTTCACCGGCGCCGAGGCCGAGCCCTCCACCGTCGGCATCGTCCTGGCCGCGCTGTCCGTGGCCGTCATGCCCCTGCTGTCGCTGGCCGAGCGCCGCACCGGCCGCGAGCTGGGCTCGGCGTCGGCGGTGGCCGACTCCAAGCAGACCATGCTCTGCGCCTACCTGTCGGCCGCGCTGCTGGTGGGCCTGCTGGCCAACGCCGTGCTCGGCTGGACCTGGGCCGACCCGGTCGTCGCGCTGGTCATCGCCGCGGTGGCCGTGCGCGAAGGCGTCGAGGCCTGGCGCGGCGACGCCTGCTGCGCCGCCGGGGGCATGGCGCTCGCCGTCGCCCCCGGCGAAGCCGCCCCCGGAACCGGCGCCGACGGCTGCGGCTGCGGGGACGGCTGCTCCTGCTGCTGACCCGCACGGCGCCCGGGGCGGGCCGCCGGAAACCCGGTGGCCCGCCCCGGGCCGTGCTGGAATGATCATCCCCATGTCCGTACGTGAACTGGTCGTCCTCGGCAGCTCCAGCGCCGTTCCCACCAAGCGCCGCAACCACAACGGCTACTTCCTGCGCTGGGACGACCACGGCATCCTCTTCGACCCCGGAGAGGGCACCCAGCGGCAGATGCGCTACGCCGGGCTGGCCGCCAGCGACCTCACCCGCCTGTGCATCACCCACTTCCACGGTGACCACTCCCTCGGTGTCCCCGGAGTGGTGCAGCGCATCGCCCGCGACCGCGTCGAGCACACCGTGCGGGCCGCCTACCCCGCCGCGGGCCAGACCTACTGGGAGCGGCTGCGCCACGCCACCGCCTTCGGCGACACCGACGTCATCACCCCCCAGCCCGTGGACGGGCTCGGTGCCTGCCCCCTCGACGGCGACGGCCTGAGGATCACCGCGCTCCCTCTGGACCACCGCATGCCCGCCTTCGGCTACCGCATCCAGGAGCCCGACGGCCTGCGGATGCTGCCCGAACGGCTGGCGGCCCTGGGCATCTCCGGCCCCGACGTCGGCCGCCTGCAGCGCGAGGGGCAGGTGGCCGGCGCCGACGGCCGCCGGGTGACGCTGGAGGAGTGCTCGGTCCCCCGCCCCGGCCAGTCCATGGCGTTCGTGATGGACACCGGCGTGTGCGACAACGCCGTCCGGCTGGCCGAGGACGCCGACATGCTCGTCATCGAGTCCACCTACCTGGACTCCGAGGCGAAGCTCGCCTCGGACTACCGGCACCTGACCGCCGGGCAGGCGGGCCGTATCGCCGCCGAGGCTTGTGCGCGCCTGCTGGTGCTCACGCACATCTCCGAGCGCTACGAGGTCGACGACGAGCCCAGGTTCGTCGAAGAGGCGGCCGCCCATTTCGACGGCACCATCGTCCTGGCCCAGGACCTGGACCGGATCAAGGTCCCCAAGCGCCGGGCCTAGCCGCCGGACCGTCCCGGCGCGCGCCACCGGCGGCGTGTCGGCGATGCTGTGGGAATGGCGTACGTGTCCAGAGTGCCGCGACCGCCGCTGGACGGGCTGATCGACGACCTCTACTAGCTGGAGGGGGAGCCCCCGTACGCCCGGCTGACGCTGCCGCCGGTGCCGTCCGCGCTGCTCACCGTCAACCTCGGGGCGCCGTTCCGCATCCGCGCCGGAACCGACACCGACACCGACACGGCCGGGTACGCCGACGGCTGCGTGGTCACCATGCCCACCCGCGCGCTGGACTTCGGTTACCTGCCCCGGACCCGGTCCGTCGGCGTGCACGTCAAGCCGTGGGGGCGGCGCGCACCTCAGGTGTGCCGGTCGGCCTCCGCCGCCTCCTTCAGCAGGGCCAGGCCGACCCTCCACGCGCGCGCGTTCTCCTCGGCGTGGTCGTGCCGGACCCCGTCAGGCCCCTGCAACGCGCCGAAGCCGCCCTCGCGCAGCTCCACGCGCGTCCCGCCGCCCTCCTCCGGGCGCAGCCTCAGCTCCACGCGGGTGCTGCGGCCCGGCTCGGGCGGCACATCCGGCTCCAGGGACCACCGGAAGGCGAAGACCTCGCCGGGGTCGGCGCGCTCCACCACGCCCCGGTAGGTGCCGTGCTCCTTCCAGGTGAAGGCGGTGGGGCCGCCCGGCACCGGGTCGAGCTCGGCGCCGTCGAAGGCGAACCAGCGGCGCAGCCCGTCGGCGGAGGTCACCAGGCGCCACACGCTCTTGGGCGGCGCATCGACGGTCACGCTGCAGGAGATCTCGTCCACGGTACCCACGTGCCCCTCCTCGGCCTGCTGCACTGCGGGCCGGCCCTTCACCGGGCCACGCCCGCATCCGACGGTATTCTCCGTCGCCCCCGGCCGCCGAGGAGGCGCGCTGTGGCGGCGCGCGGACGCCGCCTGCGCGGGTGGACGGCGCCTCAGAACACCAGCGCCAGCAGGGCGACGTACACCGCCGTCCCCGCGAAAGTGCTGGTCACGGCGTTGCGCAGCCACAGGTGCAGCCCGACGGTCACGGCCAGGGCCAGCACGGTGGGCACGAGCGAGGAGGCCGCGCCCCAGTCCGCCCCGCGCAGGGTGTAGGCGGCGAGGATCACCATCACCCCCAGGGGCATGGCCGTGTCCAGTTGACATCCTCTCCCGCCTAAAGGCGGGAGAATCCAGCCAACGGGCCATGCCCGCCGCTGGTGGTTGACGCTTCGTCGCCCGGGTCCCCCCGAAGGCTCCACGTCCTGGCACCCGCAATATCCTGGGGCGCTTCCCGCTTTGCCGCGTGTCCGATGTTGCGCGCGGCATTGGTGTCTGCGTTCTCGGCGTGCCCGCATCCGGGAGCCTTGCACACGAACCGGTCTTGTGACTCCCGGCTGCCCGGGGTGATGAACCCGCATACCGAGCAACGGCGCGAGGTATCGGGGGCGGGCACCTTGACCAGGTGGCCGCCCCGGTCGGACAGCTTGTACTCCAGCAGGGTGACCGTTCGCCCCCACGCCTCTTTGCTGATCGACCGGTTCAATCCGGCCTTCTGACGGACGCTGGTACCCGGGCTGTCCAAGGTCCCTTTGGCCGACCTGGTCATGTTGGTGATGTTCAGGCGTTCCACCCCGATCACGCCGAAGGTCTCGGCGAGTGCGGTGGTGGTCTTGTGCTGCCAATCCAGGGCGCGTCGCTTGGCTCTCGCGCGCACACCTGCGATCTGGCCATAGGTCCGCTTGAGCCGGTTTGAGGTCGTCTCTCCCGGCTCGCGGGAACGCCGCTGGCGTTCCTTCTTCTTCTCCAACCGGCGCAGGCGCTCCGTCTCACCCCGGCTCAGCCAGGGAACGTGTTCGCGGAAGCTGCCGTCTGAGAGCGCCAGCGGTTCGGCGATTCCCCGGTCGATACCGACCCCTGGGCCGACATGCGGGGCCGGTTCCTTCACCTCGGTGCGCACGCGGAACACCACATGCCACCCGCCGGCCTCTTTCACCAGTCGGGCACCGGTCACCCTGTTCTCCACGTCGGCGTGCTTGCCGACCGGGAGGTCTTTGGTCCACCGGAACCGGATCACACCGGCCTTGGGAACCTTCACCACGCCCCATCGGCGGCTGATCCTCCTGATGCCGAGGTCGCGCCCCTGGGGGACGTCGATGGCCATCCGGGAGCGGGACCGCGCCTTGAACGTCGGTTCCTCGGCGCGTCCTTCCCAGCAGTTCACCCATGCCCGGAAGTACGTCTTCAGCACCGCTTGGGCAGCTTGGGCTGGAAGGTCGGACAACCAGCCGATGTCCTTGCGGGCCTGGCGGATGGCCGTGTCGGCGTCCTTCAGCGATACCCGCCGGTTCTCGTTGGCCATGGTCCACCAGTCGTGGAGGAGGTTCCACATGGCACGCGACGCATGCCCCTGGCCTTCCAGCGCCGATAGCTGGTCGGGGCCGGGGTACAGACGCGCCTTGTGGCCGCGTTCGCGCTTCACGTGCCACCTCCCCATGTCCAAGGCGCATCGTAGCATTGGTTCATGTCACCGCGATGGGAACAGAGCCCCGACGTACGCCGGGGTGCGCACGTTGCCTACAACCTTCACGCTCACTTGGTTTTCGTCACGAAGTACCGGCGGGAGGTGTTCACGCCCGAGATGCTGACGCGCTGCGAGGAGATCATGCGCGACGTGTGCACCGACTTCGGTGCAGAGCTGAAGCGGTTCAACGGCGAGCGCGACCACGTCCACCTCCTGGTGCACTACCCGCCGAAGATTGCCCTTTCGAAGCTGGTGAACAGCTTGAAGGGTGTTAGCTCTCGTTATCTTCGGCGGGAGTTCACCTGCCAGGTGAACCGCAACATCATGCACGGGAGGTTCTGGTCGGGGTCGTACTTCGCGGGATCGTGCGGTGGTGCTCCGCTGGCCGTGGTCAAGCGCTACATCCAGCAGCAGCAGCGCCCCGGGCCGGTTACGGGAGGGTGGTGGGGCGATTCACCTACCGGCTGAAGCCGGTAGCACTCTCGCGACACATAGGTAGGTGCCCCAGGGCTCGGTCACCGGTTCGGTGACGGTCGCCCCGCGCTCGCGCAGCTCGCGGGCGGTGGCCGCGGCGTCGTCGCAGGCCAGGGTGAGGTAGGCGCCTTGACCGGGGGAGCGGTTGAACTCCGAGGCGGTGTGCACGGTGATGCGCGTGCCCCCCGCCGGGCGGGGCGATCTCGATCCAGCGGGCGCCCGGCCACATCTCCGCGTCCTTGACGGTGTGAAACCCCAGGACGCGGGTGTAGAAGTCGACCGTGGCGGCCTGGTCGCGCACGTACAGCACGGCGAGGTCGATCGTGGTGATCATCGGCGCCTCCGTTGCCCACGGACCGCCCCTGACCGCGGTCCCGCCCGGGGCCACCGTAACCGGGAGCGCCGACGGCGCCCGGCAGCCGGAGCCGCCGGGCGCGTCGCGGAGCGAAAGGGGGCGGGGCGGCACCGGGGGACGGACCCCGGCGCCGCCCCGTGCGGTCGGACGCGCGCGGTCAGCCGCGCCGGCCGTACTGGTCGGCCTCCGCCTCGGCCTCGATGAGGTCGGCGGCGACGCGGGTGCCGCCCTGCGTCTCCAGCTCGGCGCGGATCCCGCGCAGCCGGGCGGCCACCTCCTCGGAGGAGGTCAGCTCCTCCAGGGCCGACCGCAGCGCGTCGGCGGTGGCGTCCTCGGTGTCGATGCGCCGCGCCACGCCCTGGGCCTGCAGGGTGTCGGCGTTGCCGAACTGGTCGGCGAACTGCGGCACCGCGATCATCGGCACACCGCAGACCAGCCCCTCGCTGGAGCCGCCCATCCCCGCGTGCGTGACGAACGCCGAGGCCTGCCGCAGGATGGCCAGCTGCGGCACCCACGAGCGCACCTCGATGTTGTCCGGGACCTCGCCCAGCTCCTCGGGACGCACCTTCTGGCCGATCTGCAGGACGACGTGCCAGTCGGGCAGACCGCCGAAGGCGGCGACGCACTTCCGGTAGAAGCCCGGCAGCTCGGTGAAGGCGCTGCCCATGGACACCAGCAGGATGCGCTTGCCCTCCGCGCCGGGCGGCGGGCTCCACTCGCCCTGCTCGGCCCGCTCGCCCACGCAGGGGCCGACGAAGGAGACGACGCCGGGGTCGACCGTGTCGGCGAAGGGCTGCATGGCGCGGGGGATGAGGGCCAGCGCGCGGCGCGGTTTCCCGGCGAAGTCGCCGCTGTCCGTCTCGACCCCCTGCTCGGCGAGCCAGGCGTCGAAGCGCTCCAGGTACTCCTCGGCCCCGGGCAGGGCCTTGACCTGCTCCCCGACCGTCTCCTCGTAGCCCTTCCAGGCCACATAGGTGGGGGAGAGCTGGACGATGGGCACGCCCCAGTTCTCGGCGAGCACGCGGGCCGGGTAGCCCGCGATGTCGTAGAGGAACACGTCGGGGCGGTCGTCCTCGTAGGCGGCGCGGATGGCCGCCATGTTCGCCTTGGCGTCGTCGAGGAAGAGCTCCGAGGCGGCGATGGGGTCCTCGGGCCAGGAGTGGTCGTCGACCGGGAGGGTGCTGGTGTAGGGGACCAGCTCGGCGCCCGCCCCGGTGACCAGCTCCTCCATGCGCGGGTCGTTGGCGTAGGTGACGCGGTGGCCGCGCCGGGCGAGCTCGCGGACGACCTCCAGGCTCGGGATGACGTGGCTGATGGCCGGGATGCCGACCATGGCGATGTGAAGGCGCTTGCGGTGCACGGGTACTCCAATGCAGGTCTACGACTGATCGGTCGCGTCCGGGGTCCCGGCGGTCTGCGGGCATGCCGAGGGCACGGCCGGGAGGCCGGACATACGGGATGGGAATGGCTCCGGAAGAGGCCCGGAAGGGGCGGCGTGGGGCGCCCCGCGTCAGGCGGCTTCGCGATCAGCCGTAGATCTGCAAGTGCATGGCCCGACCATAGCGGCCCGGCGGGCGGCAGTGCACGTGGTTTTTCCGGGGCGGCACGAGGGCGGAGTGAAGCGCGAGGGCACCAAGAGGGCACCGAGGCGACCGTAGGCGGGGCGCGCGGTGCCTAGCGTGGCCCCATGAGCGACACCGCATTCACACCGAGGCTCCAGCAGGCCGTCGCACGGGCGCGCCGGATCGCCGCGGAGCACGGTGTCACCGACGATGCAGGGCGGCCGGTGGTCGGGACCGAGCACCTGTTCCTCGCCATCCTCGACGACGGGTACGCGGTCCCGACCCAGGCGCTGGAGGAGCGCCACAACGTGGAGTCCCTCAAGGAGGCGGTGCTCCGGGTGATGCGGACCCCGGAGTACCGGGGGCGTACGCCTCCTGCGTGATCACCGTCAGGGCGGTGGTCAGCGCGCTACGCAGCCCATCGTGCTGCGGCCCGAGGGCGTGCTCGGTGGAGAGGCGCTCGGCGCCGTAGAGCCACACGGGGCCCTTCCTGCGGTGGTCCGGCTCCCAGAAGTAGCGGGCGTGCACGTGTCCGTGCAGGTGGTGCAGGGAGTTGCCGAGCACCTCGTAGTTGGCCCGGGAGAAGGCGGGGTCGCGCTCCCCGCAGACCTGTTCGACCGCCTCCCCCAGCAGCGCCAAGTCGAACATGAACTCCGCGCGCTCGGCGCGCGGCAGGTCGGTGAGGTGGTCGGCGGCGCCGTCGTGGAGGAGGACGCAGTACCCCGGCAGGTGCTGGGTGTCGCCGATCGCCGCCCACCCGGTGCGCATGCGCAGCAGGACGGTGGGGTTGAGTCCCCGCCGGGCGGCCCCTACGCGGTCGTCGCGCCAGTCGGCCGGGGCGTCGTGCCCGGCCCGGTGTGGGGTCACTGCGTGCCTTGTTCCAGGTCGAGCAGGAAGCGCTTGCGGTCGGTCCCCCACGCGTAGCCCGTCAGGCTGCCGTTGGCGCCCACCACGCGGTGGCAGGGCACCACGATGGCGATCGGGTTGGCGCCGTTCGCCGAGCCCACCGCGCGGGCCGACGACGGTGCGCGGCCGGTGCGTTCGGCGACTTCGGCGTAGGTGGCGGTGACGCCGTAGGGGATGGCCGCCAGCTCCCTCCACACGCTCTTCTGGAACTCGGTGCCGTGCGGGCTCAGCGGAAGGTCGAAGGCGGTGCGTTCACCCGCGAAGTACTCGCGGAGCTGCCGCTCGGCGTCGGCGAAGGCGCCGGGGTCCTCCTCGCCCAGGTCCGACCGGTGGGTCTCGTCGCTCATGTAGAGGGTGACCAGCGCGCCGTCCTGGGCGACGAGGGTCAGCGGCCCCACCGGGCTGTCGATGAGGGCGTGCACCCGCGCCGCGCGCGCAGTGCCGGTGTCGGTTCGGGTCGTGCTCATGGTGTCGATTCTGCCGTCTGGGGCCTTGGGGGACTGGCGGGAATCGGACAGCAGGGGCGGGCGGGCCGGGCCGCGGCGGCTCAGGGGCACGGTCCTAGGATCGGCGTGGAGTCGGGCGGACGCCCGCCCGCGGATCGTCGACCCGGGAAGGCCGTGATGACCACACCGACGCAGCGGTTCACCGAGATCACATCCCTGGAAGAGCTTCGAGACCTCGTTCCCGAGCCCCTGCCGCACGTGCGCGACAAGGAGCGTCCCGCCCTGCTGGACGTCGACCGGGACTGGCTGGCCGCCTCGCCCTTCTGCCTGGTCGCCACCAGCGACGCGGAGGGCAACTGCGACGTCTCCCCCAAGGGGGACCCACCCGGCTTCGTCAAGGTGCTGGACGACCGCACCGTCGCGATCCCCGAGCGCCCGGGCAACCGGCGGGTCGACGGGTACCGCAACGTCCTGTCCAACCCCCACGTGGGGCTGCTGTCGATCATTCCGGGGCGCGGGGACACGCTGCGCATCAACGGCAGGGCACGCCTGGTGCGGGACGCCCCGTTCTTCGACGAGATGGTCGTCAAGGGGCACCGGCCGCTGCTGGCGCTGGTGGTGGACATCGACACGGTCTTCCACCACTGCGCCAAGGCGTTCCTGCGGTCGCACCTGTGGTCGCCGGAGGCGTGGGAGGAGGCGGGCGGCAAGGTGCCCTCGCGCCCGCGCATCGCCAAGATGGTCGACCGCCCCGACGCGCCCCTGGAGGAGCTGGAGCGCTACTACGGCGAGGAGTACGCCAAGAAGCTGTACTGAACCGCCCGCGCGCACCCCGGGGTGCGGGGCGCCCGGGTCAGGAGGCCTGTAGCCCCCGCCCCTCCTCCGGGGGCGCCTCCTCGGCCGCGGCCAGGGTGGCGGCGAGGTCGTTCATGTCCATCCCCAGCGCCTTGGCCAGCGCGGCGATGGTGAAGAACGCCGGGTTGGGGATGGCCCCGCGCTCGATCTTGCGCAGGGTGTCGATGGAGATCCCGGCGTCGTGCGCGACCTCGGCCGCCGTGCGGGGCGCCCGGGCCGCGCGAAGGATCTGGCCGAGCGCGCGGCCCCGGTCGCGCTGGCCTTCGGTCAGGGGTGTACGGACCATGCCCGAACGATAACCCATTGCGCGTATAGATCGACTGGTATAAAAATACCAGTCGATCTATACGACGTGTTGGACGGAGACACCGCAATGGTCACCATCAAGGGCCCCGAGGAACTGCGGCGCATGCGCGAGGCCGGGCGCGTGGTCGCCCGCGCGCTCGCCGCCGCCCAGGAGGCCGCCCGCCCGGGCACCACACCCAAGGAGCTGGACGAGGCCGCCGCCGGCGTCATCGCGGCCGCGGGCGCGCGCCCCTCCTTCACCGGGTACCGGCCCTCGCCCGCCTACGCGCCCTACCCCGCGGTCCTGTGCGTGTCGGTCAACGACACCGTGGTCCACGGCATCCCCGGGACGACCCCCCTCGAGGAGGGCGACGTCGTGTCCGTCGACTGCGGGGCGATCGTCGACGGCTACCACGGCGACGCCGCCCGCACCTTCACCGTCGGCCCCGGGGATCCCGGGGCGCGGCGCCTCATCGCGGCCACGGAGCGGGCCTACGAGGCCGCGCTGGAGCACATGGTGCCCGGCGCACGCCTGAGCGACCTCTCGCACGCCATCGAGAGCACGGCGCGGGCCGAGGGGTTCGGCGTCCTGGAGGACCAGGGCGGGCACGGCATCGGCACCGAGATGCACGAGGACCCCCACCTCGCCAACACCGGGCGCCCCGGGCGCGGGCCGCGACTGCGCGAGGGCCTGGTGCTGGCGATCGAGCCGCTGCTGACCGAGGGCGGCTCGGACGGGAGCCGCCTGCTGGCCGACGGGTGGTCCATCGCCACGGCCGACGGCTCGCGCGCGGCGCACCACGAGAACACCGTGGCGGTGACGGCCGACGGCCCCTGGGTGCTCACCGCGCCCTGACACCGGCGGGCGCCGGGGCGGGTGCGCGGGCGTCAGCCCTGGGAGTCGCGCTTCTCCCGCCAGCGGTCGAAGAGCAGCGGCAGCTCGTCGAACATGAAGTTGTAGAAGTCGTACATCTCCTGCAGCCGCTCGCGCGCCAGGCTGCCCTCGCCGGTGGCGGCGATCCCCTCCTCGGCCGCGGCCATCATCTTGCGCACGACCTCGTTCTGCCTGCTGTACAGCCGTTCCCAGGCGTCGCGGCGCAGCCGGTGGTGGTCGCGGCGGCTGCCCGGCACGGGCACGCGCTCCAGCATGCCGACGTGGTGCAGCATCTTCAGGGCCCCCGAGACCGATCCCTGGCTGACGTCCAGCTCCTCGGCCAGCTCGCCCAGGGTGAGCGAGGGCTTCTCGGTGAACAGGAACGCCGCCATCACCCGCGCCGACATGCGCTGCATGCCGAAGTCCGAGAGCATCAGGGCGAGCTCTTCGGCCTGACGGCGCTGGTCGTTCTGGGCGGACAAGGCGACCTCCGGTCCGATGGGCGACACCCACCATGGTAGTCGCCTTTCAGAAACTTCCGAAGTCGAGTGGGAACAGCCGGGTGAGCGGCCCGGACCCCGTCTTGCTAGATTCTCGGCCATGCGGTCGGAAACCGAGCCGGGCGGCCAGGAGGCCGCGGGCGAGCAGGACAGGAAGCGCACCTTCATCGAGGAGGCGCGGCGCGCGCAGATCGTGCAGGCGGCGATCGCGGTGATCGCCGAGCACGGGTACGACGCGGCGTCGCTCGCCCGCATCGCCCGGCACGCCGGCATCAGCAAGGGCGTGATCTCCTACCACTTCGCGGGCAAGGACGAGCTGATGCACCAGGTGGTGGTGCACGTCTACACCCGGATCGCCGACCACATGGTGCCGCGGCTGGACGCCGCGCCCGACCCGTCGTCCAAGGTGCGCACCTACGTGCTCGCCGTGGCCGAGTACATGCGCGCGAACCGGGAGCAGCTCATGGCCCTCGGCGGCATCTTCACGGGCGCGCGCAGCCCGGAGGGCGAGCCGGAGTACGGGTTCGCGAGCAACGAGCCCATCTATACGGCCCTGGAGGGGCTGCTCCGGGAAGGCCACGACAGCGGGGACTTCCGGGTGTTCGACCGCAGGGTGATGGCGGTGACGATGCAGGGGGCCATCGACGCGATGTTCGGCTACTGGGCGGCCCACCCCGACCACGACCTGGAGGAGCACGCCCGCGAGCTGGCCGACCTGTTCGACAGGGCGACGCGGGCCTGAGGACGGCGGCGGGGCGGCGGGCGGGCCGCCCCGCCGCCGTCACCGCGCCCACTGCGGGCAGTACTCCACGTGCAGCACTTCCCAGTGCCTCCACCTGTCGTCCGCGTCCCAGTCGTAGATGGGGCGGCACACGTGGTAATTGCAGGCGCCTGGAATGTAATGCCTGGTCGCGGCATGGGGCGGCCCGTCCTTCGCGACGGCGAGGATCTCTTTCGCGCCCTCCCGGAAGGCTTCGCTGCCGCCGGTCAACAGCAGCGTCCCGGCCAGGACCTCCCTGCGGAGGAGGAACCTGCCCGCTTCCTTGGGATCGTCCGGAATGACGCGGTCGGCCCCGGGGGCGGGGACGTCCCGCTCCGGCACACTCGCGGTGCGCAGTTCACGCGGCGCGTTCCCGGCATTGAGGCGCTCCCGGATCCGCTTCCAGCGGGAAGGGCGCAGCTGCACCGTTCGGGGCGCCAGCACGAGGTCGAGCTGCTCCTCGTCCTCCTGGTAGACGCTGGACACGGGCGGGGACGTGCGCATCGGCAGGTAGACCAACGATCGCGGCGACCGGGCCGCGAGCAGCCACAGGGTCGCGATACGCCTGCCGTCCGCCCGGTCCACGTACATCTCGTAATGGCGATGGGTCGTGTAGAGGGCCCCGTTCCGCAACGGCCCGGCCGGGCGGATCACCCGGTATTCCCGACCCGCCAGGCGCACCTTCTGAACCGCGATCTTCACGCGGAGGTCGTCCCGGGTCAGATGCGCCCTTGACGCGGCCATCCCGCCCCTCCCCGCATTCCGCTCCCTTCCGCCGAGGAAACAGGCCCGTTTCCGCTGTTGTGGCACCGGGCCGGAGCCCGGGCCGCCGCCGATCCTAGGGACTCCTCCGCAGCGAGGGCATTCCCATTTTCCAGACCCGAACGGGCGGCCGCCCCGTTTCACCTTCGAGAAGTGGACGCCCCCGTTCCCCCGCCGCATCCGGCCAGGGTGACCACTCGCACACTGCGCGGCCGGCGGCGCCGGCGTCAGGGCTCCCACCCTCGCCGCTGTGACCGTCGTTGCTGGTCTGCGCCTCGCGGAGCGGACGCCCGGAGTGTCCCGCGGCCGCACACCCCGAGTCCCCTGAGGTGTGGTCTCAGGGCGATACCGGATTGCATCCTGTCCGATCGTGCGAGAATCTGGCCAGGCGGCCAAAAAATTGGCTTGTCGTCCATCCGGTGGGAGGAGCCCCCCATATGACCACCCGTCCCGCCCCCGCCCCGCGGCCGGTGTCGACCGCCGGGGACGGGCGGCGCCTGGCCTACATCGACAACCTGCGGATCCTGCTCACCGTGCTCGTGGTCCTGCACCACTGCGCGGTCACCTACGGCAACATCCCCGCCTGGTACCACACCGAGCCCGCCCAAGACCCCACCGGCCGCGCCCTCGACCTGCTCGTCATCCTGAACCAGGCCTTCTTCATGGGGATGTTCTTCCTCATCTCGGGCCTGTTCGTCCCCGGCTCGGCCGACCGCAAGGGCGGCAGGCGCTTCATGCGCGAGCGCCTCGTGCGCCTGGGCGTGCCGCTGCTGCTCTTCGCGCTGTTCCTGCGGCCCCTCACCACGGTGGAGATCTACCAGGAGTACGCCGCCGACGCGCCCTACTGGCTCTTCTACATCTTCTCCTGGGACCCCGGCCCGCTGTGGTTCGTCGAGACGCTGCTCGTGTTCTGCCTGGCCTACGTGCTGATCCGGCGCCTGCGGGGACGCCGGGCGCCCGAAGCGGCCGGCACCGACCGCTCCGGCGCCACGGGAGCGCGCCCGAGCGGCGCCTTCCCCGGGCCCGCCGCCGTCGCCGGGTTCACCGCCGTGCTCATCGCCGCCACCTGGGCCTGGCGCATCATCGTGCCCGTGGGGAGCTTCTGGCCGGTGATCGGCCTGCCGACCCCCTACTTCCTGCCGCAGTACGTGCTCATGTTCGCCGTCGGAGTGCTCGCCTACCGCCGCGGGTGGTTCGCCCGCATCCCCAACGCCGCGGGCTGGAGCGGCCTGGCCATGGCCGCCGCCGGGTGCGCACTGCTCCCGCTGAGCATCGACGCGCCCATGCAGGTCGACCCGCTGAGCCTGCAGGCGCTCGTCGACCCGGTGTACGAGGGCCTCTTCGCGGTGGGCATCATCCTGTCCCTGCTCTGGCTGTTCCAGCGCCTCTTCAACCGCCAGGGCCCCTTCGCCCGCTTCCTGTCCGCCAACGCCTACGCCGTCTACTTCCTGCACGCCCCGGTCCTCGTCGGCATCGCGGTGCTCCTGTCCGGGTGGCAGGCCCCGGCCCTGGCCAAGTTCGCGGCCCTGGGCGCGCTCTCGCTCCCGGTGTGCTGGGCGGCGGCCCAGGCGCTGCGCTCCCTCCCGTACGCCAAGCGCGTCTTCTGACCCCTGCGAGCGACCGACACCGAAGAGAGGAAGGCATGGGCGCCTTCAACGGAAAGACCGTGCTGGTCACCGGCGGCGCGAGCGGCATCGGCGCCGCCACGGTCCGGCGCGCGGCGGCCGACGGCGGCCGGGTGCTGATCGCCGACGTCGCCGAAGAGGCGGGCTCCGCGCTGGCCGCCGAGACCGGGGCGCGGTTCGTGCGCACCGACGTCACGCGGTTCGCCGACATGGAGGCGGCGGTGGCCGCGGCCGTGGAGACCGGCGGCCTGGACGTGCTCCACCTCAACGCAGGGGTGACAGGCCCCAGCGAAGGGCTGGCGGACCAGGGCGTCCCCTTCTCCCTGGAGGCCTATCGCACCGCCGTCGCGGTCAACCTGGACGGTGTGGTCCACGGCGTGCACGCCGCACTGCCGCACATGCGCCGCCGCGAAGGCGCGTCGGTGGTCGTCACCTCCAGCCTCGCCGGGCTGACCGGCACGCCGTACGGGGAGGTCTACGCCGCCACCAAGCACGCCGTCGTCGGCCTCGTGCGCTCGCTGGCGGGGACCTTCCCGGACGACCCGGTCACCTTCAACGCGGTCTGCCCCGGATTCGTGGATACGCCGATGACCGCCGGCATCCAGGACTTCATCGAGCGGATCGGCAAGGCCGACACGGTCATCCCGCCGGAGGCGGTGGCCGACCTGGTCGAGCGGATCGTCGCCGAGCGGGGCGACGGCGAGGCGTGGATCCCGTACAAGGGCGGGGCGGCGCGCTACGGGTTCGCCGACCCGCTGTCCCTCATGGGGGAGAGGCCCCCGGGGGTGGAGGGCCGCTGAGAACGCGTCGGCCGGTGGGGCCTTGGGCCCCACCGGCGGGCTGCCTGGTGCCGGGGGCGCGCGCTTGGCAGGCTTGGCCCATGAGCGTCATCGTGATCGGCGGGGGCATCGTCGGAGCGAGCGCCGCCTACCACCTGGTGCGGCGCGGCGTGTCCACCACCCTGGTCGACGCGGCCCGACCGGGCCAGGCCACCGCGGCCGGAGCCGGGGTCGTCTTCCCCTGGCCGTTCCCGTGGGAGGCCCCGCAGCATCAGGCGTTCGCGCTGCGGGCCGCCGCCCACTACCCGGCCCTCATGCGCGCGCTCGAAGCCGGGGGGCGCGCCACCGGTTACCGGAGGGTGGGCGGGATGTCGGTGGGCACCGACCCCCTCGTCCTCGACCGCGACGCCCAGGTCCTCGCCGACCTGGCCGACCTGCCCGGCTACGAGGGGGTGGGGCGGGTGCGCCGCCTGGAGCGCGGCGAACCCCGGGAGCTGTTCCCCCCTCTTCCCGAAGACTTCGAGGGCGTGCACGTCGAGGGCATGGCGCGCGTCAACGGGGCCATGGTGCGTGACGCCCTGTTCACCGCCGCCGAGGAGCGCGGCCTGCGCTACCTCAAGGGCGCGGCCGAACTCGTGGCCGCAGGCGGCAGGGTGAGCGGGGTGCGCGCGGCGGGGGAGGAGCTGGCGGCCGACGCGGTGGTCATCGCTGCCGGGGCCTGGACCGCCGAGCTGTTGCGCCCCTTCGCCGTGGACGTCCCCGTGTACCCCGTGCGCGGGCAGATCGTGCACACCGCCCTTCCGGGCGCGCACACCCGCGACTGGCCGGTACTGCGCTTCCCCGGCACCGATCAGTACATGCTCGGCATGCCGCCCGACCGGGTGATCCTGTCGGGCACCCGCGAGCCGTGGGCGGGCTTCGACCACCGCGCCACCGTCGACGGCGTCCTGCAGGGGCTGTCCGACGCGGTGTCCGCGGTCCCGGCGCTGGGCGGGGCCACGGTGGTGGAGACACGGGTGGGCTTCCGGCCGGGCAGCCGGGACGACCTGCAGCTGCTCGGGCCGGTCGGGGCGCTGCCGGGCGCGGTGGTGGCCACGGGCCTGGGCGCCAACGGCCTGACGTTCGGCCCCTACCAGGGGGCGGTGGCCGCGACCCTGGCGGTCGGAGAGGAGCCGGAGGCCGACATCTCGGCGTTCCGGCCCGACCGGGTGGCCCCCGACCCGGGGGCCGCGGCGTCCGAGTAGGCCGCCCGCCGGGCTCAGGCGGCCTGGAACGAGCGCCGGGACAGGCCCACCCCGTACCCGTCGAGCGTCGTGGTCACCGGCGCGGCGGGGTCGGTGGCCGCGCCGAGGGTCACGAACAGCGGGGTGAAGTGCTCCACCGTCGGGTGGGCGTAGGGCATGCCCGGGGCGGTGGTGCGGAAGCGGGCGAGCTCGGCGACGTCGCCCCGGGCCAGGGCGTCGGCGGCCCAGGCGTCGAAGTCGGACGACCAGCCGGGCACCAGGTTCTCCTGGAACATCTCCCGGGTCAGGTAGGGCAGGCCGTGGGTCATGTGGCCCGAGCCGACCACCAGCACGCCCTGCTCGCGCAGCGGGCGCAGCCGCCCGCCGATGTCCAGCAGCCGGTCCGGGTCCTCGGTGGGCAGGCTGAGCTGCAGGACCGGGACGTCGGCCTCCGGGTACATGATCTTCAGCGGCACCCACGCCCCGTGGTCCAGGCCGCGCCGGGCGTGCCGGTGCACCTGCTCGGTGTCGGGCATGAGCCCGGCGACCTGTCGGGCGAGGGCTCCGGCGTCGGGGGTGTCGTAGCGGAAGCCGTGGTAGAGCGGGTCGAA
Organism: Nocardiopsis endophytica; assembly: GCF_027706725.1. Taxonomy (GTDB): domain Bacteria; phylum Actinomycetota; class Actinomycetes; order Streptosporangiales; family Streptosporangiaceae; genus Nocardiopsis_A; species Nocardiopsis_A endophytica. Next base: position 97,556 of record NZ_JAQFWQ010000007.1, read on the forward strand.
CCCGGAGAAGTCGTAGACCAGCTCGTCGGGCCGGTCGGCGCTGAGCGACAGCGGCGCGGACTCCCAGTGCGCGGAGACGACCAGGATCGCCTTGGGCCGGGGCAGCGCGCGGGCCCATTCGTGCAGGGGAGCGAGCCATTCGGGGCTCTGGAAGGGCAGCGGCCCTCCGCCGTGGGACAGGTAGAGGCTGGGCAGGGGCCCGTCCTCGGGGGTCCAGGGCCGGTGCGGTTCGGCGTCCTGGAGTTCGGCCGCCCGGCGCAGGTGGGCGGCGAACGGGTGCGCGGCCGGGATGCGGGCGTCGGCGGCGGCGGTCGAGGTGGTGCGGGACGCGGTCATGGGGACTCCTCGAAGGTGCGGCCGCTCGCGGCTGGGCGGTGTGCGGCGTTCCCGCCGCCGACGCGCCCGGGATGCGCGGGGCCGCCGGGGCGGGGGTGCTCGTCTGACAGAATCGGTTGTCGCGACAACCATCATAATGCCCAGCGAACTTGTCGCTACAACCATTCCTCGTGAGGATGTGACCGTGGACACTCCCTGGCTCGACCGGCGCCAGCTGCGCGCATGGATCCGGCTGCGGGCGGTGCTGGAACTGCTCCCCGGCGCACTGGACGCACAGCTCCGCCGCGACTCCGACATCACCGAGTTCGAGTACTTCGTGCTCGCGGTGCTCTCCGAAGCCCCTGAGCGGACCCTGCGCATGACCGAGCTGGCGGCGCGCACCAACGCCACCCTGCCCCGGCTGTCGCACGTGGTGACCCGCATGGAGCGCCGGGAGCTGGTGGAGCGCTTCCCCTGCCCGGAGGACCGGCGGGCCACGAACGCCCGGCTGGCCCGTACCGGATGGGACACCCTGCGCCGGGCCGCGCCCGGGCACGTGGCCACCGTCCGGCACAACGTGATCGACACGCTCACCGACGAACAGGTCGACCAGCTCGCCGACATCGGCGATGCCCTGCTGGCCAGGCTCGACCCGGCGGGGACGATGTCGGCGATCTATACCCGCCACGACAGGCCGGACGGCGAGGAGCCGGACCCCGGGAGGGGGAGCGCCGACGGCGCGTGAAGGCGCCCCGGACCGCCGGGAGCCCTCCGGCGCCGTCGGTGTCGGCGGAGCCGGAGGCGGTCAGGAATCGAGAAGTGCCCGCCGTGTGCCCGCGGCTAGCGTGGGAACACCTTGTCCACGCGACTGACCAGGAGTGACGCACCATGAGTGACGACCCGAAGGGCGCCCCCGGCTTCTCCGAGCAGGAGCGCGCCTCGCTGAAGGCGCGCGCCGAGGAGCTGAAGGCGGAGGCGCGCGGCGGCCGGGGCGCGAAGAAGGCCGCCGCCGACGCGGCCGCGGTCCTGAAGAAGATCGCCGACATGCCCGCCCCCGACGGCGCACTGGCCGCGCGCGTGCACGAGGCCGTCACCACCGCGGCCCCCGACCTGGCGCCGAAGCTGTGGTACGGCCAGCCCGCCTACGCCAGGGACGGCAAGGTGGTGTGCTTCTTCCGCAGCGGGCAGGCGGACAAGGAGCGGTACTCGGCCTTCGGTTTCACCCCCGAGGCCGGCCTGGACGAGGCGGGCGGCATGTGGCCGACCGCCTACGCCCTGACCGATGAGCTCGGCGAAGAGGGCGAGGCGGCCATCCGGGACCTGGTCAAGAAGGCCGTGAGCCGACCGGTCCGGTGACCGTGGCGATGCCGGAGAACGTGCCCGTCAGTGAACGCCCGCTGGACCGCCCTCCCCGTCGTACCAGCACGGCGCGGAGCGGCGCCGGTGGAATCCTCGGCGGCGGAATCAGCACACTTCCCCTGTCATGGTCGTGTCCCAGCGCATGCCGGCGGCCATGTGTTCCAGGTAGCCCGGGTCGCTGACGGTCACCGTGATCTCCACGTAGGGGATCTCGGCGAAGGAGTGGTCCTCCTCCGGCTCCAGCCCTTCCCATACGTCCAGCTCCTCCGGATCTTCCGGCACCGCGGCCTCGGCCAGGTGCGGGGCGTTCCGGTAGGGGCTGATTTCGTAGGCGGTCACGATGGCGGCGGCGCGTTGCGAGAAGTCCTCGGCGTCACCGTGGGTGAATACGGAATAGCCGGGGCGGCCGCCTCCGCTCAGCTCGTACACGTCCTCCGCTTTGCGCCTGGGTTCCAGGACGGTCTCGCCGTCTCCCGCGAGCAGGTAGCCGTCTTCGGTGACCCTGATCTCCTTACCGAGGATGAGTTCGAAGAGATTCGGGAACTCATCTCTCAACCGCATTCCCGTGGTCATCTCCTTGCCCTCCTCCTCGCTGAAGGGGCAGCGCTCTCCGCCCTCATGCTCCTCGTCGTGCCAATACCCGTTGTCCAGCCTCCACCAGGCGTCGACCAGGAGCGACAGGGCGAAGGCGGGCTCTCGCGGCACATAGGGGACGTCGGGGTTGACGACGTGCACCCTCCCCCGGAGGGTCGAGCCTTCGACCGAGTCGACGGACACAGTGAAGATGGTGGTCACGCTGAGGGCGCCCCTTCAGTCGGAAGTGCCGGCCGCACTTCATCACCGTTCGGTCCAGAGAGTAGGCGGCCCCACGGACACTCGTTCCCGGGGCGTACGCGTCCTTGCAGCGATGGTCCGGCGCAATTCGGTTGTCCGCCCGCGCACGGCCCCACTAGCGTGCCGGCGTGGATCTCTTCTCTCACTCGTGGGCCGCGCTGCTCGCCACCGTCGCCGACCTGTCCGACGAGGACTTCGCCCGCCCGTCCGGCTGCGCCGGGTGGCTCGTGCGGGACCTGGTGTGCCACCTGGTCATCGACGCCCAGGACGTCCTGATCACCCTGGCGACCCCGGTCGACGCCGAGCCCACGCACGACGAGGCGACCTACTGGGCCGTCTCCTCCGAACCGCCCGCCGGCGACGACCCGCTCGACGCGCTGACCGTCCGGCTCGCCTCCGCCTATGGGGACCCCGCGCTGCTGAAGTTCCACCTCGACGACGTCGGCTCCGCCGCCGGGCGCGCCGCGCGCCTGGCCGACCCGGAGCAGCCCGTGACCACCCAGGACCAGGTCATCACCGTCGGCGACTACCTGTCCGCCTACGTGATGGAGTGGACTCTGCACCACCTCGACCTGGTCGCCGAGCTTCCGGAGAAGGCCGGGCCGCCGGAGGAGGGCCTCGCGCGGTCCCGTGCGCTGCTGGAGAAGATCGCGGGGGAGGCGTTCCCCGCCTCCTTCTCCGACACCGACGCCCTCCGGGTGGGCACCGGCCGCCGCGCACCGACCGGGGAGGAGCGCTCGGCCCTGGGCCCCCTGGCCGCGCGGCTGCCCTTCGTCATCGGCTGAGGGGTCGGCAGCCCGGCCCCGCCGGGCATGACGGAGGGCCCACCCCGTGCGGGGGTGGGCCCTCCGAGGCCGGATCCCGGCCGACGGGCGTGGCCGGTCCCTGCCCTTCACCCGGCCTTCAGGAGGCCGGGGACCAGGGGGTGAAGCGGGGCAGCCACGCCCGCACGTTCCTGCGGTAGTCGGTGTACTCCTCACCGAAGAGCCGGACCAGCGTCGGCTCCTCGTAGAAGCGGACGAACGACGCGGCGATCGCCCACGCCACCGCCGTGTACACCAGCACCCCCGCGGAGGCGAACAGCAGCGCCTGGCCGATGAGGGCCCCGACGATCGCCACGTACATCGGGTTGCGCACGAACCGGTTGAAGCCGTCGACCACCAGGTGCTGGGTGGGCATCGCGGGGATGGGCGCGCCCCGGGCCCGGGTGAACTCGACGAAGGCGTGGACCAGGACGGCCAGGCCCGCGCAGATCAGAAGTACGCCCACTGCCTGGGCCGGGAGCCACGCCGCCGACGCCTCGGGCAGCCGCCAGCGGGTGATCAGCCAGGGGATGACGCCGGCCACCGTGCCCGGGGCGGCGATGAAGAACAGTGTGCTGCCCACGGCAGCCGCCTTGATGGAACGCATGGCACCTTCTCCGTTCTGTCGTGTCCTTCGTGTCCGTACCGCTCGTCTCGTTCGTCGTCCTGCCGTGCCCGCCGCCCTGCTCCTCAGCCCGCGCTGTCCGTGCCGTCGTCACCGCCGGCCGCGGGCGCCGTGATCGCGCGCAGGCACGCGTCGGCGAGCACTTCGCACGCCTCCTCCAGCGGCGGCAGGGCGGCCTCCTCCCGGGTCTCCAGGGCCGGGCGCAGCATCAGGTGCACCGCCACCGGGCCGAGGATCTGCTGGATCAGCAGCGGCAGGGGCATCGGCACCACGCGTCCGGCGCGGACGTGGGGGAGGAGCAGGCCGCCCAGGGCGGCGAACAGGCGCGGGAAGCCGGCCTTGAACATCGCGCTGCCCGGCCCGTCGGGGCGGGCGGCGGTGTCGGCGAGCAGCGCGGGCATCACCCGGGGGCGCCGCTGGAACGCCTCGGCCAGCGCGGCGTGCAGCGCCCGCACGGTGCCCTCCAGGTCCTCGGGCGGGTCGGCGGCCAGCCGCTCCAGCTCGCGCACCGGCCCGTAGCGGTCGAAGACCGCCGCCAGGAGGCCGTCGCGGCCGTCGACGACGGCGTGCAGGCCGGGCAGCGAGCACTCGGCCGCGTCGGCGACGGCGTCCATGGTCAGCGAGCCCAGCCCGTGCTCGTCGATGATCCGCGCGGCGGCGGTGATCGCCCGTTCGCGCACGGGGGTGCGGGCGCCCGGGTCGACGCCCGCCGCGCGCACGGCCTCGTCGAGCGCGGCCCGGGTGCCGCCCAGGCGCCGCAGCAGCGTGCTGCGGGAGACCCCGGCGGCGGAGGCGATGGCGTTCACCGGCACCGACGCGACGTCGGTGCCGCGCTCCCGGGCGGCGGCGATGGCGGCGTCGACGAACTCCTGTGGAACTCGATCCTTCATGACACCTGATACTAGTCCATATCTAGTGTCGTGTCACGTATCAGCGCGCGATTCCTCCGACGCCCCAGGTGGATCCATACGCGCGCCGGGCGCGCCCGCCCCGCCGCCCGGCCCACACCCCCGGCGCCTGTCGCCGCCCGGGGCTAGCATCGCCGCATGAACCGACACCACCGCATCGACTACATCGAGTTCGGCGTGACCGACCTGCCCGCCGCCAAGCGCTTCTACGAGGCCGCGTTCGGCTGGGAGTTCACCGACTACGGCGACTCCTACGCCGGGATCGCCGGAGCCGGCGGCGGCCCCGAGGCCGGCGGCCTCGCCCGCGTCGACAAGGTCGAACCCGGCGGGCCGCTCGTGATCGTCTACAGCGACGACCTGGACGCCTCGCGCGCGGCCGTCGAGGCCGCCGGGGGCACCGTCACCACCGAGCCGTTCGACTTCCCTGGGGGCCGCCGGTTCCACTTCGCCGACCCCTCCGGGAACGTGCTGGCCGTGTGGACGCAGGCCGACTGACCGCTCCGCCCCTCGGCGGGCCGGCCCACGCGGCGCCGGCGCGGGCGTCCCGCCGTGCGGCCGGAGCCCGGCCGCACGGCGCCTACACCGGGCCGTCCTTCAGAACACGTTCGAGCGCCGCCCGCCCCGCCGGCCCCCACCCGGGCTTGCCCCCCGGGAAGGCCCTGGTCGCCATTGCGCCCCATGAGCAGGAGGAACAGGCCCTTCAGAGCGGCCAGCCCGCGGGCGCGCCGGATCGTCGCCTCGTCCGCCCGGGCGTAGGCGCCGAAGAACGGGGAGGCCGCGCCGGAGGGCAGCACCACCCAGGCGGCCGCGAGGTCCCACGCCGGATCACCGGCGAACATGTCACCGAAGTCGATCACACCCGAGAGCGTCCCCTCCGAGACGACGACGTTCGCGGGATGGAGGTCGCCGTGCACCCAGACGGGCGGTCCCCGCCACTCGGGCGCCGCGACGGCGTCGTCCCAGACGGCTCGGACGCCGTCGGCGAGGTCGTCGGGGACGACGGCGCGGAAGAAGTCGTCGAACCCGTCCGTGTACACCCCGGGGTGGCCGCCGCGGTCCGTGCCGGCCGGCGCGTCTCCGGGCGCCTCCACGTGCAGAGCCCGGAGGAATCCCGCCAGGGCCCCGGCCGCGTGGTCGCCGCGGCCGATGGCGGTGCGGTCCAGCGGTTCGCCGGGGACCCACGTCATGACGGTCCAGGTCATCGGGAAGAGGGCGGACGGTTCACCGGTCCTCACGGGCTCGGGAACCGCGAGCGGCAGGCGCGGCGCCAGGACGGGCAGCCACCGGCGCTCCTTGCGCAGGAGGTCCGGGGCGCCCTCGGTCCGGGGCATGCGCACGGCCAGGCCGTCCCCGAGGCGCCACATCCGGTTGCCCCAGCCGCCCTCCACTTCGCGCAGGGCCAGCCCCGCGAGGTCCGGATGCTGTTCCTCCAGCAGGTCGCGGACCAGGTCCGTGGTGATCTCGATCGGGAAGCGGGTCATGCGGAGCCACGCTACCGGGCCCGCCCTTCACCCCGCCGCCCCCATGGGGACGGGCCCCTCACCGGTCCCGGGCCGTATCCGCCGCGCCGTTCTCCATGCTCCAGCTCGCCAGCAGGCCGAGGGTCCGCTCGGACTCCGACCCCGGCTCGGCGGTGTACACGCACACGGTCTGCCCCTCGTCGGCCGGGAGCGCCAGCGTCTCGTGCTGCAGGGTCAGCGGCCCCACGACCGGGTGCCGGAACCGCTGGGGGCCGTAGGAGCACTGGCCCACCCGGTGCCGGTCCCACCACCCGCCGAACTCGGGCACCTTGGCCATGAACTCGCCCAGCAGCTCGTTGAGCAGCCGGTCGTCCGGGTGGCGTCCGCTGGACAGGCGCAGGTTGGCCACCACCTCCTGGGCGACCTCCTCCCAGTCCTCGTACAGCTCCCGGGCGTCGGCGTCGAGCAGGACGTGCCGGGCCAGGTTCCGCTCCCGGACGGGCAGCGCCTCGAAGTCGGTGATCAGCGCACGCGCCAGGCGGTTGGCCGCCAGCACGTCCTTGCGGTGGTCGACCACGAGGGCGGGGGTGACGCGGTCGAGGACCTCCAGCATCTGGTGGACCTCGGGCCGCACCCGCCGTTCGCTCACGCTCCGGACGCCGGAGCCGGGCCCGTCCGTGCGGGGGCGCGCCAGCTCGAAGAGGTAGTCGCGCTCGACGCCGTCCAGGCACAGCGCGCGGGCGACGGCCGACAGCACCGACTCCGACACGTGCGGGTGCCGCCCCTGTTCGAGCCGGGTGTAGTAGTCCGCGCTCACCCCGGCCAGGTGGGCGACCTCTTCGCGCCGCAGGCCGGGGACCCGGCGCACCCCGCCGCTGGGGAGCGCGCCCGCCTCCTGGGGGCTCAGGCGCGCGCGGCGCGAGCGCAGGAATCCGCCGAGTTCGCTGTTGCCGTCCATGGAGCCCAGTATCACCGCGCGCGCTATCGGGCGGCCCCGCCAGGGTGGCCCAGTCGGACCCAGGTTCGGGCGGGCAGGTCTACGCCGCCCGCAACGCCCGCCGGGGCGCGAGTGTGGATGCGAGGCCGACGGCGCGCCCGGGACGGACGGGTCGGCGCCGAACACCCACGTCGAAGGAGGGGTGCACTGTGAGCACCATCGGACTGATCGGAAGCGGCAACATCGGGGGCACCGTCGCCCGCCTGGCGGTCGACGCCGGGTACAAGGTCGTGCTGAGCAACCGGCGCGGCCCCGACACCCTCAAGGACCTGGTGGCGGACCTCGGGCCGTCGGCCACCGCTGCGACACCGGCCGAGGCGGCCGCCGCCGGGGACATCGTGGTCGTCACCATCCCGCTGGAGGCCTACACCTCGGTGCCCGTGGCCGAGCTGCGCGGCAAGACCGTCATCGACACGAACAACTACTACCCCGAGCGCGACGGGCGGATCCCGGAGCTGGACAGCGAGGCCACGACCACCAGCGAGCTGCTGCAGGCCCACCTGCCGGAGTCGAAGGTGGTGAAGGGCTTCAACAACATCTACTTCGTGCACCTGCGCAACCTGGCCCGGCCGGACCTGGCGGCCGGGCACGCGGAGCGGTCGGCGCTGCCAATCGCCGGGGACGATGCCGGGGCGAAGGAGGAGGTGACCCGGCTGATGGACGCGCTGGGCTACGACGCCGTGGACGCGGGGCCGCTGTCGGAGGGGTGGCGCTTCCAGCGGGACACGGCCGCCTACGTGACCCTGTACATCGGGGAGGGCTACGACACCCCGGGCCCGAACAAGGAGTTCGACGCGGGCCCGGGCGCCGTGGCGTCGGCGGACAAGGTGCGCGAGGGCCTGGCCCGGTCCAAGCGCTACCGGGACGTCTGACCAGCCGGAAGGGCCGGACGGAAAAGCGGTGGAGCCGGACACGGCCGGGCCGGTAGCTTGCCGGGGACGGCCGCGACTCCACCCCGGGAGGTGAGACCCATGAACGCAGCACGGGTGCTCCCCTTCCGGTCGCGGCCGGGCGGTTGAGGTAGGTCGCCGGGAGCGCCTTGACGAAAGGGCGCTCCCGAAAGGCGACACCCATGGAACACCACCGCCCCGCCCACGACGTGATCATCGCCGGGTGCGGCCCCACCGGCGCGGTGCTGGCCGCCGAACTGCGACTGCACGGCGTGCGGGTCCTCGTGTTGGAGAAGGAGACCGAGCCGGTCTCGGCGGCCCGCATCGTCTCCCTGCACATCCGCACCCTGGAACTGATGGCGATGCGCGGGCTGCTGGACCGCCTCATCGAACACGGAAGGCGGCGCCCGGTCGGCGGCTCCTTCGCCGCGATCGCCGAGCCCGCACCCGAGGACCTGGGCTCCGCATACGCCTATCAGCTCGGCATCCCGCAGCCGGTCGTCGTCGGCCTGCTCGAAGAGCATGCGGCCGGGTTGGGCGCGCGGGTGCAGCGCGGCCGCGCGGTCGCAGGTCTGGAGCAGGATGCGGAGGGCGTGACCGTCGAGACGGCCGACGGCGAACGGCTGCGCTGCCGCTACCTCGTCGGATGCGACGGCGCGCGCAGCACGGTGCGCAAGCTGCTCGGCGTCGGCTTCCCCGGCGAGCCCTCGCGGACCGAGACGCTGATGGGCGAGATGGCGGCGGACGCGCCGCAGGAGGAGATCGCCGCCAAGGCGGCCGAGGTCAACGAGACCGACAGGGCCTTCAGCTTCAGGCCCATCGGCGAGGGAGTCTACCGGGTCGTCGTCTCCGCCGCGGAGGTCGGCGGCGGCCGGGCGGAACCGCCCGGCGCCGACGAGTTCGCGCGGCGGCTTCGCGCCGTGGCCGGAACCGACTTCGGCGTGCATTCGGTGCGCTGGTCGTCCCGCTTCGGGGATGCCACCCGGCTGGCCGACCGCTACCGGGCCGGGCGGGTGCTGCTGGCCGGGGACGCGGCGCACATCCACCCGCCCACCGGCGGGCAGGGGCTCAACCTGGGCGTCCAGGACGCCTTCAACCTGGGGTGGAAGCTGGCCGCGCAGGTCCGCGGCCGGGCGCCGGGAGACCTGCTGGACACCTACGGGGCCGAACGCCGACCGGTCGCCGCGGACGTCCTGGACAACACGCGTGCACAGGGGGTGCTGATGTCGACCGATCCGGGTCCGCGGGCCGTGCGCAGGCTGGTCACCGAGCTCATGGGCTTCGATGCGGTGAACCGCCACCTGTTGGAGAAGATCACCGCGACCGGCGTGCGCTACGACTTCGGTGTGGGCCCCGACCCGGTCGGCCGCCGCATGCCCGATGTCGACCTGGAGCACGGCAGCCTGTACGACCTGATGCGCGGCGGGCGCGGCCTGCTGCTCGACCGCACCGGGCGCCTGGCCGCCGACGGCTGGGCGGACCGGGTCGACCACGTCGTGGACCCCGCCGTCGCCCTCGTGGAGGCGCTGGATGCGCCGGGCGTCCTGCTGCGCCCCGACGGGCACGTGGCGTGGGTCGGCGGCGACCAGGGGGACCTGGAGGGCCACCTGGCCCGCTGGTTCGGCGAGCCCGCCGACCGACCGCGCCCCGATCTCCGAAGGAGCCGGTGAGGACGGCCGGGCGGCCCTCCGGCCGGGCAGTCAGTTCTTGGTGTAGGCGTGCTGGTTGCCGGAGGAGTAGGCCTGGACCTGCTCGGTCCAGGCCGCGATGGCGGTCTCCTCCTGCCGGTCGCGGATGACCTTGGCGAGGGTGAACGTCGAGGTGATCACGAAGAGCAGCGCCATGCCCAGGAACGCGCGCATCCACACGTCGACGGGCAGCAGGGCCACACCGGCGCACATGCCGAGGCTGGAGACGCCGAAGGCGATGACGGACTGGAGGTAGAAGGCGGGGGTGACCTTGGTGTTCACGGGGGGTGTCGTCATGCCGCCAGGATGCCCCGCGCGCGGGCCGAGGGGATGAGTACGCGTACTCAACCGCACTGAGCGGCCACTACCGTCCTGGGCGAGCGCGTCCCCGGCCCGGCCCTGGGGGACGGAAGGGCGGCCACCGCGTCTCGGGATCGCGGACCGGTCAGGTGGTGAAGGACGTCGGTCCGGGCGCCCCCGGACCGACCGCACCTCGCCGTGGGGGCATCGCGTCCGGGGCGGAGCGAGGAGAGTCCGCTCGGTGGACCCCGCAGCCCGAGCGCCTCTCCGACCACCGGCGCGCCGGCCGCCTGTGGCCCGGTCCTGCGTCTGCGTGGTGGACGGCACGGCCGCCGCCCCGGCTCCAGGACCGCCCGTGGTTTCATGACAAGCCGTATTCGGGGCGGACGGAACAAGGGAGTGTGCGGGCGTGCCGTTCTCCATGACCGATGTCGGATTCGACCGGAAGGGGACCCCCCTACTCGACGGAATCGATGCCGATGTCGGCCAGGGGCGGCTGACCGTCGTCACCGGCCCCAGCGGCGCCGGAAAGTCCACGCTGCTGCGCCTGCTCAACCGGCTGGCCGACCCCACTCGCGGGCACCTGGCCTTCAACGGCCGCCCCCTGCACGAGTTCGACGTGCTCGCCCTGCGCCGCCGCGTGGTGCTGGTCGCCCAGCACCCGGTCCTGCTCACCGACGACGTCGCCGCCGAACTGCGCGTCGGGCGCCCTGACCTCGACCCGGCGGACGCCGCCGACCTCCTCGGCCGCGTCGGCCTCCCCGAAGAACTCCTCCACCGCCCCACCGCAGGCCTGTCCGGGGGCCAGGCCCAGCGCCTGTGCCTGGCGCGCGCCCTGGCACTCCAGCCAGAGGCGCTGCTGTTGGACGAGCCCACCAGCGCGCTGGACTGGGCCGCCGCTGAGGTCGTGCTCGACCTGGCCCGCACCCTCACGGCCGCCGGGACCAGCGTGGTCGCCGTGAGCCATGACCGCCGCTGGGTGCGCGCCGCCGACTCCGCGCTCGTCCTCGATGGCGGCCGCCTGGTCGAGCACGGGCCGCCTGAGAGCCTGGACTACCTGCCGGAGGGAGCATGACCGCGGCACCGTCGTGGGGCGCGGTCGCGCTGTGCACCGTGTTCGTCGTGCTGGCCGTGGGCCTGGCCCACGCCCGGCGCCTGGCCCTGACCCGGGAGCTGCTGTGGGCGGCGGCCCGCGCCGCGCTGCAGTTGGCCGCCGTCGGCGCGGTGCTGGGCGCGGTGTTCTCCGTGGCCGGGGTGCCCGGGTCCCTGGCCTGGGTCGGCGCGATGGTCGTGCTGGCCGGGCAGGTGGCCGGGTACCGCGGGCGCGGTCTGCACCGCGCGCGGCTCCTGGCCACGGTCGCGATCGCCGTGGGCAGCACCGCCACGCTCGGCCTGCTGCTGGCCATCGGCGTCATCGAGCCCGTCCCCCAGGCGGTCGTCCCCCTGGGCGGCATGATCGTGTCCGGGTCGATGCAGGCCGCCACGCTGTCCCTGCGCCAGGTGCGGACCGCCATCGACGAGGCGCGGCCCGCGATCGAGGCGCGCCTGTGCCTGGGGCTGAGCGCCCGGCAGGCCTTCGCGCCCCACACGCGTTCGGCCGCCCGCACCGCGCTGATCCCGGCGATCGACGCGACCAAGGTCGTGGGCCTGATCAGCCTGCCGGGGGCCATGACCGGCCTGATCCTGGCCGGCGTCGCCCCGCTCACCGCCGTCCGCTATCAGATCATCGTGATGTACATGCTGCTCGGCACCAACACCATCGCCGCCGTGCTCACCACCTATCTCGCCCAGTTCACCGCCTTCGACGCCGCGCACCGGCTCCGTCCGACCCAGGCGCCCGAGGAGTGAGGGGGCACGCGGATAGGCGGTCGCGCCGCAGGGGAGGCAAGCCTCGCGCCCCGTCGCCGACCGCCGCCCTCATGTCGTTGATCTCGGGAAATTGGCCCCTAACGGCGTCCCGGTAGCGTCGTTCGCCCCGAGATCAACGCCGGGCACACCCGCCTGTCCGCGTGGGCCCGGAGCCGAACGCCTACGGCCCCCGCCGCCCGTTGCGCCTGCATGCCGCGCGAGCGGGCACCGGCATGCCTCCGAACATATTCCTTGACAAGAATATTCTCTGCGGAGAATACTTAGCTCCATGGACGCACTCCTCTCCGCACTGGCCGACCCCGCGCGGTGGCGGCTCGTGGGCCTGCTGGCCGAACGCCCCCGCCCGGTCGGCGTCCTCGCGCGGCTCGCCGGGGCGCGCCAGCCGCAGACGACCAAGCACCTCCAGGCCTTGGAGCGGGCGGGCGTGGTCACCTCGCAGCGCAGCGGCACGCGCCGCATCTACGCCCTGGACCCGGCCCCGCTGCGTGAGCTGGCCGGCGCGCTCAACCGGCTGGCCGACACCGCCGAACAGGCCGGGGGCTCCTACGAGACCTACGGCCGCTACGAGGACAGCCTGCGCGCCGAGCGCGCCGCGGCCGGAGAGCCGGGGTGGGCCGACGGCCGCACGTTCACCTTCCACCGCGCCCTGCCCGCCCCGCCCGAGCGGGTCTGGCGGCACCTGACCGAGGCCGACCTGCTCGCCCGCTGGTGGACCCCGGACGACCTGCGCGTCAGCGAGCTCGTCTTCGACGCGCGGCCGGGCGGGCGCATCGTGCACGCCTACCGCGAGGCCGAGGACACCGACGGCTCCGACCCGGTCGCCGGGTACGCGCAGGGGACGGTGGAGGAGGTCCGCCCCGGCGAGCGCCTGGTCTACCGGGCCTCGCCGATGCTCGCCGACGGCACCCCGGCCTTGACCGCGCACGTGGAGCTGGTCCTCGCCCCGACTCCGGCCGGTACCGACCTGGACGTCCGCTTCCGGGTCGCCGACAGCACCGTGGAATCCGCGGACTTCATCGCGGGCGTCGAACTCGGCTTCGGCCAGAGCCTCGACAAGCTCGCGGCGGCCGTCGCCGCGGAGCCCGACCCCCGGCCCGGACCCACCGGACCCACAGGGCTCACAGGTCCCAACGAACCCCGACCGCAGAACGCACCGCACCCGCACGACACACGGAGGACGACATGACCCGCCCCACCGGCCGCAGAGTCACCGCCAACCTGGTCCTGAGCCTCGACGGCCGCTACAACGGCCCCGGCGGCCCCGGAGACTTCGCCGCGTTCGCGCCCTACGTCAGCTCCGAGGTCTCCCGCAGGCAGATGTCCCGCATCTGGCCGGAGGCGACGACGGCTCTGCTCGGCCGCCTCAACGCCGAGGGGTTCATGGCCTACTGGCCCCAGGTGGCCGAGGACGACGCCGCCGACCCCCACGACCGCGGATACGCCAAGTGGCTGGTCGACACCGAGAAGGTCGTCTTCTCCACGACGCTGTCCGACGCGCCCTGGGAGCGCACGCGCGTGGTCAATGCCCCCGCCGCGGAGGTCGTCTCCTCCCTGAAGGCCGAGGGCGGGGGCGACATCCTCGCCAACAACAGCTCCAGCATCATCAAGCCGCTGCTGGAGGCCGACCTCGTGGACCGGCTGTACCTGCTGGTCGTCCCGGAGATCGCCGGGGGCGGGCAGCGCCTGTTCGAGGACGGGCTCCCGGCCACCAAGTGGGGCCTCGCCGAGCAGGAGGTGGGCGCCTCGGGCGAGATCGCCCTCGTTTACGACCGCGCGCGCTGAGCGCGTCGCACGGCCCCGGCAGGGCCCCGTGTTGATCTCGGGAAATTCGCCCCTACAAGCGCGGTTTCAGCGTCGCTTGTCCCGAGATCAACATTGTCCGGCCACGGGGCCTCTTGCTATGCGGCGGAGGCCCCG
>NZ_JAQFWQ010000008.1 GCF_027706725.1 Nocardiopsis endophytica
CCTGCTGCCCGGGGGCGGTCTCCACACCGCCCTCGACGATCCGCCCGAGCCCGTCGCGGACCCGGTCGGTGGTCTCGGCGGCGTCGGCGCCGAGCCCCTTGGAGACGGCCGCGGCCAGCTCCCCCTCACCGAGGGAGGTGCGCAGCGGCTCGCCGAGCGGTTCACCGGCGATCTCGCGGACGCCTTCGCGGACGCCCTCCCGGCCGGAGCGGACGGTGTCGGCGACCACCCGGTCCCCGACGGCGTCCTCCGCGGATCCGACGGTGGAGTCCACCGTGGACCCGACCTCCGAGCCCACGGACCGGACGGCCGTGTCTGCCTGGCGCACGGTGGAGTCGACGGTGCCGTTCACCGTGTCCGACACACCGCGCCCCGCCTGTCCGGCGGCGGCCTCGGCGTTCTCCGCCCCCGAGGGCGGCGACGGCTGCGCCGCCTCCTCCGGGCCCTTGCGCGTCTCCCGCCCCTCCTGCCGGGCCGCCTCCGCCCCGTCGACCGCCCGGTCCGCGACCCCGCTCACGACGGGGACCTCGGCCAAGGCGTCGTCGGCGGCGTTCGCCGCGGAGGCACCGGCCAGCCAGCCGCCGGCCACCAGGCCGGCGACGACCGCGAGGCGGCGCAGGGCGCGGACGCCCGGCAGGCGCGCGGCACCGGCGGGGCGGACCCGCCTGCCGCTGCCGACCTGCACCATGGAAAGCCACCTCGGGTGAAGAAGACGCACGGGTGCGCCGACCGGAGAGCCCGGCCGACGGCGGGAACGTGTCCCGCAGACTGAGAGTCACGCTAGCACCACGGTGCGCTATTGGCGCAGAGAAAACAGTGAAACGGGCCGGAAAAATTCTCCGGCCCGCCTCACCGCCCCCGGAAGGCGCCTCAGCTCATGTCGATGAACCGGTCCAGCACCCGCGCGCCGAACCGCAGGGCGTCCACGGGGACGCGCTCGTCGACGCCGTGGAACATGCCGGAGAAGTTCAGCTCCGGGGGCAGGCGCAGCGGGGCGAAGCCGTAGTTGCGGATGCCCAGCCGCTGGAAGCTCTTGGCGTCGGTGCCGCCGGACAGGCAGTAGGGCACGGCGCGGGAGCCGGGGTCCTCCTCCTCGAGGGCGCGCGCCATGGCCGAGACCAGGCCGCCCTCGAAGTCGGTCTCCACCGAGGGGAGGTGGTGGATGAACTCGCGCTCGACGTTGGGGCCGAGCAGGCGGTCCACCTCGGCGAAGAACTCCTCCTCCATGCCCGGCAGGAAGCGCCCGTCGACCTGGGCCCCGGCCGAACCGGGGATGACGTTGGCCTTGTAGCCGCCCTCCAGGACGGTGGGGTTGAGCGTGTTGCGGAGGGTGGCGCCGATCATCCCGGCGATGGGGCCCAGACGGGAGAGCACCTCCTCGGGGTTCTCCTCGTCGAAGGGGATGCCGAAGGCGTCGCACACCTCCTCCAGGAAGGTGCGCACGGTCTTGGTCAGCCGCACGGGGAACTCGTGGCGGCCGAGCCGGGCGACGGCCTCGGCGAGCTCGGTGACCGCGTTGTCGTCGTTGACCATCGACCCGTGCCCGGCGGTGCCGCGCGCCTTGAGGCGCATCCAGGCGATGCCCTTCTCGGCGGTCTCGATGAGGTAGAGGCGCCGGTTCTCCTCCACGGTGAAGCTGAAGCCGCCGACCTCGCTGATGGCCTCGGAGCAGTCGGCGAACAGCTCGGGGTGGTTGGCGACCAGCCACTGGGCGCCGTAGGAGCCCCCGGCCTCCTCGTCGGCGAGGAACGCGAGGACCACGTCGCGCGGCGGGCGGCGCCCGGAGCGCACCCGGTCGCGGAAGACGGCCAGGGCCATGGCGTCCATGTCCTTCATGTCGACGGCGCCGCGGCCCCAGACGCACCCGTCGGCGATCTCGCCGGAGAAGGGGTCGTAGGTCCAGTCGGCGGCGTCGGCGGGCACCACGTCCAGGTGCCCGTGCACGAGCAGGGGCGCCCGCGAGGGGTCCTCCCCGGGGATGCGCGCGATGACGCTGGTCCGCCCGGGGGCCGACTCGAGCACCCGCGGCTCGATGCCGACCTCGTCCAGCTTCCCGGCGACGTACTCGGCGGCCTCCCGCTCCCCCGGACCCGACATGTCCCCGTAGTTGGAGGTGTCGATGGCGATGAGCTCCCGGCAGAGGTCGACGACCTCCGCCTCGGCCCCGCTGGGGGCACCGCTGGGGGCACCGCTGCCTTCGGTCTCGGGCATGGTGTGCACCAGCTCCTCTCGGCGACGTGTGGATCCGACCCTCCCATGCTCCACCCCGGCGGAAAACGATGTACGCCCGGGCTCAGACCTTTGCTATGGTTAACCGTGTCCGCGCGAAGCCGCGGACCGAGTCCGGGTGGCGGAATAGGTAGACGCGCTAGCTTGAGGTGCTAGTGCCCGTTAAGGGCATGGGGGTTCAAGTCCCCCCTCGGACACGCCAGTTCGTACATGTTGTGCGGGTCGAGGCTTCCCTCGGCCCGCACAATGCGTTCCACGGGGTGGTAGGTCAGCCGAAGGTCCAGTCCCCTGTAGAGGGCGGCCTTCGCCTCACGGTCGGCTCGCCTGATCATCTGGGAGACATCTCCTATCGCTTCGAGGCAGGCCACGATCTCTTCCTCCTCCAGCTGCCGGGGCCCAGTGCTCTGCTCAGTGAATCGGGCATGCGCCAGCGCCCGGTCGGCCTGGACCTCCTTGATCCACGCTGAGACCACTTCGGGGTCGGTGCCCGCTTCCAGAGCTTGGCGGTAGCGGGCCAGCTTCTCGTCGCACTCGGCGACCTTCCGTTCAGCCTCCCGCCGCACCGCTCCGTCCGTTCCGCTCTCCTGCTGGGACTCTGCGATCACCCGCACGGTGTCACCACGCCGGACGGGGTCGAACAGCTTGGCCAGCCACGTGTCCAGCGTCGGCAGGACATCGGCTTCACGCAGATACACGGTGCGCGGGTGCTCAACATGGTTGGCAGTGGCGTACTCGTTAGGGAAGGTGCACCGGTAGTAGGCCTGGTCGTTGTTCCAGCTGCCCTGCATCCGACGCGCACAGAGCCCGCAGTGCAGCCGACTCCTCAACGGATAGATGTGTCCCGTGCTGCGCGGGCGGCGCACCACGGGACGACGGCCCTTGACCTCCAACAGGCGCTGGGCCAGCTCGAAGTCCTCATCGGAGACCAGCGGCTCGTGTACGACCTGCTCGGAGAAGACCCACTGGTCGGGGTCGTTCCAGCGCAGCCTTGTGGTGTAGCCCAAGGTGACGTCGCGGATGTCGATGAGCTCCTCGGACTTGCGTTGCTTGTTCCACACCTGGCGCCCGGTGTAGCGGGGGTTCTTCAGGATCGCCCGGATCGCGCTCTTGGCCCATGCCAGGCCGTTGCGGTGGGGGTTGCGGCGACGGTCGTGGGCGGAAGGAGAGGGGACACCTTCGCGGGTCAGCGTCTCGGCGATGGCGAAGATCCCCATCCCCTCCAGGAAGGCGGCGAAGATGCGCTGCACGATGTGGCAGGTCACCGGGTCGGGGACCAGCCGGTGAAGCCGCTTGCCGTCGGCGGCCTTGGCGGGATTCGGGTGCGGCCCCGCGTCGGCCAGCGTGTACCCGTAGGGAGGCCGCCCTCCCAGCCAGCGGCCCTCCAGTTGCGCCTGGGCCGCCATGGCCGCTTGGACGCGGATCTGGATGCGTGTTCGCTCGCCCTTACTCGTGCCCCCGAACACGCTCATGATCATGGTGTGGGCTTCGTTGCGCGGGTCGATCGGTCCGCCGACCTCGGGCACCCACAGGGGAACGTCGAAGTGCTTGAACAGCGGGAAGGTCTCGTTGAACTGGCTGTCGTAGAAGACGCGCTGCGGTTCTCCCACCACGACGGCGTCGAAGCCGCGCTCGGGGTTCTCCAGTTGCCTGAGCAGACGTGAGGCCTCGGGCCGTCGCCGCGGGGGCACGGAGCGGGACTTGTCCACGTCGAAGAACTCGGTGGTGATCCGCCCCTGGCGTCCGATGAGGGCTTCGCTCCGGGTCCGTTGCCAGGCTCGTGAGGCTTGAGGGTCTTGCAGGTCGTCCGTGGACACCCGGGCCCACAGAGCGAAGCGGAGTTCTTTATCCTCGGTCCTGCTCACCAGGCTGTTGCTCATTCGATGCGTTGCCTCCTTCCGGCTGCTGCGCACGCTGCTCGGATGCGGCCTGCTGTGCGTACGCACCGCGAATGATCTGCAGGAGCGCTCGCGCGGCTGACGGGGTGAGCATTGGAGGGGAGTCCGGAAGGACGGCGCGCACAGGAGGCGCCTCTCCCCCATCGCGTTCGGTATGGCCGCGAGGGTACCCCCCACCACCCCTCACATTCTCGTGTTTTACCTGGTCAGAAGCCTGATCTCGCTCGCCGGACACAGCACCCTCACCTCCGGGCGAGCACCCGGCCAGGCGGCACCAGCGGCATGCCGCGGCAACGCCGACCGCCCGCGCGACGCCAGCTCGTCCCTACCGCCCTCCGCTTCACGGTGCCTCCCACCGCACCCGCGCTGGCCCCAGGCGCCCCGGCTGCCGGGGCGGATGCCAGTCCCCGCGCGGCGGCAGCTCCGCCGCCCGCCGCCACCCCGCCGCGCGCAGCGAGGTGCCGGGCTCATCGGTGCGGGTGTAGGTGACCAAGCGCCGATACCCCAGCGCCTTTGCCGCCCGCCATACCGCGCCGAGCAGCCGGGAGCAAGCGTTCGGCGTGCCGTCGGAGACCAGGCGGGTGACCTCGAGCGTGCGCCCATCGTCGAGCCCGCGGGCCACCGGACGTCCCACGATCGCCACCGCCACCAGCACCCCGTCGGCATGCCGGAGCCCGAGGCTGAACTTGTGCCCGCGCGGCGGCCCCAGGTGCCGGTGCCACACCTCCACGAACGCCTTGGCCTCCGCCAACGGGACCGGCACCAGCTCCATGTCCTGATGCCGGCGCCGGTTGGCGAACACCGCGGCGGCCGGAAGCGCGAACCCGCCCCCGCTCACCGCTCCTCCCCCTCGTCTTCACCGGGGCAGGCCCATGGCGAGCACCCCCGCTCCCCCGGTTCGGCCTCCTCCCCCAGATCCACCTCGCCGAGCGGGATGCGCGCCGGATGCAGGTAGAAGGCGCCCTCCAGCGGCATGCCGCGCGTTGCCGCGGCAGGGTGGCCGTGCCGGATCGCGGCATCGAAGTCGACCGCGTCAGCGAACGCCTCCGGCTCCTCAGCTCTCAGGCGGGCCCAGGAGGCGTTGGAGCGGTACGGGCAGCCGATGCAGGCCGACTTCGGCGTGTCCCCGAGCCCGTACAGGGCGAGGTAGGCCCGGCAGTCCTGCCGGGTCCACCCGATGTCCAGCAGCGGGAAGACGTTGCGCAGGTAGGCCACATCGGCGTCCTTGGCCCGGTGGAACTCATCGGTGGAGATGCCGATGGCCTGCTCGGCATAGACGCCCTGCGGCACCCGCGCCGGGTGCGGATAGCCCAGCAGGCGCCGTGCTTCGCGCTTGAGCGGGCGGACCTTGTACTCGGAAGTGCACTGCCGCCGGGCCATACCGCGGCGCCCGTCGGGCTTGGCGATGAACAGCGGCATGGAGGCGAACCGGTGCCGCTCGTCCAGGGCGTCGTGCCGGATGTTGCCGGCGGACACTCTTCGGATCGGGATCCCAGCGCCAGCGGCTACGCCTTCGAGGCGCTCCAGGTGCCGGTAGACGGCGGCCGGCTCCCAGCCGGTGTCGGCGAACAGGGCGTAGTCGAACCTGGGGATCGCCCCTTGGGCGGAGAGCAGGAGAAGGGCGCTGGACTGCACCCCGGCTCCCAGGGAGAGCAGGCGCAGCTTCGGCGGGGCAGAACGTTTCACGGCAACGACGTCGGACCACAGCGAGCCTCACCAAAGACTCAGGCCCGCCCTGCCCGCCGCGCTCACCCGCCTGCCGCCGACGTGTTCGCGTACGCAGTGCGCTCGCAGTCCTCTCGCCTCCACCTCTGCGCCCAGCGCAGTCCCCATTCCGCGCACGCCGGGCGAACGCGCCGTATCAGCCCAGCTCACACCCGAGAAGTGTGCGATGTTGCTGCTCAAGAGGGCGGTGCTTCATGGGGCTCCCGACACCGCAGGGAGGCTCGCGATGCCGACGACCCCGTTCTCCACCCTCCACAACGCCCTCGCACTCCTCCTCGACGGCTCCGGCCAGCCGGGAAGCGAGCTGGCCGAGCTGATCGGCATGCCGCCCCACGACCTGTCCGCCGCCGCGGCAACCCATCAGCTCCTGAAAGCCGACCGCACAACCGCCGATGAAGTCTGGCGCGGCATCATCACCCGCGCCCGCGAGGGCGATCCGGCATGGACGGTCATCGCCGCCGGGCTCGCACTCCCCGGCCTCGCCGCCGCCCGCCGCCGCCTCTGCCGCGACCTGCCGGAGGAAACCGCCGACGTCGAGGCCGAGATGCTCACCGCGTTCCTGACCGAGCTGAAGACCATCACCCCGGCAACGCAGGCATTGTGCCCGAAGCTGATCTACGCCGCCCGCAAAGCGGCCCAACGGCACCGCTACCGCATCCTGCGCAATCGGCATCGGACCACGGACTTCGAAGAGGAGAACGCCCTTGCCCCTGCGCCCTCATCGGACGGGCCGGTTACCCTGCTCGCCACCCACGTCCGCAACGGCCTCCTCAGTGCTACCGAAGCTGAACTCATAGCCCGCACCCGCCTGGAACGCGCGCCCCTCGCCCGCGCCGCTAGCGAACTCGGCCTGACCTACATCACCGCCCGCCGCTACCGCCAACAAGCCCAGGTCCGAATCGCCGAAGCCCTCAACGACACAGAGATCCCAGAATCCATGTCCGCCTGACCCCAGTGAGGGGCATTCGAGCGCGGGGCTCTTCACTGTCCGCTCGTGCCCTCTTCACCGGAACCCGATTCGCCGTCATCACTAGGCATCTCCGGACTCCCCTCCTGGCCGATGGGCCGCCAGTTGGGAGGGAGAGTCACGATCCCGGGCGACGCCGTGGCGGCGGCGATAAGGTCGGTCGGGGGCTGGCCTGTGGCCCAACGGGGGCCGGTCTTCCCCTGCTCGAAGAACCTGACAGTGCCTCCGCTGAAGACGGCCCCGCTGAAGTCCATCCTGTCGGTTTTCCCGGGGTCTGACTCGCCGTTCTCCCCGAAGTTCATCTTTTGGGTTTCCTCGAAGTTTGGGGGCGAACACCGCCTTCACGCCTGCGAACCCGGTGCCACAGAAGGTGAATCTCCCCGGGAAGATTCACTCGTCCTCGGTTCCATAGCGTCGCAGAAGCCACCGGTCACCTTCCGCTGAGCGACCTGTGTTGTGCAGTAGGACACCGAGGTTGTTCATCGCAGCGGTGTGGCCGGCCTCGGCGGCCTTACGCAACCAGTGCTCGGCTTCTCCAGGGCGGTTGGAGTCGGCGAGAAGGCGTCCGAGAGCGTAGTTCGCCTCAACGTGGCCATTCTTACCAGCTTTGCGGTACCACCCCTCAGCTTGTTGTCTGCGGCTGGCTTCGAGCAGGAAGCCGAGGGCGTACGTTGCTTCGCTGTGGCCGGCCTCGGCGGCCTTATGCAACCAGTGCTCGGCCTCTTTTGGGCGCTTGTATCGCTGCAGCAGCCGTCCGAGTTCGTGTTGGGCGTCGCTGTTTCCCGCCTCAGCAGCGGTGTGCCACCAATGCTCGGCCTCCGAGATACGGCCAGCTCGCTTCAGCAGGCTGCCGAGTTTGCCCATTGCGCTGATGTGCCCGTTCGTGGAGGCGTCGCGGTACCAGTCCTCAGCCTCACCGCTGCGTCCGGCGTGGTCCAGCAGCACACCAAGCTTGTGCATAGCCTCCACGTGCCCGCCCTGAGCCGCCCGGCGGTACCACTTCTCAGCCTCATCAGGATTCACGGCTTCGAGCATCGCTCCATGGGTGAATAGTTGCGAGGCATATCCGGCTTCAGCGGCGCGGCAGAACCAGTGCTCGGCTTCTTGTTGATCGCCCTCGTTCTCCAGCTGCGTCCCGAGGTCGAGCATCGAGTCGACATGACCGGCTTCGGCTGCCTTGCGCCGCCATACCCTGGCAGCTCCGGTGCGTCCAGACTCTTCCAGGATCTTGGCGAGGTGGAATGTCGCTGCCAGGTTCCCGTTTCCAGCCTCTGCGAAGTACCATCTCTCGACCTCCTGGTGCGCGGTCTCCACGATCTTCTCGGCCTGGGCTCGGGCTTCGACCAAGATCGCCTCGCGCTGTGCCTCAGACTTGTCTTGATCAGGGGCGTCGGTTCGGGGACCGGGGCCGGATGTACTAGGGGTGGTCGATAGCCGTTCCCAGGATCGTCGCCACTCTGGCAGCTGCTCAGGAGTCAGTCCGCAGGCCTCCAGCAGGGTCATCAAGGCCTCTTTGCGGGGCCAGCGTCGCCCGTTGAGCACCTCGGAGATCGTCGACCTCGATAGTGCCGTGCGCCCCTGCCGCTGGGCCCAGCGTTCCAGCATGCGTAGGGAAGGTGCGTCAGCACGCCTGTGCACGGTGCCCAGCAGGGCGATGAGTTCTTCTCGGGTGGTCGCCGCTTCCACATTCAGGTCGGCGGTGTGAACAGCTTCGTCCATGCCTGCCCGCACCCTCTCCAGGCGTCCGGTGGTGTCCGACACCCTAGTTCCGCACAGCCGACGCCGGCGGGAATTCCGCACTCGCTGCACTCTGTACGGACATCGTGCCCGCGGCCCCTGTCCCTGCCGGAGGCCGGGACAGGGGCCGCGGGCACTGAAAGTGGGCTTGCGGTCAGGGCGCCCGGACGAGTTCAGCTGATCAGGCTGTCGAGAAACTTGAAGGCCCCACCCAGGGCGAAGAGCCCGCCCAGGGCGGCCTCGGCCGGGTGGCGGCCGGCCCACAAGGCCAGGGCGGCGACCACGGCCGCGCACACCAGGCTGGCCAACACCACCAGCGCGGCGCGGGTGCTCAGCCGGGTGCTGGCGGTAGACGGCTCGTCGGTGCGGTCAGGGGTTGTCATGGTCTCTGCCCTCCTGCCCGGCGCCTGCGGGGCCGGATACCCGGACACCGGCCGGAATCCCGGTGCCGACGCCCAGACAAGCGCGGCGGCGAGGGTGTCCGGCAGGGGAAGGGACGGGCCCGCTCCAGATGCGTGACACCCCTGCTCCGGCCGCGGCCCCCCGCTGGCCGTATGCAGACACCGCCCCGGCGCCCTCTCCGGGGCGTTCTAGGGTTCCGGACACGGCCGGACAGCAGTGGACAGCGGGGAGGGCGGCCCGTGGAGATCGGACCCGACACCGAGGACTTGGGTGTGGAGGAGGCCAGCGACCGGGCGGAGTTCGCCAAGCTGCTGCGGACCCTGCACATGCGCGCGGTCAGCCCCTCGCTGCGGGCGCTGGAGAAGGAGACCGCGACCGCGGCCCGGCCGCTGGTCCCGCTGCGCCGCTCGTCCCTTTCCGAGGTCCTGCAGGGGCGTCGCTTTCCCCAGCGGGCCGTCCTGGCGACGTTCCTACACACCTGCGGAGTGCAAGGGGCAGAGGCACAGCGGTGGATGCGCGCCTGGGAGCGCCTGGCCCCGGCCTATGCCCCGGCCACCCAGCCCGAGGCCCACGCCGCCGATCAGGACCACGATGCGGAGGCGGTGCTCGCCCAGGCACGCCGCCAGGCCGAACAGATCCGAGCCCAGGCGCTGCAGGAGGCACAGCGCACCCCCGAGCAGGAAAGCCCTGCCTCCGTGGACTACGGGCCCCTCACCACGATGTTCAGCCTCGGCACACTTTTGCAGGAGAGCAGACGCAGCACTGACGCCGAGGCCTGGTACTCCCGGCGCGCCATGGCTGGCGGTACCGCCACATCGAGGGCTTTCGGACTGCTGCTGCGCACTGAAACAGAAGAGGTCCCTTTTGCGTCGCCCAACTCCCTTCTTCTGCTGCTCCGCGCCAGCCGGGCGGTCAGGGGCGAGATGTTGTTGCGGTGCGCCGCCAAAAAGGGCCACACCGAAGCGATATACGCCCTGGGCCTGATGCTGCACGACACTGGTTGGGCTGAGGAGGCCGAGCCATGGCTGGAACGCGCCGCCGACAATAGCAGTGGCCTCTCCTCGTTCGTCCTCGTTCACCTACTGGACGCCGCCGGTCGGCGTGAGGAGGCCGAGGCGTTGTTGCGGCGCGCAGCGGCAGACGGAGCCCCAACCGCAAGCGTATGGCTCTCCATTCTGTTGGACACTGCAGATCAGGAGGGGCAGCAAGATGAAGGAATGGCCTTGTTGGAACGCGCCGCCGAAGAGGACAACGTCGAGGCGATGTACGCCCACGGCCTGAGGCTTGCGTACCAAGACCGAGGAGAGGAGGCCAAGACGTGGTTGGAGAGGGCCGTCGACAACGGCTACACGGCGGCAAATGACGGCCTGCTGCTGCTGCTCGAGGCGCTTAGTCATATATTCGACTTCGAGGAGGCGCAGAAACCGCCGACGTGACCCATCAGTCACCGGTCGTGCGTGAACGGGGGTGGTTGGCGAACGTGTCACCCCGCCGCACCAGGGCTGGCTCTTCCGGTGGGCGATGTACCACTCGACCTCGGCGGCGTGGTGGGTTGCCTGTACTTCCGGAGTCGTCTAGCAACGTCTCATGGACCCTGCAAAACTGTCGGAGTACAAGCGCCTGCAGACCTACGTGGAAGGCCTCTATGACCGCTCCGGCGAGGAACCAAAGCTGCGGCTTCCGCTGTACCCCCAGCAGGGCAGCTCGCTTCGTGCCGACGACGACAAAATCCCTGGCGGTCGGACGGCCTCGCAGATGGCCCTCAGCTTGATCGCTGGGGGCGCGGCCAACGCCCAAGCTCTGCAACGGCTCATCGTTTCCGGGGTGGTCGATAACTGGTCACTCTGGTCGATCGCGCGGACCGCCCTCGAATCCAGCGCTCAGGCGGTGTGGCTTCTACGCGGCAACCGTGATGAACGGGTCCTGCGGGCCGCGCGGGCGTGGGCTGACGACCTGGATAAGCGCCACAAGTGGGAGAGCAAGAGCGGCTGGAGGGTTCCCGAAGGCGGAGAGTCAGGGCGTCAGCGGCGCGATAAGTTCCTCAATGACGCGGCTCATAAAGGGATGGACCCCAACAAGGTCGGAGGCCGCCCGAAGTACACCGAGGCCCTCGAGGAAGCAGCCAAGCGGTGCGGCCAGGACCCGGACCGGGTCGTGGCGGCATGGCAGTTGGCCTCTGGCTTCGCCCACGGGAAGCAGTGGCCCTATCTGAGGGGGAGCGACGTTACCGGCACCGACCGGACCCGGGAGGGCACCGTTCACCACGTCGAGTTCTCCGAGGAATCGTTCGACCCGCTGGCCAGCTACATCCGAGAATTCCTAGAGTGCGCCGTCACTACATACGAGAAGCGCAGTGCCAGCACGAGGGTCGGGCAGGATCAGTAACCTAGGGAGGTCGGTAAGACGCTCAGCGGGATCTCGGGTCGGCGTTCCTCGCAGGAGCGGTGGTAAGGAACGCGTCACTAGGCGCCAGCTGACCGCAGGGTAGGAACGGAACGGCGAGCACCGGTCGGTGTCACATCCGTTGACGGCCACGCCTCCCCGCTCTTCTGGGTTTCGGCAAGCTCAAGGACCGCTCCCGCCGCGGACGCCGCCGGAGCCGACCAGCAGCGCCAGCAGCGCGCAGGCACCGGACGTCGCTCCGCCTCCCACGAGCAGAGCGGCCAGCCAGGAGCCGCCGTCGGCCAGGTGCAGTGCAGCGGCGAGCGCGCCGATCCCCGCGCTGCCGAGCAGGATCAGCGCCGTCCTCACGTCAAGCATGACCGTCCCTTTCCACCGTGCTTTCGGGTCTACAGGCAAGCCTGAGGGCGCCGAGATGCAGGTGGCACGCGGCCTCTCACCCCACCCGTTCAAACCGATGACACTGGTGAACTACGAGTGTGATCATGCCGGTTGGCCGTCTAACCTTGCCACCAAGTGTTTTCCGGCGTCCTCCCCTGTCCTTCAGGAGCCATCCGATGCCGAAGGTCATTCAGATGCCGTCGCTGGAGGAGCTGCCGCCCGGGGCTCAGCGGCAGTTCATGGAGGCTCTCTACCGCCTGTGGGTCGAAGCGGGCCAACCTGCCACGGCGAAGGTCAGCGCGCGTATCGAGGCCGCGTCCGTTGGTGTGGTGTAATTCCATCTGCGCAGGCCGCCCGGTCGCATCGACCCTCGGTCGAGGCGATCCGGCCTTCGCTGGTCCCGACCGGCGGCCCGCCCGTCGGCGGCGGCCGAAGGCCGCCCCGCCGAGGACGGCCACGGCCGCCGAAAGTTCCACCACTCCAGCAGACACCATCCGTATCGAGGAGCTGTCTCTGACTGGCAGCGCCAGCAAGGAGGCCGTCCGCAGGATGCTGACCGGCAAGGTGGTTCCGCAGGTGTGGGGCAACGCCGAGGCCGTGTTCATCGTGCTCTCGGAGATGACCGGGGTCGACCCCGACCGCTTGGTCAAAGTGGGCGGCCAGGGGCCCTTCAGCCAGGACCCATACGTCCCCGGTCCTGCTCGCGAGATCTTTCATTCCCGCGAGGTAGAACCGGACATCCGCCCCGTTGGAAAGGCCCCCTGCCGATGGCCGACGACGACGCCCTGCTCCCCCTGCCCCTCGACGCGGCCCTGCCCGAGGCGGTGGCGGTCGACGACGACGCGCTCACCCCCGAGGCGGCCGAGGCGGTCCAGCGCGGCCTGGCCGAGGCCACGCACCGCGCCTACGACGAGGACTGGAAGAAGTTCACCGCCTGGTGCGCCGCCCAGGGCCGCACCCCGATGCCGGCCACCGGCGCGACCCTGGCCAGCTTCGTCACCGACCTGACCCGCACCACGGACCTGTCCCCGGCCAGCATCGAGCGCGTGCTCGGCTCGATCCAGGGCCGCCGCCAGGCCGCCGACCTCGCGACCAACGCCAAGGCCGCCCGGATGGTCATCAAGGGCCACCGCCGCGAATGGGCCCAGGCCGGGGGCCGCAGGAAGCGGGCGCACGCCATCACCACCGCCGACCTGCGCGCCATGCTGGCCACCCGCCCCGAGAACACCCTCGCGCACCTGCGCGACCGCGCCCTGGTCCTGCTCGGCTACACGATGCTCGCCCGCCGCTCCGAACTGTCCGTGCTCGACGTCGCCGACCTGTCCTTCACCGAGGACGGCCTGGAGGTCTTCATCGCCACCTCCAAGACCGACACCGCCTCGGCCGGGGCGCTGGTGCAGGTCACCTACGGCACCCACCGCCTCACCTGCGCGGTGCGCACCGCCCGCGCCTACACCGACGCCCTGGCCGCCGCCGGGGTCACCTCCGGGCCGCTGCTGCGCGGCGTCGACCGGCACGGCCGCCCCGCAGGCACCCCCGACACCCTGATCCGCGGCACCGGGCGGATGAGCGGCGACGGCATCAACCGCGCGGTCAAGGCCATGGCCGCCGACGCGGGCCTGGAGGGGGTCAGCGCGCACAGCCTGCGCTCGGGCCCGGCCACCGCGACCGCGCGGCGGGGGGTGGACCGCTCCGAGATCGCCGCCCAGGGCCGCTGGGCCGAGTCCTCCACCGCGATCAACGCCTACATCCGGCCCGCCCGCGGGTGGGAGCACAACATGCTCCGCAAACTCGACCTGTGACGGACGGCCGCACCGCGTTGCTCCTGGTCACGAAACGATAGTGCGCGTGTATAAACTTTCCAGACGGACACTACGACCTGCCTGTCAGGCGTCCTGGTCCGGAAAACACCGACGGGCCCGCGCTGTCGCCGCCAAGCACTCGCGCAGGCCCGCCGTTACCGGCCTCAGCCGGGTCCGCCCTCGGGCGGTCCTAGCTGGGGCCGCTGTCGTTCAGCAGCCAGTCGAGGATGCGGCCGGTGACCGCTCGGGCCGCCCCGGCGAGGATCGGTCCGATCCACCACCAGCGGTGCGGCCGCTCCTGCTGTCCTCGCTTTTCGCCGAACATGCCCGGCCCTCCTTCGTGAGCGGCCCGGTGGCCGGGTGCCGCCGGTCTCGACCGCTCGCGAGTCGGCCGAGCGCGCCGAAGGGGTTCGGGTGTCTCCGACGTTAGCGGTTGGGATGCCGCGCCGGGTCCGCGCCCAAGACTCGCCGAAATATGGACAAATTACCCGCCGCGCAACATTGGTCTCTAAGACGTGTCAGTACTGCTGGAGGCGTGCCTTGCCTTGCTTCTTTCGAGGCGTCTGGCTCTAGTGCAGGACTCTGACGAGCGCTTCCTCGTCCTGTCCACATCGGTTTTGTGGATAACTTGCGATGATCCATGAAGATACAGCGGGGGTTGTTTCTGCTGGTCAGGATCATCCTCCCAGGTCACGAGAGGGAAAGAACTGGCGAGTGTTCCCGTCACATGGCGCTAATGTCGGGGGCACTGGTCCTTCTCGGGGCGGGGCCCGACCGCCTCGCGCGAGTGGTCGAGGTCGGCGACACCGGTCGTCAGGCCGCTCGGGAAGGGACGGTGAACGCCAATGTTCGAACACAAGCGTGGGGAGGGGAGCACGCACCGCTGGTGGTGGATCGGCCCGATCCTGGCTGGCGGGACCCGGGCTCTCGTCGCCTGCTTCATCGAATGGTGGCTGAACAGCGGAGGCCCCAGCTGATCCGCCTGATGTAGGCGATAGCTGAGGCCCCGATGTTCGGGCCCGCGCGACTGCTGCCAGGCGACAGCGCGGGCCCTCTTCTATACATGCTGCTCTTGCCCGAAGTCGGGAAACCCGACTTCGATGCGCTGTGCGAAGACTATCCAACTGCGCTAGCCGACATGTCGGCGAAGGCGCGACAACTTCTTGTTTTTGCTGGTCACGGCTTCGCGAAGTCTTTCTCAGCCGCTCACGTGCCGGGGCAGCGTCGGCCCCACCTCGGCCAGGGCCTCCAGGCGAGCGCGGATGACCGAGGCCGGGGTGGGTGGTGTCGACGTCGAGCTGGAGGCCGCGCAGGAGCCGCGCGTCGTCATCGGGAAGCAGCCCGTCGCGGGCGCCCGGCGGGATCGCCGCCGACATGGAGATGGGCACGCCGTCCTCGCGGCCGCGCGCCAGGACCTGGAAGCGCGCTCGGCGAGGTGTGTTACATGGCTTGTCGGGGCTCGACCGCTTAACGGATCCGGCTGCGCGGGCGGGCCAGGGCGGGCAGAATCGGGGCATGCTGCGCATGCTCTCCTTCTGGACGGCGCTCACCATCACCGTGGTCACGGGCCTGCTGTGGGCTGCCCACGGCTTCCTCTCCGGCGTTAGCGGGCTGGGCGGCCTTATGGGGATCACCGCCAGGGTATGCGTGGTGGCCACGCTGGTGCTCGTCTTCGTCTCGCGCCGCAGCGGCCTCCGGGGCAGCGCCCCGGAAGAGCCTCCCCCGGTCGGCAACGGCACCATCAACCGCATAGAGGGCGGAGAACAAGGCATGGCCGTCCAGGCCGGGAGCATCGAGGGCGGTGTGCGGGTCCGGCGCTATGGCGGTGACCATGTCGACTTCTCCGGCGCCACCTTCCACGCCCCGGTCACCGGCAAGTGCGCCACCGGTCCCGATCCGCGCAGCGGCGGGAAGCAGTGAGCGGCCGCGACGGCCGACAGGACCGCGGAACCGCCCCGGATGAAGACGACACGCAGGCTCAGCGCTATGGCGGTGACCATGTCGACTTCTCCAGCGCCACCTTCCACGCCCCCGTCATCGGGACGCAGGTCGTCCAGATGCCGCCGCCGCTGCCCACCGCGCTGCACGCCCTACCCGCCCCGCCGCCGGTGCTCAGCGGGCGCGGCCAAGAGCTGGACGAGCTGTTGGGCTCGCTCGACCCCCGCCGCACCGCCACCCACCAAGACGGCGGTGGGGTGGTGGTCTCGGCGGTGGCGGGCATGGGCGGGGTGGGAAAGACCGCCCTGGCCGCCGCCGCGGGCGCCCTCGCCCAGCGCGAGGGGTGGTTCTGCGCCGAGCTGTTCGTGGACCTGCAGGGCTACACCCCCGCAGCCCAGCCCTTGCCCCCGGAGGCCGCGCTGGACAAGCTGCTGCGCGATATGGGCACCGACCCAGTCGACATCCCCGCCGGCGTGCAGGAACGCGCCGGGCTCTACCGCTCGGCCCTGGCCGCCCTGTCGCAGGCTGACGAGCGAGGGCGCCCGGTGCTGGTGGTGGCCGACAACGCCCGCGACGCGGCCGAGGTGCGCCCGCTGCTGCCCGGTCCCGGCGGGCACCGGCTGCTGGCCACCGGCCGCGGCGGGCTGCACGCCCTGTCCGGCGCGGTCCACCTGGACCTGGACGTCCTGCCCCCAGGCGCGGCCGCCGACCTGCTGGCCCGCGCCCTGGGGTGCGCCCCCTGCACCGAAGGGATCGCCGAGCTGGCACGGTCCTGCGGTTTCCTGCCGCTGGCCCTGGAGATCGCTGCGGCCCGCATCGCCGCCTCGGCCGGCCTGACGCCGGGCCGCCTCGCCCTGCGCCTGGCCGGTGCCGCGGCCCGGCTGGAGCGGCTCTCGGACCGCGAGCGCAGCCTGCGCGCGGTCTTCGACGCCTCCTTCGACCAGCTGGACGAGCGCCAGGCGCGGATGTTCCTGCTACTCGGGTCGGCCCCGGGCCCCGACACCTCCACGGAGGCGGCCGCGGTGCTGGCTGACCTGGAGCACGAGGAGGCCGAGGAGGTGCTGGAAGGGCTGGAGGCCGCCCGCCTGGTGGCCTCCAGCCGCGGCGGGGGGCGGTGGGCGATGCACGACCTGCTGGCTGACTACACCCGTGCCCGCCCCCGCACCCTCGTCGGCTGGCCCCGGGCCTGGGCCAGGGCCCAGAAGCGGCTGCTGGGCCACTACACGGCCCTGGCCCGCGATGCCAGCGACCGGGTGGAGGCCCTGCCCAGCCGACCCGCCAGCACCGGCAGCCGCTTCGCCGACCCCGCCGAGGCCTGGGCGTGGCTGGACGCCGAACGCGCCACCCTGGTGGCCGCCGCTCTGGCCGCCCCCGCCCTGAAGCACCCCCGCGCGGCCGTCGCCCTGCCGCTGCGCCTGGCCCATTACCTGGACCGACGGCGCCGCTTCGAGGATCTGGAGGCGGTCTCACGCTCGGCCCAGACGGCGGCTCGTACCGTCGGCGACCAGTCAGGCGAAGCCTGCGCGTTCAACAATCTCAGCCTGGCGCTGCAGGGGAAGCGGCGGTTTGACGAGGCCATCAAGGCCCTCACCCGCGCACGCGAGATCGCGCAGCGGGTCGGGGACGCCCACGGAGAAGCCCGCGCGTTCAACAACCTCGGCACGGCGCTGTACGAGCTCGGGCGGTCGGGGGAAGCGATCGACGCCCTCACCCGCGCACGTGAGCTTTACCAACGAGTCGAGGACGCCCACGGCGAGGCTCAGGCGATCAACAACCTCGGCCTAGCGTCGCGCGAGGCGGGCCGGTCAGAGGAGGCCATCAAAGCCCACAACCGCGACCTGGAGTACCGCCGACGGAGCGGAGACATCCACGGCGAAGCCACGGTGTGGAACAACCTCGGGCCAGCGCTGCAACAGGCGGGCCGGTTCGAAAAGGCGGCCGAGGCGGCGAAGCGGGCCGACACCCTGTACATGCGAGTCCGCGACGAGAACCGCCGCCGGATCGCCAGGGACTGGCTCTCCGCGGCTGGCTTGGAAGAGGCGGCGAAGCAGGCCGACGCCCAGTACATGCGAGTCCGCGACGAGAACCGCCGCTGAACACCGCCGAGGCCCACGGCCGCCCGCCGGAACCCCCGACACCCTGATCCGTGGCACGGGGCGGATGAGCGGCGACGGCATCAACCGCGCCGCCCCGGGCCAGCGCGCTCAGCGGCGGGATGGTGGTCTTGTCGGCCCCGTTGGGGGCGAGCAAGACCACCACTCGATGGCCTCCGGCCGGAGCAGGCGGCGGGGAGGCACTACAAGGGCTGACCCCGTCCGGGGCCGGGCGGCGCCGCGCTCGTCGGCGGCCCACACTACCACCCTCACCCGAATCCGCCAGCGGCCGCCAGGGCGACTTCGCCGCATGTGGACAACCTCTTCCACAGCTTCTTCAAGGCCTTCGCGGTCTGTTTAAGTCTTCGGCGCCCCCGCCGGACCACCACGACACCGACACCCCCGTGTTGAGCGCAGTGAACATGGCAGTGGTCGGCGCAGCGGAGATGTCAGTGACCAGACGTTTCGGGGGGTTGCTGTCCATCGTTTTGGCCGTCAGGCCGCCGCCACGAGGCGGGCAAGGCCACTACCTCTGGTTCCCCCTTCTCGATGGCGTCCACCAGCCCAGTGGGGCACGCGCCCTCGGCCCTGCCAAAGTCCACCGTCCCACCGGCGAAGCGGGCCCTGCCGAAGTTCACCCTCCCGCCGGTGAAGGTGGCCGCACCGAAGTGCACCATCCCGCCGGTGAAGGCGGCCACGTCGAAGTTCACCATCCCGTCTCTGAAGCGGGCCCCGATGAAGCTCACTATCCCGCCGGTGAAGTTGGCGCCGATGAAGCTCACGGTCCCGCCGGTGAAGTTGGCGTCGCGGAAGTTCACCATTCCGCCGGTGAAGCGGGCCATGGTGAAGTCCACCCTCCCGTCGGTGAAGTTGGCGCCGGTCAGGTCGCCGCCGTCGAAGACGGTGCCGGTGAAGTCGTAGTCTTTGCCGCGCCAGCGGGTGGGTTTGCGCAGGCGGTCGCCGATGATGCGGATGACGGTGTGCCGTACTTCGCGGAAGGAGGCGAACTCCAGCTCGCGGTCGCGGTGGTCGGCGGCCTGCTCGTCGGTGGCGTTCTCGGGCAGTGGGCCGGGTGCGGGGGTGTAGGGCATGCGCAGGTAGGCGCACAGCACGTCGATGACCATCTGCAGCAGGTCCTCTCGGCCCGGCGGGGCGTCGTCGGCCAGGTGGGCCAGGGCGTGGACGGCGCCCAGCCGCACGGCGGCCTGCTCATTGCCCAGTTCGGTGTAGGCGGTGGTGAAGCGTTCGTTGAACAGCTTGGTGACCTCGCGCTGCTCGCCGTTCTCGATGGTGCGCTGGCGCCGGTAGGCGATCACCAGCAGGGCCACACCGCCCAGTCCGGCCACGATGGCGAAGGCGCGGGTGGCGATCGCGTCCAGGTCTGTTGGGGTGAGTTGGCGGACCTCTTTCAGGCCGGGGGAGCCCAGGATGAGCCAGACGACGAGCACGACCCCTGCGACAACGGCGATGGCGGCCGTCCAGGCGGTCAGGATCAGCCACCCCAGCCACACCGCCCCCCAGCGGGCTTGGGAGCGGACCAGAACGGCCGCGGCCACGAGCACGGCGGCGAAGAACAGCCCCCACAGGGTGCGCCCCAGCGGCAGGGCCTCGGGCGCCAGGCCGGCGAGGAAGGGGATCAGGGGCCAGGCGGTGGCGGTGAGCGCGGGCAGCGCCACGGCGGCGAGGGCGATGCCGGTCCACTGGCGGGGGGTGGGTGAGCGCATGGCCGCCACGGTAGGCCGCTCGCCGCCGGTGCGGGCAGGGGTTGCCTCATCCCGGCCGAGAGTCACGTACCGTCACCGCGCGCCGGCCGGTGCACGGAAGGCGCGCCCCGGCGCCCCACGCACGTTCGTGGCGACGTTCCCGCAGGCCAAAAGGTAGACCAATCCGGGCGTTGGCAGTGGTCTACACGCCGCGCCCGGTTCTTTCCCGTTTCAACCGTTTCTGACCGCCGGTAAGCGGGCGCTAGTGCCCCCCAGCGAAGGCCGCCCACCCCCGAACGTCGTCACAGCCGGTGACCCCGGAGGGGAACGGGATGGGCCGAGCCCGAGAGGCGCCGTGTGGCCGCCGCGTGGCTGCGCCAGCTCACCGACGAAGCTCACATCGCGCCATGTCCGGCTAACCGCAGCCGGGGGCTAGGGCAACCAGCGCACCGTTTGGCGCTGGATCGGCCCGGACTCTCCCGAGCACGACGGCGGCGCCCGGCAGGGCTGCCGCCTCACCGAGACCGACCGGGCGGCCTTCGACCACCACCAAGGCGACGTGATCGGACCTATAAGCCAACTGGGGCACGTAGCCGCCTCCTCCTTAAGGGATGAAGCAGGTGTTCCCAAGTACGCGACCTTCTCTCGACTGGGGCGCACAGTGGGTGCAGAAGCGGCCCTGTCGGGTCTGAGCGCGCCCGCCTCCCCCAATCTGCATTGGTGATGAGGGCTCCTTCGGGTGCCCCACTCCCAAGGGCGGGGGAGCAGCGAGCCTCCGGAGAACCCACCGTGCACAGGAAGGAGTAGTCGGCTTCCCCGCCTCCCCTGCTGGCCCCGCACCAGTGAGGAGAGCCGATGCCGAGCACACCGGGCGCCAGAGCCGTCTTCGTCCTGCTCCTCGCCGTCGTCGTGTTCATGCTGATCGCGGCCGCCCCCGCCCTGGCCGGGACCGGTGACACCGACCCCGGGGTGAGCGACCTGAACGAGGTCATCACCAACATCCGGAACTGGCTGGTCGGGCTGCTCGTCGCGCTGGCGACGCTGTTCCTGACCATCGGCGGGCTGCGCTACCTGCTGGCCGGCGGCGACCCCGGTGAGGTGTCCAAGGCCAAGGACACCCTGAAGTTCGCCGCCCTGGGCTACGGGGTCGCGATCCTGGCCCCGCTCCTGGTGGAAATCTTGCGCGGCTTCCTGGGGCTGTCATGACCGGGCGGCGGTCGGTCCTCGCGATCCTAGTCCTTGCGGTCGCTGTCGCGTTCTCGGTCATGTCGGGCGAGGGGGCCGCTCCTGGGGCCGCCGCGGTTCTGGCGGCTGAAGTGCCCGAGCCCTCCCCCGGCGCGCCGCCCGAGCCGCCGCCGGAGCAGGAGGAGCCGGATCCGAGCCCTGAGCCGTCTCCCGAGCCGGGGCCCGAACCCTCACCGCCTGAGGAGGACCCTGACGCCCCTGCCGAAGAACCCTGCGGCCCCTTCGACTACGGGTGCATGGCCGAGGAGGCCTTCTACGGCTGGGTCCTCTCGCTGGTCACCAGCCTCATCGGGATGAAGCTGGTGGACGCGGCCGTCGGCATGCTCTCCACCCCCATCCCAGCCGGCGGGATCGAGGAGGGCTGGCAGGTCTCGCTGGCAGTCACCAACACGGCCTACGTGCTGGTGGTGACCATCGCCGGGGTCCTGGTCATGACCAACCCGACCGTCCAGGCCTCCACTTCCCTCAAGGAAGTGCTGCCGCGACTGGTCCTGGGCTTCGTCGGCGCGAACGCCTCGTGGTTCCTGTGCCGAATGATGGCCGAGTTCACCAACGCCGTGGTGGCCGCCCTCCTCGGGGACGCGGCGACCCCGGAAGGAGTGGCCAACGCCTTCGCCCGCCTGGCGACCGATCCAGCCTCCGAGCTGCTCGTGGTGGTCCTGCTCTTCCTGGTCGCCGGCCTCCTGCAGCTGTTCTTCCTGCTGGCGGCGCTGATCCGCGTCATGCTGTGGATGCTGCTGTGCGCGGTGGCGCCGATCGCGCTGGCCTTCCACGCGCTACCGCAGACCGAGGCCATGGCCCGACTGTGGTGGCGGGCCGTGGCGGCGGTGCTGGTCATCCCCGTCGCCCAGGCCTTGGTCCTGCGCATCGCAGTGGCGGTGTTCCTGTCCCGGGAGCAGATGCTCGGCGCGGTCGACTTCAGGGAGGCCGCGGGGTCCGTGGTCGACGTCTTCCTGTTGATCTCGTGCCTGTACGTGTTGGTGCGCGTCCCGTTCTGGGCGTTCAAGCGGGTGTTCAACTACCAGGCCAGCCCGGTGGTGCGGGTGGCGAAGTTCGCGGTGAGCATGCTGGTCTTGCGCAGCATCGGAAAGGCGGTCGCCGCGGGCAGGGCCGCGAAGACGGCGAAGACCGCGGCTCCACAGGCGGCTCGGCACTCCGCCGCGGCCGCATCCCAGCAGAAACCGGCCACCGGCAAGCCGCGCTGGCACCAGCCCGAGCTCCCCCTCGACCTGCCCAAGCCGAAACCCACGCAGTCGCCGCTGCCCGGGATCGATCACGACATCGGCGCAGACCAGCAGCGCCGAAGCGGCAAACGCAGCCGCTGGTACCAGTCCCCTCTCCCCGATGACGGCCAGCAGACCGCGCGCAGAAGGTGGCGTCAGGATCCGGTCCCCGGGATGCCTCGAGCGCGGTGGCGCCAAGGCCCGATACCGGGCATGGCCCGCCCACGGCGCTCCAAGCAGGAGCCGCTGTTCGAGACCACTGCCGAGATGCGGCGTCCGCCCCGTCGGCCACCGCCTGCAGGGCCGTCCGGCTCGTCGTCGCAGACGTCATCGCAGGCGCCTCCCCCGCCACGCGAGCCGCCCAAGCCCTACAGTCGCGACCCCCGCAAGCGCCCCGTCCGGTCCAGGCCGCGTCGGGGGCGCCCTCGAAGGCCGAGGAGGGAGGAGGAGTAGATGCGTGTGCGCATGCCCGCCGACATCGAACGCGAGGACCGCATCCTGGCCGGGCTCACCGCCCGCCAGCTCGTGATCATCGGGGTCCCTGCCCTGGCGACGTGGGCGCTGCTGGCGCCGTTGCTGGACACGGCTCCGCTTCCCGTGCTGGTCGGCGTCGCCGTCCCGGTGTTGGGCGCTTCGACGGCCGCGGCGCTGGTCAAGCGGGACGGGTTGAGCCTGGACCAGCTCGCCTTGGCCGCCTGGCGGTTCCGGCGCTCTGCGCGCAGGCGCTCCACTCGTCACGGCGCTGAACAGGTCATGCCGAGCTGGGTCGCCGCCCAGGGCCCGCCCCTGCCTGCTCCTCTGGACCTGCCGGTCTCGGCCGTCGGTGAGGACGGGGTGATCGATCTGGCCGAGCACGGTTGCGCCGTTCTCCTTTCGTGCTCGACCGTCAACTTCCACCTGCGCACCGAGCAGGAGCAGGCCGCCCTCGTGGCCGGGTTCGGCGCCTTCTTGAACTCGCTGGCCTGCCCGGTGCAGTTCCTCGTCAGGGCCGAGGCGGTGCGGCTGGACCCGCTGGTCGCCGCGCTCGATGCGGCAGTGCCCTCGCTCCCGCATCCGGCGCTCCAGCGCGCCGCGCGCGACCACGCCGACTTCATCGACTCCCTGGCCGAGGGGCGGGACCTGCTCTACCGGCAAGTCCTGCTCGTCATCCGCGAGCCCGCCGGGAAGGGACGGCACGGCGCGGCGACGGTGAGGCGCCGGGCCGAGGACGCGGTCCGCGCCCTGGCGGCCGCCGGCAGCTCGGCGGCGATCCTCGACGGCGCCCAGGCGGCTGCCGTCCTGGCCGCGGCCGCCAACCCGACCGACCCGAATGCCGCACCGCCGGAGGGCCAGGCATCCCCGGAGGCTGTCATCACCGGGCCCGGCTGGAAGGAGGACTGATGCGCAGGAGGCGAGAGGCCCGCGGGGATGGGGGCGGAGTTCCGGAGGCCGATGTCGACATCGAGCCGCGCCGCATCCATCTCGGGGACGGGGTGGCGGCGTCGTTCGTCGTCACCGGGTACCCGCCCGAGGTGGGCTATGCCTGGTTGGAGCCTCTGCTGACCTACCCGGGCCGACTGGAGGTCTCGCTCCATGTAGAGCCCGTGCCACCCGCGGTCGCCTCCGTCCGCCTCAAGCGCCAGATGGCCAGGTTCGAGTCCTCAGCGCGGGCCGATGCCGAACAGGGTCGCCTGGAGGACTTCGAGACCGAAGCCGCGGCCGAGGACGCCCGACAGATGGCGGCCGCCCTGGCGCGCGGGGAGGGCAAGCTGTTCCGCGTCGGCGTCTACATCACCGTCCACGCCGCCACCGAGCAGCAGCTCGACGACGAGGTCGGGCACGTCCAGTCGCTGCTGGCCTCCCTCCTGCTCGATGCGCGTCCCACGACGTTCCGCCAGCTCCAGGGGTGGATCTCGGCACTGCCTCTCGGGGTGGACCTGCTCGATCAGCGCCGGAGCATGGACACCGCAGCCCTGTCGGCCTCCTTCCCCTTCGCCAGTCCGGACCTGGCCGTGGAGGCCTCGCCGACCGCGGTCCTGTACGGGCTGAACGCCGCCTCCTCCGGGGTGGTCGTCTGGGACCGGTGGGCCCTGGACTCCTACAACTCCGTGGTCCTGGCCCGCTCGGGGGCCGGGAAGAGCTACTTCTGCAAGCTGGACCTGTTGCGCAACCTGTATGCCGGGGTGAGCGCGGCCGTAGTGGACCCGGAGGACGAGTACTCCCGGCTGGCCGAGGCCGTGGGCGGCACGGTCATCCGGCTCGGCGCCCCCGGGGTCCACCTCAACCCCCTCGATCTGGCGCTGGACGAGACGGCCAAGCGCGACGCGCTGACCCGCCGGGCTCTGTTCTTGCACACGCTGCTCGCGGTGATGCTGGGCCGCCCCTTGGAGCCGCGCCGCCGCGCCGCATTGGACCGGGCGCTGGTGGCCGCCTACGCCAAGGCCGGGATCACCACCGACCGGCGCACCTGGAACCGGCCCGCCCCGCTGCTCAGCGACCTCTCCGAGGTGCTGCGCTCCGAGGGCGAGGACGGCCGGCAGGTCGCCGATGAGCTCGAGCCGTTCGTGACGGGCTCGCACCGGGAGCTGTTCGCCGCGCCGACCACCAGCCGCCCGGCCGGGCACCTGGTGTCCTGGTCGCTGCGCGAGCTGCCCGATGAGCTCAAGGCTGTCGGAACCCTGCTGGCGCTGGATTCGATCTGGCGCACCGTCGCCGAGGCCCGCGCTGACCATCCGCGCATGGTGCTGGTCGATGAAGGCTGGCAGCTCTTGCAGGCCGACGAAGGCGCCCGCTTCCTGTTCCGCTTGGCCAAGGCCGCACGCAAGAGGTGGGTCGGGCTGACGGTGGCCACGCAGGACGCCGGGGATGTGCTCGGTAGCGAGCTGGGGCGGGCCGTGGTGGCCAACGCCGCCACCCAGATCCTCATGCGCCAGGCGCCGCAGGCCATCGACCAGGTGGCCTCCGCCTTCGGCCTGTCCGAGGGCGAGCAGCAGCACCTGCTCACCGCCTCCCCCGGCCAGGCGCTGCTGTGCAGCGGGGACCGCCGAGTCGCCTTCCAGGTGGTGGCGAGCGAGGCCGAGCACCGATTGGTGACCACCGACCCCACCGAGCTGCTGGACACCGCGCACGGCGACGGCCCCCTTGCCGTGGATCTCGCTGCAGAGGAGGACGACCTGCTGTGATGGACATCTTCGTCGACTTGGGCCGCCTGCCGACGCTGCTCGCCGAGATCCTGCTCGGCGTCCTTGCTGCGGTCGGCTGGTGGCTGCTGGTGCTCGTCCCCGCCGTCATGGTCGCAGTGCATGCGGGGCGCATCGTGGTGGCCGTCGTGCGGATAGCGGCCTGGCAGCGCAACGCCCGGCTCGTGGAGATCCTGCCGCCCCCGACCACGGACCTGTCGGGGGCCGAGGCGCTGTGGACCCGGATGCTCGGGCTGCTGCGGCCCGCGTGGAAGCGCCTGCTGTTCGGCCAGCCCCACGTGGTCTGGGAGTACCTCACCGACTCCGACGGCTTACGCATCCGGCTGTGGGTGCCCGGGCCGATCCCACCCGGACTCGTCGAGCGCGCCGTCGAGGCGGCATGGCCGGGCGCGTCGGCCACCGCACGCCCGATCCCCGTCCCCGATCCCAAGCGCGCCTGTCACGGCGGCCTGCTGCGCCTCGCCCGCCCGGACCACTTCCCCTTGGCCACGCGGCACGAGGACGACCCGCTGCGCGCGGTGATCGGCGCGGCCGGCTCACCGGCCCCCGGTGAACAGGTGCTCGTGCAGGTCGCGGTACGCCCGGTCACCGGAGGCCGCCTGCGCCAGGCCAACACCGCCGCCTCCCGGCTCCGCCAGGCCCACGGCACCTCCGGGCTGCTCGACGCCATCACCCCGGGCAAGTCCTCCCGCGCCTCGCTGATGGCGCTGCGCCCCGAGGTCTCCGGCGAGGTCCACGCCATCCTCACCAAGGCGACCGCCCCACGGCTGGAAACACTGGTGCGCTACCTGGTCACCAGCCCCGGAACCACACCCGAGGAGACCGAGCGGCGGCGCGGCCGAGCGCACGCGGTCGCCGGGGCCTTCGCCGTGTTCACCCACTACAACCACTACGTGCGCGTGCGACTGCCCATCGTCGCCGGGCGCATGGCCGCCGCGCGCTGGTTCCACCGCGGTGACCTGCTCTCGGCCCGCGAGCTGGCCGCCGTGGCCCACCTCCCGGTCGACGACATGGTGCCCGGCCTGGAGCGCGCCCCTGCCCGGCCTGCATCCCCTCCGCCGGGCATCGCCGGAAACGCCCCCGACAGCCGCCTGCTCGGACGCGCCGAAGGGGCGCGCCCCCGGCCGATCGGCCTTCGCGTGGCGGACGCACGCCACCACATGCACGTCATCGGCGGCACCGGGACCGGCAAGACCACCACCCTGCTGAACATGATCCTCGACGACATCGGCAAGGGCCGCGGGTGCGTATTCATCGAGCCCAAGGGCGAGTCCGACCTCCTGCTCTCCCGGCTCCCCGAAGAGGCGATCGAGCGCGTGGTGCTGATCGACCCCGACGACAACGCCCCTCCCCCGCCCCTGTCCGTACTCTCCGGGCGGCGCGGGGAACGCGAGCGCTCGGCCGACATGGTCACCGGGATCTTCCGACGGATCTTCGCCGACTCCTGGGGGCCGCGCACCGAGGACATCCTGCGTTCGGCCTGCCTGACCCTGGCCGGGACCCCACACGCCGGCCTGGCCAACATCCCGCGCCTGCTGGAGAACGCGAGCTTCCGGCGCCGCGCCACCGCCCGCATCTCCGGCCCCGTCCTCAAAGGGTTCTGGTCCTGGTACGAAGACCTGTCCGAACAGGCCCGCGCGCACGCCACAGCCCCGCTGGCCAACAAGCTGCGCAGCGTGCTGCTGCGCGGATTCGCCCGCGACCTGCTGGCCAGCGGCAAAAACAGCCTCGACCTGCGCGGCCTGCTCGATGACGGTGCGGTGGTCATCGCCCGGCTGCCCAAGGGCGTTCTCGGAGCCGACACCTCCAGCCTCCTGGGCTCACTGCTGCTCGCCCAGACCTGGAACGCCGTCCTGGCACGCGCTCGCCAGGGCGAAGCTGAGCGCCGCGACATCGGCATCTACCTGGACGAGTGCCAGAACTTCCTGACCTTGCCCTACGGCATCGACGAGATGCTCGCCGAAGCGCGCGCCTACCGCGCCGGGCTCGTCCTGGCCCACCAGGACCTCTCCCAACTCCCCCGCGACCTTCGCGAAGCGGTCTCGGCCAACGCCCGCTCCAAGCTGTTCTTCGACGTCAGCCCCGAGGACGCCCACGTCCTGGCGCGCCACGTTCGCCCCAACCTCTCCGAGCACGACCTGTCGCATCTGGACGCCTTCCAGGCCGCCGCCCGCCTGGTCTCCCACGGGGCGCTGTCCCCGAGCTTCACCCTGCGGACCCGAGCGCTCCCGCCCCCGGTCAAGGGGCGGGCCACGCAGGTGCGCAAGGCCGCCCGCCGCCACAGCCCCGCCCCGTGAAGGAGGTACCGCCGTGCGCCTTTCCCCTCGCCCCGACCACCGCGACGTCGTCCGCCCCCGCACCACGCCCGAGGCGATCCACCGGCTCATCAGCCGCCTGACCCCGCGCGACCTGCGCATCATGCGCCTGGTTCACCGCCATCGCGTCCTGACCACCGACCAGATCGCCCGCCTGGAGTTCGCCTCTTACTCCTCGGCCAAGACCCGGCTGCTCACGCTGTACCGGCTGCGCGCCCTGGAGCGCTTCCGCCCCTGGACCCCGGTGGGAAGCGCCCCGTGGCACTACCTCCTCGACGCCCCAGGGGCGGAGATCCTCGCCGCCGAGCACGGCACCACGGCCCGAGAGTGGGGATACCGACGCGACCGCGTCCTCGCGGTGGCCTACCGCAGCTCGCTCGACCACACCATCGGCACCAACGACTTCTTCGTCGACCTGACCAACCTCGCCCGCGTGCGCCGCGCGCGCTTGGCGTGGCGGACCGCCCGCGAGTGCGAGCAGCAGTTCGGCGACGTCGTCCGACCCGACGCCGCCGGGCACTGGAGCGAAGGCGAGCACGCCGTGCTCTTCTTCCTCGAGTACGACCGTGGGACCGAACCGCTGCGCCGCCTGGCGGCCAAGCTCGACGCCTACCACGAGCTGTCCCGGCTGACCGGCCACCAGGGCACCGTGCTGTTCTGGCTCCCCTCGGCCAAGCGAGCCGAGAACCTCCACCGCTACGTCGGCGAACCCCCGGTCCCCGCGGCGACCGGGGTGCACGGCGCCCACCCCGCCGACCGCGTCTGGACGCCCTTCGGACAGACGTGGCAGCGCACACTCGCCGAACTGGGAGCGCCGGCCCCGCACCAGCCGTTCCTGCCCGGCTGGGAGGAGGGTGGGGAGGAGCCCGATGGGTAGCCCCGGCTGCCTGCTGGCGCTCCTGCTCGTCCCCGTGCTGCTGGTCGGCATCGCGATCTCAACGTTCACCGCAGCGCTCAGCGGCAGTGCCCCTTCCGCTTCCGCCCCACAGGGCGTGGAAGGAGTTCCGGACACGCTTCTGGACGCCTACGTGCGCGCCCCTGCCGCTCTGGAGCAGGAGTTCCCCGGATGCACCGGGATGCGGTGGCAGGTCCTCGCCGGAATCGGCAAGGTCGAATCCGACCTGCTCGCCGGGCACGACATCTCACCCGAAGGCGACGTCTCCCCGCCGATGATCGGCCCCCGCCTCGACGGCTCGGGCAACGGCGGCAACCTCACCCCGCACTACGACACCGACGGCGGCCGCTGGGACGGCGACACCGAATACGACCGGGCCGTCGGCCCGAACCAGCACCTGCCCAGCGGCTGGTCCACCTACGGCGCCGATGGCAACGCAGACGGCACCACCGACCCGCACAACGCCTACGACAGCGCCCTGGCCAGCGCCCGCGAGCTGTGCATGAGCGGCGGCGGGAACGTCGACTTCAACGACCGCGACCAGCTCTCCCGGGCCCTGTTCCGCTACAACAACGCCGACTGGTACGTGGACCAGGTGCTCACCGAGATCGACCGCTTCGACGCGGTTCCCGCCGCACCTGCTGCGGGCGACGCGCCCGGCCCGGCGGGCCAAGGCGAGCGCGCCGCGGTCGAGTGGGCACTTCAGCAGCTTGGAAAGCCCTACGTCTACGGCGCCAACGGCCCTGACGCCTACGACTGCTCCAGCCTGGTCCAAGGGGCATGGGCCGCCGCCGGGGTCGACATCCCGCGGGTGACCACCGACCAGTACCAGGCAGGCGAACGGGTCTCCCTCGACGCGCTCCAGCCCGGCGATCTCCTGTTCTACGACACCACCGACGCCGGCGCCCCCGGTCCGGCCCCATCCCACGTGACGATGTACATCGGCGAGGGCCAGATGGTGAACGCACCGTCCTCCGGCAAAACCGTCCGCACCGAGCCCGTACAGGGCGAGTTCTACAGCCCGCGCTTCATGGGAGCGGTCAGTCCACCCCCATAGCCGTAGGCCGCCGTGCTCGCTAGGCTCATAGACGGCCGAGGCGCTTGCTTTGCTTGGTCGCTTGGCGCACCTCACGGCCAGAGAGCCGACGGGTTCCCCGTCGGCTCTCCTTCCGCACTCATGGCCCGGGCGCCTATCCGCATCAAACCCAAGCAGCGGCATGGGCGGAACGCCGACCGCTCGGGGCGGGTGCTGGGGTGTGTGAGGCTGTGGGTCGGCCGGTTGTCACTTCCGGTCCGGGGCCTCCTTTGGGTCGGGCGTGCGGTAGGAGGGCAGCAGCCACTGCGGGTAGCGTCCCAGCGCGTTGGCGGCCAGCCACACCAGCTCGACGGCCAGCGCGGCCCCCGCCAGCCCGGCGGCGGTGATGCGCGGCCAGTCCAGGCTGTCGGGAATGCAGATCAGCATGATCCCGGCCAGGAAGGCCACCAATGCGACCCGGTAGGTCAAGCGGGCCCGGTGGATGTAGCGGTTCTCCAGGTCGGCGTCCATGGCCTGCACGCGCTCCAGGCGCGCCATCAGCTCCGCATCGGTTGCGGCGGCCGGGAACCAGGCCAGGCGCTCCTCAGGGGTTGCCGCATACCCCAGCCCGGCGGCGGTGAACTGCACGCAGAACACGAACCCGACCGCGGCGGCCACGAGCGCTACCAGCGCCCACCCTGTCAGCGGCGGCGGTTGTTCGGCGGTGACCAGCGTCGCGGTCGCGGCGAGGCTGAAGCCGCCCAGCAGCGGGGCGGCGATGGTGCCCATGGCCCGGATGGACTCGGTGCGCCCGTGCGGCAGCGGCACCTGCCACCTCGGCACCGCCCGGGCGGGCGGTTGCTCCGGGGTGGCTGGT
Organism: Nocardiopsis endophytica; assembly: GCF_027706725.1. Taxonomy (GTDB): domain Bacteria; phylum Actinomycetota; class Actinomycetes; order Streptosporangiales; family Streptosporangiaceae; genus Nocardiopsis_A; species Nocardiopsis_A endophytica. The sequence goes on from NZ_JAQFWQ010000008.1 coordinate 30,022, forward strand.
TGGCGCTTCCGTTTGCGTAGGAGCCGCATCAGCGGGGCCGGGTGGGGCAGTCGGGCCGGTGGGTCGGCGGCGTTTCCCAGCAATAGGGGCAACGGGGCGGGTGCGGGGGGTCGCCGCGGTTGGGCGGCCCGGGCTGCGGCGGGGTGGTCACAGCGGTCTCACTTCTCCACTTCTTCTCCGGCGGGGATGTGCTGGACGGCCTCCCGGGCATCGGCGAGCAGGCGGCGCAGGACCTCCTCGGCCTGCTCGGGTGTGGTGAACGTAGCGGTCAGGGCCGCGAACCCCACCCCGTCCACCCGCTCGACCACCTCGCGCACCGCCGCAAAGGTGTCGGGTGCCGGTGCCCCACCCAGCCTGTGCAGGGAGAGTGCGGTGTTAACCAGAATCTGCGGGTGGGGTTTTCCGGTGGTCAGGGTTGAGAGCAGTAGGGCGGCCAGCTGGTGGGCCAACCCCCCAGCGACATCCCCTCCCCGGGCCAGGTAGCTGCCGAGGTTGTTGTGGCCGACCTTGACACTTTCGGGGTCGACCGGGCGTCGGCGGTAGAGGTAGCGCAGCGCGTCCTTCCCCCGGGCGGCTGCCTGCTCCACCCGGCCCCGCCTATGCTCCAGGTCCGCCCAGGCGCTGAATACCTTCCCCAAGCTGTCCCAGGCCTGGTGGGTCTCGTAGACGGTGCGGCATTCCTCCAGAAGAGTATGGGCCTCGGCCAGGCGGCCTAGGCCCAGAAGAGGGCTGTAGTCGTTGAACCGGGTGCGTGTGGCCTCCAGTTCACTTGCGCCGCGCCGTTGCTGGGAGGTGCGGATGCGGGCGGTCAGCTCCAGGCATTCCCGCCACCGCTCCAGCCTTACAGCGGCCGAGCGGGCGGTGTCGAGGAGCCCTTCGTGGACGTCCCACGTGTCGACGGTTTCGGTGGCGGGATCGGGGACGGGCAGGTGCCCGGCCTCCTCCAGCAGCGTCTGGACCTCCTGGAGCACCTGGGCATGTTCGCCCCGGGCGATGAGAATCTGCAGTCGCCTCCCCTGGTCTGCCAGCCGGGTCCAGGGGCCCTGTCCGGTCTTCTCACTGTGGGCGATGTCCTGCTCGGCCGTCTCCAACGCCTCACCCAGGCGCCCCTGGGCCCGGTAGTGGTCGGCCAGTCGGGTGGCGACCACTCGGGCCTGCTTGTGGTCACCTTCGGCCGCGTACCGGTCCCGCAGGGCTGCCAACCTCCGCTCGCCCTCCTGGGGGGAGGTGCGCAGCAGCAGCACCCCAATCAGGTACTCGGCACCGTTCTGGTGGTCAGTGCCCCGGGTGTCGCGGGCTAGACGCTCCAGCCAACCCAGCATCGCACCACGCACCGCGGCCGAGCCATCCCGGTTCAGGGCCTGCCCGATCAGCACCAGCGCGGTTCCGGTATCGCCGGTGCGGTGTAGGTAGGGCAGCGCGTGCCGCGCCGCCGCCACCACCCCCCGCCCCAACTGGCCACTGGTCTCGTTGTCCAACATGTATCTGGCGAGCGTGGCCCAGTAGGCGGCGAGTTCGTGGTCGACCGCCTCGGGCACCCCGTCGGGGGCGTGGTCGGCCAGGGCGGCGGCCACCTCCGGATGCACCCCCACCCGCACCACCTCTTCATCGAGGGGTTGGGTGGAGCACAGGGCCCGGGCCTCAAGCCCCTCCAGCAGGACGCGCCAGTTGGGCGCCGGGCCCTCCTTGCCCAGGCGCTCCCAGATGTCACCCCAGTTGGCGTCCAGCACCGCCGAGTTGCAGTCGTCGTCTTCCAAGCAGGCCAGCACCGCGGCCAGCAGATGCTCCGCTTCACGGGCCCCGTCCAGGGCCCGGCGGGTCCAGGTGTGCAGCACCCGAGTGAAGTCCTCCACTCCTGCGGTGGGCTCACCCCCGGCCAGGTAGGCTCCGGCGTCGACCCCGCCGCCCCACACCCGCTGCGGGTCCTCCAGGAACACCGCCAGCTCGTCGGGTGTGGCGGCGCGGGCCGCGGCCAGCTCGATCAGCTTAGGGTGTCCCTGGGTGGCCACCAGCAGGCGGCGCAGCAGCTCGCCGTCATCGGTGGTCGGATCGGCGGCGTAGGCGTCGAACAGGGAGCGCAGGCGGGGGTGCTGGCGGGCCAGCAGCACCGCCTCGTCCAACGGCAAAGGGTCCACCCGCTCCACCCGCACATGGTCGGGCAGGCCAGGGGGCCGGTAGCGGCTGGTCAGCACCACCCGCCCATAGCCTTGGTGCTCCATGGCGGCAGCCAGGAGGCTGCCCCACCGGGGGTCCTTCCAGTTGTTCTGCCCGGTCAGCAGGGGTTCGAGGTTGTCGATGACCAGCAGGATGGACTCGTCGCGGAACCAGCTGGTGAGATCAGGCAGGAACGCTTCCAGCTTGCCCGTGTCGCCGAGAAGGCGGGACATGTTCAGGCCGGGGATCTTGCGCTCCATCTCCCCGGCCAGGTTCGCCAGCGCCCCGTACACATCCCCTCTGCCCTCCTCCGGCACCTGGAACCACACCACATGGTCGAAGTCGTCGCAGCGCAGCCACACCAGTTCGGTGGCGATCGCGGTCTTGCCCGCCCCGGCCATCCCCAGGAACACCGCCCCGGGAACGCCGCTTTCATGGTGCAGCAGCCGGTGGGCGCGGGCCATCAGCGCGCCCCGCCCCACGAAGTGCTCTCCTGGATCAGGGAGGTTGGACCGTTTGCGGTGCTGTGCCTGCCTGCGCTCGCTCTCCTCCTGCGTGGAGGCCGTGCGGGCCGCGGGCGCGTCCAGTTCCACTTCCGCGGCGCCGGCCCCCACCAGCACCGGGGTCACCGCGCTGATCGCCGGGCAGCCGGGGGTCGGCGGGTCGGCGGCCGCCCGGGGCACCGCGTGGCCCATCGCCCGGCCCAGCGGGTTGGCCTTGCCCACCACCAGCTCGTACAGCGCGGCCGAGAAGTCGATGGCGAAGTCGTCGACGACCGGGTAGCGCATCCCCACCACCGCACACCCCAACTCCCGGGCGAGCGCGAGCGCCAGCGCCGACACCTTCTCCCCGTCCCCGCCGTCAGGGGTGTCCTGCTGCGGAGGATCGGAGGCGCGGCTCGGGGCGGCCAGGTCCAGCAGCCGCATCTGCTCGGCAACCTCGCCGTCGGCCGAGGAGCAAGAGGAGGCCACCACCAGCCGGGTCCGCCGCGCCAGCGGCACCAGGTGCTCGCACAGCTCGCCCGTCGAGACACGGCGGGCGGCCCCGTGCTCGTCCTCCAGCACGAACACGCCGCGCGCGCCGTGGCCGGACAGGTGCAGCACATCCCATCCCTGCCCGTCCTCCACCACCTCTTGGAGGCTCTCCAGGGTGGCGCCGTACTGGACCACGCGCAGCTCGACGGCCTTGCCCCGGGTCCTGGCGATGCCCTCCAGCAGCCGTTCCAGGCCGCGGCGCTCCTTGCGCAGGTTCAACGCCGTCTCGCCTTCGGGCAAGCTGAACAGCGCCAGCACCCGCAACCTCTCCCCCACCGGATCCTTGTCCACCTCCACCGGCTCCCCGACGGCCAGGTCCCAGACCAGCACGAGGCGGTGGGCGATCAGCGGCCGCCCGTCGAGCACGGCCGCCTCCAGCGGCCGGTAGGCCAGCACGCGGGCCTCGGGCGGGACCTCGACGCGCACCACGGCCCCGCCGCGCCGCCGCCCCAGGCGCTCCATGATCTGCGGCCCGTAGACTTCTTCGGCAATCCACTCCCCCAGCTCACGCAGGGTTTTCGCTTCCTGGTCCAGGCGGGTGTCGGGGGCGGTGGTGCGCGCCAGGTAGCCCGGCAGGTTGGTGAACGCCTCGAACTGCCACGGCCCGTACTCCAGGCGCACATCATGGCCCGCCAGCGGCTCACCGGTGGGGGTGGACAGGGTCCAGCGCCACCGCATCCGCCCGGCGGCGTGGGTGAACTCCGAGACCGACAGGACCAGGTCTTCCACAGGCCGAGACCTTCCTCAAAAAAAGGGGGCGGCGGCTCCCGCGACACACGAGGGAGGTACCAGCCTAGACACCCGCCACCCACCCCTACACGGATTCCCGAAAATCAACGCACTCACGGAGCAACACACCTGAGCCTCCCCATCTGCGCACACACCGGACGCGACCGAGGCACCCACAGGGCACGCCCAGCGACACCACGACACTGACCCGGCCGCCAGGGCCCCGAAGTCAGGGGCGCCACCGCGTCGACGCCGCCCCGACGGTGTGGCGGGCGCCGCCGGGTGTCACCCCACGGGGGTGGCGTGAACGGGTCGCGACATAGGTAAGGGCTCCACGCCGGTTCCCGCTGGCATGGAGCCCCTTGCTGGTTGGCGGGCAGGTTAAAGCTCACCGCGCTTCACGCCGGCGAGGAAGCGTCCAATAGTGTCCGGCATCGAGGGCCTGAAGAGCCGCCTGGCGGTAGGCGCGCGAGACCGCGCGCCTCCTGGCCGACTGGGCCCTCTCGCTCGAGGCCGCGCTGCGCCGATGCCCTTCCACATCGCCGGGTGGATCGCGACCATGGTCCTGTCCGGCCTGGGCGACACGGGGTATGTCAGCCTGTCACCGATTGTGCTCTGGCCCTTGCAAGGACGCGGCAAGCCGTACTGGAAGAAGAGGGCGAGCTACTCCGGGCGCGCTCGGTTGCGCGGGCCCAGCGAGCATGCGATCTCCCAGTTCAGGAACTGGGACATTCTGAAGCCACTTCGTTGCTGCCCCTACAACGGAGAGATCGCCCGGGCGGTGCTGGTCCTGCAGAATCGCGAATCACGGTGATCAGAGGTCAGTGTTCCGATTGAGCAGGTCCTGAGCTGCCCGGAAGGCTTCGACCACCGCTCTGTACTCCCGGAAGCGCTCCGCGATCGCCAAGGTCTCGTTCCGCTGGCCGATTGCCCACTCCAGAGCCGTATCCAGGTCTTCGGCGAGCGAATCGGAGACGGTGAGCAGCACCTTGGGCCCGAGCTCCCACAGGACGCTGTTCACGGCCGCGCACGCCACCGCGAGCGGATCGATGTCGGTCGCCAGCCACACGGCCGAAGCCGGGTCTCTGCCGCGGATGCGCATGGTCTGGGCGGCGGCCCGCAGCATGCCGCCCGTGCCCGCGGTGGGTTCGTAGACCCACGGCGCCTTGTCCAGGTCCTCCATGAGCAGGCTCGCCGCAGCGTCCGCGACGGGCGCAGGAGTGTAGTACTGGCCCCGTGCCGCGGCGCTCTTGGTTCCCCGCATCGTGGTGAGCAGGACGCCGAACAGGTCCACCTCCCAGCGGGTCTCCCGGACCCCGGTGAGTTCGAACTGGCCGGCCGCGATCGCCGCGCGGCCGGCGGCCCGTGCGGCTTCGCGCACGGCGTCCGTGGCCTGGTGGTGGCCGTGCCAGACCTCCAGCAGCGGCCACGCGGGGGTGGTCAGGTCAGGGCGGGTGCGGACGAAGTCCTCCCACTGCTGTCGGATGAACTCGGTGAACTGTTCGGTGTCCAGCGCCGTGATGCGGTCGGCCACCTCGGCGCGACGGTCAGGCGGCGGGGCGAGGAACGAGAGCGCGGCGACCACCGAGGCGGGGACTTCGAGTCGGCCGTGGCCATGGGCGCTATGCCATGTGGTCTCCACCGCGTCGGCGATCGCCTTCGCGCGACGCTCAGGTGCGTGTCGTGAATCGGACATGATCCTGCTCCTTCCGAACAGGCGTCCTCCAGAAGTGCGTAGAGCCCGGGGCCCTTGCCGCGCCCCCGGGCTCCGGCGTGCTCAGTCCGTGCGAACCGGCATGAGCAGGTGCTGGTAGGCCAGGTGCTCACCGGGGGCGCCGTCTTCGTCGGTGAACAGCACGGGCTTGACCGGTGAGGTGATGTGGAGTGCGACGTGCTCACCGTGGAAGCTGGACAGGGCGTCCCGGAGGAAGTCCGCGCGGAACTGCAGCTCGAAGGGGGTGGCGAGCTTGCCCGCCATCCGCACCGGGACCGGCGGGGCGGTGACGCGCACTGCGTCGTCGAGGACGGGGGTCACCGCGCATGAGCTCGGTTCGATGCTCAAGGCGAGGTGGCGGTACCGCTCCTTCTTCGCCGCGCAGATCGCGGCGGCTCGTTCCACAGCGGCGATCAGGCCCTTTCGAGGGACGACGACCGCCTGTGCTCCTGGAAGGTGAAGGAGGCGGTGGTAGTTGGGCAAGTCGAGCCCCGAGAGCCCGACCAAGGCGGTGACATCCCCGCTGGTGATGGAGGCGATGTTCGCTTCCAGGCCGATGGTGACGGTGGGCCCGGTCAGGTGCTTGATGAGGTGCTCCAGGAACGGGCCGGGAAGCAGCGCTTCGATGTTCGGCCCTTCCGTATCGACCACGGGGATGCGGGCGACGGCGAGTCGGTACCGGTCGGTGGCCGCCAGCTCGACACCGTCAGGCGTTCCGGCGAGGTGGAATCCCATCGTGGCCGGTACTTCCGTGTCCGTGCCGCGGGCGCACTTCACGCGGCACAGCTCGGAGGCGATCAGCTCCCGGTCGACCGTGACCCGGCTCCCGCGAGGGGTGTCCGGCAGCGGCGGGTATTCGTCGACGTCGTAGGTGGTCAGCGGAACGGTGCAGCCGTCGGCCCGCATGACCGCGGTCGACGATTCGACCGCGAGCATGATCGGCGTTGCGTCGGCCACGCACCCCTTTCCCTTGACCAGCGCCTTGAGCACACGAACGGCTTCGGAGTGGTCGACGACCATCCGGCCCGGAGCCTGCGCGGCGCCGGGCAGTGCGACCGTCACGGCGCACTCGTACTGGCAGCCCGTCAGGTGCACGTCGCCGTGCGCGTCGGCTTCCACCAGGACACCGCCCATCACGGGCAGGCTCGGACGCGAGTGGACGCCAAGGCCGGCGGCGGACAGGGCGGCGGCCAGCTCACCACGGGTGGTGGCGGCCGCCGGCCCGCCCATGAGGGCGGGCGCAGCGGTCGGGTTCATCGGATTCCCCTTTCTGGTCACGCGTTGCTGTGGGCGAGGTGTCGAGGAAGCGGCGACGGCGCGGAGCCGACGAGGTAGGTCCCCGGGCGGACCTCCTGTAAGGGGGCGTGCTCGAAGGGCTGCTTCGGGTACGGCATGTGCAGAAGCAGGCACCCGGCCAGCTCGGAATCGGCGTCTTCGGGGACGCGGGTCATGGTGAAGGTGAAGGCGCCGCGCGGGTCCCCGACAGAGATCGAGACGGTGACAGCGTCCTGTTCCTCTTCGAGCTGGATTGCGGCGGAGTTGCACCAGCTCAGCGGGAGCGGCTGGGCCTGGTGACCGGTCGGGGGCGAGTCGGCCGACGCGGGGCACTCCTCTTCGCCGTCGTCGTCGATCCATCCTGTGGTCGTCTGTGCGATCGGGTTACCGCAGGCAGCGCAGGCGTGGGAGTTGCCGCTCTCGTGGTCGAACTCGATCGCGATCGACTCGACGTCGAAGACGTCATCGTCCGTGCTGACCGCGGCTCCGTTGACGGTGAGAAGGGGGAACATCAATCCTCCCGGGCGGTCGCTTGGGGCGCCGTCGGCGCCCCGGTTCAGTTGTCGGCGCAGTGCCAGTTGGTCTGGCCTGCGTGCAGGTGCCACCCCTCTACGCAGGCGAAGTCGATGAGGACGGCCTCAAGCCGGGCCGCTAGCGTGTCCATCGCCTCGACACCGTCCGCGGCTAGGCAGGTGGCCCGGATCTGTGCGCCGTCGCCGTCGGGGAAGGCGTCGACGATCGCGCCGATGACTGGCATTGCTGATCCGGGGGCGGTCAGTGGGGTGATGGCTTCGGCGAGTGTCCGGGTGAGCCAATCGGGTGTGGGGTGGGACGCGGGGTCGGTGGTCTCAGGGGCGCGAAGAAAGATCTCGATGCTGAGCACAGCCATCCGAGCTCCTTGAAGGAACCGGGGTCGGAGGCGTGGGAGGTTCCGCCGTCCCACGCGCCGGCGCCCCTCACAGGGAGGTGGCGGGGCCGGTCCTTGCCTGAACCGGCCCCGGCGCGGGTCAGTCGGTGCGGCGGTAGAACTCGATCCAGGCGCGGGACGTGACGTCCCACAGTTCGGCGCGAACCACGCCGGGGTGGCGCGCGGCGCATTCGGTGGCGAGTGCGCGCACCATCTCCGGACGGTCGGGATCCGCTGTGGACTCCCAGAAGCCCGGGATGTCGAAGTCGTCGTAGTGCCGGATGAGGGTCCGGCCGCGGCGCTGTGCCGCGGCGATGGACTTGGACGTCTCGTGTTCGTCCGTGAGCGCCTCACCTACGGCCTCTTCGTCGGCAGGGTCGCCATCGGCGGTGCGGCAGGCCGCGATGAACTCGCGCATGCGCCGCGCGCCGGCGGCATCGGCCTCTTGGAACTGCGTAGGGCCACCGCGGCCACCGTTGGTGAAGGCTCCCAGCAGGGTCCGCCCGTCGCGGACCGTTCCAGACCAGGCGATTCCGGTTCCGATGTCCGTGCTGGACACCTGCGTTACGCGTACTTTCTCGGTAGGGACGACCAGGCCGCTGTGCGGCAATCTGATCAGGGCCATGTCTCCTCCCTTGTCGCTTTCAGCGGTGATCGCGCAGTGGACGCACGTTCCTTCGCCGCCGCAGTGGCATTCGGCTTCGCACGCGCGGCAGTCGTACAGGGTTCCGGGTTCGTGCGGGTAGTCCGCGTGGGTGAGCGTGGGATGCTGCCTGCACATCGGCATTCACCGCCTTGAATCGGTGTCCGATCAGGGGCCGCGATACTCGCGGACTCTGAACCGATACCGGGAAGGCGGATTCGGGGTGCTGACTGTGGCGGTCGGCACCCCTTTTGCTTATCCCACGCGATAGCAGGACAGGTCGTCCCTTTCGGTGCCGCCTTCACCGATCAGGCACAGCCCGAGCATGTCCGCGTTCTCCTCGCACCACGCGAACTGGTCTTGGCTGTAGTCAGCGAAGTACTCGTCCTCCGTGTCCCCGGGCCGCAGGGTGAGGAAGCCCAGTGCGCGCGCGGCGACCTGGTCTTCCGAAACTCCCACGGGGGTCCGCAGGTCCTTCCCTTCGAAGATGAGGGAGTCACCGCAGTAGAGGCGGTAGGACCAGCATTCCCGGGGGACCACGCCGCAGGTTTCGAATCCGGCGGGTTCGATGATCAGCGTGTGGGGAAGGATGGTGAATGCGTCGATCATGAATTCCGACATGGCACACCTCACCTAGGGTGCGAACTACTGGGGTTCAGCAGGGTTCGATTCGGATTCCGCCGCGCGGACCGAAGAGGATGCGACGCTCGATCAGGGAAAGATCAGCATCAGGCGACCGGTAGAGGTCGATGTAGCTTTCTTCGGTGACCGCAGGCGTCAGAACACGTTCCGGCTCACGGAAGACGTAGTCGAAGTGCTGGCGCTGCGAGTAGCCCATATAGGTCCGACTCCACAACGCGTCCTTCGCTGCTTGCAGTGAGGGGAAGCGTTCCATGTCCTCTTGGAACGACGGAGAGTACCCGGGTCCGCCGTACCACAGCCCGTACCAGGCCATAGCATTCTCCAGGGTGAAAGTCCTTTGCTTGGCCACCCTTATTAATACCCGCACGGAAGATCAATTAACGAGAAAGAAGAAAAAATTCCGGCCGGCACATCGAAACCAAAGCGGCAGCTTCGACATGCACCCCTCCCCCATCGGACTATGATTCGAACCGCAAAGCGAAGATTCCAACAGAGCACAAGAAGACGACCAAAGAAGGCAACTCGAGGAAAGAACAAGGGGCGCAGTACTCGATTCATACCCGTGAATCCGCTCGCAGCAGGGAACGAATTCGACCACACCACCGCACCATCCCGACAGAGTTTGCGGACCATGCTCCGCACCTGTCGGGCGGCACACGGGCGACCCTCACATGCCTTCTGACCAGCGATTTTCTAGCAGCTACACCTTGGCCGCCATACCGCCTCAGGGAGAGCCGCCCCCGCAGGCACCCCGTTCGACACCTCAGTGGACACCAATTAGCAAAGACATTCGCCCAGCAATTACCCCTGAGTGGAAACTCTGGCAGAACGACCCGCCAGGGCAACACGCACCGCACGAGCAAAGAAAAAGAGAAAGGGGGTTACCCCTGCCGCGCCTCACGCTTTCGCCTTTCTATGATAGCTGTGCGCGCAATTCAGGTGCGACCTCCGCTCCGATTTCTCGCATGGCCTGTTCGTAGGTGGTAAACGCCGTAGCAGCTGCCCTGGTGTCCCCTTGTTCGAGTAGGCAGGTGACGAGCCTGCGGTGGGGCTGCTCGGTGAGCGGAGCGACCTGCACCGCCCGCCGCAGAAGCCGGACGGCCGTGTTCGGCTCGGAGTCGTCGGCCGCTGCGAGCAGGGCCTCGATCAGCCGTTGCCGTAGCCGTTCGCGGTGAAGCTCCGCCCAGCGGAAGTCGGAGTCAGCAGCGAAGTCCTCGTAGTCCGCCGTCGCCTGGAGCAGGTCGTCCGCCGCCCCGGCCGGTCCCATGGCCTTGTGCAGGTCCCACAGGTCCGTGCTCACCGCCTCGGGATCGAGGCGGTAGTGGTCGTCGTGCAGGACGACCGTGGCGGTGTCGCTTGCGGCGGTCTGGCGCACGGCTCCGCGCAGTGCGCTGACCGCGTCGTGGAAGCGCCGAGTGGAGCGCGTCGCGATGTCCTCGGGCCACATGTCCTCTACCGCGCGTTCGAGGCGGACGCCATCGGGATGCAGCGCGAGGTAGGCGGCGACTTCGTAGGCGGAGCGCCGCCGCGGAACGGCCGCCTTGCCGCCTACGGTCATGCCGACTCGTCCAAGGACACGAAGGCGGACGGGGCGTTCAGGTGCTTCGGCTTCTGGCCCCTCGTCCTGTGTTCCTGCGGCCACCTGGCCGTCGTCAGAACCGTTCTCGCTGTCCGAGTCAATGGGGCGGTTTCGTTGCGCGTCGATGAGTGCGTCGATGACCTGTCCCCGTGTGGTGAGCGGCCAGGCGGTACCCGCCAGACCTCCGATATCTCCATCGCCCTTGTGGACGTGGCCTGCGTGGTCGATTACAGCGACGCGCCCTGACCAGCGGCTGAGGACGAGGGCCGCCACGGGTGCTCCCCCAGCGTCCAGCAGGTCGTCGACCTGTTGGGCCTCCTCCCGGTCTGCAGCGGCGATGAGCACGCTCACCTCGCCCTCGTCGTCGGCTTCACGGTTCGGCGGCTCGACGGGCTCTTGGTCGTCGTCTTCGTCGTCCTCCAGGTTGGTGAGCATCTCCGCGTGCAGGTGGGCGACGGCCTCGCTCAAGGTCGTCGTGATACGGATCCCTGGAGGTGCGCCGTCCCGGACGCGCTCAGCGGCGACATCTCCCAGAAGCGTGACGAGGCAGTCCTCCGGGAGCACGACTCGCAGCCCTTCGCGCTGCAGGGCCATGGCCAGGACCGTTCGTACGGCACCGTGTGCCCCGACTCCTGTGATCCCCAAGGCGCCGCGGAGTCGTCGAAGGGGGAACGTCTCCCCCTGCTGCTGTGGTGTGGGCGAATCGGCCTCGACCGGAGGGGGTGGTGACCACCGGGAGGTCGATGCGTGGGCGGGATCCTGGGCTGCGCCTGCAAGAGCCTCATCCTCGCTCTCGTCCCAGTCGTCCTCATCGCCCTCCCCTGGGCCTCGGTCCCGGTCAGGGCGTGGGCGGCGGCCGAGGAGGTACCCGGTCGCGCCGGCGACGACGCCCGAGGCAGCGGCGACCCCTGCTGCGGTCGCGGCCGAGGGGATCTCGACCACGACGACGGGGCGCTCGTCCGGTGCTTGTTCGGGAGGCTGCTCCGGCGCGGGTGATTCAGGGGTCCGTGCGGCCGGTGGAGGGCCGGAGGCGACGGTGTAGGTGATCTCGACCCGGCGCTGTCCGGAGTCGGTGGCGTCGTCCAGGAGGCCGTCCGCTCCGACGCCCTGGACCACGACCTCGGGAGCGTCCGGCCCCAGCTCGGCGGTGAGGTGTTCGGCGACGGATTCGGCCCGTCGTTGGGAGAGCTGCTGGTTGTACTCGGGATCGCCGCTGGCATCGGTGTGTCCGGTGACGACGATGGGGACTCCGGCGGCGCCGTGGTCGCGGATCATTGCGATGACCGGGGCGAGGTCGGCTTCCATCTCGGGCGTCAGTTCGGCGGAGTCGAGGGCGATGCCGCTGAGGACTCTGTTCCGCTCGATATGGACCCGGCCCTCGGGGCCCGCTTCCTCGTGGGCGCCGCCTTCCGGGGCGGGCGGCGGTGCCCCTTCCTCGACCGGAACCTCCCCCTCGTCAGCGTCGGCTGTCGCTGCGGGCTCAACGGCGGCGTGGGCGACCGGTGTGCTGACTGTGGCCCCTGCAGCGGTGGCCGCCAGGAGTTGAAGGGGGCCGAACAGGCGCCGCGCCGGGCGGCTGCGCATGCGCTGCCAGAGTTCGGTGGCGGTCGCAGCGAGGTACAGCCCCCAGAGCACCCACAACAGGCCGACGCCGAACGCCGTGGCCACACCTGGAGGAAGCGAGCCTCCGCGAAGGTAGGCCATCGCGCTGTCGGCGTCCCAGTCGAGGCGGGGCCAGGTGAGCACGGTGGTCGCCACGTAGGGGACTCCGGCGAGGACGGCGATGCTGAAGAGGAGTGCGCCGGTCTGCAGGACGATGCGTCGGGCCATGGGGGTTCCTCGGTTCAGGGGCCGGTGTGCGGTGCGGCGCTCGCGCTGGCGGCGAGGGTGCGGCTCCCCAGGGGCAGCAGCGTGAAGTCGTAGTCGAGTTGGGCGGTCACCGTGACGGCGTCCTCTCCGGCGGAGACGGTGCCCGCGGCTCCGGCCTGGTCGAGGAAGTTCCGGGCCGCGCGCTCGGCGGCTCCGGGGTCGAGAAGGATCTCCTCGTCGGCCCGGTAGGCGGCCAGGTCGATCTGCTGTGCTCCGGCCCGGGCCGCCTCCTGCGCCAAGGAGAGGGCCCAGCTCCGCTCGGCCAGGGCCGATCCGCCTTCCCACACCAGGGCGAAGACGAAGACGAGGGTGAGGGCGGTGGTGGTGACGAAGGCGGTCACCTGCCCGGCGTCGGATCTGGAGCGTCCGCTCATGGGCGCCCCCGGTACACGTCGACCACGGCGTCGGCCTCGCCCTCGACGTCTCGGTGGAGGGGCACCCCGAGGCCGGTGAGGCCACTGAGGTCGGCCCGGCAGGTCAGCTCGGCTCTCACGGTGGCGCCGGGTTCCAGGGCGCCCGTCTCCAGGGTCAGGGTGTGGCTGCTGCAGCTCAGCTCGTGCGTACGCAGAGCGTCCGCAACGGCCTGTTCAGCAGCGAGCCGCGCCTGTTCCGGTGTGCGTTCCAATGTGGCGGCGCGCGCTCCCGCGTGAGCGGCGGCGTCGACCGCCTGTGTCGCCGTCGTGAGGCGGTGGGCCAGCACGATCAGCAGGACGAGCAGGATCAGCAGCGGGGTGAGCACCGCCAGCTCGACGGCCGCGCTCCCCCGCTGTTCTTCCTGGGGTCGGAGTTCGCGGCCGGTCATGGCGGGCTGGTGAACCTCTCCACGGGGCCCGAGCTCTCGTGTCGGATCGGCCAGGTCAGTCCGGGTAGGACGGACGGGACCTGCGCGGTGACGACGACGCGGGCCGCCTCGTCGTCGCGGTGCACCTCAACGTTGAGCCCGCGCAGAAGGCGCCCGCCGAGCTGTTCTCCTGCGTGTTCTCCGGCGGCTTGGCCGTCGGCGTCGGTGGCGTCGACGGCTCGGGCCTCGGCCAGGGCCGTGGTCGCGATGGACTGGGCCACTTGTGAGGCGTGGGCGACCAGTCCGGCCTGGATCACCAGGAGCAGCAGAAGCAGAAGGAGGGGTGTGGCGACGGCGAGTTCCGCGCTGCCCCGGTCGCTGCGGGTGCGTGCGGTCCTCATTCGGAGAGCATGCTGACGATCTCGTCAGCCTTGTCGGTGACGGCGGGGGTGAGTACGGCGAAGACCGCGATGGCCAGGCCGACGAGCAGGGCGATGACGACGACGGATTCGGTGGAGTAGCCCGAGTCGGGGCGGCGGGGCCGTAGCGGGAACACGGTGTGGGAGCGGTGCATGGGGATGTCTCCGTCAGAGGCTGGTGAGGATGAGGCTGAGCGCCGGGTAGCCGACGAGGACGAGGAACCCGGCGAACAGGAGGACGACCGGCAGGCTCATGCGTTCGGTGGCGGCTTGGGCCTGGGCGTCGAGGGCCGCCAGGTGGCGGGTGCGCAGGGAGCGCGCTTTGGCGGCCAGGGAGGCTCGGACGCGGGCGCCGTCGGTTCCGGCGAGTTGGAGGCTGGCGGCGATCTCGTTGAACTCGTCCAGGTCGTAGCGGTCTCCGAGTTCTCGGAGGGCGGACCATGGCGGGTCGCGGCGCAGGGCGGCGGCGCGCAGGGCGATCCGGATGCGCGCCATGGCCGTGCCCCCGGTGCGGGAGGCCTCGTCCAGGGCTCCGCTGACTCCGGCGCCGCCGGCGAGGGCGACGACGGCCAGGTCGGCGAAGGCGGCGACGGTCTGGCGCATCTCCGTGCGCCGTTTGGCGGCTTCGTCGCGCAGGGACAGGTCCGGGGCCAGCCAGAGTACGCCTGCGGCCAGGGCCCACAGCAGGAAGCCGGGCAGCGGCGCGATGGGCACGCCGGCCACCGTTGCAACTGCCCCGACCAGGGGCGGGAGCGCCACTCCGACCAGGGCGGTGGTGGTCTTCTCCGCCAGGTAGGAGGGGATGTCGCGCTCGCAGAGGAGGAGTCGGGCGCGCGTCCGCTTGGTGGGTAGCCCCATGGCCGCGAGCACGGGGATCCCTCGGCTTCCGAGGCGGGCCGCCCAGCCGCCCGCCGACACCGCGGAGGGCGCGGGGCGCGGTGGTGGGGGCTCGGTCAGGAGGTCGGCCAGGCTCGGGCGCGCCCACCGCATGGCGATGAGCACCCAGGCTCCGGCGCCGATGAGCGTGCCGCCGATCCCGGCGAGGAGGAGGGGGCTCATGTGCTCACCTGCGCATGGGGCTCGGCGCGCAGCACGCGTGGTCCGAGGTCGGTTCTCGACAGCCGGGCGAGCCAGGTCAGGGCGAGTGCCCAGAGCGCGCCGATGCCGGCCAGCACGAGCTGTCCGAGTGCGCCGTCGTAGGGGGCCAGGTAGGTCGGGTTGAAGACCAGGAGGAGGACCGCCAGGGCCAGGGTGGTGGCGGTGATGATGCGCATCGCGGTGTGCACCCGGGCCCGGGTGGCGGCCACGCGTACGAGCATCGCGGCTTGTTCCCGGGTCGCCTCGGCCAGCCCGGACAGCAGCGCCCCGAGGTCGGCCGCGTGCCGGGTGGCCGCGTTGCTCAGGGCGGCGGCCACCAGGTCCGCGGTGGGGGTGTCGACGGCTTCGGCGAACTCGGTCAGGGCCTTGTGCGGGTGGTCGGTGCGGATCCGCTCGGCCAGGCGCACCACGGGTTCCCGGATGGAGGCGGGGGCGATGGGAGCGGTGGCGGTGATGGCGCTCTGCAGGCCAGATGCCGCCGACATCAGGTCGCGTACCTGTTCGGTCCAGGCCGCCACGGCCTCGATGCGCTCCAGCCGCTCGTGGTGCTCGCGGTCGGGGCCCAGCAGGCCGGGCAGCCACCAGGCCGCCGCGGCCGCGAGCAGGGCGGCCACGGGCCAACCGGTCACCGCCCAGGCCGCCGCTGCGGCACCGAGGACACCCACGGCACGCAGGGCACGGCGGCGGTCGGTAAGCAGGCTCCTGACGTCCAGAGCCTTGCGCTCACGAGCGTTGCCTTCGACGGCGGCAAAGGCGCCGTTGAGCGTGAGCCATAGGCCGCCGCCGAGGGCCGCTCCCCCGGCGATGCCGATCAGGGTTGCGGCGTTCACCCGGACCACCCCTGCATGTCGGGTTCGACCAGGCGGGCGATGTCGAAGCCCGCAGCGGTGAGCACGTCGATGGTGGGCGGGCTCGGCGGGGCGGCCGGTAGCCGTCCCGCCTCCCGGGAGCGGCGGTAGATCTCGTTGGAGGCCACGCGCGGCCCTTCGGCGCCCACGACCTCGCGGATGCTGGTGACCACGCGTTCCCCGG
Source organism: Nocardiopsis endophytica (assembly GCF_027706725.1). Classification (GTDB taxonomy): domain Bacteria; phylum Actinomycetota; class Actinomycetes; order Streptosporangiales; family Streptosporangiaceae; genus Nocardiopsis_A; species Nocardiopsis_A endophytica. The sequence goes on from NZ_JAQFWQ010000008.1 coordinate 45,898, forward strand.
TGGGGGTGGCCGAGATGTGCACGACCAGGTGGACGGCGGTGGCGATGAGCAGGCAGGTGGCTTCGAGTGGGAGGCGTTCGGCCGACTGGGCCGCATAAGCGCCGAGCTTGGCGAACGCGCCATCCGATGAGGCGGCGTGCAGGGTGGTCAGGCTGCCGTCGTTGCCCTGGCTCATCGCGTTGAGCAGCGGGACCGTCTCGTGGCCGCGGGTCTCGCCCACGATCACCCGGTCCGGGCTCATGCGCAGGGCCGCCCGGACGAGTTCGGCGACGGTGACCTCACCGGCGCCTTCGACGTTGGGTGGGCGGGCGTGCAGGGCGACGGCGTCCGGGTGGGCGTGGGGGTCGCGCTCCAGGCCGAGTTCGGGGACGTCTTCGATGGTCACGATGCGCTCATCGGGTGGGATGTGGGACGCCAGGGCCCGCAGCAGGGTGGTCTTTCCGGCTCCGGTACCGCCGGTGATGACGATGTTGCGGCGGGAGCGCACCGCCGCGCCGAGCAGTCCGGCGGCCGCGTCGTCGAGCGTGCCCAGCTTGCGGAGTTCGCGAAGGGTGGTGGTCCGGTGGCGGTGGCGGCGGATCGACACCGAGGGGGTGTGGGCCACGTCCATCACGGCGTTCATCCGGGAGCCGTCGCGCAGGGGCATGTCGAGGATCGGGGCGGCCGGGTCGAAGCGGCGCTCCCCCGCAGGGGATTCGGAGGCGATCCGGCGCACCAGGGCGACCAGTTCGTCAGGTGTGGCCACGATCGGCGGGCGCCTTTCGCGGCGCCCGTCGGCGTAGCGGACCCACACCTGCGTTCCCGTCAGGTTGATGTTCTCGATGTCGGGGTCGTCCAGGAGGTCCTGGAGGGGGCCGGTGCCGCATACCTGGGCCAGGGCCGCTTGCAGGACCCGCTGCTCGACCTCGCGGCTGAGCACCCGGTCACCGCGGGCCAGCGCCCGTTGGGCGGCCTGGTCGAGGACCTCGCGGATGACGCGCTCGGCCCGGGCCGCGAAGTCCTCGGGGGTTTCCGCGTCGTCGAGGTTGACGGTCGCGCTGAGGCGGCGCAGGGCTTCACCGCTGGTGTAGCGGACCCATCGGGCCACCAGTTCCTCGGTGCTCATGGGGCGCTCACCCGCCTGGAGTTCATCTGCGAGTCGAGCTCGCCCGCGAGCCGCCGGGCCGTGGCGAGCAGGGGCCGCCTGCTCCATCGACGCGGGGGTACCGAGTCGCCGCGCAGCAGGCTCGCGGAGGGGCGATCGGCGGGGATGCGCGCTCGTACTGGCGCGCCTATGGCTTCTTGCAGGGCCGCGTCGTCGTGCGGGCCGGTCGTGACCGCCAACTCGAGATTCGAGATCCCGGCCCTCAGGGCGGGAAGAGCGTCTCGGACCCGTTTGAGGTGTGCGACGTCGTCGTTGGCGACCAGGAGAGTTGCGTGGGCAGCGGCGGCCAGGCGCACGGCTGGCGACCGCGGGGCCATCCGCCCCAGGTCCGCGACCACGATCCCGTTCCCCGAGGTCAACGCCTCTGTGTTCTCGGCCAACAGGGCGACGGCGTTGGCGGCGCGGTCGGCGGCCGACGGCGCGGTGCACACCCGCAGGCCGCCGGGAAGGACCTGGGTGAAGTTCTCGGGCCGGGCACGGCGTTGGGAGCCGTCGAGGCGGGAGGCGGCGGCGAGCTCGACCAGTCCGGGGGAGGCGGGAAGGTGGCGCCAGGCCGCGATGTCTCCACCGGAGGCGTCGGCCTCGATCACGGTCGCGGTCTCAGGTTCGGGCCAGGCGGCAGCCAGGGCCAGGGCGAGTGTGGTGGCCCCGGGCGCGCCGCTGAGCGAGCACACCGCGGCCAGGCGGGTCACGGGACGCCTCCGCCGACTTCAACGACCGACAGGGCCTCGGCTGCGGCGGCCTGGGCGACGCGAGCAGCATCGGCGGCGTCGACGACGAGCTCGACGCGGGTGGACTCCGAGCCATCGCCGGTCGAAGCGTGGATGGCCTGGACCCTCGCCGGAACGCCGGTGGTCTCGGCGTCGCCTTCACCGTCGCCGTGTTCGGAGATGATCGCCGAGACCTGTGCGCCTTCCTGGAGGGAGGCGGGGAACTGCGCGGGCGACAGAACTGCGCCGATGACGGCCTCCCCATCTTCCAGGTGCGCGGGTTCGGCGGTGACGGCTCCGGAGGGGATCAGCGACCGTTCGGGCACCGCGGTGGACAGGCGTTGGCCGACGAGGCCGTCGCGCTCTTCGACAGGGACGGCGGAAAGCGCGTCGGCACCGGCGATGTGAACCACCTGCAGGTCGCCGGATTCCAGGAGGCGCCCGGCAGGAAGGTCGCGTGCGGCGGCCACGTATCCGCTTCGGTCGTCGCTCCGGTCGAGTGCGGCGCCGGCTGCGACGGCGCCGAGTGCCATCAGCACCAGCCCTGCGGCCAGTCGGCGCCATCGGCACGCCCCGGCCTTAAGCCGGAGCTTTGAGCCACGGCCGTCTGGTTGCGTCATTGCCGTACTCCTTCGACAACTCTCGTGGGCGCGGGGTCTCAGGGGGCGGCGGCTCGCGTCTGCACGAGGCCTTGGGACTCCACGACGTCCACCTCGGTGTCGGCTTCGGTGAACAGCGGGGCGAGTTCACCGCCGGTACCGTCGGTCGCCTCCCAACTCACCGACCAGGTCACTTCCACCTCGACCGTGTAGTCGCCGGTGGAGGCACGGGTGTAGGTGTGGCCGCAGTCGGGAGAGGCGGAGGCGGGATCGTCGCGCCCGGGGTCATAGGGGCGACCGGGCCCGGAGCAGGTGACGACCTCGCCGTCGCCCATGGACCAGTCCGCCGACGTCGGGGTCGCAGTCACCGAGACGGCACCGCCGGGGACTTCTGCTTCGGCGATCACGGGTTCCCATGCCGCTTCGTCGACCCAAAGCCAGACCGGGACCTGCACCAGTACCGGGGCGTCCGCTCCTGGGGAGGAGTTCAGACCGGGACCGGGCAGATGCATCGCGTCGCGGGCTTGGTCGGCGAGGGCGACGGGGTCGAAGGCCGGTTCGCCGTCATCACCGCCGCCACCGGCTCCTCCACCAGGCACCGCGAGAGTGGTGGTGCAGTCCTGAACGGCCGCGCCTGGTTCCGTGCACACCGTCCCGGCATAGGCTCCGCCCGTGCTCGAGGATCCGCTGCCGCTGCCGTTCTCGCTGGAGGCACCACCACCAGATCCCCCACCGGGCCGCCCCGGCGTGCCTTCCCCTGACTCAGCGCTGACGTCGCAGCCGGGACCGCCTTGGGTCCCGCACTCGGCCCGTCCCAAGAAGGATGGATCGTCGGCGAATGCCGGGGCCGCCTGGACCAGGGCCAGAGAGCAGACCGCGGTGCTTCCGACCGCACATCGTCTTAGCACGACCCCTGCTCCCAGATACGTAACTCGGAGACACGCCAAACCAAGCCGTCATTGGAAACGGTCGCATCCACCTTGCGCGGTCCTGGTTCGGCTTCTGCCGACGGACTCTGGTCCGTCTCCTGTTCCACCCACTCTGAGTCGTCGACGCAATCGAGGATCGTCACTTCACGCTCAGATGATTCGGTGACTTCTGGTGCGAGCATAGGCTCCCCAACCACGGTGACCCCATCATCACTCGCTCCTTGAAGGGTTTGCCGCATCAACTCCAAGGCGTCCCCTGAAGCATGATCCTCCAATTCCCGTGGATCCGGATCGCCCGAGTGCGAAGCTTCGATCACCACATTCCACATATCCGTGTAGGCCCCCACGGCCGCCTCCTCATCCGATACAGGAGTCGGCGACTCGGAAGGAGGCTCCGGCTGCTTCGACTCCTCTGTGGCGGGTGTACAAGCCGCTACACCCCCTACGAACAGAACGGCGAGTGCAACACGAGGCGAAGTCATCAGCTACCTCATCAGCAATTGCAGCGTCAGCCAAGGAAGACCGACGGTAACGCGCACACCACCAGCGGTCAAAGATAGGAACCCTCCAGATGGGGGCCCATTACAGCGCTCTTACCAAGAGGTAAGCCTTCCTCAAGAACCCTCAGATACAAACAGTAATCTCTAGAGAGCCGAACACCATACGAAGCAAATCTGACTCTCCGTCACGTAAAAATGACCAAAAGCCAAGGAGACGGCCAACTCGGCCACGAACGCACGGTTCCTCACCTAGGACCCAACTGAGAAATAAATGGATGAACCGCCAGCAATTACTCAATCGCCCCCTTATCGACACACATCGAAGGCGGAGACTCCAGGTAAGCCAGCGCTTTCATCCCCCTTCGAAGCCGTGGGATGGCACCACCGCCCAGCCCAGCCCCATCTCGACCGATGCAGTAGCTACGCTGGCGGCATGCCGCTTGAGCCCCTGCGCCTCCAACTCCCCTCTCCACTGGTCGAGGTGGACGACGAACGGCTGGGCGACGTACGCCTGCTTCTGAAGCGGGACGACCTCATCAGCCCTGAGGTTCCGGGGAACAAGTGGCGCAAGCTCCGACTGAACCTCGAACATGCAGGCGAGCTCGGCTACCACACCCTTCTGACCTTCGGCGGCGCCTACTCCAACCACCTGCGGGCGGTCGCCGCAGCAGGCGCCCAATACAAGCTGGACACCATCGGCGTGGTGCGCGGCGACGAGCTCGCGGCCAAGCCGAGGAACTGGTCGCTGGCCTACTGCGAGCAGCGCGGCATGCGGCTGGTGTTCATGGACCGCCAGACCTACCGCGAGAAGCACAGCACCGAGGTCGTCGACCGCCTCCACAGCGAGCACGGGGACTTCTTCCTCATCCCCGAGGGCGGCTCCAATGCCCTGGCGGTGCGCGGTGCAATGGACGTCCCGGGGGAGATCACCGCCCCCTACGACGTGATCTGCTGCCCAGCCGGGACCGGAGGAACCCTCGCCGGGATCGCAGCCGGTGCCCCGCCCGGCGTGCACGCCATCGGGTTCTCAGCCCTCAAAGGCGACTTCCTCACTGACGAGGTGCAGCGGCTCCAGGCCGAGGCCGGGCTCACCACTGCGAACTGGCGGGTGGAGACCCGCTATCACTTCGGAGGATTCGCCAAGCACCCGCCGCAGCTACACGTGTTCGCCACCGATTTCGAGGCACGGCACGGCGTTCGCCTTGAGCTGACCTACGTCGCGAAAATGCTGGCCGGCATCTACGAGATGGCCGCCAACGGCGAGTTCTCGCCCGGCACCACACTCGTCGCCGTCATCACCGGTCCAGCGGAAAGTGGGGCGGGCGGGACTTGAACCCGCGACCCACGGATTATGAGTCCGCTGCTCTAACCGGCTGAGCTACCGCCCCGGAGCTGATCCTAACGATCCGAGCCCCTCAGAGGCGCATGTGGTACTCGCGCACGACCCGCTGCGACACCGCGTGATCAACCCAGGTCAGGTCCCACTCCCCCGTGTTCACCTTGAAGTTCTTCCCGAACCCCACCCACCGGCCGGCCATCTCGCGCCCGGAAGGGTTCACGAGCAGCTGCAAGGTGCCGTGGTACTCCGCGCCGCGATAGTGCCCGGTCGGCGAGGTCTTCTCCGACCACGTGCCGGAGGCGACCATCCCAGAGATGGTCAGCGTGAGCTCGAGCCGGGAGCCGGTGGTGTGCGGCAGCGACTGCCCCAGCAGGCGACTTCCGTCCTGGCGCAACACCACGTAGTGCTCGCCCTGTTGCGGGCCCCGGCTGCTGCTGGTGTAGAGGTAGCGCGACCTCCACACCCCGGTGTAGTCCGGCCCCGGCGGGGCGGGATCCGGTTCCGGTTCGGCATCGTCCGGCAGAGTCGCCGCCAGCGACAGGGCAGCGGACAGCTTCAAGATGGGGCCGCGCCGCCCTTCCCCGAGCCGGGCAGTCCACCGTGTGACGGCGGCCGCGATCTCGTGTACCTCCAGGGCGGCGACCTGCTCGGCGGCCTTCTCGACCGCTCGCTCGTCGGCCTCGCCTGCCAGCGGGGCAAGAGCCGCGTGTGAACGGTGCGCGCCGTCGCCGCTGCGGTGGTCGGGACCGTCAGCGAGGAGGTCGACGATGTGGCACTCGTACAGCTCGGCCAGCCGCCCCAGGACCGTCAGGGACGGCTCGTATCCCGTGGGCCCGGGCCAGAGCTCCCAGTAGCTGATCGCCTTGTCGCTCTTGCGATCGGCCGGCCACCTCTCGGACCACATCTCGGCGACCTGGCGCTGGGACCACCCGCGCGCCAGGCGCATGCCCACGCGCGCGTTCACCCGGTAGCGCTCTCGCATGACATGGGCGACCTCGCCCCATGAACGGCCTTCGGCACGTAGGCGCTCAGCCAGCTGCGCCTGCTGCTTGCGTCGGCTGCGGGCTCGGGCGGGGGGCATGCGGGGACGGTAGCGCGGCCTGCAGCAAGGTCACAATCTCCCGGCCAGGCAGGGAGAGATGACCCGTCATGTTCCCCGCAGCGCCAGGTTCACCACCAAGGGCTACGGCGGCCATCGTTGAGGCACGTCAAGGAGGTTCCTGTGACTGCCGCATTCGGTTTCCTGGCTGCGCGCGCAGCCGTTCCGGACACCGCAGTGGCCGAATTGGTCGGCCGGTTGCGGGCCTTGGCCGCCCGCGAGGGGCACCACCTCGACCGTGTGTTCATCGACCGGCCGGGCACCAGCGGCTACGCCGAGCTGATGAAGGCGGTACGCAGCGCCCCTGGGGCAGTGGTGATCGTGCCGTCGCTCGATCACCTGGCGCGATTGGAGTCGCTTCAGGAGCTGATCCGTCTGGAGATCGAGGAGGCGGGCGGGCATCTGCTGGACGTGGGCGCGCAGTCGGCTGTGATGCGAGAGGAGGAGTGATGGACACGTCGGCCTCCCCCGGGTTCGAAGACGAACTCAGCGAGGCTGAGCGGCTCGAGCTCGAATTCCCCCACTGGCGCATCTGGCGCTCACGCGGCGGACGCACTCTGGTCGCGACCCGCACGGTTGACGACGACATCGAGCCGACCGTTATGGCCGACTCCCCTGACGAGCTTCGGAACAAGCTTCGCCACCCGGGGAAACGCGCCGGACGCTTGCTGAACGCCGAACAGATGGCGGCGATCGTGGCGGTGCTGTCGAGATGAGCGGGTGGGACATCGCGAGGGTGAAGTCCGCCAGCGACCGGTACAAGGCGCTTCACGTCGCGCACCGCCCTCACCCTGAGCTGCCAGGACGCGTCGAGTCGGTCATCGCCCCCACCGCGTCGATGCTGCGTGACGCCCTGAGGGTCCACGGCGAGCTCGATGAACTCCGCAGGGTCTACGGCGCCGATTGGGTGTTCGGCGCGGACACGTTGATGCCCAACGGGGTGATCCGCTGGGTCTGGGCCGCACCCCGAGCGCCCGGACAGCCAGGCCTGCGTCCGGTCCCCTCTCCCGCCGTCCTGAAGGCGCTGCTCGCCGAAGCGGCAGGGCAGCCCGCTCTGACCGGAGGGGAGGTGAGCCCCACGTGAGCCCCACGTGAGCCCCGCATTCCACACCGGCCTCCTATGGACCGGCGCAGGAACGCCCGATCCCTGACCGCAAGCCGCTTCACGGGTGCGTCATCCCCCTCGACCCCCTGTGGCCGAACCGAACGGCTATCCCTAGGCGCCTTCGCTGAATGACGAGGGGAGCGCGCAGGCGCCCACTGGGGGGCGTCCGGTGTTCGTGGCTGTTGCCGGACGCTCCCTCTCCCTCGCCCTTTCCCAACCCGTGTTCGCGATTCCCCACCACATGGCAGGGTGCAAACCCCCGATGAAAAGGAGCGACACCATGCGCACCCTGTGCGAGCACCCCGCCTGGAACAACGGCCGCCGTCTCGCCCGCACCCCCGCCGGAACCGTGGTGGCGACCGACGGAGCCGACGGGATCACCCTGTCCACGCCCGGTCCCGCCCTCGACGTCTACGACCCCGCCGACCTCACCGCCGCCCCCGACCAGGTGCGCCGAGGACTTCAAGGCCGTGGCCCCGTCGCCCGGCTGCGCACCCCCGACCTGTGGGAAGCCATCGCGACCGCGATCATCCGGCAGGTCATCCGCGCCGACCAGGCCCGCCTCATGTACCAGCGCTTCACCGACACCCACGGCGACCCGACCGAGGCAGGACGCGTGTTCCCCGGAGCCGAGACGGTCTTGGCCCTGGGGGATGAGGCGTTCGCCGAACTGGGGATGGCGTTCAAGCGCGATCCGCTCCGCGCAGCCGCCCAGGCGGTGCTCGACCACGGCGAGAAGTGGGGCCAGCTCCCCGCGCTCGACCTGGTCGACGAACTCCAGTCGGTGCCCCGGATCGGCCCCTGGACCGCCGGCGCCACCGTCGCCGACTTCACCGGCGACTTCTCCCTCTACCCCTACGGCGACATGGCGGTGCGCAAGTACGCCCGGCAGACCTTCCCCGACCTCGACCTTCCCGACCAGGAAGCCGCGTTCGCGGCCCGCTGGTCGGCCTACTGCGCGACCCCTTCAGAGCTGTCCGTTCTGACCGCACTCACCCTCGCCCTGGGAGGCGACCGTGCCAAACCTCTCGACCGGAACGAGCCTTCATGACCTGATCACGGGCCACGACCCCGCCCACCCTCTCGACCTGCTCCTGGTCAACGCCCCGCTGCGCGACTACGCCGAGCGGCCGCGCGTCAACGACTTCACGTTGCCCGTCGTCGGGATGGGCTACATCGCCACCTACGCCGCGCACCGCGGATTCAACGCGGGTGTGCTCGACGGCGAGGCGCTCGGCCTGCCGATCGCCGCCGTCGCCCAGGCCGTGAACGCCGCCGCCCCGAGGTGGGCCGGGTTCAACCTGCTCGCCCCGACCTACGAGATCTCCGCGAACACCGCCGCCGCCCTCGACCCGGGGATCAAGATCCTGCTCGGCGGACACCAGGCCAAGGCCATGCCGACCGAGATCCTCACCGATCCGCGCATGACCCGGTGCGAGGCCCTGGTGATCGGGGAAGCAGAGACCCGCGTCGCCGAGCTGCTGGCCGACCACCACAACCGGGGCGACTTGCCCGGGGTGATGTGGCTCGACCCCGTCATGCGGCAGCCGGTGACCGGCGGCCGCCCCGGCCAGAACCACCACCTGGCCCCGCCCATCGACGAACTGCCGTTCGTCGACCGGCGGTACCTCACCCAGGACCCCCACCACGATGCCGGCCGCTGGGAAGCGAACATGGTCGGCGCCCGCGGCTGCCCGTACGACTGCTCGTTCTGCGGCGCTGCCGTCTCGGCCAATCCGGATGTGACGATCCGGGTGCGCTCGGCCGAGAACGTGGTGGCCGAGATGGAGCAGCTCCGCACCGCCTACGGGGTCACCGCGTTCCGGTTCGTGGACGACCTGTTCCTGGGCGCCCGCCGCGTCATCAAGCAGATGATGGACGGCTTCGCCACGCACAAGGTCGGCGACTGGGCGCTCTGGGACGCCACAGGGCGAATCAACGTCCTCGCTCGGGAGAGCGACGACGTCCTTGACCGGCTCGTCGCGAACGGGCTACGCGAAGTCGCCCTGGGGATCGAGTCCGGCTCCGAGCGGATGCTGGCCTACATCGACAAGCGCATCACCCAGGACATGATCCGCTCGACCGTGACCCGCCTCGTCGAGCGCGGGATCGCGGTGAAGGGGTACTTCATTCTCGGGTTCCCCGGCGAGAGCCGCGCCGAGATGCGCGAGACCGTCGACCTCGTGCGCGAGCTGTGGGACCTCACCGACCGCGCCCCGGGCCGGTTCCGCTCCTCGGTGTTCGAGTTCCGCCCCTACCCCGGCACCCCCGAGTGGCACCGGTTGATGGCCACCGGCGACTACACGCCCGGCCAGTTGCTCAACTACACGGCCGTCGATCTCACCGACCAGGGCGTAGACGAGGCCATGCGGCAGCGGGACGAGTTCAACTTCTCCAGCGGTATCCAGTTCGGCGAGGCCACCGTGGACGAGATCCGCGCCGCCCTGGTCGAACTGTCCCACGGAGAACACCACAGGCGGAGGGCCGCCGCATGAGCCAAGGCCTGTTCGTCGCGATCGACGGCCCCGGCGCCGCCGGGAAGTCCACCCTGCTCCGTAATCTCACCGAACGGTTCACCGGCGCCGGGGTGCCCGTGCACGCCACCACCGAACCCTCGCGCGCCCCACTGGGCGAGTTCGCCCGCCGCCACACCGGCGAGTACACGGGCATGGCGCTGGCGTGCCTGGTCGGCGCTGACCGGTACCACCACCTCGAAACCGAGATCCGCCCCGCCATCGACGCCGGGAAAGTGGTGCTGTGCGATCGGTACACCCTGTCGTCCCTGGTCCTGCAAGCCGGGATCGACGGCGCGCCAGAGGCGGCCGTGCGCTGCATCAACGCCTACGCCGACCCGCCGGACCTGCAAATCGTCCTCACCGCGCCGCCCGCGGTGCTGCGCGAACGGCTCGACGTGCGCGGCTCCCACGGTCGGTTCGAGGACGACCCGTCCCTTCCCGAACGCGAGGTCGAGCTGTACCACAAGGCCGCCGCCGCATCAGAACAGGCAGGCGTGCGGACCGTGGTCGCCGACACCTCACAGGGGCCGGAGGCGATCGAATCCCTGCTTTCCGGACTCACCAGCACCATCAGAGGGCTATGGTCTCAGGCGACGCCGAGAATCCACCTGATGAGGTGACCCGTGCCGGAGCGCTACCGCAGCATCATCGACGTCCACGTGATCCTGCCGCGAGGCAACGAGGTCCTCCTGCTGGAACGGCAGAACACCGGCTACTGCGACGGGATGCTGCACCTGCCCTCCGGACACCTCGACGAGGGCGAGCCGATCCCGCACGGCGCGGCAAGGGAAGCCCGGGAAGAGGTCGGCGTAAGCATCGACCCCGCCGATCTGTCCCTGGTGGCCGTCGTGCATCACCGGCAAAATCCACACCTCGCCCGCATCGGCATGTTCTTCCTCGCCGAGAAGTGGTCGGGGGAACCGTTCGTCGCCGAGCCGGACAAGGCCGGCAAGCTCGTGTGGGCCGACCCGCGCGTTCTGCCCTCGAACACGATCGGCTACCCGGCCGAGGGCATCCGGGCATGGCTGGAGGGCGACCGCTTGGCACTGCATGGGTGGCCGACCTCCTGAACCCGCTACCCGGCGCCCCCGGGGGGCGAACACAACGAAGGGCGCCCCACTCCCCCGCCGAGAGAGTGGGGCGCTGCTGCGTTCCCATCAGGGTCTTCCCCAACGATGACTAGAACACACGTGCGAAGGTAGCAGGTGTCAGACCTGGTCAGCTCGCCCTCGAGGCGATGCTGAGCCCAGGCGGCCAGGGCAGTACCGGCGGCCGTCGCCACGGCTACACTGAGCGCCGAACAGCCGATGATCTCCCGGGCATGACCTGGCCGGTGATCACAGCACCGACAGAGACGAGCACTCGCGACACCGCGCCCTGAAGCACTGTGCGAAGACCGCGGGAACGAGCCTCCTTGCTGACCGCCGAGGCGCTTCCGGCGCGCCATCTGGGCTCAGTACGGATCCCTTCAATCCATCAAGGCAGTACACGCAAGCGAAGCTGTTTGCGTCAGGGTCTTCTCACCGCTGCGGTCAGGGTCGGCGAATGTCCTGTTGATACATCAGCTCGTACAAGTGCCCGCCCTTGATCAAGACCTCCGCCTGGACAGGGCGCCCCGCGCCGTAGACCACGCGCAGGGTCCGCAGGACCGGCGCATCGTCGGGGAGTTCGAGGAGCTTGAGCTCCTCACTGGTGGGCAGCCGGGTCGAAACACGGTCGACCCACTCATCGGGCGGATAGCCGAGATCGGCGAGCAGCTTGGGGGCTCCGCCGCGGATGCGCTTGTTCTCGGTGAGCGCGGTGCCATGGGCCAGCTCTGCAGGGAAGAAGACATCGGCCAGCTCGACAGGCTCACCGTCGAGGAGCAGCAGCTGGCGGCGGCGGACCGCCCCGCCGTCCTCGCCCAGTTCGAAGAACTCGGCGATGCGCTGGGGAGGCCTCACCTCCTCCACACTCAACAGGTCGACGGCGCCCTGCTGCGAACGCCGCTCGGCCTCGGTCATCCAGCGGTAAGGATCCTGTCCGTCGGCCGGGGGCATGTAGGCCGCCGGCTGGATCGCCAACGACGCCTCCCCGCGCACGAAGACACCGACACCGGCCCGCCCGACAAGGAAGCCCTCCTCCTTGAGGACGCCCAATGTGCGCTGGACCGTCTGGCTGGTGACCTGGTAGCGCTCCATGAGCTGCGCCGTGGTGGGCAGGCGCTGCCCCGGCGGCATGTCCCCGGACATGATCAGGGCACGGATCTCCGCCGCGATCTGCTGGTGGCGGGGGCGCGGGTCGCGTTTGCGGGCCATGTCATCCCATCCTGATGCGGTAGCGAAGGTGGCGCCCCTCCGGGTTCATCGTCATCGTCGACACCTCGAAGGGCGTTCCGTCCTCGGCGAGCACCACCCGGAACAGGGCGAGGACCACGGCCTCGTCGGGCAGGCCGAGCTGCCGCGCCTCCTCAGCGGTGGCGGGACGGACGCTCACGTCCTCCAGGACGTCGTGCGCGGCGAACCCGAGATCGGCCAGGGCCCTGACGGCTCCGCCTTTGATCTTTCCCGGCTCAACCAGAGTGGTTCCGCGGGCGATGGACGAGGGGTAGTAGGAGTCGGTGAGCTCTGCCGGGCGGTCGTCCAGCAGCATGAGCCTTCTGCGAACGACTGCCTTCTCCGTGTCTGAGAGCCCGAGGGCTTTGGCGACCGGAGTCGGGGGCTCGACCTCGGCGACCTCCAGGAGCCGCTGCGCCCCCCGGTTGCCGGCCATCTTCGTCCAGGTGTCGGGATCGGCCTGGCCAGGAGGCGTCAGGTAGTCCTGAGAGCTGTCGAGGCCTTCGGTTCCTGAGCCCATGGCTTCCGCCTCCATAGTGGCTTAGCGGATAAGGAGTCAGTCCCACCCTAGTCGTTCGGACTTGGCCCGTGAGGACGCCCCGTTTCCGCATGAGCAGTGACCGAGAGACTCAGGGGTCTCACTGTCGGTCGACAATGGCCGCTTGCGAAATCAAAGGGCTCGAGCGCTCGGCTTCGCCACCGCGATCTGAGGAAGGGCCCCCATGGGAGTGGATCGATGCGGCTGGTCGGACCTGCCCACGCGGGCGCGCCGGGCTGTTGAAGCCCGTACGGACTCGCCGGTGGCGGTCGAACCGGTCAGCGGCGGGGCCAACTCGGCTATCGCGACCGTCGTGCACGGTCCCGACGGCCCGGTGTTCGTCAAAGGGCTCCCAGCGGACCACCGGCAGGCCTGGACTCAGGACCGCGAGGCCGCGATCGCTCCACACCTGGTCGGGGTGGCGCCGCAGATGCTGTGGCGCGTGCAGGTTGACGGGTGGGACCTGATCGGCTGGGAGCACATCGACGGCCGCCGGGCCGACTTCTCCCCCGGCTCGGCCGACCTGCCCCTGGCGGCCGAAGTGTTAGGGCTGCTGGCCGAGAGGTCCTGCCCCGATGCCCCCCTCAAGTCGGTGGCCCGGCGGCGAGAGCACGTCGACGATCCCAGCGAGTTGGACGTGCTCGACGGGACGGCGCTGGCCCACACCGACCTGAACCCCGGCAACTTCCTGGTCACCGACAACGGGAGGGCGGTGCTGGTGGACTGGGCCTGGCCCACCCGCGCGGCCGCCTGGATCGATGCGGCCTGCTGGGCGGTGTGGCTCATCGCCTCCGGTCACACCCCGGCCTCGGCCGAACGGTGGGCCGCGACGATCCCGGCCTGGAAGTGCGCCGATGAGCAGGCCCTCGGGTGTTCGCGACGGTGCAGGCCCGGTTGTGGGCGGACATCGCGACTGAGGCCGCCTCGTGGACCGGACAGGTGGCTTCGGCGGCCGCGCGCTGGCAAGAGCACCTCCTCTGATCAGGAGGCCGGGCCCCTCCGCCGGACAGGGGCGGAGGGGCCCGGTGGGCGCCGCCGTGCTCGCGTTCGGCGCGCCCGGGGATGGCGCCGGGCCCCCTCTTGCCCGGCGCGCTGGTGGTTCGGTGGCGGTGGCCTGCCCGCAGGCGCTCCTCGGCACGGGGGTGGGGGCGAAGGAGTTCAGCGCCCGCGGGTGCACTTCCGCAGGGGGTGTTTCAGTGGTCGCCGGGGCGGGCGGCGTTCTTCCACGGGGTGGGAAGGACCCCGCCGGAGCGCAGGTGCTCATCCAGAGCGGTGAAGGCGGCATCGGCGATCTGCAGGGCCTCGTCGCACTCATCGCCTTGCCCGGTCCCGTCTTCGCGCCCGTTCAGCGCTTCGGACAGGGCGTCGTAGAGGTCGTCGGCGTGCTCGGTGACCGGATCGGGCTCGGCTGCCCGCGCACGCGGGAAGTAGAGGATTCTGGCTGAGGATTCGAATGCCATGACGGGCCTTCTCTCTGCTGTGCCGCCCACCCGACGCAGTGCGTTCCTAGCGGGCGGCCTTGTTCACATCACGCGGACCTTCCTCCACCAGCCGCTCTGCAGGCCCAGGCTCTCCAGCTCATCACGCAAGGCGGCCGCCAGCACGGGACGGAGCGGATCGTCTACGCCCATGCCATGTTCGACGCGGAAGTCCTGTTCGTCTTCGACGTCGAAGTGCACGGTGAAGCGGTGCTCGGTGCCGGCGGGCCGGTGCAGCTCGGCCGCGCTCAGGTGTGCACGAGCGATGGGCAGCGCCGCGGCCAGCCGAGTCAGGTAGGCGGCGGCATGCGGGCCGATCAACGCGATCTCCACACCGGCCCCGAGGAGCAGCCTGGCACCTGAAGGCCCGGTGTCGACGTGGATCATCGCCGGATGCGGATCACTGATCGCCAGGCCGGGGTCGGGAAGATTCATCGCCGCTGTTCCTTCTGATTGGTGAGAACGACCGTCATGCCGCCGGACCCAGGCTCGTTTCGCACCGTGTCGAGGCCGACCGCAGCCTGGAGGCGTCCTTCGGTCAAATGGTCCACTGCCGCTCCGTTCCCGGGTCCCCGAGCAGGGCTCAGACCTCGGCTTCGCGGTAGCGCCGGTGGCCGCCGAGAGTCCGGACGCTGGTCAGCTTGCCTGCCTTGGCCCAGCGGGTCACGGTCTTGGGATCCACGCGGAACACGGCCGCCACCTCCGCAGGGGTCAGCAATGGGCTGTCGACTGTGCGGCGATCGTTCACGCTGTGGGCCTTCCATTCGAGTGGTGTGTGCATCTGCCGGGGCGGTCCGAATCGCTTCACCGTCGGCATGCTTGGTCACGTAGGGGCGGATCCGGGAAGGACGGGGCCGCCGGCTGGTCGCTGCCGCTGCTCTCCTGGGCCGGGTTCCTCGACCGCTTCTGCGCTCACCAGCACCGTCGCGGCGCTTGTGATGGACGCGGTCAACGGGTGCGCAGATCAGTGCCGTTGCGGGCATTGCTGGTGTCGCCATCGTCATCACCTCGATCGGGCGAACCGGGTGTGGGCCCGGTCATGTCCAGCTAGCCTCGAGTGTGTCACTGAGATCACACGAAAAGCAACACCCATACTGAGATTTTCAGTGCGAGCGTTGCAATAAGTTGCCCCTCTTGGTGATCGCGCGGGACACTGAAGGCGCCCAGCCCGCCCTGCGGAGGAGTCGCTCAGTGTCCGTCGGCAGCCCCATGGTCGCCCGCTTGGGCCTGGCCAACTTCCTGCGGCAGTCCCGGGGAGGGCGCACCGCAGCGCAGGCCGCGGCGGTCGCCGGCTTCAGCAAGGCGACGCTCTCCCGCGTCGAGCGCGGCGAGACCTCCATCTCCCCCGGGGACACCCAGCGGCTGCTCCAGTACTACGGCGTCCCCGACGAGGTGGCCGAGACGTTCATCGAACTCGCCTACGCCGCCAAGAAGCCGGGCTGGTGGCAGCGGTACAAGGCCGCGATGCCGGACTGGTTCAACCTCTTCGTCGGTGTCGAGACCGCAGCCCACCGCATCCGCACCTACGAGGCGGACCTCATCCCTGGACTGCTGCAGATCCCGGAGTACACCCGCGCCATCGCCGAGCAGGACATCCCGGCACCGGCCACCACCGGGGAGATCGAGGAAGCGGTCAGCCTCCGACAGCGACGCCAGGAGATCCTGACCCGCGAGGACGCCCCCGCCCAGCTGTCCGCCGTCATCAACGAGGCAGCGTTGCAGCGCCGCGTCGGCGGCCCCGACGTGCTCCGCGCCCAACTCGAGCACCTGCTGACGGCGCTCGAACAGGACAACATCGACCTCAGGGTGCTGCCCTTCGCAGTCGGAGCGCACCCGGCCAGCTACGGCTCATTCGTGCTGCTGGACTACACCGTGGTCGACACCGACTACGCCCTGGCCTACGTCGAGTACTGCGGCGGCGCCCTCTACCTCGAAGCCGAAGAAGAGATCGCCCTGCACTCGGCCACCTTCGACGGCCAGCAACAGCGCGCCGCCTCCCCGGAAGACACGAAGGAGCTGATCAAGGATGCACTCGAACAGATCGGCTGACCCGCGAAGAGAAGGTTCGGACGCCCTCATGAAGAACCGGGTCGCGACAGAGCAGCTTCGTTGGTACGTTTCCAGCTACACCGGAGGCAAGGGGAACTGCGTGCAGGTGGCCGATCTCCCCGCCGGCGGCAGGGCGCTCCGCGACAGCAAGCACCCCGCGGACGCGCAGGTCCCCCTGCCCGCCGCCGCCTGGGCCGCCTTCATCAATGCCGCGCGGCGAAGAGCACTCTGACCGCCAGTGAGAAGAAGCATCTGCCTCAGGCCGAGCCGACCAACCAGGGCATAACTTCAGAGCTGATCCTTCTCCGGGTTTCACGTCGTGCGTCCCCGTCGACTGAGCTAACGGGGTGTCAGTGCCAACCTGAGAGGCGCCTGGCTCCCTTACGCTTCAAGGCTTCCAACACCCGAGCCGTGGGTCCCAGAATATGCCGGTTCTGCTCAATGAGTCGCAGCTGAGCCGAGCGGTAGCGGACCACGAGGTCGTTTTCCGCCGTCTGTACGGAAGCACCCTCCAAGCCGATCAAGGGGTCAGTGAGAGCCGCAGCGACAAACTCAGGGTTGGGGAAACCGAACCATCGCAGAGTCCAATAGCCTCCTGCACCCCAAAGCATCTTGCCAGGCTCCCCCTGGTAGGGGAAGGCGTCAGGGATATCGTCGGGCGGGTAGTGCCATCCCCAGGTCGCCCACGACCGATCCGGCGCTTTCAAAGACATTCGGGTGAACAGCGCCGCAAGAAGGTCCCTGGCACTGCTGCTCATCGGTGGAACGGCCGCCCACTCGCTGGCTTCGTGAGGGCCCATGGGATGGTCCACAGTAAGCATGGTCTCCGCATGCCCGCTCCCTGGGCAGGGGCGCCCACAGTTCATTCGCTCGACTGCTTCATTGTTGTAGCGGACCAGGAATGTTGCCCTCGTCGGGACGTGCCAGAACCGCGTGTGGTCCGCACTGTGGCACAGGGCCCTCAGGCCGGGAATCCGGCATCCGCTCTCATCCCGACCCGAGATCATCCGCCAGGCGACGTTTCGTGGGGTGTCGGTGACGATATGAAAATCGTTGTAGCGCGGCGAGAAGTGGAAGGTGTAAACATTAAGCGCGTGCGCCCCCCCAGTCGCGCGGCGGCGCACCGAGGCGGTCGGAGTTAAACACTGCAATGGCCAAGAGCGCCCTTAGGGCTTGCTGTTCCTGGATGCAAGTGTCAAGACCGTGATTTTGTTTGTCGCGAGGTACCCCTGCCCGAGCTTCACGCTTTGATTCGCCCGTGTAGCCGGAACGGAACACGCCAGTGTGGCGCCGCACGGAGTGGGATGCCATGGTGATCTCGATTCCGCGTCCGCCCGGCCAGACGCGCACATCGACCATCCCAGAAGGGCTCGTGACAACGCATTCGTCTGAGGCGCAGAGCAGGCGCACCACACCATTCAGCCACCGGAGTCGGACGCCGGGGTCCTCCCCGTAAGGGCCGACGGGCCTCTGCAAGACCGCCGTCCCGGCCAGGTTAGCCGTCGAAGGTCTCCGCCGCACGTGTTTCGTATCCGAGTCCTGGAAAGAGTGCAGTGACCCATGTGGCCGCCATCGTCTTGGAGCTAGTTCAAGGCGATGAACACCGTGTCCGAGGCGATCCCCACGTCAAGGACGAGCCTGCCGCCCGGGGAGGTCCACGTGGCGACCGGGGCGTCACCTCCCAACGGGCGCCACAACCGGATGGACCCACCTGAATCGTTGATCGTCACCACGACCACGTGGCCGCCCACGTCGGCGACCGCCGGATTTCCCCGCCCTGTGTAAAGCGACTCGCCGACCTTCGGCGCAGCCCCAGAAGTCTCGCCCGACCCCAGCGTCATTCTGCGATGCCTACGCCCACAACGACGCCCGCCGGGCGTTCGCCTTCGCAACCGACCGTGCCGAAGAAGCCGGCGACTGGCCCCTGCGCACCAAGATCTTCTCCCACCGCGCCCGCCAGGCGATATGGTGCGGCCCCCAGATGCGGAGTTGACCTACACTACGCCGCCCAACATGCAGGCGACACCAGGCACACGTTGTGGGACCTAGCCGTTTCCGAGGCAGTGACGCCCGTCCGGCGGTCGAGCGGTTGATTGCGGCGATCGACGGGCGAAGCGATGCCCCGAACACGGCGTCAGCATCGCCGGACGCGCCGCACTGGCCCGAGCCGTCAGCGCCTTCCGCGAACGCATCTCGAACCTGGTGGCCGCCTCACAACGGTCCCCGCGCCCTTTGGCCACATCCTGACCACCGCTGCTCGCGGAGCCAGCATCGTTCTCCGGGACGTCGCCATCGTGCGCATCGGGGAGAACGCCGTACTGCGGGCACGCCCAGGGGTCATCGCCCGCATCTCCCGGCCCGGCCAGAACAGCGCCGCAGCCCGGGAGGTCGAAGTCTCCCGCTGGCTCGCAGAACAAGGAATCCCCGTGGTTCGCCCGCTCGCTGTCGACCAGCACGCGGTGCTGGAGGGCCGAGCGGTGACGTGGTGGGAGGAGCTCCCGAACACGGTCCCGACGCGGTCGCCGACCTAATCGCCTCGCTGCATGCGCTCGACCTCCGCGGCACCTGCCCTGGGGGCCGAGTACGGATCTCCGGATCCGACACAGCATGCGGCACGCATGCTACGGACGAGGACCATGCGGTCGCGGCGACCCTTCAGCGACGGTTGGCGCCAGGGGGGGGCGAGCAAGGGCACGAATCCGGAGAACTCCTACAGCAAGACACTCCGATGAACAGCCGCTTCCGGAAACTTGACTAAAACGTCAAGGATCAATAGAAACCTTGGGAGGGAAAAAGCCATAGCGCCCCCGATCCAGACGCTTGGTGAAAACCACATCAACCGAGTCGCCGTGAAGAGGATCCGTGGGATCGAGGTTCTCCATAATGATGACTTGACCATCTAGACGACTTTGAACATCTTCATAGAACGCCGCAATAATCCCGGCCGGAAGTGCCGCGTCAACCTCTCCGTCCTCGAGGTTGTCCGGCGGGCGGTAGGTAACAAGGGGGGAATCCAAGACTACGAAACCAGGGTGAGCGATTTCCCGATCAAAACAATACTGAGCTAGACCGAGCGTAAATGCGGCATGAAGGATCGCCCGAACACCCTTACCGTGTGCGGACCGCAATTGGTCGCCAGCTTGGATATCCTGCGCCAAACGATCATACCGCACCGATTGCGCATCAGGAAACCCCCAGTCTCCAAGTCGATCAGAAAGTTCTCGAGAGAACTCTTGAAGGGCGTTAGGACTCATCCCATCAGATATAGCAGCACCATCTCTTTGAACGTCATCCTCAATCTGGACTTTCATCCGTTGCAGGCCTGCGAGCTGCTCATAGAAGGTCAATGACTTTTCAATGTCACTGCGCACTTCAGCCAACTCGCGGAGATCGCTCTGCTTCGGCGCTAAATCGTTCTCGATTTCGCGAAGTGTTTGCCGTAAATCGCCAATTCGACCATCGGTCGACTCGCTATCGACTCGCGCCTGCACCGCCCGTTGGTTAACGTCGTCAATCGTCAGCAGGAGGTCCGCGAGGAGGTTTTCAGTTTTCTGAATCTCTGCGTCGACGGATGCGGCGAATGCCGTCGAGTCTCCTTCGCACTCAAGGTTGTAGTGCTGATGCTCCGACTCGGCGCCGCAAAATGGACACAAACCGGTGGCGAAGTAGCCGAGGATATTTCCTGCCTCCTTGATAGTTGCAAGGCGAGCCAGGTCCGACTCGTACTGAGTCCGGAGGAGTTTAAATCTGGCCTGCAGCGCTACAACTTCGGCCATCTCGGTTCTCGCGTCATGAAGGCGTTGCTGCGCCTGGCGCAGCCTCTCGTTGACCTCGGCACGCCTTGACCACACCTCTGACATCGCGGCGTTTTGCTCATTCATCGCGTTGTTGAGACGAGCCAACTGGTCTCTGAGCTGCCCCACCTCGGCGGTCCCAGAGAGCTTCGCCTCGACCTCTGCGATCAGTCGATCGATCACCTCGACCTTCGCGCCGCTGACCCTCGACTTTTCTTGAGCGGACGGCACCGCGATCACTGCAGAGTCGTCTTCAGCCTCGAGGAGCAACTTCAGGACTGAAATTTCCTTGGTCTTTCCAGTCCAGTTACCTGTCAGCGCAGGCGGCGTATCAGACTGCATCTGTGTCTCGTCCACGACGCAGAGACGCACGAGGTTCCGAAAGCTCAACGAATCAGTCATTCCCTGAGCGTTCCTCCGAACCCGCATTCCGTCAAGGTCGACCTGCTTAAGCAGGAAGCGGGAGACGTTGGATTCGCTTCTGTGGTCGTGCTTCCAGTTAAGCGTGCCATCGGCGACGGGCAAGGGTCCATCACGAAGGTCGGCGTTGTAGAGGCTGAAGCCGCCTCCTGCCACAGATCGGGCCAATGTAACGTGTTCTCCGTCTGGAAGTTCCAATCCGAGGAGAACGGTCGAGTACCCCTCACGCTCAGGGATCTCCTTCAAGCTTTTGGCGCCCATCATGAAGTTGAGGGCGTCAACGATGAAAGACTTCCCGGTGTCGGATGGTCCTCGAACGAGCGTGAGTTGCGGTCCAAACTCGACACTTGCCGACTCTACGTTCGTTCCAATAAACGTCAGGTGGGTGATGGTGAGTCGCAGCATCTACACTGCCCCGTTCAGCGGGGACTGGATATGTCCGAACTCCTCGGCCCAGTGGCCAGAGACAGTGCGCATTGTTTCCCGCATTGCGTCATCACTCAAGTTAGCAAAGTGGTTCACGACCCATGCCGCTCTGGATGAGAGAGCGCAAGCGTGCTCCGTCTCTAAAAGCCGGGCGAAACCTTCCGCGTTTTCGCTCGCCCAGAATCGGATGCCGTCCGAGCCCGTCTCCATCTGGGCCAAACCTGAACGCACAAGAACCTCGACGCCGCCCTGGACGAGTTCCCGTTTGATGCCGAGTTCCCCCGCACGAATCGGCACTGGGGGGTGCAGACTCTCGGGTCCGCCAAGGTCAGCGCTATGCAGCAGCCCGTGGTCGAGCAGAACGAGCCTGTTGAGGTCAAGGTGCTCAGGGAACGCTTCGACAAGCACCATCAAGACTCGAATTGCTACTTCGAGAGGGCCATTAAGCGGCGTCGTCACGACCTCTCCTTGACCCAGGTGAGCCGGTCCTCGTTGGCGAGGTGATGGCAGATCCCCTTCCGGTCCTCGATGCGCGATACCGAGATCAGCTCGTGTGCGCTGAGGTCGAGCTGGCCAGAGGCGGTAAGTACGCTCGTGAGGCGATCCATGCCGGATGAGTGTGATGTCTCAGCCACCTCGATGACGCCTGAATAGACATCCGTCTGCAGGGCCTCGAACGTGCCAGGTGGAACCGAGTCCCGGGCGTACAGCCTCAGAGCCTCAGCTGAGTAAAACGACTCACGTTGCCGGCGGTAGTGCCCTCCAAACTTGCCATGCGATGAGACGTTCTCAGCGGTGAACGATTCGGCGGGCTCCTTCTCGGCATAGACTTCGATGAGTTGGGCCACGTATCGCGTTTCATGTGCCCCGACTTCGTCGGGCGGACTATCGTGACCAGGTCGCGGGGGCACAGGTGACCCGAATCGGCCAACGTGATAAGGGGTGCCGCGGTGCGTCTCCAGCGCATCCTCAAGCTCGACGGATCGGAATAGAGCGAAGTCAGCCGTCTTGGCCAGCCTGGCAACGTTGTCGCGCAAGTCTTCAGGAATCTCAGAAGCAAGGCTGTCACCCTTGTCCAATTGCTCAAGAAACCAGTTACGCAATTCAGTGGGCCTACTCAGCAGGCGATTGAGCGTTGGCCCGCAACCTTTCGGAGCAAAAAAGGCATAACAGTCTGGCAATACATAGTGACCATCGATAACCGAAGTAAAGACTTTCAGCATCTCGGGGAAGGCATCGGATGGTTTCAGGGCCTCAGAATAGTGCTTACCTTGGTAACAATCCCAAGGTCCTTCAAACTGCATGTCCGTCTTGAACCCGGCAACATCAGCGCCTCGATCGTTCGATCCCCCCAGGCGTTTGATCTGGACGTAGTCCGTCCCGAGCGCCGTTGCCCACTCCCGTATGAAGTGTTCCCACTCGTCAGGGCTGTAGAAAAAGATGTACTGCCTTGGGGTCATAGACGGCCCACGGAGCGACGGCGTGACCGCAGGGACCTCAGGTGCTTGGAGATCGGTGAGTTCGGGGGGCGCTCCTTCGGGGCGCGCACCCGCAAAATCAGACATCACGGATGGCCTCCTGGAAGAACTCGGTCTCGCCCACCACTCTAGTGTTACTCGTAGTCCTGCTGAGGAGGAACCCCCAAGGGCCGGTTTAGCTGATCAGGCTGTCCATGAACTTGAAGGCCCCGCCCAGGGCGAGGAGCCCGGCCAGGGCGGCCTCGGCCGGGTGGCGCCCGGCCCACCAGGCCAGCCCGGTGACCACAGCCGCGCACATCAGGCTAGCCAGCACCACCAGCGCAGTACGCGTGCTCAGCCGGGTGCCAGCGGGAGGCGGATCGTCGGTGCGATCGGGGGTTGCCATGGTCTGTGCGCCCTCCTGCCCGGCGCCTGCGGGGCCGGATACCCGGGCACCGGCCGAATTCCCGGTGCCGATGCCCAGACAAGCGCGGTGGCGAGGGTGTCCGGCAGAAGGAGGGACAAGGTCGCTCCGGAAGCATGACACCAACGCTCCGGACACGGACCCCTGTTGGCCGCATACGGACACCGCCCCAACGCCCTGTCCGGCGCGTTCTAGGGTTCCGGACACAGCCGGACAGTGGCGGACAGTGGGGAGGGCGGCTCGTGGAAATCGGACCCGGTACAGAGGACCTAGCTGTGGAGGAGGCAAGCGACCGGGAGGAGTTCTCCGAGCTGCTACGGGCCCTACGCGCACGCGCGGGCAGCCCTTCGCTGCGGACGTTGGAGAAGGAGACCGCGACCGCGGCCCGGCCGCTAGTCCCGCTGCGCCGCTCGTCGTTCGCGGAGGTCCTGCAGGGGCAGCGCTTCCCCCAACGGGCCGTCCTGGCGACGTTCCTACACACCTGCGGAGTGCAAGGGGCAGAGGCACAGCGGTGGATGCGCGCCTGGGAGCGCCTGGCCCCAGCCTACGCTCCGGCAAACCGGAACGAGGATGACCGCGCCGAGCAGGAGCGCGCGGCAGAGGCCGTGTTGGAGCAGGTGCAAACCGAGGCCGCCGAGGTGGTCGCACAGGCACGCCGCCAAGCCGAACATGAGGCGAAGCAGATTCGGGCTCGGGCACTGAAGGAGGCACAACGGATCCGCGAGCAGTCCTCCCCCGAGATTGGAGCGCTTCCGGAAGGGGTGGAGAAGCAGGACCGGCCTGCCAGATCCGGCCACGTCGGTGCGATGTTCAACCTCGGGAGGCTGCTGGAGCAGCGAGGGGACACTCTCATGGCTGCCCACTGGTACGAGAAGGCAGCCGAGGCCGAAGGCGGTTAGGTGTGCTGTCCTGAGAGGTAGGTGACACGGGAGGCGGTAGGACCGCCGATCGCGGTGTCGAACCAGTGGTGCTTGTAGTGGTGCAGCCAGTGGGCGAACGCCTCGTGCCGCTCGGTCGCTGACGTGTAGGCCTGTGCGTAAACCCATTCGTCGGCCGGGGGCGGTGTAACCAACCTCAGTGGCCAGCACATCAGGCCGCTACTCCACCGAAGCGGCCCTGCTGACCCCACTGCTTGATCAGGCGGCCCCAGCGTTCCTTGCGGTTGAAGTGGAGCGCAATCTCCCTGCCTGTGGGGAGGGCGCCGTCCTTCCCACGGTGCTCCAGGGCCCAGTTCCAGGCCTCCACTTGCAGGTAGGGGATGGCAGAAGCGCCGGGATGATCGGCTTCGCGCTCCACGGCTTCGACCACGTGCAGGCGGGGGCGGTCATCGTCGGCCTGCTCTGCTTGGCCGTCCTGGCCGACGGTGATCGGGGCCTCGTCGGCTTCCGTTGCCAGAGCGGTCGGAGCCCCGGGCTCATCGAAAGCGTGAGCTGAGCGCGCGCCTTGCTCACGCCGCAGCTCTCGCATCAGCAGCTCGAACGCGCCTGCCAAGGCGAAGGACGGCCAGGCGTGGATCACCGCCGACCACGCCGTCGGCTCGGCGACGGCCACGTTCGCTGCGAGGGAGGCCAGGCTGCCGAGGATCAGCAGCGTCCACGGCAGCACTCCCCCGCGGCGGCCACGCCTCGCGTCGGCCAGCAAGGTCATCGACGACGCGATGATCATGCCGTCCACAGACAGTGGAAACAGCGCCGCCCTCCACTCCGGCTCGCCGTGGCGCTGGGCGAGTTCGAACATGTGGGAGTAGGACACCACCGCCGCGATGCCGGCCAGGAGGAACACCGCAGCGACCGTGATCCAGCGTGAGACCCGCGCACTCGCCATCGCCGGTCACCGCCTGTCCAGCTCGAAGGTCGCGGACAGGGGCAAAGGCATGTACGTAGCGGGCGAGTCCCCCCTCGGACACGCCAGTTCGTACATGTTGTGCGGGTCGAGGTTTCCCTCGGCCCGCACTGTGTGTTTCTGGGGCAGGTAACGCAGGTTCCAGCTCCCGGTACAGCTCCGCCTTATCGGCCGATTCGGCCTCCCGAACCGCGGCGGCCACCCCACCGACTCGCTCGATGATCACCTTGATCTCCTCGGTCGGGGAAGGGCGGAACGCACCGCGTCCGGCGGCGGCCGGACCACCGCTACCCCGCCGGTGATGCGCAACTCCCACACCGTTGCCCGGCGGTGGGCTCTCCGAGGGGCCTAGACCGTGTGCTGGGCTTTGAGTCTGCTGGCCACCCACGACACCTCGGTCCTGATTGAGACGGCCACCGGGGGCCGCGCGATCGCCTACGGCGTCGCGGCCCTGGCCCTGGGCGCGATCGGCCTGGAGGCTGTAGCCGCAGTGCGCTGGACCCCCGGCCGCCTCAACCCCATGGTCGCCTACACCACCCTGGGATCGACGATCGCGGTGTGCGGCTGGGCCGCCTGGACACTTACCGAGACCCTCCCCGGGGCACTGGTCGGTGCGGCTCCGGCCGGAGCGTTCGCCCCACTGCTCCTCCTTGCCCACACCGCCCAGAACCACCAGGAACGCTTAGGCCTGCTCCCGACAACGACCATGCCCTGAGGCCCCAGAGCACCCCGGCTCCGTCCCGCGTGACGATGGACATCGGCGAGGGACAGATGATGAACGCGCCGTCCTCCGGCAAGACCGTCCGCACCGAGCCTGTACAGAGCGGCTTCTACAGCCCGCGCTTCATGGGAGCGGTCCGCCCCGGCCCATAGCCGCAAGGCATCCTCCTCGCTAGGCTCTTAGACGGCCGGGGTGTTCGCTTTGCTTGGTCGCTTGGCACTCCTCACGGCCAGAGAGCCGGCGGGTTTCCCGTCGGCTCTCCCATGCGATCACACTTCTCCCTGCTACCGCAGAGGTCCCTCCCCTCCAAGACCGGCATTACCTGGGCGCCTTGACCCCGCAGCAAGGGGCCGCGGCGAATCCCGAACGGTGATCCGCCGCAGCCACAGGGACAGCTGGATCAGTCCCCTGCCCCGCCCCGCTGCCGAAGCCAAGCCCAGAGAGCGACCCCCGCGCCCCCGCCGCACGGTGCCCCCTTGGCTATCCCGTGAGCGAGCGGATCCCCGCCCTCCCACCAGAGAAGCGCCAGACCCACCCAAACCAGGCATCCAGTGAGGAATGCCAGGTAAAGGTGCACTTCAGCCACTCCGTCGTCACGATACGGAATCGTTGCATGACCGAAAATACGGCAGCAGGACTTGATACGCTCGACCAGCCGTGAGCGAGCGACACAGGCCTTGTTCACGGAAAACCCTTCTCCACGAGGGGGTGGAGGCGGACCGGCACCGGCTGACGGTCAAATCTCCCGGTCGCCGGTCCGCCTTTTCGGACATCGAAGAGGGCCGTCAAGGAGACGTCCTCGATCCGCCGGAGACCGAACGCAATTCGGCCCCTCCGGGGCTTATCGGGCGAAAAGTACGCCCACCGCTCCGCCAGAAACGAGAGTCGAAGCCGAGCATTAATAGCCATTACCGACCAGTCAGGAGGGTCACCCCTGGGAGGGTCGGCGGCAGCCTCTTCGCCCAGCTCGCCTCGGCGGCGGGATCCTGACGGCCGCTCCCGGCCTCCAGAATCTCCACCTGGGACCCCTCCCCGGTGCGTGGCGGAGGACGGTGCGCACCGTCGCGCAATCGAATCTAAGCCCGCGCCCCTCCCAGGTGGAACACGAAAGCGTCCCAAATGCCGATTTGGATGGGATTCCATATCGCTGGACGAAATAGGATGGCCCCCTCCGCCCCCCGACGGCGAGGGGTGGGTGACATCGAAACGGCGGTATGACATGCGCAAGTGGAAGCGCCCTGACCTGGACGAAGGGCCGCTCAAGCAGCTCAACGACGAGCTGCACGCACTCAGGGAGCAGGCCGGTGGACTCTCAGCCGAGCAGATGAGCGCCCAGATCGGAGAGCTCCCGGCCCCTCACGGAGCAGGTCAGCGCCTGTCGATCAGCGGGTCGACGGTGCACAACGCCTTGACCAAGCCGAGCCTGCCCTCCAAGGCGACCGTCCGCGCCATCGTCAGGGTCCTGACCCCTCACGCCCACCCCTCCTGCAGCGAGGCCGACCTAGAGAAGATCATCAAGCGCAACGTGCGCCACTACGACCAGCTGCACACGTCGGCGAGCGGCAGCTCGGAGCACCATGAGTCGGTGGGAGTGCCTCTTGCTCCCGAAGCGGTCCTCGACAGTCTTCAGCGAGCCACCACCCTGACACAGCAGATGCTCCTGAACCGCACCAGGGCGCTGGAAGAGATCTGGATGCAGGTCCACGCGGGCAAGGAGGCGATCCGGCGCGACCTTTTGATCGACTCGCTGAAGCTGGACATCCAGCTATGCGACCGGAAGCATCAGCTGCTGCTGGATGCCCGCGAACGCACCCAGCGGATGCGCCGTGAGTTCAAGCAGGAGATCAAGGACGAGGTCGAACGGATCGAGCGGCTGCAGGAGCAGGAGCAGCACTTGGCCGCACTCCTGCAAAGCCTGCGGAACTACGAGCATGACCAGGACGACCGGATGCGCCGCTCCCATGAGCACGCGCTCGCCGAGCTGGAGGACATGGATGAGCGGCCTGCCGACGGCACCGTGATCACGGATGGGCAGGCCTCATGGGGACCGCTGCTGAAGCAGGGAGCCGGAACGCCACGAGGGTGGCTCGCAGTCGAGATTCCTGATCAGAGCACCTGGCACCACGCTCCCGCCGAGGAGGCGGAGATCCCCGCCCCACGGCCGCTGCCACCACTGTGAACCATGTCCACGGACGTCCACGGGCGTTGGATGAAAGTGGATGCATTCACGTACGGGCAGGGAGCCACGGAGTTCCCCCTTCACCCTCTTCGAAGGGGCCCACATTCTCCACATACACAGCCCTGTCCGCCGTGCTCGGTCGGACCGGTGGGCCTGTCCGCGGACGCCGGTTCACCCGCTTGCCCTGGGCCCCTCCTGTTCAGGACGACTCCGGAGGTGGTCAGAGGCCTCGGTCTCGCGGTCCGTGGGGTTCCTCTTGACCAGGTCGTGAGCCGCCCGGAAGGCTCCGGCCGCCGCTCCGTACCCCCGGAGGCGCTCTGCGAGCGCCAAGGCCCCGTTGTGCTGGCCGATCGTCCGCTCCAGAGCCGTATCCGGGTCTTCGGCGGGGGTGCCGGAGACGGTGAGCAGCACCTTGGGCCCGAGCTCCCGCAGGACGCGGCGGCACCGGATGAGACATGGTCTGGCAGGTCCTGTCTCGCGGCGGGCGGTCGGCGTAGCGTCGAAGGTGCGAAGCTCCCAGTTCGCCGAGGGCCCGGGATGAAGAGGGGAAGACGCCGGTCCCGTCGGAGCCGACGAGCGTGAAGAACCCGGCGGAGCGATCCGACGGCGCTGTGGAGCAGCCTGCGATCGCCGAGGACGCCTACGGCCCGGCCACGGCTGACGCCCGGCTTGAGCGCGTCTCCGGCGACGAATGCCACCGCTTGTGATCCGAGAGGAGGCTTCGCCATGCGCGGAGCACTGATGTACGCACCTGGGGACGTCCGGGTCGAGGACCGCGAGAAGCCGGTCATCGAAGCGCCGACCGACGCGGTCATCAAGGTCACGGCCGCCTGCGTGTGCGGTTCGGACCTGCACCCGTACCGGGGCGTCGAGCCCGTCGACGGACCGGTGCCGATGGGCCACGAATACGTGGGCGTCGTCGAGGAGATCGGCGACGAGGTGACGACGGTGAAGGTCGGCGACTTCGTCGTCGGCTCCTTCTGGGCGTCGGACAACACCTGCGACATCTGCCGGGCCGGTTACCAGTCCCGTTGCGTTCACGCCGTGCTGATGGGCACCCTCGGCGCACAGGCCGAGTACCTGCGCGTCCCGCTGGCGGACGGCACTCTCGTCGCGACCCCTGGTCAACCCGAGGAGGACCTGGTCCCTTCGCTCTTGGCGGCCTCCGACGTGCTCGGCACCGGCTGGTACGCCGCCGTCGCCGCCGAGGCCGGACCGGGCAGGACGGTCGCCGTGGTCGGCGACGGCGCGGTCGGCCTGATGGCGGTCCTGGCCGCGAAGCGGTTGGGAGCCGAACGGATCATCGCGATGTCCCGCCACGAGTCCCGGCAGAGGCTCGCCCTCGAGTTCGGGGCCACCGACATCGTCACCGAGCGCGGCGACGAGGGCGTGGAGCGGGTCAAGGAACTCACCGACGGTCTCGGAGCGCACTCGGTCATCGAGGCGGTCGGCACGCAGGAATCGATGATGCAGGCCATCCGCTCCACCCGGCCGGGCGGGCACGTCGGCTACGTCGGCGTCTCCCACGACGTCGCGTTGCCGGGGGACGAGCTGTTCTTCGCCCTCGTCGACCTCACCGGCGGCCCGGCACCGGTGCGCCGTTTCCTGCCCGAGCTCATCGACCTCATCTGGAAGCGGGAGATCGACCCGGGCAAGGTCTTCGACCTCACTCTTCCGCTCGAGGAGGCTGCCGACGGCTTCGAGGCGATGGACCGGCGGCGGGCCGTCAAGGTGCTGCTGAAGCCCTGAAGCGCGCCGCTGAGACCGCCGCCCCGGTGCGCCGCGCTCGCGGTGCACCGGGGTGACCGGCGCACTCAGGCCAGGTGCTCGGCGAAGAACTCCGCCATCCGCTCCACCGCCGGCTCGACGTACTGTGGTCGGTCGTAGAGGTCGAAGTGCGAAGCCCCGGGCACGGTCATGAGCTCCTTGGGCTCCTTCGCCGCCTTGTAGGCGGTCCGGCTGAACCGGAGCGTCTCGGCGTTCTCCCCTGCGATCAGCAGCAGCGGCCTGGGGGAGATCGTCTCGATCTGCGCGAAGGGGAAGTAAGCCATGTGCAGGCCCACGCTGGTGACCACGTAGCGGTTCTCCGCGCGGGGATGGCCGCCGCGGTCCGTCAGGTAGTAGTCCGCGGCTTCGCGGAAGAAGGACGGTGTGTCGTCGGTCTGCTGGTCGGGGCCGGGGACGAGCTGCTCGACGAGCGGGTCGCCGCCGGCTTCCCGGGTCAGCTGCTCACCGATCTCCTCAAGCTGCGCCATCCTCTGCTCGTAGGAGACCGGTGCTCCGTCGATCCCCTCCCGCGCAGCGGCGCCCATGTCGTAGGCCGCGACCGTGGCGACGGCCCTGACGCGCAGATCGGTCTGGGCCTCGTCGATGGTGTAGCCGCCGCCGGCGCAGACGCCGAGGGTCCCGATCCGGTCCGCGTCGACGTGCCGGTGGTTGCTGAGATAGGTGACCGCGCTGCGGATGTCGCGGACGCGGTGGGCGGGGTCCTCCATGTTCCGCGGCCGCCCCTCGCTCTCGCCGTAGTGGGCGGCGTCGTAGGCCAGCGTGATGAATCCCTGCTCGGCCATCGAGCGGGCGTACAGGCCCGCGGTCTGCTCCTTGACACCGCCCCACGGGTGGGAGACCACAATGGCGGGATACGTCCGGGACTCGTCGAAGCCGGGCGGGTGGTACAGGTTGCCGGAGATCGTGGCCGGGCCGCTCGGGAAGGTCACGCTCTCCGAGCCCTCGGCATGGCCGGTCTTGTCGTCGGCGGCCGCCGACGCGGTCGCGGGTTTCGCTCCTGAACCGGTGCCGGAGCATCCGCTCAGCAGCACCGCGGCCGCAGTGGCCTGGAGCAGCGAACGGCGATCGATCGCCATAGGGGTCTTCGTCATCGTGTGCGCTTCCTTCTGCACGGGTCTGGGAGTGCGGGGCCACGACGCCGTTGACGTCGGTCGGCGGTTGAGCGGCCATTGAAGAAGGTCGTCGTCGCCCTGCGGCCGGTGAGGAGGAGGCTCGGTCGGTGCCCCTTCACGGCCTCGCGCATTCACGGCGGGCCTCCGAGCGGCTCCAGCCGCCTCGACGCTATGCGGGGCCGAGCGACGGAAACAGGACCTGCACGACCGCGGTCCGCCAGGCCCTCCCTCCGGAGGCCGCCGGCGCGGTGGTGCGGCCGAGCCGGGGCGAGCCATGGTCCAACAGGTCCTGGTAAGCGCCGAGCGCCGGTCCTAACGTTGAAGAAGTGGGGCCTGACCTGCAAGGAAAGGCTCTTCGTGAACCACAGGACGAAAGATGGAAGAAACCGGATGGCGAACACACCGACCTATGACTTCACCGGCAAGGCCGCCCTCGTGACCGGAGCGGCCTCCGGCATGGGACTGGCCGCGGCCCGCGGCTTCGCCGAGAACGGAGCCGCCGTCGCGCTCTTGGACCGCAGTGCCGACGCCGTCGAGAAGGCCGCACGGGACCTCGTCGACGCCGGCCGCCGGGCGATCGGCATCGCCTGCGACGTCACCGACGAGGCGCAGGTCGCCGCCGCGGTCGACCGGGCCGTCGAGACCTTCGGACGGCTCGACATGGCCTTCAACAACGCCGGAGTCCAGGCCCCGCCCTCGGACGCCGCCGAGGAGACCGCCGAGGACTTCGACCGGGTCAACGCCGTGAACCTGCGCGGCGTCTGGGCGGCTCAGAAGCATGAGCTGCGGCACATGCGCGCTCAAGGCTCCGGCGCGATCGTCAACAACTCCTCCCTCGGCGGCCTCGTCGGCCTCCCGGAGCGCGCCGCCTACCACGCGTCCAAGCACGGCGTGATCGGCCTGACCAAGAGTGCCGCGGTCGAGTACGCCCCGCGCGGCATCCGCATCAACGCCGTCTGCCCCGGCGTGATCGAGACGCCGATGGTCGCCGGCATGCTCGAGGGCCAGGCCGAGGCGATGGCCGCGATCATGCAGGACCAGCCCATCGGCCGCCTGGGCACCGCCGACGAGATCGCCGCCGCGGCACTGTGGCTGTGCAGCGACGCGGCGAGCCTCGTCGTCGGCGTCGCCCTCCCCGTCGACGGCGGCTACACCACCCACTGAGCGCAGACGGAAAGGGCCCGGTTCGCATGGATCCCCGGTCCGAGATCAGCGGCTTCCTCACCTCTCGGCGAGCCCGGCTCTCGCCGGAGGACGCCGGTGTGCCCCGCTACGGCGGGGCGCGCCGCGTCCCCGGCCTGCGCCGTGAGGAGGTCGCGCACCTCGCCGGGGTCAGCGCCGACTACTACGCCAGACTCGAGCGCGGCCGGATCTCCGGGGCCTCCCGCGAGGTCCTCGAAGCCGTCGCGCGTGCCCTGCGGCTCGACGAGGACGAGCGCCGGCACCTGTTCGACCTGGTCAAGGTCACCCGGCGCCGCGTCCCGCGGAAGGGGTCGAACCGGACGACCGTACGGCCCGGGGTCCAGAGCGTGCTCGACTCGATCGAGACGCCGGCGCTGGTGCAGAACGCGCGCCTGGACCGCCTCGCGTTCAACCGCATCGGACGGGCGCTGCACTCGCTTCCGGCCGACGGGTCGCGGGACCACTACAACTACGCGACCTGGCTGTTCCTGGACCCGGCCGCGCCCGGGTTCCACAGGGACCTCGACGTCGCCAAGCACGACGTCGTCGCGCTCCTCCGCGCCGCTTCGGCGAACGATCCCCACGACCGGCGGCTCGTCGAGATCGTCGGCACCCTCACCACGCAGAGCGAGGAGTTCGCGTCCCTGTGGGCCTCCCATGACGTGCTCCGCCACCGCTCGGGGGCCAAGCTCCTGACCCACCCGGACGTGGGCGACCTCGAGTTCGGCTACGAGTCCTTCGAGCTCTCCGCCGACCCCGGGCTGGTCATGATCGTCTTCACCGTCGAGGCCGGGTCCCGCACCGCCGAGGCCATGCGTCTGCTGGCCGGCCTGGCGGCCCCGCTCCACGCCGAGGACAGGTCCTGACCGGCACCGCCGGAAGGAACGGCACGTCCCGCAATCAGGAGACCTCGGATTCCCAGAGCTTGAAGCTCCTCGCTTCGCGCGCCTTCTCTCGACCGGGGTAAACACCGGATGCAGAAGCAGCCCTGAGCCGTCGCCGTGTTCGCGCTGTCGCGGCCGGGCCCGGTGTGGTGTCAGCGGATGCCGCGCCACCGTACTGCTGCCAGGAGGGCGGCGACGCTCACGAAGGAGACGGCCAACAGGTAGTAGCCGGGCGACTCCTGACGACCGGTGGCGGCAACGAGCGCGGCCGCGATCGTCGGTGTGAACCCCCCGAAGGCCGCCACGGTGGTGTTGTAGCTGAAGGACAGGCCGGTGGCCCGCGACCGGACCGGGAAGGCGTCGGCCATCACCGAGGGCA
This sequence comes from Nocardiopsis endophytica, assembly GCF_027706725.1. Taxonomy (GTDB): domain Bacteria; phylum Actinomycetota; class Actinomycetes; order Streptosporangiales; family Streptosporangiaceae; genus Nocardiopsis_A; species Nocardiopsis_A endophytica. The sequence continues at coordinate 78,827 of NZ_JAQFWQ010000008.1, forward strand.
GCGCCCCGAAGTACAGCGCCTTCAGCAGTCCCAGGACGACCATGACGACCACCAGCACACCGAAGCTGCGGGCCGCGGTCAGCCACAGGAACAGCGGAACGACCGAGGCCCCGATCAGCAGGGCGGCGGGAAGCATGATCCTGACGCGCCCGATCATGTCGCCGGCCTGGCCGACGAGCGGCGTGACGAAGGTGAGGATCACCCCGGTGATCACCAGGGCGAGGAACGAGAAGGAGGGGGAGAGCCCCAGCTCGCTGATGCCGAACGTGGGCAGGTACTGCAGGATGAAGTTCAGCGCGGTCGACACGACGAGCACGCCGCCCGCGATCAGCAGCCCGCCCCACTGGTGGCGGAACAGCCCACCGAGCTGGGCGGACACCCGCTCGGGGCCGTCCTCGGCATCGGCCATCGCCGGGGAGTCGTCGACATGGCGGCGGATGTAGTAGCCGACCGGCCCCACGAGCAGGCCGAAGGCGAAGGGGATGCGCCAGCCCCACGCCGTCATGTCCGCCTCCGACAGCAGCGAGGTCAGCCCGGCGGCGAACCCGGCCGCGAGGAGCGTCGCCATGCCCTGGCTGGCGAACTGGAAGCTGCCCAGGAAGCCGCGCCGCCGACCGTTCTGCTCGACGAGCATCGATGTGGCCGCGCCGAACTCGCCACCGGCCGCGAAGCCCTGGGTGAGGCGCGCCACCACGATGCCCAGCGGCGCGAACAGGCCGATGGCGTCGTAGCCGGGCATGACGACGATCATGCCGGTCCCTATGACCATCAGCCGGATGCTCAGGACGAGGGCCTTCTTACGCCCTCGACGGTCGGCGTAGGAGCCCAGCAGCAACCCGCCCAGTGGACGGATCAGATAGGTGACGCCGAACACGCCGAAGGCCTGCACGAGCTGGACACCGGGGTCGGCGTCGGGGAAGAAGGTGCGGCCGATGTAGATGGCGAGCATCGCATAGATCGCGATGTCGAACCATTCCAGGGCGTTGCCGATGGTGGCCGCCGCGATCACGCGGACCGGCCGCGTGGCGGGCTTCGGGGCCTTGGAGTCCGGCGACGGAGACGGGGACGGGGGAGTCGGGGCGGCGGGCGACATGGTTCTCCCAAGGGGGGTGAGGACGGGGGGTCAGCGCGGGACGGGTGTATCGGACGAGCCGGTGCTCCTCGGCCCCGTCGCGGAGGACGCCTGCGGAGGCGGCGGGCCTCCCTCGCCCGCCGCCCCCAGGTCGTGGAACAGTCCCGTGGCCATCTCCAGGCCCTGGCGGGCAACGCTCACCAGCAGGTGCTCGTCGGGTGCGTGCTGACGGCACCCGGGGTAGGAGTGCGGCATCCAGATCGTGGGCACCTGGAGGATGTCGGTGAACACGTGGTTGGGCAGGGAGCCGCCGATGTTGGGCAGGACGGTCACCGGCCCGCCGGCACTGCGTTCCAGCGAGGCGACCGCCCAGCGCACCCATGGGTGGTCGGGGTCGGTGCGGCTGGCGGGGAACGCCTGGGGGATGTGCACGCCGACCATGGGGTAGCCCTGGTCATCGAGATGGGCGCGCAGGGACCGGGCCATGCCGTCGAGGTCGGTGCCGACCACGAACCGTAGTTGCAGCACGGCGCGGGCACGGCCGGGGATCGCGTTGACCGGGGCGTCGGCGTCCCCGGCGTCGAGCGCGAGGACCTCCAGCGCGTTCCACCCGTACAGGCGTTCTGCCGGTGTGAGCCCGGGGTCGGCCCAGCCGGTGTCGATCGCGCCCCCGTCCGGAGACGTGGTGAGGTGCACCCGGGACAGCGCGGCGCGGACCGGGTCGGGCAGGCGCTCGGGGAGCAGCGCGGGGCAGGCGATGCGGCCGTGCCCGTCGACCAGCGTGCCGATGGCGCCGGTGAGGGTGGTGGCGGCGTTGCGCAGCAGCCCGCCCCAGTTGCCCGAATGGTGGTCGGCGGGGCGGAGGTCCGCGTCGAGCTCGATGGTGGCCCCGCCGCGCGCGCCGAGGAACAGGGTGGGGGTCGGAGCGGTGAGCCGGGGGCCGTCCGAGGCGATCATCACGTCGGCCCGGAGCTCGTCGCGGTGGTCGCGGACGAACTCGGCCAGGCCCGGCGAACCGATCTCCTCGCCGGTCTCGAAGAGCATCGTGAGGTTGAACCCCAGGCGCCCCCGTACGGCCAGGACCGCCCGGAGCGCGGCGAGGTTGATCAGATGCTGGCCCTTGTTGTCGGCCGTGCCCCGGCCGTACCAGCGGTCCCCGACGGCGGTGAGGGTCCACGGGTCGCGGCCGTCGCCCCACTGGCCCGCCTGGCCATCGACGACGTCGGCGTGCCCGTAGCACACGACGGTGGGCAGCTCCTCGCCTTCGACGCGGGTGGCGATGAGGAACGGGCCGCCGGTGCCGACAGGGTTGGCGGCGAGGGTGACGGCGCACCCCAGCTCTTCGAGGATCGGCCCCAGCGCGTCGCACAGGTATGCCTTCAGCGCAACGCTCCCTTCGGGGCGCCGGCTCTCCGTGGGGTAGGCGACGAGCCCCGAGAGCTCGGTGAAGAACGCGCCTGAGTCGAGGTACTCCCTGGCCGCTGCGGTGACGGTGGTGCGATCCATGTTCGTTGCCCCTGGTAGTGCTGCGGGTGTGCCAGGAGACTAACCGCGGGCGTACAGTTGCGACCAATGCCGATTTTCGGTGCCTGCCTTGCAGTCAACGCAACGATGCCGGTGGTGCACAGTGCCCCTCGTCCCCGCCGCCCTGCGCTACTTCCGTGAGGTCGCCCGGACCGGTTCGATCGCCGTCGCGGCGGCCGACCACCACATCACGCCCTCCTCCATCAGCCGGCAGATCGCCAAGCTGGAGTCGGAGATCGGACGCCCGCTGTTCCACCGGCACCCTCGGGGGATGACCCTCACCGAGGCCGGCCGCCGGCTGCTGGCCCACGTCCACCGCAGCGAGCTGGACGCCTCGGCGCTGTTGGCCGACATCCGCGCCCAGGACCCCGCCGGGTCCAGCAGGATCGCCGTGGCCTGCACCGAGGGCTTCGCGCACTCCGTGGTGCCGCAGGCGATGTCCCGACTGAGGCGGATCCACCCCGCGATCACCTTCCGCCTCGACGTCGTCGGCCGCGAGGAGGCGACCCGCCGCGTGGCCGAGGGGGACGCCGACGTGGCCGCCACCTTCGCCATCGGGCGGCAGGAGGACGTGTCCGTCGACCACTCCGCCGTGGTGCCCACCTACGCCGCGGTGAGGGAGGACCACCCCCTGGCCTCCCGGTCCCGGGTCGGATTCGCCGAACTGTGCGGCCACCCGCTCGCCCTGTCGTCCGAGGGCGCCAGCCAGCGCGAGCTGTTCGACATCGCCGCCCGCATCGAAAGGGTGGAGGCCACCATCGCCCTGGAGTGCGACCGGTTGGCCCCGGTCTATGAGTTCGTCCGCTCCGGTGGAGGAGCGGCCCTGGTCAGCGGTCTGGGCATCGCCAGCGGCCCGGACAGCGGCCTGGTCCACGTCCCTCTGGCCCACCCCGTCTTCGACCAGCGCCGCGCCCAGATCCAGACGATGATCGGCCGCCGCAGGAGTCCTGCGGTGGCCGACTTCATCAACCTCCTGGTCTCCCGGCTCCCCCCGGTCGAGGACCAGCCTCCCGGGGCAGGGTCCTGACGGCGGCGGTGAAGTCGAGCGGGCTCACTCCCCCGGGCGCGGCGAAGCCGGCCAGCGCCTCGTACCGGTCCGGGTCGGGCCGCATGGGGATGGAGGCGATCATGGTGCCCCGGCCGGTAAACCGCCTGGCCCCCGCCGCCCCCGACGGGCGGCCGTGATCACCGCGCGCCGGAGTCGGGAGGCGGCGACGCCGCCCCGTAGGTGAGGGCGAACAGCGCCACGGGGATCACCGCGGTGATGCCCAGGACCGCCACCAGCAGGTTGGCCTCGGCCGCCGAAGCGTGTTCCGCGAAATGCGACCAGTACTGCAGGTGGATCAGGAAGTGCGCCACCGCCCATACCGAGTAAGCGGCCAGGGCGGTGCGCACGAACGCCCGGTTCATGGTCACCGCGGCACCGCCGAGGAACACGGCCACCGCCAGATTCTTGGCCCCGAAGTCCAGCAGCAGGTGCGGGTTGTACGCCATGCCCATGTTCACCCACCTCAAGCCGAAGAACGCTTCGGGCCAGAGGAAGATGACGCCGCCCAGTACGGCGGACACTCCGGTGAGGAACAGCAGTCCGCCTTGCACCACCCTCGCTCGTGCGCCGCTCATCGCGCACCTTCCCCGGCGAGCGACCGGCCGGGCGTCACGGTTCCGCCTGTCAGCGGGATCGACTCCATGTCCCATCCATGTCCCATCCGTCCATACGCGACCGCCCGTCCGAGCGGCCGTGGCTCGTCCTGTACGCCGGATACGACTGCAGGACGCGTCCGAATGTGACAACACGGCGGGGACGTGGCGCTCGTGCGGACGGCGGTCGATCAGGCCGAGCCCTCTGACCGGGATGGTCCCAGGCTCAATCGGCCGAGGCCTCCGGCGCGCGGCCGTGTCCGGATTCGGCCGTGGACGCGGACCGTCGTAGCGCTCTCGGGCGCCTGCGGATGAGGACCTCGGCGATGACCAGGTTGATGATCCAGCCGAGCCATTGGCCGATCGGGATGCTCGCGTCGATGAGCGCCTCCATCGAGCCGCCGTAGACGCTGTCGCGGAGCGGAAGCTGCGCCAGGAGCAGCAGCGGCACCACCACACGCGATGTCACTGCGAGGAAGGTCAGCGCGTAGTTGCGGGTCATCCATGCCGCGTGGGCCGCGAAGTCGCGCCGCCGGGCCGCCGCGAGCGCGAGCCCGCCCGTCACCAGCCACCCGACGCTCGGAATGAGCAGCCCGACCCGGGTGACGGGGTCGTCCGCCAGGAGGGCCACGGGGATCCCCGACACCCCCGACGGGAGGACTCCGGCGAACAGGTACCAGCGCCCGATGGCCCGGTGCAGCCCCCGCCGGGCCCGAATCGCGGGCGCGAACTGCAGCGGCCCGAGGACGAGCGCGATCAGCGCGGTGAAGATGTGCACACGCAGCAGCACGGCGTGCACGGTGTTGCGGGGGTCCGTCCGCCCCGCGTCGAGGTCCAGCGCGAGATAGGGAAGGACCAGGGCGATGCCCGCCCCCACCGCGACGAGGAACAGCAGGCCGATCCGCCACGCCGTCCGGCGGGAGGTGCGGCGGGACGCGCGGCCGGTGGCCGTCATCGCCGTGGTTCCGGGGCGGGGACCCCGGTCCGGTAGTTGCCGACCACCGCGACGACGCCGGCCACCAGTGCCATGGCTTCGCCGACCACCTGGACCGCTTGGGCGGCGGCGATCCCCGCACCCGAGCCCCCGAGGAGGTTGTCGAGTCCGGCGGGCGTGGCCGCGAAGCCCAGGGTGAAGACCGCTCCGAACAGCGCCCCCACGGCCGGGGCCCAGCGCCAGCGCGCGAGCGCGATGAACAGCGCGGCGATCAGCAGAAAGACGATCTCGGACCGGGAGCTGGAATCGGTGTTCCCACCGCCCGGCGGCAATGCGACCGGGAATTCGGCCCCCGACAGCCACAACGCGGCGATGCCCGCGGCGCACAGGAGCAGCCCGCCGCTCGTCGCCCATCGGGCGCGGCGCCGGACCGCTCGGTTTCCTGTCTCATCCATGGGGTCCAGAGTCGTCGCCCCCCGCCTCGCGGGCGTCGACCAGAAGGAGTATCCACGGGTACGGGATCCTGCGTACACACGCGCGACGCCATGGACACCGTGCGCACATCCGGTCGCGGGCGGCCTCGACCGGCACGCCTGTGAAGGACCGCGTACCCCCCGGGGCGGGAAGGCCCGGAGCATTGCCCGCGCATCGCCCGCCGTCGTCGAGGGCCGTTTTCCCTCTTGATTCCAACCCCTGGGTTGCACTCCATGTGACGGGTCCTCCGATCCCGAAGGCGCCGACGGGGCCGGGTCACGGGTGGGGGCAGCGGGCCTTGTCCAGGTCGGCCAGTACGGCCTGCACCGTCTCCTCCGGCGTCTGGTCGGAGGTGTCGATCCACAGGCCCAGGGCCGGGGTGTCCTCGCGCAGGATCCGGTCCAGGTCTTCGACGGTCCAGGCGCCGTAGCCCGACTTCGGCCGCTCCCGCTCCCGCCGGGCGACGACCTGCGCCGAAGGGGCCAGGACCACGACGTACAAGGGACGGGTCCGCACGAGCGCCGCGTACTCGGCCAGCTCTCCGCCGAGGACGACGTCCTGAACCACCGCCGTCCAGCCGTCCGACGCGTACTCGTCGGCGACCGCCGCGGACGCCCGGTAGCGCAGCCGGAGCTGGGACAGCGCCTCCGGGGTCCCGTGCGGCGACGGGTCCTCGCGGCCGGACACCATCATGCGGCGGAACACGTCCCCCGGGATGTACGCGGCCTTCGGCAGCCGTTCGGCCAGCATCCGCGCGACGGTGGACTTTCCCGATGCCATGACCCCGGTGATGAGGATGACGGAGGAACGGGTCACGCGTGTCCTTCCTCGGAGGGGCCCGGAGGGGACCATCTGCGACGGTCGGCGGCTCTCCGGCCATGCCACGGCCCGGCCAGCGTACCTGCGTGCGGCAGGTCCGGCGGGACGGAGGTGCGCGCTGGGCCCGAGGCGTCCCCGCGCCTGGGCACCGGTGGGATGCAGGGGGCGTCGGCCCTGGTCGCAGGGGTCGCCGCGGGGAGGCGGGGCCTGCCCGGGTGACACACTGAGCGGATGAACGTTCGGCAGCTCGAGTACTTCCTCGCCGTCGTCGACCACGGCGGCGTCAACCGGGCCGCGGACGCGCTCCATGTCGCCCAGCCCTCGCTGTCGCAGGCGATCCGGGCCCTCGAACGCCATCTGGGCTGCGACCTGTTCCACCGGGTCGGCCGCGGGCTCGTGCTGACCGACGCCGGGCGCGCCCTGGTCGGGCCCGCCCGGGACGTGCTCCGCAGCCTCGAGGCCGCGCGGGCGGGCGTGGCGTCGGTGGGCGGCCTGCAGACGGGCCGGGTCGAGATCGCGGCGATGCCCTCGCAGGCCGTCGAGCCGCTGAGCAGCCTGATCGCCGACTTCACCCGGGAGCACCCCCGCATCTCGGTGTTCATCCGCGCGGCGTTCACCCCCCAGGAGACCGTCGAGCTGGTGCGCAACGGGAGCGCCGAGCTGGGCCTGCTCGGGACGCCGGACGCGTCGCTGCCCCCGGACGTCCGGCTGAGCACGATCGCGCGGCAGCGGTTCGTGCTCATCGCCCCGGCGGACGGACCGTTCGCCGAAGGGGTCCCGGTCCGGCGCGAGCGGCTCGAGGGCCACCGGGTCGTCGTCGGGCAGCGCGGCACGGGGATGCGCCGGCTGGTCGAGGACATCCGGGCGGCCGGGGTCGGGCTGACCGAGGTCGTGGAGACCGAGCACCGCGAGGTGATCCTGCCGCTCGTCCTGAGCGGGGTGGGGGTCGCCGTCCTCGCCGAGTCCTGGGCCGCCCTGGCCCGCCAGGCCGGGCTGCTCGTCCTGGACCTCGAACCGCCCGCCCACCTCCGGGTCGCGCTGGCCCGGCGGGAGGGGCCCATCACCCCCGCAGCGGCCGCGTTCCTGGAGGGCGCGGCACCGGAACTCCTATAGGCGTTCCCTATACATATGGCCCGGATTACGTCTTGGACGCCATAGCGAAAGTGTTGCTTCAATTCGCTGCATACAGAACCGCCGAATACCGGTGAACGCGGGTGACGGCACCGTCACGGAAATGAACCGCACCGCCCGCACCGCCCTCGGCAGGGCATTCACCGAAGCGGCCGCGAAGACGCCGCGGAATTCGGACCCGGACTGCTCGATTCGAGGGAACGGCTATGGCAGCAGCGAGACGTGTGGTGGTCGCGCCGGACAAGTTCAAGGGGTCGCTCACGGCCGACGGGGCCGGGGACGCGCTCCGGCTCGGCCTGCTCGACGGCGCCCCGGGGCTGGACGTGCTCGTGCGGCCGCTCGCGGACGGCGGTGAGGGCAGCGTCGCCGCCTGCCTCCGCGCAGGGTTCGCCGCGAGGACGGTGCGCGTGCGGGGGCCGCTGGGCGATCCGGTCGATGCGCGGTTCGCCCTGGGCGGCGACACCGCCGTGGTGGAGGCCGCCCAGGCCTGCGGCCTGCAGCTGCTCGGCGGTGACCTGGCGCCTCTGACCGCGTCGAGCGCAGGGCTGGGCGACATGGTCCGGCACGCGCTCGACTCAGGCGCGCGCCGGATCGTGCTTGCCGCGGGCGGCAGCGCGACCCTGGACGGCGGGGCCGGCATGCTCTCCGCGCTCGGCTGCGAGCTGACCGACGCGGCCGGGACGCGGCTGCCCGCCGGTGCGGCGGCCCTGCGCTCCGTGGCGCACCTGGACACGACGGGCATCGATCCCCGGCTCCGCCGCGTGGAGCTGGTGCTCGCCGCGGACGTGGACGCGCCACTGACCGGCCCCACCGGGGCGGTCGCGGTGTTCGGCGCGCAGAAGGGGGCGGGTCCGGCAGAAGCGGCCCTGCTGGAGGAGGCGCTGGGCGCCCTGGCCTCGGTCGCGCCCGCCCCGGGCGCGGGGCCGGACCCCGCGTCGCTCCCCGGAGCCGGGGCGGCCGGAGGCATCGGGTTCGGCGCGTACCTGCTCGGCGCCCGCCACGTGTCGGGGGCGGCCTACTTCGCGGAGCTGGCCGGACTGCCCGGCGACCTCGCGGGCGCGTCCCTCGTCATCACCGGTGAGGGGAGCCTCGACGCCCAGACCCTGGCCGGGAAGCTGCCCGCGGTCGTCGCCGCCCATGCCCGCTCCGCCGGGGTGCCCGTGGTCGCCGCGGTGGGGCGCTGCCTGCTCGGCTCCGCCGAGTGGCGCGGCGCCGGGTTCGCGGCGGTGCACGCGCTCATCGACCGCGACCCGCGGTGCGCCGACGACCCCGGGGCCAGCGCACACGCCCTCCGGCTCCTCGGGCGCGAGCTGGCCGCGCACGCGACCGCCCGGGAGCGGTGCCGGTCCGCCGGCCGCGCCTGAAGAAAATCCCCCCGAACCCGCCCGAGCGGCGGAATTCCCGAAAGGTGTCCTCAATGTCCAGCGAGAATGCCGTGACCGATACCGCTGAAGCGGATGGAGGACCCGGGCGGCGAACGGTCCGGATCTTCGGTTTCAATGCCGCCGTTTACGCCGTCCTGGTCGCCGTCGTCCTGGCCGCGGTCTACCTGGACGCCCTGCCGGACAACATCGTGAGCGGGATGGTCATCGCGGTCGTCCTCGGCGGCGCCCTGAAGTGGGCCGGCGACCGGATCCCCGTCTTCAACACCTTCGGCGGCGGCCCCCTGCTGTGCATCGTCGTCCCCGCCGTGCTGCTCTACCTGAACGTGCTCCCCGACAGCGCGCGGCGGCTCACCGACGACTTCTACACCGAGTTCGGCTTCGCCGAGTTCGCGGTCACCGGCATCATCGTCGGCAGCGTCCTGGGCATCGACCGCCGCCTGCTCATCCGGATCGGCTCGCGGTTCCTGGTCCCCCTGGTCTTCGCCGTGCTCATGGCGACCGGCGCCGGGGCCCTCGTGGGGTACCTGACGGGCTTCGGCGCGGCCGAGGCGCTCCTGTACGTGGTCGCTCCGACGATGGGCGGCGGGATGGCCGCCGGCGCGATCCCGATGTCGGAGATCTATGCCGCCGCAGGCACCGGGGACGCCGGCTCCTACCTGGCCCGGCTGACACCGGCGGTGATGCTCGCCAACATCCTGTGCATCCTGTTCGCGGGGGTGCTCAACGGGCTGGGCAAGCGCGACCGCTTCGCCTCGCTGTCCGGCGACGGCGCCATGCTGCGCGACCGGGCGGCCGGCGCCCCGGCCTCCCGCCCGTCCTCGGCCGTGTCGCTGGAGATGCTGGCCACCGGCATGGTCCTGTCGATCACCGTCTACGCGTTCGGGGAGCTGGCGGCCCTGGCCGTCCCCGGGGTGCACGCCTACGTATGGATCATCGCGGCCGCGGCGGCGCTGAAGGTCTTCCGTGTGCTGCCTGAACGGGTGAACGCGGGCGCGGAGGGCTGGTACGCGTTCATCGCCCAGGCCTGGGTGCCCGCGATCCTGGTCGCCATCAGCGCCGGCGTGATCGACCTCGACCAGGTCCTCGATGTCGTCTCCGACCCCTCCTACCTGGCCCTGACGGTGGCGACGGTCGCGGTCGGGGCGGTCGCGGCGGGCCTGGCCGGGCTGGTGATCGGCTTCTACTTCATCGAGTCCTCGATCGCGGCCGGCCTGGGCATGGCCGACATGGGGGGCTCGGGCGACGTGGCCGTCCTCAGCGCCGGGAACCGGCTCGGGCTCATGCCCTTCCTCCAGATCGCCTCGCGGATCGGGGGCGCCGGGATGCTGCTCGTCACCTCCCTCGCCGCCCCGCTGCTGCTCTGAACGGTGAACGGTTAAACTCCCCCACGACGACCGTTGCGATTCCGGGGGGGACAGACTGAGCAGGGTGACCGTCCGCGAGGTCGCCGAGTCGGCGGGTGTGTCCCCGGCCTCCGTGTCGAACTACTTCCACAAGCCCCACAAGCTGTCGGAGGCGACGCGGGACCGGATCCGGCGGGCCGTCGACGAGCTCGGCTTCCTCCCGAACGATGCCGCCCGCACGCTGCGGACGGGGGCCAGCCCGGTCGTCGGCTACATCGCCTTCGAGCTCGCCGGGGCCACCACCCCCGAGATCGCCTCCGCCATCGAGAAGCGCATCTCCGCCCGGGACATGTACCTGCTGATGGCCAACGACACCGGTTCGCAGGAGCGCGAGCGGAGCTACCTCAGGCTGTTCGCCCAGCAGCAGGTGAGCGGCGTGATCATCGCCCCCGTCGGCGATGTGGAGGCCGAATTGGCGCAGATGCGGTCCCAGGGCATCGCCAGCGTCCTCAGCGCCCGCCGCGCCGAGTCCCCCGAGCAGGCGTCGGTGTCGATCGACCACGTCGGCGGCGGGCGGCTGGCGATGGAGCACCTGCTCGGCCTGGGGCGCCGGCGCGTCGGCTTCGTCGCGTCCTCGCTCGACCTGCGGCAGGTCACCGACCGGCTCAACGGCGCGCTGTCCGCGGTCGGGGCGGTTCCGGGGGCCTCGCTGGAGGTGGTCCCGGTCCCCGAGCGCTCGGTGGAGGCCGGGATCGCCTGCGCGCAGGAGATCGCCCGCCGCCCGCCCGACCAGCGCCCGGACGCGCTGTTCTGCGTCAACGACCTGTTGGCCATCGGCGTGCTCCAGGCGTTCGCGGCGGGCGGGCGCGTGCGGGTACCCGAGGACATCGCCGTCATCGGCTACGACGACATCGAGTTCGCGCGGTCCACCATCGTCCCGCTCAGCACCGTGCGCACCCCGCACACCCGGTTCGGCACCGCCCTCGCGGACCTGCTGTTCGAGGAGATCTCCCGGCTCGGCGACGACGCCGCACAGGGCGCGGAGGCCCGGCGGGGCCGCAGGATCGAGTTCGCCCCCGAGCTCGTCGCACGGCGGTCCACCCTCGGGCACTGACACGCGCCCGATCGCCCACCGGTTCTCCGCGCGACCCGTCGGGGGTTGTGTCGGTCACGTAAAACGATTTACCATCATCGCGCCCTGAGCGACCTGTTGTACAGGAAGCTTGACATCGACCGTGGTCATGACTCAGTAAATCGAATCACCACACCGATGCCGCGCCCCGCCATCGAAGGAGGCCGCATGGCCGACACCCCCACCGCTCCACCGCCCATCGACCGCCGGCACCGGCTGCTCGCCGTGGCCGCGGGTATGGCGTCCCTCCTCGACTCGGCCGCGATCATCTCGGTCGGGCTGGGCCTCGCACTCTGGCGCGAGGCCTTCGGCCTGGACGTGTGGACCGTCGGGGTCCTCGGCTCGGCCCTGACGCTGTTCATCGCCGCCGGCGCCCTCACCGGCGGCCGCCTGGCCGACCTGGTCGGACGCGGGCGCATGTTCTCCCTGGCGATCCTGCTCTACGCGGCGGCCGCACTGATGGTGGCCCTCGCCCCCTCCACCCCGGTCCTGATCGCGGGCGTGGTGCTCATCGGCATCGCGGCCGGGGCCGACCTTCCCACCTCGATCGCCGTCCTCTCCGAGCGGGCGCCCGCCGGGGCCCAGGGGCGCCTGGTGGCGTTCACCCACGTCATGTGGACGCTGGGGGTCGTACTGGCGACCTCGCTCGGCTTCGCGGTCTCGGGCGCCGGCCTGCCGGGCATCCGGCTGATCTTCTGCCTGCTGGCGCTCCTCGCCGTCGCGACGTTCGCCTTCCGCGCGTTCTACCCCCCGTTCCGCGCGCTGGAGGCCGAGGCCACGGCGCGCCACACGGCCGCCGGAGTGGACCCCTCCACGGCCCTGCCCCTGGCCGAGCTGCTCCGCAACCGCTCCTATGCGGCCATGCTCGCGCTGACCGCGCTCTTCTACCTCTTCTTCACCCTCGTGGCCAACACCTTCGGCGGGTACAAGACCTACTTCATGGTGACCGTGGGCGACGCGACCCAGACGACCGCCACGGCCATCTCCTTCGTGACGACGCTGATCGGCCTCGTCGGCACCATCGCGTTCACCCGTATCGCGGACACGCCCTGGCGCAGCCGGCTCTTCGCCGCCGGCGTGGCCGTCTTCTGCGCCTGCCAGCTGCTGATCGCCGTCACCGGGGGCGTGCACCTGCCCGCGGTGGTCATCGCGCTCGTCCTCTACAACATCGCCTTCCCCTTCGTCGGCGAGGCGCTGTACAAGGTGTGGACCCAGGAGTCCTTCCCGGTGAACGCACGCGCCACGGCACAGGGGGTGACGATGGCCGCGGCCCGGTTCGCCGCCGCAGGGTTCGCCCTGGTCACGCCCGCATTGCTGGCATGGAGCCCGTCCGGCCTGTTCTCCCTGCTGGCCGTCTTCGCGCTCGTGTCGGGCCTGATCGGCGGGGCCGTCATCCGCCGCTTCCGCCGGACCGGGACCGCGGCCGCCCAGGAGGTGCACCCGTGACCCCCGCCCCGACCGCCGTCCGCCCCCGCATCGGCCTCGACGACGAGCACTTCGTCCCCGACCCGCGTCCCACCCTGTCGTGGAGGACGACCGGCACCGCCCGCGACTGGGTCCAGGCCGGAGCCGAGATCGAGGCCGTGCGGGGCGGCACACGGCACACCGCGCACGTGGACGGCGACGACGCGGTCCACGTCGCCTGGCCCTTCGCCCCGCTGGAACCGCGTGAGCATGTGCGCGTCCGTGTGCGGGTCCGCGGCGCCGACGGCTCCGCCTCGGAGTGGAGCGAGCCCGCCGAGGCGACCGCCGCCCTCCTCGGGCCCCAGGGGTGGCAGGGCCGCTTCATCGGGTCCGGTTCACAGGCGCCGCACCGGCTGCGCACGGAGTTCACCGTACGCGGCCGGGTGCGCAGGGCGCTCCTGCGGGCGACCGCCTTCGGCGCCTACGACGCGCAGGTCAACGGCGTGCCCGTCGATGACGCGGAGCTGAAGCCCGGCTGGACCGGCTACCAGTGGCGCCTGACCTTCGACACCTCCGACGTGACCGCGCTCCTGCGCCCCGGCCGCAACGCGCTCGGCATCGAGCTGGCCGGCGGCTGGTACACCGAGCGCTTCGGGTTCCGCGACGCCGCGCGCCGCTTCTACCAGGGCGCCCCGGCGGCCTCGGCCCACCTCGTGGTCGAGTACGAGGACGGCACGACGGACTCCGTGGCCACCGGCGACGGCTGGCGCTGGGCCCGGGGACCGGTCGTGGAGGCCGGCATCTACCAGGGCGAGGCCTACGACGCCCGGCTGCACGAGAGCGCGTGGGCCCACCCGGGGTTCGACGACACCGCCTGGCGCCCGGCGGTCCCCGTCGACGTCCCGGACGTCCGGCCCGAACCGCGGTCGGCTCCCCCGGTCCGCGTCACCGAGCGGCGGAGCGTCCAGCGGGTGCTGACCACGCCCTCGGGGCGGACCGTCCTCGACTTCGGCCAGAACCTGGTCGGCCGCGTGCGCATCGTGGTCAGCGGTCCGGCCGGCCACACTGTCACCCTGCGCCACGCCGAGGTGCTCGAGGACGGGGAGCCGGCGACGCGGCCGCTGCGCAACGCCGCGGCGACCGACCGGTACACGCTCAGCGGGGAGGGCGAGGAGGCCTGGGAGCCGTCGTGGACCTTCCACGGGTTCCGCTACGTCGAGGTCGAGAACTGGCCGGGCGCGCTCACCGCCTCCTCGTTCTCGGCCTGTGTGCTCCACACGGACATGCCCCGGACCGGCGGGTTCGCGACCGGCCATGCGCTGCTGCAGCGCTTCCACGAGAACGTGGTCTGGGGCATGCGCGGCAACTTCCTGTCGATCCCGACGGACTGCCCCCAACGCGACGAGCGGCTCGGGTGGACAGGGGACATCCAGGTCTTCGCGCCGACCGCCGCCTTCCTCCACGACTGCGACGCCTTCCTCCGGTCCTGGCTGCGGGACGTCGTCGCGGAGCAGCGCGCGGCCGGCGGCATCGTGCCGATGGTCGTTCCGGCCGTGATCCCCCAGGTCCCCGGGCTGTCCGAGCCGGTGGCCGCGTGGGGGGACGCGATCAGCGTGGTGCCGGACGTGCTGTACGAGCGCTTCGGGGACACCGGGGCGCTCCGGGAGTGCTTCACCGCGATGGCGTGGTGGGTCGACACGGTGGCCGAGCGGGCGGGCGAGGACCTGCTGTGGGAAGGGGGTGTGCAGTTCGGCGACTGGCTCGATCCCGACGCCCCGCCCGACCTGCCCGGGAGGGCGAAGACCGACGCCGGGATCGTCGCCACCGCCTACTTCTTCCGTTCGGCGGAGCTCACCTCGCGTGCCGCGGCACTCCTGGGACGGGACGCCGACGCCCGCCGCTACGCCGACCTCGCGGAGCGGATCGCCGAGGCCTTCCGCTCCGCCTACATCACGCCCGGCGGACGCATGATGTCGGACGCGCCGACCGCCTATGCCCTGGCGATCGTATTCGGGCTCGCGCCCGCGGAGCGGAGGGCGGCGATGGGGCTCCGGCTGCGCGACCTCGTCCGCGCCTACGGCTACCGCATCGCCACCGGCTTCGTCGGGACCCCGCTGGTCTGCGAGGCGCTCGCCGGGACGGGGCACACCGCGGCCGCGTCGCGCCTGCTCACCCGGACCGAGTGCCCTTCCTGGCTGTACCCGGTGACGATGGGCGCCACGACGGTCTGGGAGCGCTGGGACTCCATGCTCGAGGACGGCTCGATCAATCCGGGGCAGATGACGTCGTTCAACCACTACGCCCTGGGCGGCGTGGCCGACTGGCTGCACCGGCGCGTGGCCGGGCTCACGCCGGCCGGGCCCGGCTACCGGCGGATCCGGGTCGCGCCCACGCTGCTCGACGACCTGGACGATGCCGCGGCGTGGCACGATACCCCGTACGGACGCGCGTATTCGGGGTGGCGCAGGAGCGGTGGCACCGTCGATTTCCGGGTGGAGGTGCCGCCGAACACCCGCGCGGCCGTCCGACTGCCGTCCGGCGCGGAGTACGACGTGGGAAGCGGCGAACACCACTGGACCGAGCGCCACCCGCGTCCCCGCCGTACGCGCGCGCCCCTGAGCCTCGACAGCGACCTGGTCACCGTGATCGACGACCCCGAGGCCTACGAGGCGGTCCTGGCGGCCATCCGGTCCCTGGACCCCGAGCGGGCCGCCGCCTTCCGTGCCACCACCCGCTGGACGCCGGGCCGCACCCTGCGCAACCCGCTCGACAAGGCCCCGCTCGGCGTGCTCGAAGCCGTCGAGAAGGCACTGGCGGACCTGCCCGTGGGAGACCTCGCGGAGTCCTGAGGCCGGGAGCGGCGCCGGCATGCCCGGCCCCGCGGTCCCCCGTTGTCCGGCCGGCTCGTCGCCGCCCCGCCCGCAAAGTGGCGGCGAGCCCTTCACGGGCCCGGGAAACCTTTTCGTGGGTGCGTTCCGACCAGGGGACACGGAAGGGCGCGGGACATTGCCCGGAGAACACGGGTTGACTTCCGGAGTGTTACCGCTCACATTCAACTGCGAGGCACCGGAGCTCCTTTCGCCCCGCGCCGGTGCGTCAATGATTGTTAACGCTCACATCCCCTATGCGCAGGTCCGGGGCCGCGGTGCACCCATTCGATCCGGCCGTGCGGCTCCGGACCCCTGGAGGACGCAGCATGTCCATTCTTGAAACAATTTCGTCCTTTCGGCCCCGCGGGCTCTTCCCCCGGGCCGCCCTCGCCGCCGCGGCGGCCTTCGCGGTCGGCGGCTCCCTGATCGCACCGGCCTCCGCCGAGGAGGGGGCCGCGGACTCCGCCGCGTGTGCCCTCCCCTCGACGTACAACTGGTCATCGACCGGCCCGCTCGCGCAGCCCTCGCCGCAGTGGGTCTCGCTCAAGGACTTCACCCACGCCCCCTATAACGGACAGAACCTCGTCTATGCGACCAACCACGACTGGGGATCGTCCTGGGGCTCGATGAACTTCGACCTGTTCGGCGACTGGTCCGGCATGTCCTCCGCCGGACAGAACGGAATGCCCTTCAACGCCGTGGCGCCGTCGCTCTTCTATTTCGCGCCCAAGGACGTCTGGGTGCTCGCCTATCAGTGGGGCGGCCCCGCCTTCTCCTACCGGACGTCGAACGACCCGACGAACGTGTACAGCTGGTCGGCGCCGCAGACGCTCTTCGACGGCGGCATCCCCGGCTCCGACACCGGCCCCATCGACCAGGCGGTCATCGGCGACGACCAGAACATGTACCTGTTCTTCGCCGGCGACAACGGAAGCATCTACCGCGCCGACATGCCCATCGGCGACTTCCCCGGCAGCTTCGGCTCGAACTCGACGGTCGTCATGTCCGACGACAGGAACGACCTGTTCGAGGGGGTGCAGGTCTACAGCATCGAGGGCGGGAACGAGTACCTCATGATCGTCGAGGCGATCGGCGCGCAGGGGGACCGCTACTTCCGCTCGTTCACGGCCTCCAGCCTGGACGGCCAGTGGACCCCGCAGGCCGCCGACGAGTGGAGCCCCTTCGCGGGCAAGGCCAACAGCGGCGCCTGGTGGACCGACGACATCAGCCACGGCGAGCTGATCCGCACCGACGCCGACCAGGACATGTCCATCGACCCCTGCAACCTGCAGTTCCTCTACCAGGGACGCTCTCCCGACTCCGACGGGACCGACTACGGCCTCCTGCCCTACCGCCCCGGCCTGCTGACCCTGCAGAACTGACCCTGCGGAACCGGGCGCGCGGAACCGGGCGTGCTCCGTCGGCCGACCGCTGCCCCCGCAGCGGTCGGCCCCGCCTCACTCCCCCGCTCTCGTGCGTTTGGAGCCCGGGGTGTAGGAGACGTCGGCGACCGGGCGGAAGCGCAGGGCCGACCAGTCCGCGTCGACGGCGACCTGGGCCACGGCGTCCCACGCGGCCGCGCCGAGCGCCTCCCATCCGTGGTCGCGGCTGATGTCGGTCGGGATGCCCCCGCTGCGCTTCGGGTAGCAGACCCACAGCAGGCCCCCGCGCACATGGGGCAGCAGCGGCGGGACCTTCGCCTCGACGTCCGCCCTGTCGCGGACGAACACGTGGATCCCGTCGTAGGAGGCGCCCTCGCCCAGGGACGTTTCGATGCGCACGCCCTCGGGCGGCTGGAGCAGGCCGGGATACCCGTCCGGCGCGTCCAGCACCAGCAGGCGGTGCCCTGAGCGCACCCCCATCTTCTGCGCGAGCGTGCGTCCCATCGCCGGTCCCCCTATGCCTGGCCTGCCTCTACCGCCGCTGCGACCGTAGACCGAGGGTCCGACGCCTCTTCGGAGGCGCACCGGTGCCGGTGCTCCCCCGCCCGGTGGCGGCGGTTGGCCTCGATGACCCCGTCCAGAGCCTCCCTGGCCCGCAGGAGCTCCGAAATGTGGGCGTCCAGGCGCTCGCGCTCCGCGACCAGCACCTCCCACGCCTCGTCGGTGTGCCGCGTGCTCGGCGCGTCGACGCACGGGAGCAGCTCGGCGATGGCGCGGCTGGACAGCCCGGCCGCGAACAGCCTCCGCAGGAAGCGCACCCGCTCCACGCTCTCCTCGGCATAGTGCCGCTGCCCGCTCGGGCTGCGCTCGCTGGTGAGCAGCCCCTGCTCCTCGTAGTACCGCAGCGACCGGACGCTGGCGCCCGACCGCTCGGACAGTTCACCGATCCGCATTCGCCCTCCCGGCGGCCGGCTCCGCCGTGACTCCGGCCACAGCACGCCTTCCGTGCTTGCCCCTCACATCAATGTCAGATTTTAGCGTACCGGCATGACCGAAACGAGAACCAGCGACCGGACCACGACCCTGTTCGACGCCTCCGCCCTCGGCGGCCTGCGCCTGCCGAACCGCGTGGTCATGGCGCCCATGACGCGCGTCCGCTCCGATGACCGCGGGCTGGCCACCGCCTCCATGGCGGCCTACTACGCCCAGCGCGCCTCCGCCGGGCTGATCGTGTCCGAGGGGATCCAGCCCAACCGGGTGGGCCAGTCCAACCCGCGGACCCCCGGCCTGCACACGGACGAGCAGACGGACTCGTGGCGGCAGGTCACCTCCGCCGTGCACGCCAACGGCGGCCGCATCTTCGCCCAGATCATGCACGGCGGCCGGATCAGCCACCCCGACACGACGGGGATGCGGCCCGTGGGCCCGTCGGCGGTCGCCGCCCGCGAGGCCCACGTGTTCACGCCCAGTGGGCCCCAGCCCGCGCCGGTCCCGCGCGCGCTCAGCACCGAGGAGGCCGCGGCCGAGGCACTGTCCTACGCCGCCGCGGCCGAACGCGCCGTCGAGGCCGGCTTCGACGGGGTGGAGCTGCACGGCGCCAACGGCTACCTGATCGGCCAGTTCCTGTCGTCCAACGCCAACCTGCGCACCGACGCCTACGGCGGCTCGATCCAGGGCCGGATCCGGTTCGCCGTGGAGGCCGTGACCGCGACCGCCGAGGCGATCGGCGCCGAGCGGGTCGGCATCCGCCTCTCCCCCGGCGCCGGGATCTGGGACGCGATCGACGAGGACGTCCCCGAGCTCTACGGCGCCCTGCTCTCCGCCCTGGCGCCCCTCGGCCCGGCCTATGTCCACCTGGAGGCCACGACCGACGAGGAGACGCTGCTGGGGCTGCGCCGCGCGTGGCCGGGCACGCTGATCGTGAACCCGGTGCACCCGGCCGACCCGCTGCCCGCCGGCCGGAAGGCCGCCGAGCACTGGCTCGACCTGGGCGCCGACCTGGTCTCCTTCGGCCGCGCGTTCATCGCCAACCCCGACCTGGTCGAGCGCCTGCGCGCCGGCCTCCCGCTGGAGGAGGCCGACCGGGACACCTATTACCAGGGCGGCGACACCGGCTACCTGACCTATCCCGCGTTCCGGTACTGACCCCCGCTCCTGGTGCCCGCCCGGGGGCGGATACCCTCGGGCGGTACCAGGACGTGCTCAGTGAGAGGGCGGCGATGGAGCTCGGCGAGGAGCAGCGGGACCACTGGAGGCGGGTCTACTCCCGCAACCCGCACATGTACGGCGCCGAGCCCTCGGCGGTCGCCCGGCACGCGGCCGGCGTGTTCGCCGGGCGCGGCGCCCGCTCGGTGGTGGAGCTGGGGGCCGGGCACGGGCGCGACGCGCTCTGGCTCGCCGAACAGGGGTTGGAGGTGGCCGCCACCGACTTCAGCGCCACCGGCCTGGAGCAGCTCCGGGCCGCCGCCGACGAGCGCGGCCTGAGCGGATCGGTGCACCCCCTCCTGCACGACGCGCGCGAACCCCTGCCCTTCGCCGACGCCTCCCTGGACGGGGCCATGGCGCACATGCTCCTGTGCATGGCGCTGAGCACCGAACGCATCCGTGCACTCGTCGGCGAGGTCCGCCGGGCCCTCAGGCCCGGCGGCGCCTTCGTCTACTCGGTCCGCCACACCGGCGACGCCCACTACGGCCAGGGCGTCTCCCACGGCGACGACATCTACGAGCACGGCGGCTTCGCGGTGCACTTCTTCGACCGCGCCCTGGTCGACGCGCTGGCCGACGGCTGGGACCTGCAGGAGGTGCACGCCTTCGAGGAGGGCGAACTGCCCCGGCGGCTGTGGCGGGTCACCCAGGTCAAGAGGTGACGGACACCGGCGAGGCCCCCGACGGGCGGCGCCCGGGGCGGGGAACCCGGTCCCTCCCGGCGGCGTCCGAAAGGTCCCAGCCGACCCCACGCGAGGAGCGCCCGTGCCTTCGGACCGGATCACCGACGACGACCGCCGCACCATCGAGGCCCTGGCCGAGGCCTGGAAGGAGCGGGCCTCGGCCCCCGACAGGGCGGACGTCGAGGAGGGGTTCGCCCGCCTCTACCGGGAGCAGGGCATGGAGCCGCCGAAGATCGTGTGGTTCGACTCGCCCATGGCGGGCATGGTCGCCGCCTACGCGCTGGCGTTCGGCGGAGAGGTCCTCGAACGCACCCCGCTGCCGTCCTCGGAGCCCGCGCCGCCGCACCCGCTCGCCGGGGTGGCCCGCGCCGCCCGCCTCTTCCCGGGCGACACCCCGCAGGAGGTGATCGCCGCCGCCTACACCGCCGCCGAAGGGCTGGTCCCCGCACCGGTTTGGGCCGGGTACTGGGTCATGAAGCAGGCCGAGGTCCAGACCCGGCACCCCTCCGACCCGGACCACGCCGAACGCGTCAGGGGCACGGCGCTGACCGCCCTCACCGACGCCCTCCTCCCCGCCGACCGGCGTGGAGAGGCCCGGTCCGCCCTCGCCCGGATCCCCGACGACGAGCAGCGGTGGTGGACGGTCACCGGGAGCGTCCGCCACCCCGCCGATCCCGCGTCGCTACTGGCGGCGCTCCTGCTCGGCGCCCACGGGGACCGCCCCCTGGAGGACCACCCCCTCCTGCGCATCGCCCCCGGCCTCGGCCCGTGGTGGGCCTTCGACGGGGTGCTGCTGGCCACCGATCCGCCCGTGGAGGTCCACACCGACGCCCGCGGGCGCCTCCACCGCGCGGACGGGCCCGCCGTGCGCTTCGCCGACGGGTTCAGCGTCCACCTGTGGCACGCGCACCGGATGCCGCCGGGCGCGATCGCGCCCGGGTGGACGGCCGGGGAGATCGCCTTCGCGTCCGATGAGGAGGTCCGGCGGCGCGCGGAGGCCGAGCTCGGCCCGGGCACGGTCCGGCACGACGAGGGCGACGTGCGCCGGTGCGCCGCCGAACGGCTCGGCTGGGCACGGCTGGTGCGCGAGCTGGGCCTGGAGCCCGTGGCCGGGCCCACCGCCGACCCGGAAGATCCCGCGTCCACGCTCGCCCTGTACGACCTGCCCGAGCCGCTGTTCGGCCGCCCCTCCCGCCTGGTCGTCCGGTCCGGCGGACCCCGCGACGGGGTGTCCCTCCTCGTCCCCACCGATGCCGACGAGCCGGTGGCGGCTGCGGCGTGGCTGACCGGCCCGCGCGAGGAGGAATGGATGCCCGACGACGTCTTCGCCCTGGACATGGAGATGGAGGACGACATCGAGCACGTGGAGGAGGTGCACCTGATCGGCGGGCAGGAGCTCGAGCCCTTCGCGAGCGAGGGCGCGGGCGGCACCTACTACCTGTGCGGCGAGGGTCCGCGCCGCCCGGTCCTGTTCGCCGACTCCGAGGGCGGGTGCCGGGTGCTCGGCCGCGACCTGAAGGAGGCCCTGGAACTGCTCGCCGCCGAGACGCTGGACTCCTACAGGGACGATCTCGATACGGACGGACTCGATCCGGACGATGCCGCCGAGATCGCGGCCGACATCGAGACCGTCGAGGAGCTCATCGGGGAGCTGAAGCTCACCCCGCCGTCCACCCCCGAGGAGTACGAGGCCCGGGTCTCCTCCGCCCGCGCGATGTCCACCGCGCTGACCCTGATCATGACCGAGGAGGGCAACGCCTACGAGTACCGGGACGACACGGACTGACCCGTCGTGCGGCCCGTCCGCCGGGGCACGGTTGACGGCGCCCCGGCGGCATGGTGGCATCAGCCCATGCTGATCTCCTCCGGCGCGCCTCTCGGGGAGCGGGCCACCGCCCTGCTCGGGGACCCCCTGCGGGCGCGGATCGTGGCGCTGCTGTCCGACGAGCAGCTGTGCACCTGCCACCTCATCGAGGAGACCGGCGCCCGGCAGCCGACCGTCAGCCACCACCTGAGGATCCTGCGCGAGGCCGGGCTCGTGGAGACGGAGCCGCGCGGGCGCTACACCTACTACCGGCTGCGCGCCGACGCCGTCGCCGCCCTGGCCGGGGAGCTGAACGAGCTCGCAGCCCGCGCGGAGGGGGCCCAGGGGCGCTACCGCCCCTGCTGACCCTGCTGAGCGCCGCCCTGCCCGCTCTCACCGGCCACCCCCAGCTCGGCCATCAAGGCCTCGACCCGTGCGCGGATGTCGTCGCGCACCCTGCGCACCGCGTCCACCGGCTGCCCGGCCGGGTCGTCGAGCGCCCAGTCGAGGTAGCGCTTGCCGGGGAAGACGGGGCAGGCGTCCCCGCACCCCATGGTGATCACCACGTCGCTGGCCTGGACCGCGTCGGGGGTGAGGACCTTGGGCCGCTCGGCGGTGATGTCGATGCCGATTTCGGCCATGGCCTCGACGGCGGCGGGGTTGACCGCCTCGGCCGGCTCGGAGCCCGCGGAACGCACCTCCACGCGGTCGCCCGCGAGGTGGGCCAGCAGCCCGGCCGCCATCTGGGAGCGCCCGGCGTTGTGCACGCAGACGAAGAGGACGCTGGGGGTGTCCGACACGGTGCCGCCTCTCTGTGGGACGTCGTTCGCACGGGCCGAATCCATCGACCCGAGTTGATATCAGCCTACGTCGATGTATTGTGGCCTGGCGAACCGCCCCGGGGCCCGCCCCCGCTCCCTCCCAGGAGGACACACCATGGCCCGCCCCGAGGCCGCCGAGCCGACCGGCCTTGCCGCCTCTGCCGCCGCGCGGCTGTCCGCGCTCGACCGGTTCCTTCCGCTCTGGATCGGCCTGGCCATGGCCGCCGGGCTCCTCCTCGGCCGATGGATCCCGGGCCTGCAGGGCGCCCTGGACGCGGTCAAGGTCCAGGGCATCTCGGTGCCCATCGCGATCGGCCTGCTGGTCATGATGTACCCCGTCCTGGCCAAGGTCCGCTACGACCGGCTCGGCTCGGTCACCGGCGACAGGCGCCTGCTCATCTCCTCCATCGTGCTCAACTGGGTGGTGGGCCCGGCGCTGATGTTCGCCCTGGCCTGGCTCCTGCTGCCCGACCTGCCCGAGTTCCGCACCGGCCTGATCATCGTCGGACTGGCCCGCTGCATCGCCATGGTCGTCATCTGGAACGACCTGGCCTGCGGCGACCGCGAGGCCGCCGCCGTACTGGTGGCCCTCAACTCGGTGTTCCAGGTGCTGGCCTTCGGCGTGCTCGGCTGGTTCTACCTCTCGGTCCTGCCCGGGTGGCTCGGCCTGCCCACCAGCGGCATCAACGTCTCCGGCTGGGAGATCGCCGCCATGGTGCTCGTCTTCCTCGGCGTCCCGCTGCTGGCCGGGTACCTCACCCGCACCTTCGGCGAGCGCACCAAGGGCCGCACCTGGTACGAGGACCGGTTCCTGCCCCGCATCGGCCCGCTGGCCCTGTACGGCCTGCTGTTCACCATCGTGATGCTCTTCGCCCTGCAGGGCGGGGCCATCACCTCGGCCCCGCTGGACGTGGCCCGCATCGCGGTTCCGCTGCTGGTCTACTTCGTGCTGATGTGGGGCCTGTCGATGGTGTTCGGCCGCGCGGTGGGCCTGCCCTACGACCGCTCCGCCACCCTGGCCTTCACCGCCGCGGGCAACAACTTCGAGCTGGCCATCGCCGTGGCCATCGGCGTGTTCGGCGTGGCCTCCGGCCAGGCGCTGGCCGGCGTGGTCGGCCCCCTGATCGAGGTGCCCGTACTGGTCGGCCTGGTCTACGTCTCCCTGTGGGCCCGCAGGTTCTTCCCCAGCTCCACGAGTTGAGGCCCTGCGGAGGGGCCACAGCACCCACCCCCGGCGGTGTCCTGCCGAGCCGCCTCCTCGGGGTCCGGCAGGCCCGAGCCCTGGCACACCCCGGTCTCGGGCAGGACCAGCTCCACCCGGGCCGCGGCCTCGTGGTCGCCCGCGATCGCGGCGGCGATGCTGCGGACCTGCTCGAAGCCGGTCAGCGCAAGGAACGTGGGCGCGCGGCCGTAGGACTTCATCCCGGCCAGGTAGAACCCCGGCTCCGGGTGGGACAGCTCTTCCGCACCGTGCGGGTAGACGGTGCCGCAGGAGTGCATGTTGGGGTCGATGAGCGGGGCGAGTGCCGCGGGCGCCTGCAAAGTGGCGTCCAATCCCAGCCGGACCTCCGACAGGAACGACAGGTCGGGGCGGAAGCCGGTGAGCACGACGGCCTCGTCGACCGGGTCGAGTTCGCGGCCGTCCTCGTCGACGAGCACGACGCGACCGCCGCTGTTGCGCACCTCCGCGGTCCGAAAGCCTGTGACCACCGTGATGTGACCGGACTCCACGGCCTGCCGCGCCCGCTCGCCGAGCGCGCCTCGCGCCGCCAGCTGGTCGGCGTCGCCTCCACCGAAGGCGTCGCCCACCCCGCCCCGGCGCAGCACCCACACCGCGTGGGTCCCCGGGCCGCGCTCTGCGGCGCCGGCCAGCGCCACCAGGGCGGTCAGGGCCGAGTGCCCGCTGCCGACCACGGCCGTGCGCCGCCCCGCATACCGCGACCGAACGGCCGGGTCGCCCAGGTCGGGCACCCGGTAGGAGAGGCGGTCGGCCACCGCGGCCTCGCCGAGCGCGGGAAGCCCGTCGGCGCCCAGCGGGCCGGGGGACGCCCAGGTGCCCGAGGCGTCGACGACGGCGCGGGCGAGGATGCGCTCCTCGCGGCCGTCGGCCGTGCGCACGCGCACGGTGAAGGGCTGCTCTCCACGGTCGGCGTCCACGACGCGGTCGCGGCCCCGGCGGCTCACCCCGACCACCTCCGCGCCGAGCCGCACCCGCTCCCCGAGCGCGGCGGCCAGCGGCTCCAGGTAGTCCCGGACCCAATCCGCCCCGGTCGGGTAGGCGCCGTCGTCCGGGCGGGTCCACCCGGTCCCGGCGAGCAGCTTCTCCGCGGCCGGGGCGACGAGGTCGCGCCAGGTCGAGAAGAGCCGCACACCGCCCCACTCGGCGACCGCCGCACCGGCCCGCCCGCCCTTCTCCAGCACGACGACCGGCACGTCCCGGTCGGCCAGCTCCGCCGCCGCGGCCAGGCCCACCGGCCCGGCCCCGACCACGGCGACCGGGAGCCCCTCGGCATGGTCCGCCATCACCGCCACCTTTCATCGATGTCCGTCGATTGAATCGGACTTTATCGATGAGGATCGATGGACGCAACCATCGATGGTGGTCGATAATGACCCCATGGCACTGACGACCGACCCCGCGCCCCCGCCCCTGGACCCCGCCGACGCCGCGACCTACGCCTCCTGGTTCGCCTGCCTGGCCGAGCCCACCCGGGTCCGGCTGCTGCACACGGTGGCCACCCGGCCGGGCGGCACCGGCGTCGGCGAGCTGGCGGCGGAGCTGGGCATCGGCCAGCCCACCGTCTCCCACCACCTGCGCAGGTTGGCCGACGCCGGGTTCGTGGTGCTGACCCGGGAGGGCACCTCCACCCGGGTGGCGGTCAACCCGGCCTGCTGCACCGGCCTGCCGCACGCCGCCGACGCCGTGATGGGGCTGCTCTCCGCACGCCCCTGCTGCCCCACCGACCTGCCCGCCGACGTGGCGGTGCGGGCGATGGAGCCCGGCGACATGGAGGAGGTGCGGCGGATCTACGGCGAGGGCATCGCCACCCGCAACGCCACCTTCGAGACCGAGGTGCCCACCGCTGAGGAACTGGACGCAAAATGGCTGGCGGGGCACCGGTGGGTCGCCGAGGCGGACGGGAAGGTCGCGGGGTGGGCCGCGGCGGCGCCGACCTCGGCCCGGGCCGCCTACTCCGGGGTGGCCGAGACGTCGGTGTACGTCGGGGACGCCTTCCGCGGGCGCGGCGTCGGCAAGGCGCTCATCCACCGCCAGGTCATCGAGGCCGACGCGGACGAGGGGCTGTGGACGCTGCAGACGTCGGTCTTCCCCGAGAACCAGGCGAGCCTGGCCCTGCACCGCTCGGCCGGGTTCCGGACCGTCGGTGTCCGGGAGCGCGTCGCCCGCCTGGACGGGGAATGGCGCGACACCGTCCTGCTGGAGCGCCGATACTCGGAGTACGAGTGCGCCCCTGCCTGAGCACGGGCGCTGAGCACGGGCGCGCACGCATGACGAAGGGCCGGCCCGGGCGTGCGCCCGGACCGGCCCTCACTCAACGCACAGGGATCAGACCAGGTCGAACCGGTCCAGGTTCATGACCTTGTCCCAGGCGGCGACGAAGTCCTTGACGAACTTCTCCTCCGCGTCGTCGGCCGCGTAGACCTCGGCGACGGCGCGCAGCTCGGAGTTGGAGCCGAACAGCAGGTCGACCCGGCTGCCGGTCCACAGCACCTCGCCGGTGGCGTCGCTGCGGCACTCGAAGGTCTCCGAGGACTCGTCGATCGGCTTCCACGTGTGGCCCAGGTCGAGCAGGTTCACGAAGAAGTCGTTGGTCAGCGCGCCCGGCTTGTCCGTGAACACGCCCATCTTCGAGTCCTGGAAGTTGGCACCCAGCACCCGCAGGCCGCCGACGAGCACGGTCATCTCCGGCGCGCTCAGCGTGAGCAGGTTGGCCCGGTCGACCAGCTGGTACTCGGCCGGCAGCGGGTGGCCCTTGCCCAGGTAGTTGCGGAACCCGTCGGAGTGCGGCTCCAGGTAGGAGAAGGACTCCACGTCCGTCTTCTCCTGGGTGGCGTCGCCGCGGCCCGGGGTGAACGGCACCTCGGCGTCGAACCCGGCCGCCTTGGCGGCCTCCTCGACGCCGACGACGCCGCCGAGCACCACCAGGTCGGCGAAGGAGACGCCCTTGCCGTCGGTGCGGCCGGAGTTGAAGGCCTCCTGGACACCCTCCAGGGTGCGCAGCACCGGGGCCAGCTTCGCCGGCTCGTTGACCTCCCAGCTCGCCTGCGGCTCCAGGCGGATGCGGCCGCCGTTGGCGCCGCCCCGCATGTCGCTGCCGCGGAAGGTGGAGGCCGACGCCCAGGCGGTGGACACCAGCTGCTGCACGGTCAGGCCGGACTCGCGGATGCGGCCCTTGAGGTCGGCGATCTCGGCGTCGCCGATCAGCTCGAACTCCGGAGCCGGGACCGGGTCCTGCCAGAGCAGCTCCTCGTCCGGGACCTCCGGGCCGAGGTAGCGCACGACCGGGCCCATGTCGCGGTGGGTCAGCTTGAACCACGCGCGGGCGAAGGCGTCGGCGAACTCCTCCGGGTTCTCCATGAACCGCCGGGAGATCGGCTCATAGACCGGGTCGAAGCGCAGCGCCAGGTCGGTGGTGAGCATCGTCGGGGCGTGCTTCTTGGACGGGTCGTGCGCGTCGGGGACGGTGCCCTCGCCCGCGCCGTCCTTCGGCCGCCACTGCCAGCCGCCGCCGGGGCCCTGGTACTTCTCCCACTCGTAGCCGAAGAGGTTCTCCCAGAACCCGTTGCTCCACTTGGTGGGCGTGGTGGTCCAGGTGACCTCCAGGCCGCTGGTGATGGCGTCGCCGGCCTTGCCGGTGCCGTGGGCGTTCTGCCAGCCCAGGCCCTGGGCCTCCAGCGGGGCCGCCTCGGGCTCGGGGCCCAGGTTGCTGTCCGGGGCCGCGCCGTGGGTCTTGCCGAAGGTGTGGCCGCCGGCGATGAGGGCGACGGTCTCCTCGTCGTTCATCGCCATCCGGCCGAAGGTGTCGCGGATGTCGCGGGCGGCGGCCAGCGGGTCCGGGTTGCCGTTGGGGCCCTCGGGGTTGACGTAGATCAGGCCCATCTGGACCGCGGCCAGCGGCTTCTGCAGGTCGCGGTCGCCGCTGTAGCGCTCGTCGTCCAGCCAGCCGGTCTCCGGACCCCAGTAGACGTCGTCGTCGGGCTCCCAGGCGTCCACCCGGCCGCCGGCGAAGCCGAAGGTCTTCAGCCCCATCGACTCCAGGGCCACGTTGCCCGACAGGATCATCAGGTCGGCCCAGGAGATCTTGCGGCCGTACTTCTTCTTGACCGGCCAGAGCAGGCGGCGGGCCTTGTCCAGGTTGCCGTTGTCGGGCCAGCTGTTCAGCGGGGCGAACCGCTGCTGGCCGGTGCCGCCGCCACCGCGGCCGTCGAAGGTCCGGTAGGTCCCGGCCGAGTGCCAGGCCATGCGGATGATCAGCGGGCCGTAGTGGCCGAAGTCGGCGGGCCACCAGTCCTGCGAGGTGGTCAGCACCTCGGCGATGTCCCGCTTGACCGCGTCCAGGTCCAGGCTCTTGAACTCGGCGGCGTAGTCGAAGCCGTCGCCCATCGGGTCGGAGACGGGCTGGTTCTTCGCGAGGATCTTGAGGTTGAGGCGGTTGGGCCACCAGCCGCGGTTGGCGTCGCCCTGCGTGGGGTACGGGGCGGCGCCGCCGTGCGCGACGGGACAGCCGCCGGCGGCGGCGTCGGTGCTTTCGGTCATGGTCATCCTTCCGAGGCTGGGGAGGAAGAGGTGGATCGGACGGTCGGGTCGTGGGCGGAGTGCTCCTGGCGGGCGGTCGGGCTCACGCGCCGCCCTCACCCTGGCATTCGGAGCAGACCCCCCAGTAGACGACCTCGGCCTCGTCGATCGTGAAGCCGCCGTTGTCCGAGGCGGTCAGGCACGGCGCGTGCCCGACCGCGCAGTCGACGTCGGCGATGGCGCCGCACGACCGGCACACGACGTGGTGGTGGTTGTCCCCCACCCGCGTCTCGTACCGGGCGACCGAGCCCCGGGGCTGGATGCGCCGCACCAGTCCGGCCGCGGTGAGCGCCTTGAGCACGTCGTAGACGGCCTGGTGCGAGACGGCCCCGAGGGACGCGCGCACGGCACCGATGATCGACTCGGTGTCGGCGTGCGGGTTGTCGTGCACGGCGGACAGGACCGCGACCCGGGGACCCGTCACCCGGAGCGCGGACTCGCGGAGCATCTGCTCGAAGTCCGAGGGCGTCGACATGCCTCGGAGTCTCACCCCTTTTCTGGAGTAAGTCAAAAATGGCTCCGCGCCGCCCGGCCTCGGAAAACCCCTGCGCACCAGGCGTTCTCGCCGCTGAGGCGAAAATTGGTCTATCCGGCCGAGTCCAAAGAGACAGGCGCCTGGGCCGCACCGCGCCCGTAGGAGTGCTCCTCGGCGATGCGCAGGGCACGCGCGTACCGCGCCCGCGCCCCGGGCCGGTCGCCCCGGGCGTCCGCGATCCGCCCCAGGAGCAACAGCGCCTCGACCACCTCACCCCACAACCCCAGCTCCTCGGCGGCGCGCCCCCTGCGGCAGCACCATCGGGCAACGCGCACGCGGATGGTCGCCGCGATGGACGGCGACGGAGACAGCCAGGCGATTCCCAAGCCCCGCCAACCGACCGCTTGGTCGCTTGAGATCCGGGGAGGGTAGGGCGGCTGAGCAGATACCCCACTCAAGGACCCCGGCCGTCCGCCAGGCTGGCGGAGTGCCAGGCAGGGGCGGCGACGAGCAAGGGTCGGCGGCCCCCGGCGCAGCACTGTCGGCCGCGGCGCGTGTGCGTGGTCACCGGTGTTGGCGGCGACGATGAAGGCGGGCGGCCCGTGCGGCAGCGCTGTCGGGCGCAGCGCGCGTGCGCGGTCACCGTGGATGGCGGCGACGGCGACAGCAAGGCGATTCCCCGGCCCCGCCTGCCGTCCGGCAGGCCCCAGGTGGTCCAGAAAGGGGGCGCGGCGCGGGGTTCGCGCTCTTCGTCGCCCGGGGCGCCCGCCGGGCCCTCTCTATGAACCCCGGCAAGTCCGTGACCTGGTCGAACACTCCGCGTTAAGGGTGGCGAGGGGCGCGAAACGCGCTCGGTGACACCCGGAGCGGCGCCGGGGCGACGAACACGGCCACACCAGAACGGGGTTCGGCAACAAGATGCCCGTTTCACACCCGTTTGACCTGCCCGGCTCGCCGCCTGGGCGGCCGTACGGCCGCCCAGGCACTCCGGCCGCGCACCCACGGGCCACGACGGTCCGATATCGGCTACACCCGGTGACACCGGGCCCGACAAACGGCCCCGGTGCGCCGTTTAGAGGCCTTCTGAAACCGAATCCCGTTCTGGTATCGCGATGACCGCACACCCGCACCGCCCGCGAGGCCGGTCCGGCCGTCGAACAGGGCACAGGAGGGGGTTCGGCGCCCTCCGAACCGGACAAACAGGGCGCCGGGCCGGTAGGGGCTCGCCCGGAACCCGCCTTCCGGGCGCCTCGGACACCCCGGGGCGATCCTGGGTCGTAAAACCGACGCCTGATCAGCCAAGAAGCGTCGATTTCACGACGCAGGATGCCCGGACCCCTCTCCCGCTGCCCGCTATGCCTGGTTTGCCCCGCCCGGGAGGCCTCCTCCGCGATGATCTCGGGGAACCCGGGGTTAAAACGGACACGATAAGCCCGACT
>NZ_JAQFWQ010000009.1 GCF_027706725.1 Nocardiopsis endophytica
GGGCTTATCGTGTCCGTTTTAACCCCGAGTTCCCCGAGATCATCGCGGAGGGGGCGCGGGGTGGTGTGTGGGGGCGGATTGGGTGGTGAAATCGACGCCTGATCTGCATTAAAGCGTCGTTTTCACGACGCAGGATGCCCACCCCCACGTCGGCTGTCTGGTTTGCCTGGTATGTACTGCCTGGGCGGCCCCCTGCGCACCAAGAGCGCGCCCTCGTGCCGCTGCCCGGACTCCGAGGGGGCTTGCGCTCGGCACGCAAGGTTGGGGAACCGCCCTGCTTCTGCCGTCGCCGCCCTCCACGGTGACCATCCGCACGCCTGGTGGCCGACGATGCTGCGGTGCGGGCCGCTGACCTCCGTCGTCGCTGCCATCAACGCCGCATCCTGCCGGCCCGCCGCCCGGCTGGGGCGGTGAGTGGGGGACCTGCCCGGCCGGCGTCCGGGGGCGGGGCCACCCGGTGGCCCCGCCCCCGCTGTACCTTCCTGCTCGGGCCGTTACCCGTTCTCCTCCCGGTCGCCCGGGCGGGTGTTCGGGACGCGGGGGGTGTCCGCGCCCTTGCGGATGCCGATGGTCGAACCCAGCCACACCAGCGGGTCGTACCGCCGGTCGGCCACGCGCTCCTTCAGGGGGATCAGCGCGTTGTCGGTGATGGTGATGTGCTCCGGGCACACCTCGGTGCAGCACTTGGTGATGTTGCAGTACCCCAGCCCGAAGTCGTCCTGGGCGGCCATGCGGCGGTCGGCCGTGTCCTCGGGGTGCATCTCCAGCTCGGCCACGCGCATCAGGTACCGGGGGCCCGAGAAGGCCTCCTTGTTCTCCTCGTGGTCCCGCACCACGTGGCACACGTTCTGGCACAGGTAGCACTCGATGCACTTGCGGAACTCCTGCGAGCGCTCCACGTCCTGCTGCCGCATCCGGAAACTCCCGGGCTCCGCGTCCTCCCGCGGGGTGAAGGACGGGATCTCCCGCGCCTTCTGGTAGTTGAAGGACACGTCGCACACCAGGTCCCGGACGACCGGGAAGGTCCGCATCGGCGTCACGGTGATCGGCTCGTCGTCGGCGAACGTGCTCATCCGCGCCATGCAGGACAGCCGCGGCCGGCCGTTGATCTCCATCGAGCACGACCCGCACTTGCCGGCCTTGCAGTTCCACCGCACCGCCAGGTCCGGGGCCTGGGTCGCCTGCAGGCGGTGCAGCACGTCCAGCACCACCTCGCCCTCGTTCACCTCGACCTCGTAGGACGCCAGCTCCCCGTCGTCCCCGCCGCCGCGCCACACGCGGAACGTCCGCTTCGCGCTCATCGGTCCTCCTCCTTCGGGGCCGCCTCTTCGGGGGTCTGCTCCGGGAGCTCCTCATCGGTGAGGTACTTGGCCAGCTCCTCCCGGTCGAACAGCGCCATCAGGTCCGGGCGCAGCCGGTCGACCGGGCGGGTGCGCAGCCGCACGCCGCCGCTCCCGGTCAGCGACGCCACCAGGTTGACCTTCCGCCACTCCGCCGACATCCCCGGGAAGTCGTCGCGGGTGTGCCCGCCGCGCGACTCCTCCCGCTCCAGCGCCGCGCGGGCCACCGCCTCCGACACCAGCAGCATGTTCGGCAGGTCCAGGGCCAGGTGCCACCCCGGGTTGTAGACCCGGCCGCCCTCGGCCCGCACCGACGCCGCCCGGTCGGCCAGCTTGGCCAGCGACTCCAGCGCCTGCTCGATCTCGGTTCCCCGGCGGATGATCCCCACCAGGTCGTTCATGGTCTGCTGCACCTCCTGGTGCAGGGCGTAGGGGCTCTCCCCGGTGTCCCGCTCCAGGGGCGCCAGCTGCCGCTGCAGCGCCTCGGCGACCGCCTCGTCCGCGGGCACGGGGCGGGCGTCGAGACCGTCCAGGTACTCGGCCGCGCCGAGCCCCGCCCGGCGCCCGAACACCAGCAGGTCGGACAGGGAGTTGCCGCCCAGCCGGTTGGAGCCGTGCATGCCCCCCGCCACCTCTCCGGCGGCGAACAGGCCCGGTACCACGGCCGCGGCGGTGTCGGCGTCCACCTCGACCCCGCCCATGACGTAGTGGCAGGTGGGGCCGACCTCCATGGGCTCGGCCGTGATGTCGACGTCGGCCAGCTCCTTGAACTGGTGGTGCATCGATGGCAGCCGCCGCATGATCTCCTCGGCCGGCATCCGGCTGGCGATGTCCAGGAACACCCCGCCGTGCGGCGACCCGCGCCCCTCCTTCACCTCGGCGTTGATCGCCCGCGCCACCTCGTCGCGCGGAAGCAGCTCGGGCGGCCGCCGGTGGTTGGCCGGGTCGGTGTACCAGCCGTCGGCCTCCTCCTCGCTCTCGGCGTACTGGGCGGCGAACACCTCGGGGATGTAGCCGAACATGAACCGCTCGCCCTCGGAGTTGCGCAGCACGCCTCCGTCGCCGCGCACCGACTCGGTGACGAGGATGCCGCGCACCGACGGCGGCCACACCATCCCGGTCGGGTGGAACTGCACGAACTCCATGTTCAGCAGCCCCGCCCCGGCGCGCAGCGCCAGCGCGTGCCCGTCGCCGGTGTACTCCCAGGAGTTGGAGGTGGTCTTGAACGACTTGCCGATGCCGCCGGTGGCCAGCACCACCGCGGGCGCCTCGAAGAGCATCGGGGCGCCGGACGCGCGGTCGTAGGCCAGCGCTCCTGCGATCTTGTCGCCGTCCTTGACCAGTTCTGTGACCGTGGTCTCGGCGAACACCCTGAGCATCGCGTCCGGGTCGCCCAGCTCGGCCGCGTCGGCCTGCTGCAGCTGCACCACCCGCTGCTGCAGGGTGCGGATCAGCTCCAGCCCGGTCCGGTCGCCCACGTGCGCCAGGCGCGGGTACTCGTGGCCGCCGAAGTTGCGCTGGCTGATCCTCCCGTCGCCGGTGCGGTCGAACAGCGCCCCCCACATCTCCAGCTCCAGGATGCGGTCGGGGGCCTCCTTGGCGTGCAGCTCGGCCATGCGGGGGTCGTTGAGGAACTTGCCCCCGCGCATGGTGTCGCGGAAGTGCACCTGCCAGGAGTCGGCGTCGTTGACGTTGCCGAGCGCGGCCGCCGCCCCGCCCTCGGCCATGACGGTGTGGGCCTTGCCGAACAGCGACTTGGAGATGATCGCGGTGCGCTTGCCGCGCTCGCGCGCCTCGATGGCGGCGCGCAGCCCGGCACCGCCGGCGCCGATCACCACGACGTCGTAGGCATGCCGGGGGGTCTGGCTCAGATCGGGCATGGCACTGCCCTCCTCACCGGTGTCGGGCTCGCGGGGGAGCGGGTCTCGTGCGTGCTGCCGGCGGCGCTCAATTGACGATCCTGAGGTCGGTGAGCACGCCGCTCGCCACCAGCGCCACGTACAGGTCGGTCAGCACGAGCGTGCCGAGGGTGATCCAGGCGAACGTCATGTGCCGGGTGTTGAGCTTGGAGACCATCGTCCACAGCCTGTACCGCACCGGGTGGGACCCGAAGCTGCGCAGGCGCCCGCCGGTCACGTGGCGGCAGCTGTGGCAGCTCAGGGTGTAGCACCACAGCAGCACCACGTTGGTGAACAGCACGAGGTTGCCCACGCCGATGCCGAAGCCGCCCTCGGCCCCGTGGAAGAGCGCCACGGTCGCGTCATAGGTGTTGATCACCGAGATGAGGAGCGCCGCGTAGAAGAAGTAGCGGTGCGCGTTCTGCAGGATGAGGGGGAAGCGCGTCTCCCCGGTGTACTTGGCGTGCGGTTCGCGGACCGCGCACGCGGTGGGGGACTGCCAGAACGAACGGTAATAGGCCTTCCTGTAGTAGTAGCAGGTGAACCGGAACAGCAGCAGGAGCGGAAGGCTGATCACCGCGAACGGGATGAACCACGGGAAGTCCCACGGAAGCCTCCCGAACGCCGCCGCGTCGGGCGCGCACTGGCCCGCGACGCACGGCGAATAGAACGGGGTGAGGTAGTGGTACTCCTGCACCCAGTAATGGTCCTGCTGCAGCGCCCTGGCCAGGCCGTAGACCAGGAATGCCGTCAGCCCGAGCACGGTCAGGGCGGGCCCCGACCACCACCGGTCGGTGCGCAGCGTCCGTGCGGTGATCCGCGCGCGCTCGAGGCCGGGCTGTTCCGGCGGGGGAAGAGTCGATGTCATGGCCGCACATCTCCCTAAGGATCGGTGGAGCCACGCTAGGACGGCGCGATCACGAATTCAGCAAGAAATCACAGCGCAACGGATGTGAAAAACACCACTCCCCTGGAAGGGCGTCCGCAGATTCGGTGATAAATGGCGCCTTATCCGCTGATCGGTGTTTCGGGGCTTTTGTCGCCGAATGGGGCCTGTGGTGCGCATGGGGTGATCGGATGCGCCCATGGGGCGGCGGAAATGAGGCCAGCCTTCATTTCCGGAATTTATCGCATCCGCCACCCGCGTCACGGCAGTGACGCGGCGATCACCTCGAGGTCCTCGCCGAGCTCGTCGCGGGTCAGGTGTGTCAGGTACGTCATCAGGTGCCGCCGGAACGCCTTGGCGCTGTTCGACGGCTCCACGTCCTTGCGGTGCGCCAGCGCGATCGTGCGCAGCAGGCGGGGCCGGGCCAGAGGCGTCCCCCGCAGCCCGGGCCGGTTCTTGAGCACCATGCTCGGCACCACCGCCAGCCCCAGGCCGGCCTCGACGAACCGCAGCACCGCGTCCATCTCCCCGCCCTCGACCGCCAGCCGCGGCTCGAACCCGGACTCCCGGCACGCCGTCAGCGTGGCCTCCCGCAGGTCGTAGCCGCGGCGGAACATCACCAGCGGCCGGTCCCGCAGCTGGGTCACCCGCATGCCGGCCCCGGTCGTCGGCGGCGGGGCGTCGGCCGCGCTCACCACCACCAGGTTCTCCCGCAGGATGGGGGTGGTGACGAAGGCCGGGTCGCTGCTCTGCAGCGGCAGGATGATCAGCGCCAGGTCCAGCTCGCCCTTGCCGAGCGCGCGGATCAGGTCGCGCGAGCCGCTCTCCTCCACCCCCAGCTCGATGCCGGGGAAGCGGGAGTGGAACCCGGCCAGCGCGTCGGCGACCAGGCCGCCGCACAGCGACGGGGTGGCGCCCAGGCGCACCCGCCCCTTGCGCATCCCCGCCAGCTCGGCCACCTCCCGCCGTGCCGTCTCCATGTCCGCGACCATGCGCTGGGCGAGCGGGAGCAGCGCCTCGCCGGCCGGTGTGAGTGTGATATTTCCCCTTGCGCGGCTGAACAGCGGCGTGCCGAGCTCGCTCTCCAGGGTCCGGATCTGTTTGCTCAGACTGGGCTGGGCGACCTGGCAGAGCTCGGCTGCGCGGGTGAAATGCCGCGTCTCGGCGACCGCGAGGAAGTACGCGAGCTGCTGGAACTGCATGCCTCATAGCCTACGGCTATGGACACCAGGTCCCCCATGACTTAGACGACTTTCTTTATGGAGTCTTAAAGTGGCAGGTCGTGGCGAACAGTACCCTGACCAAGCAGCGCGCGGAGGCGCGGCGGTCGACGGTGGCCCTCAAGTCCGCGATGGCGGTCACCGGTTTGATCCTCGTGCTCTTCCTCATCGCGCACATGTACGGCAACCTGAACGTCTTCGCCGGCCAAGAGGCGTTCGACGACTACTCGCACCACCTGCGTGAGCTGGGCGAGCCGATGCTGCCGCACGGCGGCTTCCTGTGGATCATGCGGATCGTCCTGCTGGCGTCCGTGCTCGTCCACATGGCCTCGGCCATCGCCCTGACGCGCCGCGCCGGCAAGGCGCGCCCGGTGCGCTACACGACCCGTAAGCCGGTGCAGCAGACCTACGCGTCGCGCACCATGCGCTGGGGCGGCGTCATCATCGCCCTGTACGTGGTCTTCCACATCCTCCACCTGACCACGAACACCATCGCGCCCGGCGGGGCCTCGGACAGCCCCTACGAGCGGCTGGTCCGCGGCTTCCAGCCGGAGAACGCCTGGGTCACCGCGATCTACATCCTCGCGGTCATCCTGGTGGGCCTGCACCTGCGCCACGGCATCTGGAGCGCCGCGGCCACCCTCGGCCTCAACCGCGAGGGCCGCCGCCGCGCGATCAACACCGTCGCGATCATCGTCGCGGCCGTCATCACGGTGGGCTTCCTGCTGCCCCCGTTCTCCGTTCTCTTCGGGCTGGTGGGATAAATGACCGAGCTCTACACCGAGGGCGCCCCGATCGCCGATGAGAAGGCGCCCGCCGGGCCCATCAACGAGCGCTGGGACAAGCGCCGCTTCTCCGCGCGCCTGGTGAACCCGGCCAACCGCCGCAAGCTGTCGGTGATCATCGTGGGCACCGGCCTGGCCGGCGCCTCGGCCGCGGCGACCCTGGGCGAGGCCGGCTACAACGTCAAGTCGTTCTGCTACCAGGACAGCCCCCGCCGCGCGCACAGCATCGCGGCCCAGGGCGGCATCAACGCGGCCAAGAACTACCGCAACGACGGCGACAGCATCTACCGGCTGTTCTACGACACCGTCAAGGGCGGCGACTTCCGCTCCCGCGAGTCCAACGTCTACCGCCTGTCCCAGGTCAGCGTCGAGATCATCGACCAGTGCGTGGCCCAGGGCGTGCCGTTCGCCCGCGAGTACGGCGGCCTGCTGGACAACCGCTCCTTCGGCGGCGTCCAGGTCTCGCGCACCTTCTACGCCCGCGGCCAGACCGGCCAGCAGCTGCTCATCGGCGCCTACCAGGCGCTGGAGCGCCAGGTGGCGGCGGGCAGCGTGGAGATGAACACCCGGCACGAGATGCTGGAGCTGATCGTCGTCGACGGCCGCGCCCGCGGCATCGTCGCCCGCGACATGGTCACCGGCGAGATCGAGACGCACTTCGCCGACGCCGTGGTGCTGGCCAGCGGCGGCTACGGGAACGTCTTCTTCCTCTCCACCAACGCCATGGGCTGCAACGTCACGGCGTCCTGGCGCGCGCACCGCAAGGGCGCGCACTTCGCCAACCCGTGCTACACGCAGATCCACCCGACCTGCATCCCGGTCAGCGGCGACTACCAGTCCAAGCTGACCCTGATGAGCGAGTCGCTGCGCAACGACGGCCGCATCTGGGTGCCCAAGGAGGCCGGGGACAAGCGCGACCCGCGCGAGATCCCCGAGGACGAGCGCGACTACTACCTGGAGCGCATCTACCCCTCCTTCGGCAACCTGGTGCCGCGCGACATCGCCTCCCGCGCCGCCAAGAACGTCTGCGACGAGGGGCGCGGTGTGGGCCCCGGCGGCCTGGGCGTCTACCTGGACTTCGCCGACGCCATCAAGCGCATGGGGCGCCCGGCGGTCGAGGCCAAGTACGGCAACCTGTTCGACATGTACCAGCGCATCACGGGCGAGAACCCCTACGAGGTCCCGATGCGCATCTACCCGGCGGTGCACTACACGATGGGCGGCCTGTGGGTCGACTACGACCTGCAGTCCTCCATCCCGGGCCTGTTCGTCACCGGTGAGGCCAACTTCTCCGACCACGGCGCCAACCGCCTGGGCGCGAGCGCGCTGATGCAGGGCCTGGCCGACGGGTACTTCGTGCTGCCGAACACGATCAACGACTACCTCGCCGACGGCCCGTTCGAGGCGGTCGACGAGAACACGCCGGAGGCCAAGGAGGCGGCCGAGTCGGTGCGCTCGCGCATCGACAAGCTGCTGTCCATCGACGGCGAGCGGACCGTGGACTCCATCCACAAGGAACTCGGCCACATCATGTGGGAGTACTGCGGCATGGAGCGCAACGAGGAGGGCCTGCGCAAGGCCGTCGAGCGCATCCGCGAGCTGCGCGAGGAGTTCTGGACCAACGTCAAGGTCCTGGGCTCCAACGACGAGCTCAACCAGGCCCTGGAGAAGGCCGGCCGCGTGGCGGACTTCCTGGAGCTCGGCGAGCTCATGTGCATCGACGCGCTGCACCGCCGCGAGTCCTGCGGCGGGCACTTCCGGGCCGAGAGCCAGACCGAGGACGGCGAGGCGCTCCGCCACGACGACGAGTACGCCTACGTCGCCGCCTGGGAGTTCACCGGGACCGGTGAGCCGCCGGTGCTGCACAAGGAAGCACTGGAGTACGAGTACGTCGAGATGAAGCAGCGGAGCTACAAGTGAACATCACCCTGCGCGTTTGGCGTCAGAAGGGCCGCGACGACGCGGGCCGGATGGTCACCTACAAGGTCGAGGACGTCAACCCCGACATGTCCTTCCTTGAGATGCTCGACGTCCTCAACGAGAAGCTCACCCTCCAGGGCGAGGACCCGGTGGCCTTCGACCACGACTGCCGCGAGGGCATCTGCGGCGCATGCGGCGTGGTCATCAACGGCGTGGCCCACGGGCCGGAGAACACCACCACCTGCCAGCTGCACATGCGCAGCTTCAACGACGGCGACGAGATCACCATCGAGCCGTGGCGGGCCAAGGCGTTCCCGGTCGTCAAGGACCTGGTGGTGGACCGCGGGTCGTTCGACCGCGTGATCCAGGCCGGCGGCTTCATCAGCGCGCCGACCGGGACCGCCCCGGACGCCCACGCCACCCCGGTGCCCAAGGCCGACGCGGACCGCGCGTTCGACGCGGCCACCTGCATCGGCTGCGGCGCCTGCGTGGCGGCCTGCCCGAACGCCTCGGGCATGCTCTTCACCGCCGCCAAGATCACCCACCTGGGCAGCCTGCCCCAGGGGCAGCCCGAGCGGGAGGCCCGGGTGATCAACATGATCAACCAGCACGACGCCGAGGACTTCGGCGGGTGCACGAACATCGGCGAGTGCGCGGCGGTCTGCCCCAAGGGCATCCCGCTGGACACCATCTCCCAGCTCAACCGCGACCTGCTGGGCGCGCTGGCGAGCAGCAAGTCCGAGTAGCGCACCGGCGCTTCGGCGCACGGGTGCTCCGGCGCACAGAGCGGGGCCGTCCCTTCCCGGGGCGGCCCCGTTCCGCGTTCGCGGGGCGGGGCCCCGGGCCCCGGGTCAGTCCCCGGGCGCGCGGATGAGGCCGTGGAACGCCGGGCGCCCCTCTTCGGCGACGCCTCCGCACGCCTTGAAGCCGAACCGCTCGTAGAAGATCAGGTTGGAGGGCTCGGTCGTCTCCAGGTACACCGGCACACGGTCGATGTCGGCCCGTACCAGCCCCGAGCGCAGCAGCGCCGAGCCGATTCCCGAGCCCTGCTTCACAGGGTCGACCGCCAGGCATTCCAGGTACCAGTGGGGCTCCTCCGGGGCCGCCTTCTGGACGTCGGCCATGAACGCCGCCAGCTCCGGCAGGCGCGACACCGGGAACAGGCCCAGGGTGTGCGGCGCCGTGCGCAGCAGCCCGCGCCCGCTCGGCAGGGAGGCGCCCGGCGGCACCCAGACCGCCGCGCCGCGCACGACGGGGCGCTCATCGCCCGACACCGCCACGGTGACGCTCCCGGCGGGGATGAAGGAGAACCCGGCCTGGGCGGCCCACCACCGCGCCGACTTGGCCATGCGCGTGTGCGGGTCGGGGAAGAGCCAGACGAAGAGCGGATCGTCGAAGAAGGCGCGGCTCAGCACGCGTGCCACGCCCGGCACGTCGTCCTCCGTGGCGGTTCTGAGGGTGAACTCCGGCTTGTCGCTCATGGGCTGCGCCTCGCTCCTTGGGACGGTTCGGATCACGCGGCGTGGGATCGCACCAATATAGGGTCCGCCCACGCGGCCGCCCCTGCGCTCACGGACAGTGGCCGGTTGTGGACGGGCCCTTCCCCGTGGAGCGAAAGCCCCTAGACGGCCGTCCCGTCGGTGCGGGGGCCGGGGACCGGCAGCGGTCCCGGGGCCGCTTCGGGCTCGCGGACCATCCCGTACAGGGGCGGGACCCCCGGGACGTCGATCTCACCCGTCGACTCGAACCCGAAGCGCTCGTAGAAGCCGATGTTCTCCTTCTTGGAGGACTCCAGGTACACGGGCACGCCGTCGGCGTCGGCGCGTGCCAGCCCCGAGCGCAGCAGTGCCGTCCCGGCGCCGGTGCCGCGCGCGTCCGGGTCGGCCGCGAGCTCGGCCAGGTACCAGTGCGGGCGGGCCGGGCCGTGTGCGGCGATCCTTTGGTAGGCGGCCAGGATCTCCCCGGTGCGGCGCGCGCCGAAGAGCGCGACGAAGTGCGGCGCGCCGCGCAGCAGCGCCAGCGGGGAGGTGCCCCGCGACCCCGGGCCGCGCCAGGTGGCGGCCCCCACGACCTTGCCGTCCGCGACGGCCACCTCCGCCAGGCCCTGGGGGACGTAGTCGAACCCGCTCTCCAGGGCGTACAGGCGGGCGGACCGTTCGAGCCGGTCGGCCGGGTCGGGGAACAGCCACGTGCTGTACGGGTCGTCGGCGAAGGCGCGCGCCAGGGTGCGGGCGATCGCGCCGACGTCGTCCTGCCCGGCGGGCCGCACCCGCACCTGCGGCCGTGCGTCCTGGCGGGACGGCGCCTGCGCGTCACTCGCGCGCTTGCCCCGGCTCCGCCCTTTCGGCCGGCCTCCCTGCCCCTGCGGGCTCCGCGCCTGTGCGCCCTTCCCCGACTTGCCCGAATCCATGGTGTGTCCCCCCGGTCACGCGTTTCGGCTGGTCGGGAAGGTACCAGCGAATCGGCGTATGGGCCCGCGGCCACGCGGGGCCCACATGGCGGGGGAATTCAGTCCCCCGGGTCCACCGGCTGGTCGAACACGTGCGCGCGGACCCAGGCGTGCATCGCCACCGCGGCGGCGGCGCCCGCGTTGATGGAGCGGGTCGAGCCGAACTGGGCGATCGAGAGCACGGCCGAGCACACCTTGCGCACCTCCGCGGAGAGGCCGGGCCCCTCCTGCCCGAACACCAGGACGCAGGCGCGCGGCAGCGGGTAGGTCTCCAGCGGCACCGCGCCGGGCAGGTTGTCGATCCCGACCACGGGCAGGCCGCGCTCCTCGGCCCAGGCGGTCAGCGCCTCGGGGTCGGGGTGGTGGTGCACGTGCTGGTAGCGGTCGGTGACCATGGCCCCGCGCCGGTTCCACCGGCGGCGCCCGACGATGTGCACCGCCTCGGCGGCGAAGGCGTTGGCGGTGCGCACCACCGAGCCGATGTTGAGGTCGTGCTCCCAGTTCTCCACCGCCACGTGGAAGGGGTGGCGGCGGGTGTCCAGGTCGGCGACGATCGCCTCGCGGGTCCAGTACCGGTAGCGGTCGACGACGTTGCGGCGGTCCCCGTCGGCCAGGAGGGCGGGGTCGTACCGGTCGTCCTCGGGCCATGGGCCCTCCCACGGGCCGACGCCGACCGCCGGAGCCCCGGCGTCCCCGCGCGCCCCGCCGTCCCCGCTCAGGCCATGATCATCCACACGCCCCAGCTTATGGGCCCCCTGGGGCGGACGCGCCGCACGCGACCGGAGGTCAGCGCAGGTCGTTGATGTGGAAGCCGCCCTCGACCTTGTTGATCTGCCACACCTTGTTGTCCCGGCCGCCGGTGACGGTGTTGTGGACCGTGTTGTACTCGGTGCGCTCGGTGGTGAAGTGCGGGGCGAGGGCGGCGACGAGCCCGCGGATGTCCTCGTCGCGGTCGGCGGCGTCGCGGATGTGCCCGGCGAGGGTGCCGACGAGCACCTCGTCCTCGCCGTCGGCGTCGCGCGCCTCGTCGAGGGCCTCGCGCTCGGGCGTCCCGTCGCCGAAGCGCTTGCGCAGCGCCTTGCGGAGCGCGGTCACCGAGTCCTTGGCGCCTTGGGTGAGCAGTTCCGTGGCCTTCCCGGCGACCGCCGCGGCCATCGCCAGCATCACCTCGTCGCCCATCGTCGCGTCCTCCAGCCGTCGGCAGCGGGGGTAGGGGCGTGCGCGGCCCCCAGCTCAACCCTGCCACCTTGGCACAGGGGAGAGGCGGACGGGGAACGGGCCGATGTCCGTATACGGTCACCGGCGGCACGGCCCGCCGGACGGCGCGCGAAGGCGTGCGTAGGATCACTACCGAACCCCCAGACCCCCCGATCCGCCGAGGAGTCCACGCCGGTGACGGATTACCACAACACGTCGAGCGGCAATCGAGGCGGCAACCATGTCCAGGCAGGGCACATCGACGAACTGGTCATGACCGTCGTCAACGAGGCGGCCGAGCCCAGGAAACCGGTGTGGGACGTCACCCGGGCGCTGCACGGCCCCTTCGTCAACCACGACGACGCGTGCGCCTACGCGGGCAAGGTGTACCGCGAGACGGCGCTGCGAGGGCGCCCGGGCGGCCTCTACGTCATCGGCCCCCGAGGGGTGGGGAAGTCGGCCTTCGGGGTGGAGGCGGCACACCTGCTCCGCTCCCTGTACCGGAGCTCGGCGGCCGACCCGGGGGACGACGCGGGCAGGCCCGCCGCCTCCGAGGAGTGCGTCTGGGGACTCCACGTCGACCTGGACGAACAGCGCGCGGCAGGGGCCGAGGACCACGTCTTCCTCGGCGACGCGCTCGCTTCGCTGCTGCGCGACCTCGGGATGCCCGGGGAAGAGATCCCCCCGACCCTCAAGGAGCGTTCGCGGGAGTTCCGCAGGATCACCGGTGAAGAGCCCTGCATCGTGATCGTGGAGGGGATCACCTCCGCGCGGGAGGCCGACCTCTTCGCGACGGGCGGCGGCAGCATGGTGCTGTTCACCGGCCGTGGGGAGATCACGGGCCTGCGCCGCCGCAACGTCCCGACGGTGCGCCTGCCCGCCCTGCGCACCGACGACGCCCTGGCCCTGCTGCGCGGGTTCGACGGTCCCGAGGAGCGCCTGGAGCGGCTGATCGGCGCCGACACCCGGGCCGCACGCGCGCTGGTCGACCGCTGCGGCGGACTCCCGCTCGCACTGCAGATCGCCGGCGCCTATCTGAGCATGTGGCCTGAGGA
Organism: Nocardiopsis endophytica; assembly: GCF_027706725.1. GTDB lineage: Bacteria > Actinomycetota > Actinomycetes > Streptosporangiales > Streptosporangiaceae > Nocardiopsis_A > Nocardiopsis_A endophytica. Next base: position 12,751 of record NZ_JAQFWQ010000009.1, read on the forward strand.
GACGCCCGCGTCGGTCGTCGCGCGGCTCGACGCCTCCGGGGCCCACCTGCCCCAGGAGCTCGACCGCCTGGTCGAAGCCGAGGAAGGCGAGCCGCGCCTGGACGAGGTGATCGCCCTGGGCTTCGGCGACCTGCGCTCGGACGCGGCCCAGCGGCTCTACCGCGCGCTGGGCGACCTCCCCGGGCTGCGCGTGCACGAGGGCCTCCCCGCCGCACTGCTGGGGTCCCTGGAGGAGGCGCGCGACGCCCTCGGGCGGCTCGTCCGGTCCTGCCTGATGGCCGCCGAGGGGGAGGGCCGGTACCGCTGGGAGCCCCTGATCCGCCACGACGCCCACCGGCGCGCCCAGGCCGAGCCCGACGACCGGCGCCGGGAGGCCAGGGAGCGCGCCGTCGCCTGGTACACGGCCGCCCTGGCCAAGGCGGACCGTGCCGGGGGAATGGGGAGCGGCCGGAGCCGGGCGACGGCCGAGCACGGCGACGCGGCCGCCGCCCGGGAGATCACCGCCCCCTTCGGGGAGGCGCAGGGCGAAGCGTCGGCGTGGGTCGGCGAGGTCCTGGACACGGTCCCGGCCCTGATGGCCATGGCCGTGGAGACCGGGCGGCGGCGGGACGCCCTGGTGATGGCGGAATCGTGCTGGTACGGCGTGCACGAGCTGCGGCGCGGGTCCGTCGGGGCGGAGATCTTCCGCCACGCGGGCGAGATCGCCCGTGCGGAGGGCGACCGGGTCGCGGCCGCCAGGATGGACAACTACCTGGCCCGCGCCCTCGTCGATGACGGGGAGCTGGACGGGGCCGCGGCGGTGCTCGCGACGGCCCTCGACGAGGCTCCCCGGGCGTGGGAGCGCGCCGTCCTGTTGGAGACGCGCGGGCTGCTGCACAAGGAGCGCGGCGAGTTCGACGCGGCAGAGGCCGACCTGCGGGAGCGCCGCCGGATCAACGAGGAGCTCGGCAGGCTGCGGGCACAGATGATCGACGGCTACCAGATCGGCGGGCTGTACCTGAGCGCCGGTGACCTCACGGCCGCCAGGGGCGAGCTGGAGGCGGTCCGGGCCATGGCGGAGGAGTGGCGGGGCGCGGACGACGACTGGCGCTCGCTGGCCGCGAAGAACGGGGTCCGGCTCGCCGAGGTGTACCTCCGCTCCGGTGAGCCCGAGGCCGCGTTGGAGGCGGGGGAGGCCGCCCTGCAGGCGTTCGGACCGGCCGCGCCCGCCCTGCGCAAGGCGGACGCGCTCGCGGTGATGGCGCGGGCACGGGGCAGGATGGGCGACGCGGGCGGGCCGGGTGACACGGGCGGGCCGGGTGACGTGGGGGAGCGCGGCGACGCGAACGCCACGCGCACCTGGGCGGCGACGGCGGTTCGCCTGTACCGGCGGCACCACCTCTACGAGAAGGCGGAGGCACTGGCCGACCTGCTCCGGTGACCCCCGAACCCCGCGCCCGGCCCGCGCGGATATGCGGGTGTGCTCCGCGTTGATCTCGGGAGAAACGACGCTTCCGGGCCGCTTTTAGGGGCGCATTTCCCGAGATCAACGGGAGGCGGGCCGGCCGGAGGCGGCGCGCGGCTCGGGGCCGCCCTCCCGACGGCTTCGGTCAGGTCGCCGGTCTCCGCTGATCAAGCGGGGGGGGGGGACTCGCAAGCGGGTCTTTCCCTGGGGCCCGGCCACCACGGCCCCCTTCTCGCCCCACTCGACCAGGAGCGCATCGCGATGCAGCCAGGCCGCTGCGGCTGCCGCCACGGTGACGGCGTCCGCCGGGCCGTCGGCCGCAATACGGGTCCACGGCGCGTCCGGTTCCGCCAACAGGAACTCGCCGCCGGGAAGCGCCGCCACCGCCAAGGCCGCCACCGGACGACGCTCCAGCTCCGCGCGCGCCCACGCCACCGCCTCGGGCTCGGGAACCGGCCACGGGCGCACCAACGCCTCGGCCTCCTTCGCGCGCGCCGGAGAGGGGTCCTCCACGCTCACCAGCAGCGCCCCGTCCGTCGGGCCGCACACCGCGGCCGGGCGCAGGCGCGTGCGCAGCACCGGCGCCCCAAGGTCGGTCCCGCCGTCCTCGGCCGTCACACGCCAGGCCGTGGTCTCGGCCGCGTGCACGACCGGGCCGTCGAGTCCCGGGACCTCCACCGGGCCGGGCGGCGGCTCCAAGCCCATCAACGCGTAGCACAGCGCGCGCAACCGCTCCGCCGCCTCGCCCTGATGGTCGATGAGCAGGTCTCCTATGCCGGGACCGTGTCCGTCGACGCTGGGCCCCTTGGTCGCGCCCGCGATCGCCTCCTCGATCCGCTCCAGCGGGTCGTCCTCCGGCCCCAGGGACGGGCAGGCGGCGCCGAACGCGTGCAGCGGGGAGGCGGGGTCCAGCTCGTCCCTGCCGAAGGCCGCCAGCAGCACCGGCCGCCCCAGCGCCGCCGCGTAGTAGGTCGTGCTGCCGTGGTCGCCGACCACGGCGTCGGCGGCGATCAGCGCCGCCCGCCAGCCCTCGTGCGGGTCCACGAGCGCCAGCCCGGCCGCGCGTTCCTGGCGCAGCAGAAGATCCAGGCCGTTCAGCTGCCCGTGCCGGTGCCACACGTTGGGATGCACGACCAGGGCGGTGCGGTAGGTGTCGTTCGGCAGTCGGCGCAGGATCCGGCGGATGCCCTCGCGCACCGACCCGACCAGCGAGTCGCGGTTCCACGTGGACGAGAGCACCACCAGGCGGCCGCCCTCGGGCACGCCCAGCGCGCGGCGGAAGCGGTCGCGCCGACCAGCATTGTGGGCCATGCGGTCGAACGACGGGTCGCCGACGACCTCGGTGCGGACTCCGCGTAGGGCACCGGCGATCCTCGCCCGCTGCTCGTGGTGTGAGAGGGCCAGTGCGGTAGGGATCGGCGCTCCGGCGTGCAGAAGCTGTTCCGGGGCGAGGCCGGACGCTGATTCCAGGGCTCCGGGTGTCTCGCCCACCAGGCGGTTGTGCCCCGCGCCGTGCGGCATGAGGAGCAGCGGCGGACCGGTAGGGCCGGGGACCGCCACCGTGCCGCCCGCCATGGACAGCCGGTGCAGCCCGTCCTTAGGAGAGGCGGCCAGCGCGAGCGCGTACTCGCCGCGTCGTGCCACGGCGTCTTCCCAGGGTAGGACCTGATCGACCCCGCCGGCGGCGAGCACGGAACGGATCCCGGCCTCGGAGACCGAACCGGGGTTCAGGGTGTAGTCGACACGGATACGCAGGTCGCCGCCGAACACCTCCACCGCGTCGAGCAACCGCCCGGCGGCGGGCACGCTGCGCACGACGACGAGGACCTTGCGCTCGGGCGTGGGGAAGGTCTGCCAGGGGTCGTGGGGGACGGGCATCGCTCGGCAGGGGGTCGGGGCCGGTCGGGCGCTAGGAGGCCGGGGCCTCCTCGTCCTCCCTGCGGCGGCCGCGCCCCATGGTGAAGGGGCGGGCGAGCTCGCGCCAGCCCACCATCGCGGCCCCGAGGAACACCGTGGTGACGATGGCGAACGACCAGGGGGCGCCGTCGGAGGTCAGGAAGGCGCGCAGGGCCAGGCCGACGGGGACGGTGACCGCCCACACGATCACCCCGGTCCACACCGCCCGCATCGGCGAGCGCCACGCCCGCGCCACCAGCCACCCGGCGACCAGCCCGGCGGCGAAGGGCCACGCGGTGCCGAGGAACCCGGCGATCGAGGAGGCCTCCTCGTGCGAGGCCCGCCCGACGGCGACGAAGGCGCCGACGCAGAGCAGGTCCAGGACGGCGGCCACGGCGATGGGGACGAAGCGCATGCCCCCAGGCTATGGCCGTCACCGGGCACCCGGTAACGGGGCAGCCCCTGGGGGTCAGTAGAAGAGACTTGGCGTCCTCTCCGTCGTGGGTGACGGAGATTCCTGCGGCTCGGGTGCCGCAGGAGCGGTCTACCTCACGGAGGCCGCTGGTTCCTGTTTCACTGGGATACGCCTACCGCTCTCGCGGTCGGACTGACAATCCCTCCGCAGGCTTTTATCCTCTCCGCCCGCCCGGCGGCGAGTATGACTAACGATGCATTGACGTCCCGGTCGTGGATAGTGGCGCATTTCCTGCATTGCCATGTGCGCACATGTAGGGACTTCGGTCCATTGATCGACGCGCATTGAGAGCAGGTCTGTGTGGTAGGAAGGAAGCGATCCACCTTGTGGAAGGTCCTGCCGTGGAGCGAGGCTTTATAGGTCAACATCCTCAGGAAGGTCGACCATGCGGCATCGTGTACGCTCTTCGCTGATCTGCTGCAACTGAGGAGGCTTCGAACATCCAGGTCCTCCGCATAAACCGTTTGGTTCTCGCGGATGATGCGGGTGGACAGCTTGTGTTGGAAGTCTCGGCGCGCATCGGTGACCTGCGCGTGCGTTCGTGCGAGGCGAAGGCGTGCCTTGGCTCGGTTGTTCGACCCCTTCTGTTTGCGTGAGATTGAACGGTGGGCCTTTCGTAGCTTGCGTTCCGCGCGGCGGAGGAAGCGCGGATTGGCGATCCTGGTCCCGTCGGACAGGACTGCGAAATGGGTAAGGCCAAGGTCGATCGCCACATCGTCATCAGTGTCCGGCATTGGGGTGTTCTCGACGGTGACGACGAAGGAGGCGAAGTACCTGTCGGAGGCGTCTTTAATGATGGTCACGCTTGAGGGGGGTGCGGGTAAGGAGCGCGACCAGACTACGGGTATCTCTCCGACCTTAGGGAGCGAGAGGCGTCCGGCTTCGGTGACCTTCCAGCCACTGGTCCTGGTAAAACAGGCTGACTGCCTACCGTCGCGGCGGGACTTGAACTTGGGTGCCCCGACGTGCGGCCCCTTGCGCTTCCCGCTTTTTGAGTCCTCGTGCGCCTTCCATGCCCTGTCCAGGTGGCGAAGTGTCTGTTGCAGGGGTACCGCTGCGACCTCCCTGAGCCACTCCCGCTCCGGGGTCCGTCTCGCTTCGGAGACGAGGGGCCTGTACAGGTCGTAGCTGTTCGGGACTCGTCGGTAGGGCCCCTCCGCCAGCCGTGACCTGGGTGGGCCGAGCAGCTTGTTCGAGCGCTTGATCGGGATGATCTGCTCAAGGGCATCGTTCCAGACAGTCCGCACGCACCCGAACAGGCGTGCCAATCGCTCAACCTGGCCCGAGGTTGGATACACGCGGTATTGGTATCGAAGCCGCATGTGAGTAGCGTAGCCGCCCGCACTCGAACGTGTGAGCGAATCCGGAGAATCTGTGGATGCCAAGGAAGGACCGGCCGACGGAGGGGGATGGGGGCCTCCGCCGGCCGGTCCGGTGCCGCGGTCGGGCCGCGGCGGGTGCGAGGTGCTACGGCCCTGTGCCGGGCCGCCGGGTCAGCCCGTCAGCAGGGTGACCCCGTAGGTCTCCAGGATCGGGTTGACCGGCTGGAAGAAGGTCGTCCCGCCGGACGTGCAGTCGCCCGAGCCGCCGGAGGTGACGCCCTGGGCCTGGTCGTCGCTGAGCCAGGAGCCGCCCGAGTCGCCGGGCTCGGCGCACACGTCGGTCTGGGTCAGCCCGTTGACCGTGCCCTGCGGGTAGGACACCGACTGGTTCTTGGCCTGGACGGTGCCGCAGTGCCAGCCGGTGGTCGAGCCCGAGCGGCAGATGGAGGCGCCCTCGGGGGCCTCCTCCGAGCCGGCGACGGTGACGGTCCCGCCCTCGTAGTCGTTGACCGCGGGGGTGGGGGTCCAGTTGTCGTCGGTCTCGACCGCCGCCATGTCGGCGCCGGGGAACTCGGCGTCGGTCACCGTGCCGGTGCCCGACCCGTCCTCGGAGCTCACCTGGGTCCCGGCGTCGCCGCAGTGGCCCGCGGTGACGAAGCCGGTCTCGGTGGCGAACCCGATCGAGCAGCGGCCGCCGCCCGTGGAGTAGGCGTCGCCGCCGACCACGTCGGCGTAGAGCCGCGGCTCGTCCTTCGTGGTCTCCACCGTGTAGGCGTCCGCGGGCACGCCCGCCGCCTCCGCGAACTCCTCGGCGGCGGCCTCCTCGCCCTCCAGGGCGGTGATGACCACGCTGTCCTGCCGGATGTCCGGGTACCACCCGGCGATGCCCTCGGACAGCTCCGCGCCCTCGGCGTTGAGGTCGGCGATCATGGCGTCCAGCTCGTCCTGGCCGTTGTCGACGACCTCGGCCTCGGCGCCGGCCGCGGTGACCTGGTCGGCCGCGGAGGCGTCGGTGACCGCGACGGTCAGGGTGCCCGACTCGATGTCGAACCAGCTCCCGCCGAAGGCCTCGCCCAGGTCCGAGCGGAGGGCCTGGTCGGTGTCGCGGGCCTCGGCCTCGGTGTCGAGCAGCTCCTTCGCCTCGGCCTCACTGAGGCCCAGGTCGCGCTGCATCGCCTCGAGCTGGTCCCCGGCGACCGAGCCGCCGGAGGCGCTTTCGGCCGCCACCGAGGCGGCCTCCTGGGGGGATCCTCCGGACAGGGCCGCGAAGCCGGCCCCGACCAGACCCAGAGCGAGCGCGCCGCCGCCTGCGGCGCGCGCGATGGTGGACTTTCGCATCCATCCGCCCTTTCGAATTGTTGGGGGTAAGGGCGGGTCCGCGTTGAAGAGCGGGGGCTCAAGGCGGACCCGGCCGCCGGGCCGACCGGGGTTCCGGGCGGCGCCGACAGGCCGTTCACCCTGCGGTTTTGCGCCGCATTGGGTAAACGATGTGCCACCTTAGGTGATGGTGTCCGAGTGGCGACAGATGCCGGTGACCTTCCGAAATGGAGGGATGTTACCGGCTGGTCGGGTCTGTCGGACCGGCGCGTCGGGCGGGCGGGGGTGAAACGGCGACGTGGCGCCCCGGATACCCGATGAAGGGGTGATGGGATGTCTGAGTGCCGTCCGGAATGTCAAGTACAGAGATTGGCCGGATCAGGACAGTAAACCCGGGGCCGGGATAAGCGTCGTTTGTCGCAGCCGGGTGCGGAGTTCAGGCGGACTGTTCACCTGCGAGGGATTCGGTTGCGCGAATCGTCAAATCCGGAACAGGTGGAAGCGGGAGGGTGTCAACGCGCCGGTTGCCGGGCAGTGCCGGCGGCGGCCAGACGGTGCCGGGCGGTGCCGGGCGGTGCCGGCGTCCCCGGCACCGCCCGGACCGCTCAGTCCGCGGCCGCCCCGTCCCCGATCCCCAGGGACGAGCGCAGGAACTCCACTTGGAGCAGCAGCAGGTTCTCCGCCACCGTCTCGTCGGTCGGCATGTGGGTCACCCCGGACAGCGGGAGCACCGTGTGCGGCCGCCCCGCCGCAAGCAGCGCCGACGACAGGCGCTGGCTGTGCGCGAACACCACGTTGTCGTCGGCCAGCCCGTGCACCAGCATCAGCGGGCGCTTCAGCCCCGGCGCGTCGTCCAGCAGCGAGCTGCGCCGGTAGTCCTCCGCGCGCTCCTGCGGCAGGCCCAGGTACCGCTCCGTGTAGTGCGTGTCGTACAGCCGCCAGTCGATCACCGGAGCCCCGGCCACCGCCGCGTGGAAGACGTCCGGGCGGCGCAGCACCGCCAGCGCCGACAGGTACCCGCCGAAGGACCAGCCCCGGATGCCCACCCGGTCCAGGTCCAGGCACCCGTACCGCTCGGCCGCGTCCCGCAGGGCCGCCACCTGGTCCTCAAGAACCGGCTCGGCGAGGTCGGTGTGGACCGCCTGCTCCCACTCCACCCCGATCCCGGGGGTGCCGCGCCCGTCGGCCACCAGCACGGCGAAGCCCTGCTCGGCGAACCACTGCGAGGTCAGGTACGCCCCGCGCGCCTCCAGCACCCGCTGGGCGTGCGGCCCGCCGTAGGGGTCGACCAGCACCGGGAGCCTGCGCCCCGCGTGCGCCCCCTCGGGGTCGAACCACGACGGCAGCACCAGCGCCGAGGGGATGCGGCGCTCACCGGCCCGCCACAGCCGCGGCCGCGGCGCCGGCAACTCGGGCTCCTCGGCGTGCGAGGCGATCTCGGTGGCCGTGCCCCGCGTCTGCGACCAGGCGTCGGCCACCACGAGCGTGCGCACCCCGAAGGCGTCCAGGGAGCGCCGCTGCACCACCAGCGTGCCGCCGCGCATCCGCCCGGCGTCGACCGCGGAGCCCTCCGACCCGGGCAGCTCCACGGGCCCGGCGAAGCCGTCCGAGGCGTCCATGAGCCACAGCTCCACCGCGCCGGGCCGGTCGGCGGGCGAGACCGAGCACAGGATCCGGTCGCCGTCGACGTCGGACACCCCGCGCACGTACAGCCCGGGCGGGCCCATCGGGCGGCCGCCGACGAAGAGCCGCCGCTCGCCGCCCTCCTCGCGGCCGATCCACACCGGCTCGCCGCTCGCGGTGAAGTCCGGGACCCCCGGCATGATCTCCACCCACACCGGGTCGGTCTCGGTGCGCACCGGGCCCGTCAACCCGGTGGCCGGGTCGGCGCTGAACACGGTGAGGGTGCGCTGGTCGCGGCTCTGCGCGCTGAAGACGGCGGTGGGGGTGCCGTCCGGTCCGGTCGTCCACCCGGCGGTGGCCAGGTAGGGCAGCGCCCCGCGGTCCCACTCCAGCCACTGCGGCTCGGGCGGGCCGTCCCCGCCGCCGCGCACGTCCAGCACGGCCAGGCGCACATCGGCGTTGTCCGTCCCGGCCGCCGGGTAGGCCATCGGCTGGGCCCCGGCCTCCGGGGTGCCGGGATCGGAGATGTGCCACCGGGCGACCATCGACTCGTCGACCCGCGCGGCGAGCAGCGCCGAGGAGTCCGGCGACCACCACATGCCGCGGTGGCGCCCCATCTCCTCGGCGGCGATGAAGTCGGCCAGGCCCCAGGTCGTCCCGGGGCCGTCGGGCTCGGCGACGGCGCGGTCGGCGCCGGAGCCGACCGACACCACCCGCAGGGCGCCGCGGCACACGTAGGCGACCGACTCCCCGCGCGGGCAGATGCGCGGGTCCACCGCCGGCGCGGCGGCGGGCAGCTCGAACGGCTCGGCGCCGTCGCCCACCAGGTCCACGCAGTACAGGCGCCCGGACAGGGCGAACACCGCCCGGGTGAACGCCTCGTCGGTGCTGTAGGCCACGATCCCGCCGCTGCTCACCCTCAGCCGCTCGCGGCGCGCGCGCTCCTCCGGCGGAAGGTCCTCCTCGGCGCCGCCGATGGTGTGCGGGTCGGCCAGCACGCGCTCCCGGCCGGTGTCCAGGTCGAGCAGCCACAGGCATGCGGCGCCGTCGGTGCCGTGCCTGCTCCGCAGGAAGGCGACCTTCCGGCCGTCGGGGGAGAGGGCGAATGACCGGGGGACGCCCAGCGTGAACCGCCGCGTCCGCGCTTCTTGCCGTGGAAAGCTCATGCGGCGATTGTCGCCCATCGGCCGGTCCCCGGGTGCGCGGGGCGCACGCGCCCGGCCTGTTCCGGGGGGATCGCCGGTTCGGCCCCGGTATCGTCGGGTGCCATGACCGACCGCCGACTGCTGCTGGTGCACGCCCACCCCGACGACGAGACGATCGTCACCGGCGCCACGATGGCCAAGTACGCCGCCGAGGGCGCCGAGGTCGCCCTGGTCACCTGCACGCTCGGCGAGCGGGGGGAGGTGATCCCGCCCGAGCTGGGGCACCTGGCCGAGGAGCGCGAGGGCGGCCTGGGCGAGTACCGCGTCGGCGAGCTCGACAAGGCCTGCCTTGCGCTGGGCGTGCGGGACCACCGCTTCCTCGGCGGCGCCGGGCGGTACCGGGACTCCGGGATGATGGGCGCGCCGACCAACGACGACCCGTCCTGCTTCTGGCGGGCCGACGTGGAGGAGGCCGCGCTCCGGCTCGCCGAGGTGATCCGCGACGTGCGCCCCCACGTGGTCGTCACCTACGACGACAACGGCGGCTACGGGCACCCCGACCACATCCAGGCCCACCGCGTCACCCTGCGGGCCTTCGAGAAGGCGGCCGAGCGCGCGCTGGCGGGCCAGCCCTGGCAGACGCGCAAGCTCTACGCCATCGCCCAGCCCAGGACGCGCCTGGAGGAGCAGGTGGCGCGCCTCCAGGGCGAGCCGGGGCCGTTCACCGCGCCGTCCGGGGTCGGCGACATCGCCCCGGGCACCCCCGACGCGCGGGTGACCACCCGCGTCGACGCCTCGGCGCACTGGGCGGCCAAGGCGCTGGCCATGCGGGCGCACGCCACCCAGATCTCCGTCGACGGCGAGCGGTTCGCGCTGTCCAACGGCATCGCCCAGGAGATCGACGCGGTCGAGCACTTCACCCTGCTGCGCGGGCCGACGCCCCGCCCCGGCCCAGACGGCTTCGAGACCGACCTGTTCGCCTGACCGTCGTTGGTCTCGGGAGAAACGACGCAAAAACCGGCCCCTCCAGTCTCGGACCGCCCCCTCAGGCGGCCCGGGGCGGACTCGGGTGGTGGAATCGACGCCTGATCTGCCTAAAAGCGTCGATTTCACGACACAGGATGCCCGCCCCCTTCACCTGCTGCCCGGTATGCCCGGTATGCACCGTCCCGGCGGCCGCCTCCGCGATGATCTCGGGGAAGCCGGGGTTGAACCGGACACGATGAGCCCGACTTCCCCGAGATCGACGGGGATCCGCGACGTCGATCGCGGGGACGGCTCGCGTGCCGTGTGTCTTAGGCTTCCTACGTGCCCGATTCCGCTTCCGCGGGCCGCTCCGGCCCCTTCGCCTCCGCCGTCGACTTCGTCGTCCTCCCGGCGCTGTTCTGCGCCGCGGTGGTCGTCGGCATCGTGGGCGGGGTGCTCTTCGCCTGGGTGGCCTGGCTGTGGCTGAGCGGCCCGGTGGGCCAGGTGCTCGCCGGAGCGGCCCTGCTGGTGTGGCTGTGCCTGATGTACGCGGCGGTCCGGACGGCGGGGTGGGCCACCGGGTCGCGCGCCGGAGCGGGCGTCTGCGCGGTCGGGTGGGCGCTGGCGCAGGTGGCGCTGCTGCTCGCCGGCGAGTCGGGCGACGTGTTCTTCCTCTTGTCGTCCGCCGGGATCAGCAACGCCTACCTGTACGGCGGGGTCGCGGTGGTGACCTTCGCGGTGGTGTTCACCCCGCCGGCCGGTGCGCGGGCCGACTGAGCCGCACCGGCACCGGCACCGGTCCGGATCAGCCGAGCCAGAACCGCATCAGGAGCTCGCCGAAGAAGATGTCCATCTGCGGCATGCCGATCTTCTGGAAGAGCCCGGTCATGGCGTTGATGTAGGCCAGGTTCACCGCGTTGAACCACAGCACGGCGAAGACGGCGATGGTGCCGAAGAGGCCGAAGCCGCGCGCCACGCGCTCCATCCCCTCGAACCGCCGCGGGCTGGCCGTGGCCGCCTCCAGCAGCGGAACGAAGACGCCGTAGCCGTCCAGGCCGGGGATGGGCAGCAGGTTCACCAGCGCGGCCGTCAGGTTGAGGTAGCACAGGAACATCAGGCCGCCGATGAACCAGTTGTCGGTGACCATCCCGGCGGGCACCAGCAGCATCACCGCGACCGCGAACCCGGCCGCCAGCACCAGGCTCGCCACGATCCCGGCGAGCGGCGCCAGCATGCGGCGGCCGCGGCCGCCGAGCGCCTCGCGGTCGACGTAGGAGGCCGGCCCGGTCATGCCGATGCCGCCGAGCACGACGAACACCACGGGCATGAGCAGGCCGGTGAACACGCCCCCGCCGGTCTCGCCCGTCCCGGCGACCCTGCGCTCCCGGTAGGCGAGGGGGTTGAGCCGCAGGTAGCCGCTTGCGCGCAGGCCGCGGTCGCCGCCCAGGTAGGCGACCAGGGCGTGGGCGAACTCGTGCACGGCGACCGAGAGGATCCAGGCGCCCACGATGAACACGAACGGCGCGTAGGGCGTGCCGCCGTAGGTGTACAGGTCCTGCGTCTCCTCCCAGCGGGTCCAGGAGAAGTACCCGGCGAAGCCGGTGATGCCCAGGATCAGCAGGAAGACCGGGCTGGGCAGCAGGTCGAAGACGGAGGAGCGGGCGGGCTCGCCGGGGGCGCCGCCGTCGGCCGCGGCCTCCTCCCCGGAGGCGTCGGCCGTGCCGTCCCCGGCACCGTCGGCGGCGCCGTCCGGGCCGTCGGAGCTCCCGGCGCCCTGGGCGGCGTCGCCTTCGGCGCTCTCGGAGTCCTCGGCGCCTTCGGTGTCCTTGGAGTCCTCGGTGCGCCCGGTGTCCTCATCGGAACCGGCCGCGCCGGTCGCCACGGCGCCCTGCGGCTCCTCCCCCTCCGGGCCGGCGCTTCCGGCGGGCGTCTGGGAATCCGTACCGGCCGGATCGGGCGTGGACATGCTTCTCCCACAGGTCGTGACTGCTGATCGTGAACGCTGGCGGCCGGCCGCGCGGGCGGCGGGGGAGGCGCCCGGGCCGACGCCTCCAGGCTAAGGGGCCCCGGGCAGGGGTCCGGCTGAGGGTGCCCGGCCGGGCGGCGAGGCGCGGTGATCCCGACGGAGGCGCCGCCGAATCCGCCGCCGAAGCCGCCGGAACGACAACGGCCCCGTCGAGGCCACCGCCGCGTGCGCCCGGGGCGCGGCCCCGGTCACGGCTCCGGCCGTCCCGGTCGCGCCGGTCACAGCGACGTGCTCGGCGCGGTGGCCGAGCGGTGCATGGCGGTCAGGGCGAACGCCTGGCCGCTGCGGGTCAGGTCCGGGGTGCCGGTGCCGCCGACCAGGTCGCTGCGGCGGACGAAGCCCAGCGTCTCCAGCAGCCAGGTGACCTGCAGCAGCACCGCGTGCACCTGGGCGGTGGCCGGGGAGTCCCCGGACGCGTCGCCGCCCCACCCGGCCTCGGCCAGGACCTGGCGCGCCTCCTCCATCACGTCCGAGCGCTCGGCGCGGGCGTGGCTGCCGGTGGCCCGCGGGGAGCGCTGCAGCAGCAGCCCCAGCAGGGTCTCGGTGGCGGCCTGGGCGAACCCGTCGGAGTCCAGCACGCTGTCGGCCACGGCGCGCCACAGCTCGGCGCCGTCGCCGTGCAGCCGCCGCCCGCGGCGGGTCAGCACCATGCGGCGTCCGGCCCTGCGCACCGCGCGCATCCCGCGCAGCAGCTTGTGCAGCGAGATGAGCTGCATGGCGTCGGTCTCGCTGCGCGGCGGCGAGGGCGAGGTGGCCCAGTCGAACTCGGCGCACAGCTCGCGCACCACGGTGGGGGAGATGTAGCCGATCTGGGTCAGGCCGATGCCCTCGTCGGCGAAGTCCAGCAGGCGGTGCACCGGCGCCAGCGCCGCGTCGGCGTCCGGCGGCGGCTCCGCGCCCACGATGAGCTGGCCCAGCAGCGGCCAGAGCCGCTGGCGGTGCGGGTGCGAGGGCGAGCCCAGCCAGCCGCGCACCCGCTCCTCGCGCACCCGGTCCAGGCGGCTGCGCCCCTGCCCGTCGGGCTGGGTGAGGAAGGCGCGGGCGAACCGCTCCTGGGCGGTGCGCCAGCCCCGGGTGCCCGGCCGCACCTCGCCCGCGGCGATGGCCAGCTCCAGGGCGGCCGAGGTGGCCTGGTGCGCCGAGATCTCGGCGGTGCCCAGGGCGGTGCCCCAGGTCAGCTCGGGCAGGTCGGGCGGCTCCACCCCGGAGGCGCGCATCGCCCGGCGGTAGGCGGCCAGGCCGCTGTCGTGGCCCGAGGAGTGGGCGTCCAGGATGGCGCGGGTGGTGGTGGACGAGCAGATCGCGGCGTAGCGGTCCAGGTCCAGCAGGGAGAACAGGCGCCCCAGCGAGCGGGCGGTGAGCATGCGCTCGCCGGTCTCGCCGGCGAACCGCACCGGCAGCACGTACCAGCAGAACTCCTGGACCGACCGCTGCGTCAGCTCCTCCAGTTCGCCGCCCCCGGTCAGGGAGGCCAGGGCGTTCTCGGCCAGGCGCGCGGCGCGCGGGTCCAGCCGGGCCAGCTGCGCGAGCGCGGACGCGACGGTCTCCTGCATGGCGTGGGTCGGCACCTCCCCCTGCCGGGCGCTCCGTTGCCGGTCCGGCTCCGCTGTCGTCCGTTCCTACCGTTCCGTGTCGGGGCCGCCCCGGGTCCGCCGGCGCCGCTCGGGCGGGCTCTGCGGCACCAGCCTGCTCCCGGCGACGTCGGCCTCGGCCACCTCGACCGGCGCCCCGTCGCGCCTGCGCACCGAGATGGTGCCGTCACTCCACCGTTCCAGGACACCGACGATATCCCGGAACCGGCCGTCGGGCAGCCGCACGCGAAGCACGGCGCGGCGCCCCACGTCCCCGGGGGAGGCCTCACGGGCCATGCGTGCCCCGTACCCCACTGGATCCGACCCCCAATTGGGCACGTGGGCCCGCTGAGCGCAATACTGGAATCTGCGAATCGTCTGACGTGAGCCCGGCGAGTCCGCGTGCCGGATGCCCGGCGTCGCCCAGGCTACGACAGCGAAGACCCTTGCACGCGGTCAACGTGGCGAAGACCGAAGAGGAGTAACGACGTGACCTACGTCATCGCGCAGCCGTGCGTCGATGTGCTCGACAAGGCCTGCATCGAGGAGTGCCCTGTCGACTGCATCTACGAGGGCGAGCGCATGCTCTACATCCACCCGGACGAGTGCGTCGACTGCGGCGCCTGCGAGCCGGTGTGCCCCGTGGAGGCCATCTACTACGAGGACGACCTGCCCGAGCAGTGGTCCGAGTACTACAAGGCCAACGTCGAGTTCTTCGACGAGATCGGGTCCCCTGGAGGGGCGTCCAAGGTCGGCAAGTACGACACCGACCACCCGATCATCGCCAAGCTGCCCCCGCAGGCGGAAGGCGAGTAGCCGGAACGCCGGCCGCGCCCGGACCGCGGGCGACACCGGGGCGGCCGACGGCCCGCGCCGCACGGCGCCGCTTGGCGCGCGTGCGGCGCGGGGAGGGCCGTTCCGGAGCCAGGGGACCGGGTCCGGCACCGCCGGGCCCGGTCCCGTCAGCGCCCACCCCCGTGACACGAGGGGGCGGGACCGAGCCGTGTGGAGCAGATTGTGATGGCGGAACGACGACGCCTCGCCGACCGGATGCCGGTCTTCCCCTGGGACCGCCTCGCGCCGCACAAGGCGACGGCCGCGGCCCACCCGGACGGGATCGTGGACCTGTCGATCGGCACCCCGGTCGACCCGGTCCCCGAGGTCGTGCGGCGGGCGCTGGCCGACGCGGCCGACGCCCCCGGGTACCCGGCCACGCACGGCACCCCGGCGCTGCGCGCCTCGGTCGCCGGGTGGCTGGAGCGCAGGCACGGCGTGCAGGCCGACCCGGACGAGGACGTGCTGCCCGCCATCGGCACCAAGGAGCTGGTGGCCTGGCTGCCCACGCTGCTGGGCCTGGGCGAGGGCGACACCGTCGTCCACCCCGAGCTGGCCTACCCCACCTACGACGCCGGGATCCGCCTGGCGGGCGCGCGCCCGCTGCCCGCCGACGGGCTCACCGCGCTGGGCCCCGAGCGCCCGGGCCTGGTGTGGATCAACTCCCCGGCCAACCCCACCGGCCGCGTGCTCGGCGCCGACCACCTGCGCAAGGTGGTCGCCTGGGCCCGCGAACAGGGGGTCATCGTCGCCTCCGACGAGTGCTACCTGGACCTGGACTGGGAGGGCGAGCGCCCGCTGTCGGTCCTGCACCCGGACGTGTGCGGCGGCTCGCACGCCAACCTGCTGGCGCTGCACTCCACCTCCAAACGCTCCAACCTGGCCGGGTACCGTGCCGGGTTCGTCGCCGGGGACTCCGAGCTGATCGCCGAGCTGCTGGCGGTGCGCAAGCACGCCGGGATGATCCTCCCGGCGCCGGTGCAGGCGGCCATGGGCGCCGCGCTGGACGACGACGCGCACGCCGAGGAGCAGAAGGCCCGGTACGGCGCCCGCCGCGCCGCCCTGCGCGCGGCGCTGGAGTCGGCCGGGTGGACCATCGACCACTCCGAGGCGGGCCTGTACCTGTGGGCCTCCCGCCCGGACCTGGACGCCTGGGGCGCCGTGGCGGAGCTGGCCGGGCGCGGCATCCTGGTCGCCCCCGGGGACTTCTACGGCCCCACGGGCACCGGACACGTGCGGGTGGCCTTCACCGCCACCGACGAGCGCATCGACGCCGCCGTCAAGCGGCTGGCCTGAGCGTCCCCCCTACCTCGCCGGTCTCGGGGAGGTAGGGCTCATCGAGCCGGTCTCAGAAGGCGCGCGGACAGGCGTGTGTTCTCGGCGTTGATCTCGGGGAAGTCGGGCTTATGCTGTCCGTTTTTACCCCGGCTTCCCCGAGATCAACGATACGGGGGCGGCGGTCGGCGACGGGGCGCGAGGCTCGGCCCCTGCGGCGCGCCCGCCTATCCGCGCGAGCTCTTAGGGGCGCATTTCCCGAGATCAACGGCGCAGGAGCGGCGCCGGGGCGGGCGGGTCAGCCCAGCACCGCCTAGCCCAGCACCACCTGGCCGTTCGGGGCGCGGTCGGGGACGCTCTGCCACCCCTCCTGGCCGTTCTCGGCGGTCCAGCGCTGGTCCTCATAGCCGACCGAGGTGATCCCGTACTCCTCGGAGTTGGCCACGGCCCACAGCGCCATCGCCCAGCCCAGGTCGCCCGTCTGCGGCTGCTCACCGGGCGAGGGCAGCGCGCCCGGGTCGGCGCCGAACACCCGCTTCATCTCCTCGACCGCGCCGTCCACGTCGGGGGAGGCCGACGGGGACGGGGACGGCGAGGGCGACTCGCCCGGGGTGCGGCCCGGCTGCTCGGGCCAGCAGGTCAGCGCGGGCCCCTCGGCGCCGGTGAAGGCGCGCGCCATCAGCCGGGAGCGGTTCTCGTGCTGGTCGTAGGCGAACCCGTCGGCGCTGCGCTGCACCGCCTGGGCGGCCTCGTACACCGGCATGTCGGCGTAGGAGTCCACCTTCTCCAGGTGCTCGTAGAACTCGTTGCTGGCGTAGACGGGGTCCATGATCTGCTCGGGGGAGCCCCACTCCTGGGAGGGGCGCTGCTGGAACAGCCCGAGCGAGTCGCGGTCGCCGTAGTCGATGTTGAAGAACTTCGTCTCCTGCCACACCGTGGCGTAGGCCACGACCACGGCGTGCTGGGGCAGGTCGCGGCTGAAGGCCACCCCGCCGACGGTGGCGGCGCTGGCCGCCTGCTCCGGCTCCAGCGGGTCGGTGGTCCCCTCGACGCGCACACTGCACCCGGCGGCGACCGGCGGGTCGATCTCCACCGGCTCGACCGAGCTGATCACGTAGTAGCCGGCCGCCACCAGGGCGCCGCAGACGACGGTCAGGACGGCGAGGATCTTGACGAAGGCGGAGATCTT
Source organism: Nocardiopsis endophytica (assembly GCF_027706725.1). Lineage (GTDB taxonomy): Bacteria > Actinomycetota > Actinomycetes > Streptosporangiales > Streptosporangiaceae > Nocardiopsis_A > Nocardiopsis_A endophytica. Next base: position 29,834 of record NZ_JAQFWQ010000009.1, read on the forward strand.
CTTCCGCTTCTTCGGACGGGTCTTCTCGTGCACAGGCAGGCCGTTGGAGTCATGGGGCGGGCCGCGCTGCGCGGCCGTGCGCCCCGACGGACAGGGACCGGCCCCCGGACGTGATGCGGGGGAGTGCGGGTCTCACGCCGTTGAACCGGGGTGTTCGCTACCCGAAATGGTAGAGCGTCTCCGGGGGAACCGCCGTGCAGGCGGCGCCGCGCCGGAGCGTACCGTCCCCGCGCCGGGGCGGCCACCCGGAGGGTGCGCCGGTTCGTCGGCGCGCCCGCGAACCAGTAGGCTCACCTCCCATGACCACCTCGTTCACCAGTCCGCTCCCCAAGGAGATCGACGAGCTCTGGGAGCGCCGCTCCGAGCTGACCCCTGACGACACCGCCGCCCGCGACACCATCATCGGCGCGGTCGACGAACTCGACGCCGGCAAGGCGCGCGTGGCCTTCGTCGACCCCGACTCGGACCAGGTGGTCGTCGACGAGCGGGCCAAGCGCTCGATCCTGCTGAGCTTCCGTGTGCTGGGCATGGAGGAGTCGCAGGTCGGCGACTTCTACCACCACGACCGCATCCCGCTGAAGAAGCGCTTCGAGGGCGTGCGCGTCGTCCCGGGCGCCATCGCCCGCTGGGGCGCCCACCTGGCCCCCGGCGTCGTGCTGATGCCCTCCTTCACCAACTTCGGCGCCTGGGTCGGCTCGGGCACCATGGTCGACACCTGGGCGACCGTGGGCTCCTGCGCCCAGGTCGGCGAGAACGTCCACCTGTCCGGCGGCGTGGGCGTGGGCGGCGTGCTCGAGCCCCCGCAGGCCTCCCCGGTGGTCATCGAGGACGACGCGTTCCTCGGCTCGCGCAGCATGGTCGTCGAGGGCGCCCGGGTGCGCCGCGGCGCCAAGCTCGGCGCGGGCACCATCCTGACCTCCTCCACCCGCGTCTACGACGCCGAGACCGGCGAGGAGCTGCCCCGCGGCGAGGCCCCCGCCTGGTCGGTGTGCGTCACCGCCAACCGGGTCAAGAGCTTCCCCGGCGGCGACTTCGGCATGCCGGTGCTGCTGGTGCTCAAGCGCCTGGAGGAGGGGCAGGAGCACGACAAGCTGGCCCTGAACGACATGCTCCGCGAGCACGGCGTCAACGCCTGACGCCTCCCGGCGGACCGGGCCGCCCCGCACCGCGGGGCGGCCCGCGCGCTCCCGTGCGCCCCCGCCTCCGCCCCCGCACCCGACCCCGAAGGTTCCGGCGATGCTCAACCTCGCAGACGACGTCCGCACCCTCACCGCCCGCCTCGTCGACACCGAGTCGGTCAGCGGCGGCGAGCGGGCCCTGGCCGACATGATCGAGCAGGCGCTCTCTGGCCTGCCGCACCTCCGGGTGGACCGCGACGGCGACGCCGTGGTGGCCCGCACCGGCCTCGGCCGCGCCAAGCGCGTCGTGCTCGCCGGGCACATCGACACCGTGCCGATCGTGGGCAACGTGCCGTCGCGGCGCGAGGGGGACCGGCTCTACGGCTGCGGCGCCTCCGACATGAAGAGCGGGGTGGCGGTGCAGCTGCGCCTGGCCGCCGCGCTCACCGAGCCCCTGCACGACCTCACCTTCGTCTTCTACGACTGCGAGGAGGTCGACGCCGAGCGCAACGGGCTGCGTCGGCTGGCCCGCGACCACCCGGACTGGCTGGCGGGGGACTTCGCGGTGCTGATGGAGCCCACCGGGGGCGCCATCGAGGGCGGCTGCCAGGGGACCATGCGGGTGGAGGTCATCGCCCGCGGTGAGCGGGCCCACAGCGCCCGCTCGTGGATGGGGCACAACGCGATCCACGAGGCCGGGCGCATCCTGGACGTCCTGCGCGCCTACACCCCGCGCGAGCCGGAGGTGGACGGGCTGCGCTACCACGAGGGCCTGAACGCGGTCTTCGCGTCCGGGGGCGTGGCGGGCAACGTCATCCCCGACGAGTGCACGGTCACCGTCAACTACCGGTTCGCCCCCGACCTGTCGGTCAAGGACGCCGAGGCCCACCTGCGGGAGGTCTTCGACGGGTTCGACGTGCGCGTCACCGACGCCGCGCCGCCCGCGCGCCCCGGCCTGGACGACCCGGCGGCGGCCGAGTTCGTGGCGGCGGTCGGCGACGGCCGGGCCCGCGCCAAGCTGGGCTGGACCGACGTGGCCCGGATGGCCGAGCTGGGGGTCCCGGCGGTCAACTACGGCCCCGGCGAGCCCACCCTGGCCCACACCCGCGACGAGTGGGCCGACCTGGCGCTGGTCGACGAGGCCGAGCGGCGGATGACCGAATGGCTGACCGGCGGCGGCGCCTGAGCGAACGGTTCGCCGCGGACGGCGCCGGCGCGGGCGCCCGCCTTGCCGCCGGGGATAGTTTGTCTCCATGACCGATGCTGACAAGATCCGCCGGGCGGGCCCATTGACCTACCGCGGCCGCGCCATCCCGGAGACCACCACCGACCAGCGGCTGCTGGACCGCAGGGGACCGGTCGACTGGGTGCACACCGATCCGTGGCGGGTGCTGCGGATCCAGTCGGAGTTCGTCGAGGGCTTCGGGCTGCTCTCCGAGGTCGGACCGGCGGTGAGCGTGTTCGGGTCCGCCCGCATCCGGCCGGGGTCGGACCACTACCGGCTGGGCGAGACCATCGGCGGCGACCTGGCGCGCGCCGGGTACACGGTCATCACCGGCGGCGGGCCGGGCCTGATGGAGGCCGCCAACAAGGGCGCGCAGGAGGCCGGGGGACCCTCCATCGGCCTGGGCATCGAGCTGCCGTTCGAGCAGTCCCTCAACGACTACGTCGACATGGGCGTCACCTTCCGGTACTTCTTCGTCCGCAAGACGATGTTCGTGAAGTACTCGCAGGCGTTCGTGGTGCTGCCCGGGGGCTTCGGCACCCTGGACGAGCTGTTCGAGTCGATCACCCTGGTGCAGACGGGCAAGGTCACCCGCTTCCCGGTGGTGCTCGTGGGCACCGACTTCTGGGGCGGGCTGGTGGACTGGATCCGCAACCGGCTCCGCGAGGAGGAGGTCATCTCCCCGGACGACCCGGACCTGATGTACCTGACCGACGACCCGGGCGAGGTCGTCGACGTCATCGCCAAGGCGCACGCGGACATGGCGGCCCGCCGCGAGAGCGAGGCGCGCCGGGAGACCGAGGTGCGCGCCGTCGCCGAAGAGGCCGAGGCGATCCGCGACGAGCGGTAGCACGGGGGCAGGTCCGGCGTCGATCTCGGGAGAAACGACGCCACCGGGCCGCCTGGAGTTCTGGGTTTTCGGTGTGGGGGCACGGGCGGCTTGCCCCGGGATGAGTCGGTGCCCCCTCGCTATGGCTCCGGGAGCACCGGCGGCGGCGACCCGCCAGGCGGGTCACCGCCGGGGCCACCTGTGCACCCGCGATCATGGAGCCCTGCGGCCACCGCCCTGGCCGGGAAGGACACCGGCACCCGAAGAACCCGTAGCTCGTGGACCGTTCTCAGGGGTGCTTCTCCCGAGATCGACGGAGCTAGGCCAGGCCCCGGCGGACGGCCGCCGGGGCGCGGTCACCGCGCACCGTCAGGGCCATGTCGAGTGCCTGGCGGGCCGCGCGGGGGTGCGCACTGGTGAACAGCCGCGCCCCCAGCCACGCGTAGAGGGCGACCAGGGCCGCGCCCTCGGCCGGGTCGTCGGCCTCGCACCGCACCAGCACCGGGGCGCCGTCGGCGGCCAGGGCGCGCACCCGCCCGGGCGGCGGGCGGTGCCCGGCGTCCACGGCGCCCTCCGGCGCCGCCGCCCCGGGCTCCAGCACCCGTGCCGACCCATGCGCGTCCCCGTTCCCGCCGCTCATCGCCATACCGCCGAGTCTGCCACGCCGGGGCCCGTCCGCGGTCCGCGCCGATGTGGCACGATCGGATCCGTGAATCCAACGATCCTCATCCTCATCTCGCTGTCGGCGGTCGCCGTTCTCGCCGGCGTCGCCTACGCGGTCATGGGGAAGGGCGGCCAACTGGCCCGCTTCGAGGCCGACCACCCGCCCCTGGACCTGCCCGAGGACCGGCCGGTGACCCCGGCGGACGTGGGCCGGATCGCACTGCCGCTGGCGTTCTGGGGCTACCATGTCCGCGGTGTCGACGAGGTGCTGCGCAGGCTCTCGGCGGCGCTGGCCGAGCGGGACGAGCGCATCGCCGACCTGGAGCGGCGCCTGGCCGAGGGCGGTGCCCCGACCGGTCCGCGGGTGCTCTACCCCCGCCCCCCGGTGGGCGGTCCCGCGGCGATCCGGCCCCCGCAGGCCGGACCCTCCGAGCCCCGGGCGGCCGCCCCCTCCCACGGCGCGGGCGCGCCCGCGCCCCAGGCCCCAGGCCCCTCCGAGGCCCCCGCCCCCGGGCGGGACGCGGCTCCGGAGGACGGGGCCGGCCCGGAGGCGAAGGCGGCCCCGCGGGAGGACGCCGCGGCCGGCCGCGCCGCCCACGGCTGAACCCGCCCCTCCCGGCACCCCGACAGCGAACCCGGCCGGGAGGACCCGATGACCGCGAACGACACCGCCCCGCACGCTCCGGCGCCGGCGGGGCCCGACGGGCGCCCCCGCTGCACCTGGGCGCTGGGCACCCCCGACCTGGCCGCCTACCACGACACCGAGTGGGGGCGGCCGGTCCGCACCGACCAGGGCATGTTCGAGCGCGTCAGCCTGGAGGCGTTCCAGGCCGGGCTGTCCTGGCTGACCGTGCTGCGCAAGCGCGAGGCGCTGCGCGAGCACTTCGCCGGGTTCGCCATCGAGGAGGTGGCGGCCTTCGGCGGGGACGACGTGGAGCGGATGCTCGCCGACGCCCGCATCATCCGCAGCCGGGCCAAGATCGAGGCGGTCATCGGCAACGCGCGGGCCGCCCTGGAGCTGCCGGGCGGGCTGGCCGCGGCCGTGTGGGAGTACGCCCCGGAGCCGGGGCGGCCCGCCCCCGCCGGGGACGCCGACGTTCCCGCGTCCACCCCGGAGAGCACGGCGCTGGCCAAGCGGCTGAAGAGGGCCGGGTTCCGGTTCGTCGGCCCCACCACCGCCTACGCCGCGATGCAGGCCACCGGGGTGGTCGACGACCACCTGGCCACGTGCTTCCTGGGGCGCGGCGCCTGAGCGCCCGGGGCGCGGAGCGGGCGCCCGCGGGGTCGCTTATCCTCGATCGCTGGACGGGCGATCCGGGCCCGAACCGGTTCGCGTGGGAGGAAGAGATGAGAGCGATGCACGGAAGGCCGGGCCCCGCCGCGCGCCCCTGGGGCGCCCGGTGAGCGGCTCACCGCCCCGCCCGGCCCACGAGGAGGGGGAGGCCCCCTCGCCGGTGCGGAGGATGTCGCTGTACCCGCCGCCGCGCTCCACCCGCCACACGGCCCGGCGCCGCAAGGGCTGGGTCGTCGCCTCCGTCGCCGCGGGAGCGGCCGTGGTCGTCGCCGGGGGCACCGCCGCGGCCCTCGTGCTCGGTCCGGGCCCGGACCAGGACCCGGGGCCGGGCGCCAGCGTGCCCGACACCTTCGCGGGCACCTGGGAGGGCAAGATGATCCAGGAGAACGAGGCGGGCGAGCACGTCACGGACTGGGACGCCCGGGTGCGGCTGGAGACGGGCGCCGAACGCGGCAGCTCGGAGTGGTTCACCCTGAACTGCCGCGGCAGCCTCACGCTGCAGGAGCGGGAGGGGGGCCGCCTCGTCTTCGACTACGTGGAGACCTACGACCCGGACGACCGGTGCGTGGACTCCTCGACGCTGACCCTGAGCGAGGGCGGTGCCGAGGAGACGCTGGAGGCCCGGTGGGAGGCGACCTCCCACGACGGCACGACGATGATCTCCACGGGGACGCTCTCCTAGAGGGTGTCCCGCCGAATGCCGCCGAGTGGTGCGGCTTCCGCCGGTTGTGACCGCCCCCGGCGGGCGGCCGGAGGCCGCCTCGCCGGAGGGACGGGTGTCAGCTCGGTCCGGGAAGGTGGGCCGGTCCCGCCCCAGGGCCGTCACCGGCGGGCCGACCCGGGCGGATGGACATCACACCACTCCAAGGGACACGACCCTCTCCTATGGGCGTCGTCCGGACCACGGCCGTCCCGGGCGGCGTCCGGGTGGGCCCGTCGCAGGTCCGTTGTGCTCCCTGGAGACCGGGGGAGTCGGCCCGGGGCGCTGTCGGCCCGTGGCGACGCGGCGAGGGTCGTCCCCGGCCGCCGTGCGGCAGGCCGTGACCCGCAGGACCCCTGGGCCCTCCCCGGCCCCGGCCGTCGGAGGGCCGTGCGGGGAGGGGCGGCGCCGCTCCCCGCACGCAATTGCATTCACGGGCAGGGGAACGGGGCTACTGCCCCTCGAACTCCGGGGTGCGCTTCTCCAGGAATGCCAGTGTGGCGTTCTTGTGGTCGCGGGTCTGCGCGCACTGCTCCTGCAGGCTCGCCTCCATGTCCAGCGCGTTGGCCAGGTCCAGGCCCGAGCCGAACGCCAGCTCCGCCTTGATCGCCGCATAGGCCACCGTGGGGCCCTGGGCCAGGCGCTCGGCCAGCTCCCGGGCGGCACCGGCCAGCTCCTCTGCCGGGACCACCCGGTTGACCAGGCCGATCTCCAGCGCACGCTGCGCGTCCACCGGCTCGGCCAGCATCAGCATCTCGGCGGCGCGGGCGTGCCCGACCAGGCGCGGCAGCGTCCAGGAGGCCCCCGAGTCGGCGCCCAGGCCCACCCCGGCGAAGGCCATCGAGAACTTCGCCTTCTCCGAGGCCACCCGCAGGTCGCAGGCGAACGCCAGGGCGGCGCCGGCCCCGGCCGCCACCCCGTTCACCGCCGCCACCACCGGCTTGGGCATGCTCGCCAGCGCGGACACGATCGGGTTGTAGTGCGTGCGCACCGTGCCGTCCAGGCCCTTGCCCTCGGACAGGTTCTCGGCGTGCTCGCGCAGGTCCTGGCCGGCGCAGAAGGCCCGGCCCGAGCCGGTGAGCAGCACCGCACGCGCTCCCGCGTCGGACTTGGCGCGCTCCACCGCGGCGAGCAGCTCGTCCTTGGCGGCCCGGGTGAGCGAGTTCATCGCGTCGGGGCGCTCCAGGGTGATGGTCGCGACCCCGTCGCTCAGGTCGTAGGAGACGCTCTCGGGTGCGCCCGTGTCGGCGTCGTTGTCGGCCACGTGGGACTCCAGATCGGCTCGGGTGAACGGTGCCGGCGCCCGCGTTCCGGCGCTGCGGCTATAACCTTACTGTTCGGATTCCTCGGAGCCGATGGCCCGGCGGCTGTCCGATCGTTCCCATTCCGGTCGCAAAACCGAGATAATGACGGAACAGGGATCGAAACCCTGAGTCGCGCGGACGGGACCCGGAATCGGACCGGGTGCGCCTCCGGCGCACCGCACGGTGCCGGAGGGGGCCCACCGCGAGAGTTTCCTTATGAAAGGGGATACGGCATGGCGGCGATGAAGCCGAGGACCAGCGATGGTCCGATGGAGGTCACCAAGGAGGGCCGCGGCATCATCATGCGGGTCCCGCTCGAGGGCGGCGGGCGCCTCGTCGTCGAGCTCACGCCGGACGAGGCCAAGGAGCTCAAGGACGCCCTGGACGGCGCCGTCGGCTGAGCGCCGGTGGTCTGACGCCGCATCCGACACGTCCCCCTAGATTGCGAGCGAGCGTGCCTTTCCCAACCCAGATCCACCCGGTGGCGGGATCCGTCGCCGAGGCCGGCGCCGACCTGGTGGCGGTGGCCGTGCGGGCCGGGGCCGAGGGCCCCGAGCCGGTCGGCGGTCCGCCCGGCGGCCTCCCGGACGACCTGGACGCGCGACTGCCGGCGCCCCTCGCCGAGCTGGTCGCCCACTACGAGCTGTCCGGCCGGGCCGGGGAGACGGCGCAGTTCGCCGCCGACCTGGGCGGCGGACTGGTGCGGGTGGCCCTGCTGGGCATCGGGGAGGGCACGCCCGCGGACATGCGCGCCGCCGGGGCCGCACTGGCCCGCCTGGCCAAGGGGCGGAGCCGGGCGGCGATCCCCGCGGGCGCGCCCGGCCTGTCCGGGGACGAGGGCGAGGGCGCCGCGGCGTTCGCCGAGGGCGCGCTGCTCGCCTCCTACCGGTTCACCCTGGCCCGCGCGCCCAAGGGCCCCGAGCCCGTCGGGGAGATCGCGCTGGCCTGCGGTGACGGCGACGGCAAGCCGGTGGAGGCCGTGCGGCGCGGCACCGCCCTGGCCCGGGCGGCCGCGCTGGCCCGCGACCTGGTCAACACCCCCTCGGCCGAGAAGGACCCGGCCTGGCTGGCCGGGCGGGCCGTCGAGGCCGCGGCCGGCGCCGGCCTGGAGGCGAAGGTCTGGGACGAGGACGACCTGGAGCGCGAGGGCTTCGGGGCGATCCTCGGCGTGGGGCAGGGGTCGTCCCGGCCGCCGCGCATGGTGCGGATCGACTACGCGCCCGAGGGCGCGGACCGGCACGTCGTCCTGGTCGGCAAGGGCATCACGTTCGACACCGGCGGCCTGTCGCTGAAGCCGAACGACAACATGAAGCTCATGAAGACCGACATGAGCGGGGCGGCCGTGGTCGTCGGCGCCATGTCGGCCCTGGGCGAGCTGGGCTGCCGCACCCGGGTCACCGGCCTGCTGGCGGTGGCCGAGAACGCGGTGTCCGGTGCCGCGCAGCGCCCCGGCGACGTGCTCACCACCTACGGCGGGCGCACGGTCGAGGTGCTCAACACCGACGCCGAGGGGCGGCTGGTGATGGCCGACGCCCTCGACTACGCGGTGGCCGAGCTGGAGCCGGACGCCCTGGTGGACGTGGCCACCCTCACCGGGGCGGCCAAGGTGGCGCTGGGCACCGGCATGGGCGCCCTGTTCGCCACCGACGACGCCCTGGCGCGGGCGCTGCTGGAGGCCGGTGAGCGCTCCGGCGAGCCGCTGTGGCGCCTGCCGCTGACCGAGGAGTACGCGGACACGGTCCGCTCGCGCGTGGCCGACCTGGCCAACATCGGCACCAGCGGCGACTACGGCCACCCCGGCGCCACCGAGGCGGCCCTGTTCCTGCGGGAGTTCACCGGCGGCCTGCCGTGGGCGCACCTGGACGTGGCCGGCCCCGGGCGGTCCATGGTCGACCAGGGCCTGCTCACCAAGGGCGGCACCGGGTTCGCCACCCGCACCCTCCTGCGCTGGCTGGAGGGGTAGCGGGGGCGCGTGTTCCCCTGATCGGCCGTCGGGCGGCCGTCGCACGAGGGCGGCGGCCGCCCGACGGCCGAGCGGACGGGGCGGCCGCCGGCGCCGGTCGGAACCCGCGGCCGGATCGGGGCGGCGCTGAGCCGCAGTGGCCCGACGGGCCTGTGGCCCGCCTGCGTGAACGGGAGAGACCCGGTGGTGGGGCACTCGGCCGCGCCGCGTGCTCGGCGTTGATCTCGGGAGAAACGACGCTTCCGGGCCGCTCGTAAGGGCGCTTTTCCCGAGATCAACGGCGCAGGGGCGGCGTTCGGCGGCGGAGTCGGCAGGGCTGGCCCCCTGCGGTCCGCCCGTGGTCTCCGTTGTCGTTCGGCAGGGCCCTCACCTGTGACATCCACCCACCGGGCGACCCGACGGCGTCCTTCGAGGGTCGCGTCCACCTGGTCGGGCGGGAGGCCCGCGGCCCGTTCACGCCTGGGCGTCCGTGCCGCGGATCGCCGCCAGCAGGCCGCCGCCCACCGGGAGCATCAGCGGGACCAGCGTCTCGTCCTCACGGACCGCGCGGGCGGTCTCGCGCACACCGACCGCGTCGGCGTCGGTTGCGCTGAGCGGGCCGTCCGGGGCCGCGTCGGCGGCACCGTGGAACAGCACCACGCCGCCCGGGCGCAGCAGCCGAAGCGCCTCCCGCAGGTAGTCGGGGTACTCGGTCTTGGCGGCGTCGGCGAAGACCATGTCATAGGCGCCGTCGGTGAGCCGGGGCAGCACCTCCAGGGCGGCGCCGCGGATCAGCCGGGTCCGGTTGGGCGAGAACCCGGCCGTCCGGTAGGCCTCGCGCGCGGCCTCCTGGCAGACCGGGTCGACGTCCACGGTGGTGAGGATGCCCTCAGGGTCCATGCCGCGCAGCAGCCAGATGCCCGAGCCGCCGCACCCCGTGCCGATCTCCACCACGGCGCGCGCGCCGATGGCGGCGGCCAGGAAGCGCAGCGCCGATCCGGACTCCTCGCCCACCGGGCGCACCGGCGCGCCGCGTGCCGCGGTGCGCACCGCCGCCAGTGCCGCCTGCGCGGCGGCGCCCGACCGCACGCCCCGCGCGGGGGTCTCTTCTGTGCCGGTGATGGCGGCCTCCTCAGCCTCCGGGCGGTCTCGTCAGGGCCAGCGTAGCCCTTCGACCGGCCGGAACGCGTGCACGAAACCTCGCGCCGGACCGGTGGCGCCGAAGGGGGCCGGACGCGGTCCGGGGGAACCGGTCCCGGAGGAACTTATTCTGAGCGTCCCGGCGTTGGACCAGGGGAAGGTACCGACGGGACCGAACCCGGTGGGCGACGTGAGCCCTCCCCGGAACCGGCGACCCGGCCCGCGGACCCTCCCCGCGGCGCCGCGACCGGTGCCCGGGACGAGTGAAAGGAGTAGCGGTGGCCGACCCCGACGCTGCCGTGGACTTCGAGCAGTGGGAACCCCCGAGCTGGGAGGACGTGGTCGCCAACCACTCCGGCAGGGTCTACCGGCTCGCCTTCCGCCTCACCGGGAACAAGCACGACGCCGAGGACCTCACCCAGGAGGTCTTCATCCGGGTGTTCCGGTCGCTGTCCACCTACACCCCCGGAACGTTCGAGGGGTGGCTGCACCGCATCACCACCAACCTCTTCCTCGACATGGCGCGCCGCAAGGCGCGCATCCGCTTCGAGGGCCTGGCCGAGAACGCCGACGAGCGGCTGCAGGGTCGCGAGCCCTCGCCCGCCCAGTCCTACGACGACCGGCACTTCGACGCCGACGTGCAGGCGGCGCTGGACGCGCTGCCCGCGGAGTTCCGCGCGCCGGTCGTGCTGTGCGACATCGAAGGGCTGTCCTACGAGGAGATCGCGGCGACGCTGGGGGTCAAGCTGGGCACCGTGCGCAGCAGGATCCACCGGGGGCGCGCGCAGCTGCGCAAGGCCCTGGAGCACCGCCGCAGGATGGCGGCCCGGCAGGGGTCCGCGGCCCCCGAGGACCCGGGGGCGGACGGAGCCGGTTCCGCGCCGCCGAACGTTCGGACCCGGGAGGCGGAATGACCACGGAGCACTTGGGTGAACGCCTGTCCGCACTCGTCGACGGCGAGCTGGGGGCGGCCGAGCGGGACCGGGCCCTGATCCACCTGGCCTCGTGCGACCCCTGCCGCTTCGAGGCGGACATGCTGCGCCGCCTCAAGCGGCGCCTGCACGGCCTGGACGGCCCCGAGCCCGCGGCGGACCTGCTGGGGCGCCTGTCGGCGCTGGGGAGCCCGGCGGCGGAGCCGCCGCAGGGGCCCCCGGACCGGGGCGGGGGGCCGCACCCTTTCGGCGGGTCGGCGCCGCTGGGGTCTGGGCCCGCGCTCGGTGACGGGCCGGGGCTCGGCGACGGACCGGGCCTGGGCGGGAGGCCGGGCTTCGGCGCGGTCGACGCGGGTGGGCCCGGTGGGCCCACGGCACGGCGGCGCCCGCAGGCGTCAGCGCTCCGCGCTGCGGCGGCATTCCTACCCTTCCGGTCCTCGGGCGAGGACCGGCGGGAGTTGGAAGCCGCCGAACGCCGCCCCCGCGCCGCGCGGCAGCGCCGGCGCAGCCCGCGCTACCCCCGCTACGCCATGGCGGGCGCCTCGCTCGTCGCGGTGGCCCTGGGGGGTGCCTTCGTCGCCGGAGGCGAGGAGGATCCCGGCCCCGTGGTCCGGCCGCCCCTTCCGGACTACACGCTGGAGCACGCGTTGACGGCCGGGGAGGCCGTGCTGCCGCCCGGGCACGACGAGCGCCGCGCCGGAGGGGACAAGGAGCGGGGCGCCGTTCCCGCCCTCCACGACCCGGAGGACGGCGGGAGCGCCGACGGTTCCGGCCGTGAGGACGTCGGCGACCGGGACCGGGACGGCCGCGAGGGCCGGGACGGCACCGACGGCACTGACGGCGCCGCCGATGCCGGCCCTGACGGCGGCGACGGCGACACCCGCACCGACACTCCCCGGGCGTGGTGAGCGCCCCGGACCGACCCCTCAGCGCACGGCACAGCGGCGGTGGCGCGGCCCCCGGGCCGCGGGCCGCCGTGCTGCTGGTGCTGGTCCTGTGCTGCGCGGTGCTGCTGGTGGTGCTCCCCGCCGCATCTGCGGCGCCCCAGGCCGCCCAGCGTCCGGCGTCCGGCAGCGACGACGCCATGGGGGTGCTGCGCCGCGCGGCCAAGGCCGCCCGCGAGCAGCCGTATGAAGGGGTTCAGGCGATCAGCACCACCGGCCCCGCCGGGACCGAGCACCGGCTGGTCGAGGTGGAGCACGTGCCCGGGGCGGGGCTGCGCGTCGGACTGGTCGCCGACGCCGGCGGGGAGCACCCGCTGCCGCCGGGCCGGTCCAGCGCCTTCCCCGCCCTGGACGAGGCCATGCTCGACGCCCTGGCCGAGAACTACCGGGTGATCGGTGCCGGGGACGGCGAGGTCGCCGGGCGGTCGGCGCGCATCGTGGAGGCGCTGCGCGCGGACGGCAGCGCGGCGGGGCGCTTCTGGGTCGACCGGGAGTCCGGGCTGCCGCTGCGCCGGGAGAGCGTCGACGCCGACGGGCGGCCGGTGCATACGGTGGAGTTCACCCGCATCGGCGAACCGGGCGGGGAGGACGTCCGCGCCGACGGGGGCGGGGGGACCGCTGCGGAGGCCGAGGCCTGGGGGCGGCCGCTCGGAGCCGACGAGCTGCGGCGGCTGCGCGAGGGCGGCTGGCGGCTGCCGGAGCGGATCTCCTGGAACATGCGCCTGGTCGAGGCGCGCTCGGCGCGCGCGCCGACCGGGCGGGTGGTGCACCTGGGGTACACCGACGGGCTGTCCGTGGTCTCGGTGTTCGTGCAGCAGGGCCGCCTCGACGCCGGGTCGCTGGAGTCCGCCGACGGGGTGCGCGCGGTGAACGACGGCGGCGGGACCGTCTACGTGGGCGAGTCCGGGCGGCAGCTGCGCATGTGGGAGTCGGACGAGCACGTGTACACGATCCTCGCCGATGCGCCCGGTGATTCGGTCGCTTCGGCGGCCGCGGCCCTGCCGTCCCCGGACGCCCCGGGCTTCTGGGGCCGCATTCGACGGGGCTTCGACAGGTTCGGAGAATGGCTCGGCATCTGACGTGTCGACCCCGGCCACAGCATCGCCACGACTGCGGCCGGGCGTCCTGATGTCCATGGCGGGGACGCGGTCCCTTCGGGCGGCCCTGGTCGGTCGGTAGGGCGCGGTTGCAGTGCCCCTGACGGCGGTGCGGGCTCCCTGCCCGCAGGATGGCGGCTGGCCTGGTACCCCGCTCACGCACCCCGCCCGGGCGGCGGGCCGACGGGGTGCGAGGCGGAGGGCGGCGACGACGGAGGTCGGCGGCCCCTCGGGTAGCGCCGTCGGCCGTGGGGCGTGTGCGTGGTCGCCGGTGATGGCAGCGACGGCGACAGCGGGGCGGTTCCCCGGCCCTGCCTGCCGTCCGGCGGGTTCCTCACGGTCCGGGGAGGACGGCGCGGGGGCGGGGTACGTGGTCGCCCGCGCCCACGGCGGCCGTCGCGCCCCTACTCCGCGATGATCTCGACGAAGGTGCTGTCATTCCGGGCGTTTTGACAGCACTTCTGTCGAGATCATCGCGGAGGGGGCGGGCGGGTGGCGAGGGGCATCTTGGGTGGTGAAATCGACACCTGATCTGCGAAAAAGCGTCGATTTCACGACGCTGGATGCGCGGCCCCCTCTCCCGCAGTCCGGTATGCCCGGTATGCGCCACCCGGGCGGGCCGGCGGCCTCCACGAGCGCGGGCGAGCGCCCGCCCCACCGCGCCGCCGCCCGGACGGACGGCAGGCTGGGCCGGGGAACCGCTGGGCTGTTGCCGTCGCTGCCCTCGGCCCCACGCCCCTGGGGTCTGCCGCCTGACTGGTGGGGGCGGGGGCCGCTTGGCTGTTGCCGTCGCTGCCCTTGCCCCCACACCCCCGGGGCCCGCCGCCCGGCCAGGGGGCTAGAGCGGGGTACCTGTTCTGCCGCCTACCTGGACTGGGAGGGGGCTGCCGCCTGGCTGGTGGGGGCGGGGGCCCGCTTGGCCGTCGCCGTCGCTGCCCTTCACGGTGACCACGCACACGCCGGGTGGCCGAGGGCGCTGGGGCGTGGACCGCTGGCCTTTGTCGTCGCTGCCCTCGGCCCCACCCCCCGGGGTCTGCCGCTCGGGCGGGGTCCTGGGATGAGGTACTTGTTCTGCCGCCTACCGGGACTGGGAGGGGGCCTGCCGCTCGGGCGGGGGCCTGGAGTGGGGGTACCTGGTGAGCCCTCTGCGGTGACCAGTTGCACGTCCGCCTTCGACAATGCTGCGGGGAGGGGCGTGCGCCCTTGTCGTCCCCGTCCTCGTTCTCTTCCCCGCCTCTCGGCCGCCTGCCGTTCCGCCAGGTCGGGGAGTCCGCGGGGCGCGGCTGTCGGATGTGACACCGCTCGCGCGGACGGTCACCTGCGGGCGTCCCGGGCGGGCATTCTCGAAAGGGCATTGTGGCCGCCTGTGGCCGGTGGCGCGGGCCGGGCGAGCGCGGTGGCGGGCCGATGGGGTATACCGCCCTTCGGGGACGTAAAGTACGCCGTCGGAGACTCGGTGTACCGCAGCCGACACCGGCCGGACCGCGCGCACCGCTCGTACCGCCCGCTAACCGACGGTTTACGCCACCACCCCCACAATCGGGGGCGGCAGCGACAGACGGAGACTTCATGACCGACGAGACCGGACCCCCCTCCCCGGACGGCCGGGGGACGCCGTCACGGCCGCAGCAGCCGGGCGGCGAGCCTCCCCGGCCCTGGCCGGCCGCGGCCGGGACCGGCCCCCAGCCGTCGGGCTCCGGCCCCGCGGGGCCTCCGCCGCGGAGCCCCGGCGGCCATCAGGGGGCCGGTGCACCCGGCGGCCAGCCCGGGCTCGGCGCGTCCGGTGGCCCGCACGGACCCGGCGCGCCCGGCGGCTCGCAGGGGCCCAGTGGCCTGCACGGGCCCGGTGCGCCCGGCGGCCCACAGGTCCCCGGTGGCCCTCCTCCGGGGGCCCGGCCCCCCGGTGGCCCCCCTCCGGGCGGCTTCCCCGGCGGCGGACAGCCGCCGCAGGGGCCTCCGGGCCCCGAGGGCTACGCGGCGGCACCCCCGCCCGGGCCGCCGCCGCGCCGCCCCCGCAAGGGCATGCCGGTGTGGGCGGTGCTGGTGACCGTGCTCGTCGTCTCCCTGGTCTCGGCCGGGGTCGGCGGCTACGTCGGCGGCGGCATCGGCGGGCTCGACGCCGAGCCCACCTCCGACGGCCCCAAGCTCAACACCGCACTGCCCAGCGACGCCCCCAGCCGCGCCCCCGACACCATCGCCGGGGTGGCCCAGCGGGTCAGCCCCAGCGTGGTGTCCATCCAGCCGAGCGACCGCAGCCAGGGCGGCAACGGCTCCGGGTTCGTCATCGAGGGCGACCACGTGGTGACCAACTACCACGTGGCCGGCGCCCTGGAGGACGGCATGGAGGTCGTCTACGGCAACGGCCGCTCCAGCCCCGCCGAGATCGTGGGCACCCGGCCCGAGTCGGACCTGGCGGTGGTCAAGGTGGAGCGCCCCCAGCAGGTGGAGCCGCTGGAGTTCGGCACCTCCGAGGACGTGACGGTGGGGGACCAGGTCATCGCCATCGGCGCCCCGCTGGGCCTGGCGGGCACCGTGACCACCGGCATCATCAGCGCCAAGGACCGCCAGGTGGCGCTGGGCGAGGACGGCGACCGCACCGACATCGACGCGCTGCAGACCGACGCGGCCATCAACCCCGGCAACTCCGGCGGCCCGCTGGTCGACCTGGAGGGGCGGGTGATCGGCGTGAACACCGCCATCGCCACCATGGGCACGGCCACCGGCGAGCAGAGCGGCAGCATCGGCCTGGGCTTCGCCATCCCCTCCGACCGCGCGGACGTGGTCGTGCAGGAGATCATCGACGGCGGCGGCGCCGGCGGCAGTGGCGCGGGGGACGAGGACGAGCGGACCTCCGACCCCAGCCCCGGCGGCAACTGACCCGTGGAACGGCGAAGGCCTCCGGAAGGGATCCCTTCCGGAGGCCTTCGCACCGTGGCGGGGCGGCTACCCGTCCTCGCCGATGTCCTCGTTCCACAGGGCCGGCTCGGCGGCGATGAACCCGGTCATCATCCGCACGCACTCCTCGTCGTCGAGCACCACCACCTCGACGCCGTTCTCGGCCAGCCAGTCCTGGCCGCCGGAGAAGGTGCGCTTCTCGCCGACCACCACGCGGGAGATGCCGAACTGGCGCACCAGCCCGCTGCAGTACCAGCACGGCGCCAGCGTGGTCACCATGGTGGTCCCCGCGTACGAGCGCTGGCGCCCGGCGTCGCGGAAGGCCGCCGTCTCCCCGTGCGCGGACGGGTCGCCGTCCTGCACCCTGCGGTTGTGCCCGCGGCCGAGCACCTCGCCGCCGGGGCCGATCAGCGCCGCCCCGATCGGGACGCCGCCCTCGGCGCGGCCCGCGCGGGCCTCCTCCAGGGCGACGCCCAGCCACGTCCGGTAGTCCTCGGTGCCGGGCACCCGGCCCCCCCTCCTCGTCGGTGTCCCCGCGCCTACTTGCGGGTCGGGCTGATCCCCAGCTGCATACCGGACAGGCCGCGCGGCTTGCCCGCGAGCTTGTCGGCGATGCCGTTCAGCACGCCGCCCGCCTCGGAGTCGGGGTCGGACAGCACCAGCGGCTTGCCCTCGTCGCCGCCCTCGCGCAGGCGCACGTCCAGCGGCACCTGGCCGAGCAGCGGCACCTCGGCGCCCAGCGCCGTGGTCAGGCCGTCGGCGACCTTCTGGCCGCCGCCCTCGCCGAACAGGTAGGTGCGCTCGTCGCTGCCGGGCGCCACGTAGTACGACATGTTCTCGATGACCCCGGCGACCCGCTGGTGGGTCTGCGCGGAGATCGCCCCGGCGCGCTCGGCCACCTCGGCGGCGGCCTGCTGCGGCGTGGTCACCACCAGGATCTCGGCGCTCGGCAGCAGCTGGGCGACGGAGATCGCGATGTCGCCGGTGCCCGGGGGCAGGTCCATCAGCAGCACGTCCAGGTCGCCCCAGTAGACGTCGGCGAGGAACTGCTGCAGCGCCCGGTGCAGCATCGGGCCGCGCCACACCACCGGCTGGTTGCCCTGGGTGAACATGCCGACCGAGATGACCTTCACGTCGTGCGCGGCCGGCGGCAGGATCATGTCCTCGACCTTGGTGGGCGGCAGCTCCACGCCCAGCATCCGCGGCACCGAGTGGCCGTAGATGTCGGCGTCGACCACGCCGACCTTGTGCCCCTCGGCGGCCATGGCGGCGGCGAGGTTGACGGTCACCGACGACTTGCCGACGCCGCCCTTGCCGGAGGCGACGGCGAAGACCTTGGTGAGCGAGTTCGGCTTGGCGAAGGGGATCTCCTTCTCCGCCTGGCCGCCGCGCAGCTTGGTCTGCAGGGCCTTGCGCTGCTCATCGCTCATCACGTCGAGTTCGACGTCCACCCGGGTGACGCCCTCGACCTTGGAGACGGCCTCGGTGACGTCCTTCTCGATCCGGCCCTTCATGGGACAGCCGGCCACCGTCAGGTAGATGCCGACGTGCACGGCACCGCCGTCGGCGATGTCGACGCTCTTGACCATGTCGAGGTCGGTGATGGGACGGCGGATCTCGGGGTCCTGGACGGTCGCCAGGGCCGCGTTCACCTGCTCGGTGGTGGGAGTGGAGGACATGTACCCCATGGTAATGATCGCGCGCCGTGACGAGAACACGCGGGGATACCTGGTAAGGGTACCCTAATTCGCAGGTCAGGCGGGAGTCCCCGGCGCCGGTCCGGGTACCGGCGAGGGCGCGGGCGCGGCGGCCGGCGCGCCCGGTGTCACGGATCGGCCCCGGGCCGTGTCCTCTACTGTGGCACGATTCCGCCGCCGCCATGGGCGGCCGCGACCGAGGAGGGAACAGGCATGGGCGAGCCCGGGACGCCGGACACCGGGGTGCAGGGCGGTTCGGACCGGGAGCGGGAGTTCACGCGCCACCGCAGGCTGCTGTTCGGTGTCGCCTACGACATGCTCGGCAGCGTCCACGACGCCGAGGACTGCGTCCAGGAGACCTGGATCTCCTGGGACCGCCGCGACCGCTCCGACATCGCCGAGCCCCGCGCCTACCTGGTGCGCTCGGTCACCAACACCGCGCTGAACCGGCTGCGCTCGGCGCGCGCCAGGCGGGAGACCTACGTCGGCCCGTGGCTGCCCGAGCCCGTCGCGACCGCCCCTGACGCGGCCGAGGAGGTCGAGCGCGCGGACGAGGTCTCCTACGCGATGCTCGTGGTGCTGGAGAGGCTGGGGCCGGTGGAGCGGGCGGTGTTCGTGCTGCGCGAGGTCTTCGGCCTGCCCTACGCCGAGATCGGCGCGGCGGTGGGCCGGGAGGAGCCCGCCGTGCGGCAGATCGCCCACCGCGCCCGCGCCCACGTGCGGGAGAGCAGGCCCCGGTTCACCGCCGACGAGGCCGAGCGGCGCCGCCTGACCGAGCGGTTCCTCGCGGCGGCCGCGGTCGGCGACGTCGACGCCCTCAAGGACATGCTGGCCGAGGACGCGCAGCTGGTGACCGACGGCGGGGGCAGGGTGCGGGCCGCGCTCAACCCGATCCACGGCGCCGCCAAGTGCGCCCGCTTCCTCGCGGCCCTCGGCCCCAAGTACCCGGGGGCGGCGGCCGAGGAGGTCGAGGTCAACGGCGGCCCCGCGGTGGTGATGCGGATGCCGGACGGCCATGTCGTCGGTCTCTTCGTGGCGGAGATCTCCCAGGGGCGCTTCACGAACATCCTCGTTCAGCGCAATCCCGACAAGCTGCGGGCGTTCGCGCTCGACGGGGGCCGCGACGGGAACGCCGAAGGCGCGGGGGAAGGCGGCGCGTGACCGCGCCCGAGCCGGGCCGGGGCCGTGCCGGACTCCGCGCGCGTTCAGGGGGGTCCCCGCGCGGGTGCGTGCACGGTCCCGCGCGCGCGGGGCCCACGAGCTGCGCATCCCTGGGAACGGATGCGGCGGGTTCTTAACAGCGGCAATACATGGCCGGATAGTAATCTCGGCAAACGATGAGAAATACGCCACCGCCGCCGGACGCGTCATGGTCGTCCGAACCGCCGGATTGGGAGCGGGGCCGGGGTACAGGGGATTCGGGTCCCCAGGCGTGGGCCGGTCCGCCGGACGGCGCCTCGATGGAGGGCGGGCGCCCCGTGTGGGCGTGGCCGCCGCCGGAGCCGCCCCGCCCCACAGGGGTCGGGCCCGCGTCGGCCCGCCCCGGGACGCCCTATCACCGGCTCGCCCGCACCTGGCGGTTCCGCTGGTGGATCCCGCTGCTCGCGACGGTGGTCGCGGTGCTGCTGGTGCTCCTCACCCAGATCGTGATGTTCATGGCCGCCGGCATCTACATGGTGCTGGAGGGGCGGCCGACCAGCGGCGAGTCCCCGTTCGGCGCCGAAGTGCCCGACCTGGCCTTCATGCTCGTCGTGCTGTCCACGATGACGCCGATCGCGTTCCTTGTGGTGCGCACCGTGCAGTGGCGGCCGGTGGGGTCGCTGATGTCGGTCGAGGGGCGCCTGCGCGGCCGGTGGCTGGGCGTGTGCGCGCTGGTGGCGGTGCCGGTGGTCGGCCTGTACCTGGGGGCGCTGTACACGCTGCAGCTGCTCACCGGCGGGGACGTGGCGTTCGCGGGCCCGTTCGTCGGCATGGAGCGGTTCCTCCCGGCGCTGGCCGTCATCGTGCTGCTGGTCCCCTTCCAGGCCTCGGCCGAGGAGATCGCCCTGCGCGGCTTCATCATGCAGGCGGTGGGGTCCTTCGGCCGCCCCGCCGACAAGCCGCGCGGCACGTCGGTGGTCTCGCGCGCGCTGCGCACGCCGGTCGCGGCGATCCTCGTCAGCGGCACCGTGTTCGCCCTGATGCACGACTACCAGGACTGGGCGCTGCTGGACGTGGCGGTGTTCGGCCTGGCCGCGGCCTGGCTGACCTGGTACACCGGCGGCCTGGAGGCCGCGATCGGTCTGCACGTGGTGCACAACCTGGCGGCCTTCGCGCTCACGGCCTATGAGGGCGGACTGGCCGACGCTGGCACCGGGTCGGGCTCGTGGACCGGGGTGGTGGGCACCACCGGGGAGATGCTGGTGTACTGCACGGTCGTGGCGCTGCTGGCGCGGCGGACCGGCGTGCGCCGGACCGTCCCCGGCGACCCGGACGACCACCCGGAGCCGCCCGCGCGGCGGCGGCTGCCGCACTGGGCGCTCCAGCAGTCGCCGGTGAGTCCCGTCGCCGAGCCGCGGCCGCAGGCCCCGGTGGACCCGGCGCCGCACGGCACGCACTTCACCACCCCGCCGCCGGGCCTCTACCCGGGAGGGAACGCCGCCGGGCCGTACCGGGAACCGCCGCCCGCGGGCGGACCCGCGGCGCCCTGACGCCTCACCTGCACGGCCGGAGTTTCCGCGCAGGTCGGCGGGGTATCCATCGGGGTGACCATGTTGCGAGAACCCTCGTGTCCCCGCTGCGGGCGCCGCGTCCGGCCCCCGGGCCTGTGGACGAGCGCCTGGCAGTGCGCCGCACACGGCCCGGTGGCGCCGTTGCAACCGGCCCGCGAACCGGGCGAGACTTCGCTGGACCTCCTGCTGGACGCCGCTCAGGTGCCGGTGTGGCTTCCGTGGCCGCTGCCGGTGGGCTGGGTGGTCACCGGCTTCGCGCACGCCGGTGACGAGCGCAGCGGCGCCCTCGGGATCGCGGTCGCCCTCTCCGGGCCCGCTCCGCTCGGCGGGGTGGGGGAGATGGCGGTCGTCGCCGAGGACCCCGGCGTCGGGCTGGGGGCGCGGCTGGCCGGGCTGATCGGCCCCGACCCCGGGGCCGGGTTCGACAAGGGCCCGCCGGAGCTGCGGGTGCGCCACGACGGCCACGACATCCCGATGTGGAGCGTGGACACCGGAGGGACGCGCACCGCCGTCTACGCGGGCGAGGCGTACGCGAGCTGGCTGTGGCTGGTGCTGAGCCCCGCCGACACCGGGGTCCTGACCTGCGAGCTGTCCGGCCTGCGGGACCTGCGCGACCGGGTGGACGGGGCGACCCTGCCGCCGCCGTTCGGGGCGCCGTCGCCCTTCCTGGAGACCGCGCTGCGGCCGGTGGACGGCGACGAGCCTCTCTGAGGCGGCCGTGTCCCTAGAATCGGTGCGGTGACGCGCACACGCATCGACCTGCACACGCACAGCGCGGTCTCCGACGGGACCGACGCCCCCTCCGACGTCATCGGCCACGCGCGCGCGGCGGGGGTGAACGTGCTCGCGCTCACCGACCACGACACCGTCGCAGGCATCGCCGAGGCCGCGAAGGTGCTGCCCCCCGGCTTCACCCTGATCCCCGGCATGGAGCTGTCCTGCGCCTACCAGGGGTCCAGCGTGCACCTGGCCGCCTACCTCTTCGACGCCGACGCCCCGGAGCTGGCCGGGGAGCTGCGCCGGATCCGCGACGACCGGGTGAACCGGGCGCGCGAGATGGTGCGTCGGCTGGGGGAGGCCGGGATCGGCGTCACCTGGGACCGGGTGCAGGAGATCGCCTTCGGGGACGCAGGGTCGGCCGGAGACGGGGCGCGGGAGGCGGGAGTGGTCGTCGGACGTCCGCACATCGCCCGCGCCATCGTCGAGGCCGGGGGCGCCGCCGACGTGCAGGACGCCTTCGACCGGTGGATCGGCTCCGGCGGGCCCGCCTACGTCACCCGCTACGCCCTCGACCCGGTGCGCGCCGTCGCGGCGGTGCGCGCGGCCGGAGGGGTGTGCTCACTGGCGCACCCGGCGCGGTCGGAGGGCATGCTGACCGGGGCGGTCCCCGAGGACCTGGTGGAGCGGATGGCGCGTGCCGGGCTCGGTGCCATCGAGGCCGACCACCCGAGCCACGAGGAGGCCGAGGCGGAGCACTGGCGGGGTGTGGCGCGGGATCTGGGGCTGGCGGTGACCGGGTCCAGCGACGACCATGGGGCGCTGACCGGCCACCGCATCGGGGCGCGTACGACGGCGCCGGAGGAGTTCGAGCGCCTGACCGCGCCCGCCACCGGGGCGGCGCCGATCACCCGTGGGTGACCAGCGCCGCTTATGGGAGGCTTAGCGGCCGGATGCCAGGGTGACCGGTCGCGTGCGCGGGGTACCGGCGCACCCGCGGGGGCCGCCACAATGGTCCCGCACGTATCGGAAGTTCGGACGCGAATCGAAGGGTCGGCACCGTGTTCTGGAAGCGGAAGGGCAAGAAGAAGGGGACCGGCGAGGCCGAGGAGGCCTCCGCGGTGGCGATCGACGAGTCCGCGGACGAGAAGGAGGCCGCCGAGGAGGAGGCCGGATCGGACGCGGAGACCGCGGAGAAGGCGGGTAAGGCGGACGCCGACGGCGGCGAGAAGGAGAAGCCGGCCGAGGAGAAGTCCGCCGACGCGGAGGACGAGGACTCCGAGGGCGCCGAGGACACCGACTCCGACGAGAAGGAGCCGGAGAAGAAGGCCGCCGCCGACGAGGAGGCCGCCGACGAGGACGACTCGGACGAGGAGACCGAGAAGAAGTCCGAGAAGGAGACGGAGGACGACTCCTCCGACACCGACACCGACTCCGACACGGAGGCCGGGTCGGAGTCCGAGGGCGCCGACGCGGACGCCGCCGAGGACGACGAAGACGAAGAGTCCGAGGACGACGAGGACGAGTCGGACGACAAGCCCGCCGCCAAGAAGAAGCGGGAGATCGAGCCCGAGGAGCCGGGCATCGACGAGCCCGACGACGACGGCGTCCAGCGCGTGCGCACCGCCGGGACGCTGGAGGTCGACGGCGAGGAGTACAAGGTCGTCAACAACACCTGGGTGGTGAAGGCCGACGACGAGGGCGTCATCGTCATCGACCCCGCCCACGACGCCGAGGCGATCATGGAGGCGGTCGGCGACCGCGAGGTGTACCTGGTGGCCTGCACCAACGGTTACAACACGCACATCGGTGCGGCGGTGAAGGTGGCCGAGCGCGACGAGGCCCCCATCGCCCTGCACCGCCGCGAGCTGCGCCCGTGGCGCAAGGTGCACGGCGCCGAGCACCCGCCGGAGATCGAGATCGAGGCGGGCGGCTCGTTCAGCGCCGGCGACCTGGAGATCGACGTTCTGGGCCTGCCCGGGACCTCCTCGGGCAGCGTCGGCTACTACATCTCCCAGCTGGGCGCCGTCTTCAGCGGCGACACCCTGCTCGCGGGCGAGCTGGGCACGGTGGGCGACGGGTACATCGACTACACCCGGCAGCTGCACTCGGTCGGCGAGGTGCTCATGTCCCTGCCGCCGGACACCCGCGTCCTGCCCGACCGCGGCCCGGAGACCACGGTCGAGGAGGAGTCGGGCAACTTCGACTCCTGGGTCTAGAGGCCCCGTCCGCTCATCGATCCCGGGGAAGCCGGGGTTGCCGCGCCCGTTTCAGGCCCGGCTTCCCCGAGATCATCGCGGAGGGGCCCCCGGGCGGCGCATACCGGGCATAACGGGCGGTCGGCGCGGGGCTCGGCCGTCCCGCGTCGTGAAATCGACGCTTTTATGCAGATCAGGTGTCGATTTCACCACCCAAGATGCCCCTCACCACCCGCCTGCCCCCTCCGCGATGATCTCGACAGACGTGCTGTCAAAACGGCCGGAATGACAGCACCTTCGTCGAGATCATCGCGGAGTAGGGGCGCGGCGGCCGCCACGAGCGCGGGCGACCAGGCACCCACCCGGTCGCGGAACCGCCCGGACCGAGAGCAGCCCGCCGGACGGCAGGCGGGGCCGGGGAGCCGCCCTGCTGTTGTCGTTGCTGCCGTTACCGGCGAGCACGCACACGCCTGCCGCCTGACAGCGCTAGCGGAGGGGTCGCCGGCCTTTCCTCGTCGCCGCTCTCCACCTTGCACCCCGACGGCCTGCCGCTCGGCTGGGGCCGGGAGCGGGGTACCGGCTCAGCCGCCCATCCGCCCGGACCGAGAGCAGCCCGCCGGACGGCAAGCAGGACCGGGAGACCGCCCTGCTGTTGTCGTTGCTGCCATTACCGGCGAGCACGCACACGCCTGCCGCCCGGCTGGGGCCGGGAGCGGGGTACCTGCTCAGCCGCCCATCCGCCGGGACCGAGAGCAGCCCGCCGGACGGCAAGCGGCCCGCAGTAGGGCACCAGCCGGGCGTCCACCCACCCGCACCGCGAAAACCGGCACTCAAGGTGTCCGTTTCAACCCCGGCCTCCCCGGCCTTGCCGCTCCCCGGCTTCCCTAGCCTTCCCGGCTCCCCGGCCTCCCCGACACCGTCACAGGTTGTCGCGGGCGGGGGTCTCCACCGTGTTCCAGAAGCGGGTCAGGGCGCTCGCCGTGGTCTCCGGGGCCTCGACGTTCGGGGAATGGGCCGCCCCCGGCACGACCACCTTGCGCGCGGACAGCTTGTCCGCCATGGCGGCCTGCAGGTCCGGCGGCCAGGCGTCGTCGTTCTCGCCGTACAGCACCATCTTCGGCAGGTCCGTCGCGGCCAGCTCCGCCGTCCGGTCGCCCGCGGACAGGATCTCCTCGCACATCCGCACCAGCCCCCGCGGGCTGTTCGCCAGCATCCGCGTGCGCAGGAACGCCAGGATGTCCTCGGCGAGGCCGCTCGACCGGGCGGGGGCGTCCAGGAACCGCTCCCACAGCTCCGCCAGCCGCTCCGGCGTCGGGTCGCCGCCCAGGTAGCCGATGAGCCGCTGGGCGTCGTCCACGCGCCCCTGCGAGGGCACCGCGGCCGGCCCGGAGCTCATCAGGGTGAACGACAGCAGCTCCGCCTCACCCGACAGCACGGTCTCGCGGGTCACCAGGCCGCCGTAGGAGTGGCCGAGCAGATGCACCGGCCCCTCGCCGAGCGCCGCGGTCAGCGCGGCGACCGAGCGGCCCAGCCACGCCGTCCCGTAGCCGTCGAAGTCGTCGGGGCCGGGCGACTCGTACTGGCCCGGCAGATCGACGGCGACCACTTGGCGGCCGGCCTGCGCGAGCGTCTGCAGCAGGCCGATGAAGTCCTCTTTGCTTCCGGTGAGCCCCGGTACCAGGACCGCCGGGCGGTGTTCGCAGCCGCCGGAGGTGGGCAGCGCGCGCAGCGCGGCGAAGGTGCCCATGTCGGTCGTGACGTCGGCCCGCCTGACACCGGGCGGGAGTTCCAGAAACCGGGGTGTGCTCACGACGGTTCACCCTAGACGATCCCGCGTCCGCCCAGGATCCGCAGGTGCGGCGGGGCGGACGCCGATCGGTGGCGGGGCGCGCTCCGCGCCCCGGGGAGGGGGTCCCGTCGGGCCGCCCCCTCCGCTTCGTACGCTCGGGCCCGGTGGGGCCTAGCCCTCCCGGCCCTTGTCCGGGCCGCCCTGAGCGTTCTGGCCGGGCACGTCGACCCCGCCGCGGGTGCGGCGGCGCCGGCGGCGGCGCGGCTTCGCAGCGGCGCCCTCGTCGCCGGAGGCGGCGGGGGTCTGCGCGCCGTCCTCGGCCGGGGCCTCGGACTCGCCGCGGCCCCTGCGGGTGCGGCGGCGGTTCCGGCCGCGCGAGCGCGCCGGCCGCTCCTCCTTCTCGTTCCGGCGGCGCGGGCCGCCGGTGTCGCCGATGTCCTCGACCTCCTCGGCCTCCAGCCCGGCGCGCTCCTGGCGCTCCTTGGCCAGGCGGCCCTTCGTGCCCTCCGGGATGCGGAGGTTCTCGAAGAAGTGCGGGGAGGTGGAGTAGGTCTCCTCCGGCTCGGCGAGGTCGAGCTCGAGCGCGTTGTTGATCAGCTTCCAGCGCGCGATCTCCTGCCAGTCGACGAAGGTGACCGCGGTGCCCGAGCGCCCGGCGCGGCCGGTGCGGCCGATCCGGTGGGTGTAGGTCTTCTCGTCGTCCGGGCACTCGTAGTTGACGACGTGCGTGACGTCGTCCACGTCGAGCCCGCGCGCGGCCACGTCGGTGGCCACCAGCACGTCGATCTTGCCGTTGCGGAACGCCCGCAGCGCGCGCTCGCGCTGGCTCTGGCCCAGGTCGCCGTGGACCGCCGCGGCCGCGAAGCCGCGCGTCTTGAGCTCCCCGGCGACCTTGTCGCAGGCCCGCTTGGTCTGGCAGAACACCATGCTCAGCCCGCGGCCCTCGGCCTGCAGCATCCGGGCGAGCATCTCCACCTTGTCCATCGGGTGCGTCCGGTAGACGAACTGCTCGATGCCGTTGGTGGCGGTGTGGTCCGGGTCGTCGTCGTCCCCGGCGCGCACGTGCGTGGGCCGGTTCAGGTAGTTCCGCGACAGCGCCACGATCTCGCTCGGCATGGTCGCCGAGAACAGCATCGACTGGCGCTCGTCGGGGATCTTGTTCAGGATGCGCTCGATGTCGGGCAGGAAGCCCAGGTCGAGCATCTTGTCGGCCTCGTCGAGGACGATCGCGCGCACCCCGCCCAGGCTCAGGTGCTTCTGCTTCTCCAGGTCGAGCAGGCGCCCGGGGGTGCCGACGACGATGTCCGCGCCCTCCTTGAGCCCCTCGATCTGCGGCTCGTAGGCGCGCCCGCCGTAGACGGTCAGGATGTGGGCCTTGGTGCGCTTGCCCGCCGTGGACAGGTCGGCCGCCACCTGGATCGCGAGTTCGCGGGTGGGGACGACGACCAGGGCGCGGGGGCGCTTGGGCTCACCCGGCGACTTCTGGGCCAGCTGCAGCAGCGGCAGGCCGAACGCGAACGTCTTGCCGGTGCCGGTGCGCGCCTGCCCGATGATGTCGGACCCGCTGAGGGCCAGGGGCAGCGCCAGGGACTGGATCGGGAAGGGTTCGAGGATCCCTTCGGCTTCGAGGGCGTCGGCGATCTCGGCGCTGACGCCGAGGTCGCGGAACGTCCGTCGGGGTTCGCTGGTGGTCTCTGTGTTCGTCAGGGCTCATGCCTCCATCTGGGCGGGCCGCGCGCTCTCTGCGGCGGCCTCGGCAGGGTCGGCCTCACGGGCGCCGCGCCTGCCGCGCGTGCGCCGATGCGGCGCGAGGGGCGGTGCGGGCCGCCCTTCTCGGCGCGGGCCGGTTCCGTCCGGCGCGGCCGGGTGCCGCGCGGGGCGCCCGCCGTTCGGGCGCGCCGGTCCGTCCGCTCTGTGTTGTCCTGGTGCGCGTCGTCCTGGTGCGCGGTGCGCGGCACCGCGCGGACTCCTCCGCTGCGGGGCGCCTTCCGCGTCCGGCCGGGGCGGCCGGTGCGCGGCGGAGGAACCCGCCGCAGCCGGGGGGAGCGTCCGCGCCTGTGGCGCTCGGCCGCCGATCACGGAGCCGAGTCTATCGCGGCGCCCCGCCGCTGGACATGCCGCATCCCGAGGCGTTCCGGGACGGGCCGCGACGACCGGGTGCGGGCGCCGTTCAGCGCCCGATGGTGGAACGCCGTCCGAGGGCCGGAATAATCCCCGGACGGCCGACGCCGATTCCCGGCTCCGTCCCCGCGTGGTCCCCGCATGGTCTCCGTGCGGCCGCCCCGAACGACCGCCCCGCGCGGCCGCGGCCCGTCACCGCCGCGCGGATCCGGAAACTGTGGGCCCCGCTCCGTCCCTGCCCGCGCGGCCGCGTCCGCGTGTGCGGGCGGGCCGGCCGGGCCGACCGGCGGGGTCGCGGGGCTGGCTAACCTTGCCTTCATGACCGATACCTCCGCCACCTCCGCGGCCGCGCAGGCCCCCAGCGGCGTCGTCGACCTGCTGGGCCTGCTCGCCTACGCCGAGCTCGTGTCCTTCTTCCGCCTCTCCGACGCCGCCGGGCTGGCGCCGGACCTGGCCGCCAAGGGAGAGCTGGCGGGGGTGGCCGCCACCGAGTACCGGCACTACCGGATGCTGCACGAGCGCCTGGCGGCGATGGGCGCCGATCCGGAGGCGGCCATGGCGCCGTTCGTGGAGCCCCTGGACGCCTGGCACGGCCGCACGGAGCCGCGCACCTGGCTGGAGAGCCTGGTCAAGACCTACGTCGGCGACGGCATCGCCGGTGACTTCTACCGCACCGTCGCCGAGCACGCCGACGCCGAGACCGCCGAGGCCGTCCGCGGCGCGGTGTCGGAGACCGAGCGGGCCGAGGCGGTCGCGGTGCGCGTGCGGACCGCGGTGCAGGAGGATCCGAAGCTGGCCGGGCCGCTGTCGCTGTGGGCCCGGCGGCTGGTGGGCGAGGCGCTCAGCCAGGCCCAGCTGGTGGCCGCCGCCCGCCCGGAGCTGGCCGCGCTGGTGGCCCGGGGCGCGACCGGCGGCGACTCCGGCGAGGGCGGGAGCGGGGGCAAGGGCGACCTCGCGGCCGTCAGCCGGCTCTTCGCGGGGCTGACCGAGGCGCACTCGGCGCGCCTGGAGGCCATGGGGCTGAGCGGCTGACCCGCGGCGCCGGTGCGGCCGGGCGCGGAGGCCGGCCGGATGGGCCGGATCGGCCGACGGCGGCCGGATCGAGCGGGTCGGCCGACGGCATCGGCCGTGATCGGGCCGGATCCGCCTGCGTGGGAGGAACCGCAGGTCACAGCAAGGGTGTCGGAAAAGTGAGCCCGGTCACTCGGACACGGGAAGGTCATGTTTCGGTCCCGAATTGACATATAGTCGGACGGGTCCGGAGTCCGTCCCCCGACTGTGAGGTTGTGCGTCCATGCGCAGTGGGTTCGACGCGCAGGGCCCGCTGGCCCGACTGTCACGCGAGTTCGACGTCTTCGGTCCCCTCGGCGGGGGAGCCGAGCCCTGGCTCACCGCTGAGCTGGACCAGCACGCCGCCGCGGTGCGCGACTCCATCGTCGGCGGCGGCGCCCGGCTGACGCGCCGGAGCCTCACCGGCTACCTCCGCGGGTTCGTGGACGGCTGCCGTGAGCGCGGCTGGCACAGCACCTCCTCCGAGTACGACTGGGAGACCCTGCGGCTGCTCGCGATCTGCCGCCTGGCCAAGGAATGCGGATTCGTCCGCTAAGTTGGTCTGGCCCCAGTGGAACCTCAGGCGCACGAGCGCGCGCCGATCCGCGAAGTGATCTCGCAGAGGCACTCACGGGGCGTACGCTGATCCGTACCCGGGGTCACGTATCGGCCGCGGGCCCCTCACCTGGCGTGGGGAGCCCCCCGCAGCCGGCGCACACGGAGCGGAATCCGAGAAGCCCCCTCGAGGACCCGCCCCGGGATCGAAGCTGCGGCCGAGAGGTGCCGCGAGAAAGGAAGAGCGCATGAGGAGCGGTCGGCACGGGGCCGTTCGGCCACCCGTCGGGGTCCTGATCCAGCAGGATCGCACCGACTTCATTCTCTTCGCCGTGATCCTCCTGGTCGCCGTGGGCGTGATGGCCCTGACCGGATGGACGAGCCCGGCGTTCTGGGTCTCGCTGCTGTCCGTTCCGGCGACGGTGGTCCTCATGATCCGGCGCATCGACCGCCTGTCCCGGGACGAGCTGCGCGCCGAGGAACTGCTCTAGATCCACGCGCGGGAAGGGGGCGGGACCGGTGAACGGTCCCGCCCCCTTCAGGAGCGCCCGCAGGCGTCTCCGGGCGCGCCAGGGTCTCGGTCAGGTCTCCTCGGTGCCGCGGCTCTCACCCCCCGCGGTGTGGCGGCCCGCCGACATGCCGTGGCCCGCGCGCTCGGTCCCCTCGTCGCGCTGCTGCGGCATGCCGCCGCCGGCCATCGCGTCCGACCGGCCCGAGCCGTAGGCCTGGCCCTCCTGCATGCGGGAGGTCTCCCGCTCGGCGGCGTCCAGCCACCGGGACCAGCGCTGCTGCATCGGCCGGATCATGCCGCCGCCGACGCCGACCACCAGGATGCCGCCGACGGTGGCCAGCACCGCGATGAGCACCGGCTGGGTCACCGTGGTGGCGACCCCGATCTGGTTCAGGGCCGCGATGACGCCCAGCGCCATGATGAACACGCCGACCAGGTTGGCGACGAGCCGCCCGTAGCTGAGCCCGCCCATGGCCCCCGAGACCACGTCCCGGGCGGCCTTGGCGACGATGCCCGCCACGACCACGATGACCAGTGCCACCACGGCCTGCGGGATCCAGGCGACCACGGCGTTGAGCATCTGGGTGATCGGGTTGGTCGGCCCGAACACGCTGAAGGCCAGCTGCAGGGTGATCAGCAGGCCGGCGTAGTACACGATCTTGCCGCACAGCTCACTGGCCGAGTACCGGCTGCGCTGGAAGTACTCGCCCACCCCCGTGCGGTCCAGCCCCCGGTCGAGGCCGACGCGGGCCAGGCCCTTGCCGACGACCATGCCGAGGAACTTGGCCACCAGCCAACCGATGATCAGGATGGCCAGGAACGCGGCGAATCTGGGAACGAAGGCCGCGATGGCGGTCCACGCCGTCGTCAGCCCCTGCCCGATGTCCATGTCGTCTCACCCCCGATGGCGCCCCGCCCGGTACCCGGGTAACCGCCCCGCGTACGCTCGGCGAAACGAAAAGAATCGCTTCTCATCCCGGCGATTACCCGTTATGAGCAGGGCCGAATCGTCGGAGGGTGACGATGGGCAACTCTCGGTAAAGGGCGGGTCATGCGCCGACCATCCGGCCGGGGGTCGGACCGGGGCACGGAAGGGCCGGGTGCGCGCCTGAGGGAGGCGTCGGACGGGACGGGGGCGGGGCGGGGGTGGAGGAGGCGGCGCGGCGGAGCCGCGCCAGGGCCGCTAGGACTCGGAGGACCCGCCCTCGCGGGTCAGGTCCCACCCGGCCAGGCCGCGCCAGGCCAGACGGGCCACCAGCTGCTCGGCGGCCTCCTTGGGGATCGACCCCGACAGGCTCAGCCAGTACCGGGCGCTCGTCTCCGCCATGCCGACCAGGCCGATGCTCAGGATGTGCGCCTCGTCCTCGGAGATGCTCGTGTCCTGGCGGATCACCTCGCCGATCAGCGCGGCGCACCGGTGCAGGGTCTGCTCCAGCTTCTCGCGCACCGCCGGAAGGTTGCGCAGGTCCGACTCGAACACCAGCCGGAACGCCTCGCCGTCCCCGGCCACGAAGTCGAAGAACGCCTGGAAGCTCGCCTTGACGCGCTCCCGGTTGTCCGTCGTGCTCTCCAGGGCGTCCCGCTGCTTCTCCACCAGGGCCTCGGAGTGCTGCTCCAGCAGGGCCAGATAGAGCTCCAGCTTGCCCGGGAAGTGCTGGTAGAGCACAGGCTTGCTGACGCCGGCGCGCTCGGCGATCTCGTCCATCGCGGCCTGGTGGTACCCCTGCGCGACGAACACCTCCTGGGCGGCGGCCAGCAGCTGCCGCCTGCGGGCGAGCCGGGGCAGGCGGGTTCCGCGCGGCCGGGCGTCTGAAGGAGCTGTCACACCCACATCCTCCGAACTGGTGCGGCACGGCGGGCGCCGCGGTCGACGGTCGGACAAGGAACGCGCCTCGGAGACGAAGGATGGGGAGCTGCCCGGCGCGTGTTCCTTCTGGTCATCTTACTGGGACGTAGGTTACGCCCGCCCGTCCCCCACCACCACCCTCAACCGTCTGCGCTCCGCGCAGCAGCCCTCCCGCAGTGTCGCCCACCACCACCCTCAACGAGCCACGCTCCGCACCGCCGCCCCTCCGCCCTACGGCCAACGCCTCAGGCATAGAACCAGGCGTGCCGGAACC
This sequence comes from Nocardiopsis endophytica, assembly GCF_027706725.1. Lineage (GTDB taxonomy): Bacteria > Actinomycetota > Actinomycetes > Streptosporangiales > Streptosporangiaceae > Nocardiopsis_A > Nocardiopsis_A endophytica. The sequence goes on from NZ_JAQFWQ010000009.1 coordinate 61,386, forward strand.
AGGAGTGCCGGAGTCACGCGTACCAGGCCAGGCGCTCCCGGAGCGGAACCGTGCGGTCCCTACTCGCGGTACTCGTCGTCGTCCCCACCGACCTCGAGGTGCTGCTCCACCGCATCGCCCTCCGGGACGTCGTCGGACACCCCCAGCGGCCGGTCGGCCGACCAGGTCTCCTCCTCGCCGACCTCCGCGCGCTGCTCGGCCAGGTCGGCCTCGGACGTCTCGAAGTCCCCTTCGAACTCGGCGTCCCGTTCGGCGGCCTCCTGGGCCTTCCGCCCGTTCTCCTGCTGCCACTGAGCTGCCACGAGTCCCCCCTGGATCGTCGTGAAGCCTTCCTGCCACCGGATGTCTACCCGCCACGGGTGGCGCGCATCCCCGGCCCCTGCACCTGTGGCCGTCCGAGTCCGTAGAGTTCTCCGCACAAGGTGATCCGCACAACGAGAACCGTGGACCCGTGAGGGGGTGTCCGTGATCGACCCCATCGACCCGTGGCCCGGGGAGCTGCGCACGGTCGGCGGTCGGCGGCTGCACGTCCGCGCCGGAGGGAACGGCGGCAGCCGCGTCGTCTACCTGCACGGGCTCGGCGGGTCGTCCACCAATTGGACCGACCTGATGGGCGCCCTCGCCGACGACCACCTCGGCGAGGCACCGGACCTCCCGGGGTTCGGCCTGTCCCCGCCCCCGGACGACGGCGACTACTCGGTCGACGCGCACGCCGCCGCGGCCGCCGGGGTGATCCGCTCCGGCGCCCACCCCGTGCACCTGGTCGGCAACTCCCTGGGCGGCACCGTGGCGGTCCGCCTCGCCGCCGACCACCCGGAGCTCGTGCGCACCCTCACCCTGATCTCCCCCGCCCTGCCCGACCTGCGGCCCCGGCTGGTGCCCTACCAGATGGTCGGCGCCCTGTTCCCGGTGCTCGGCCCGGCCGTGTACACGCGCATCCAGAGCCGACCGGCCGAGGTCCGCGTGCAGGACATGCTCGACGCCACCTACTACGACCCCGCCGCGGTCCCCGCCCAGCGGGTCATGGAGGCGCTGGAGGCCGAACGGGAGCGGGAGAGGTGCGGGCACGCCGTCGAGGCGGTCCTGGAGAGCCTGCGCGGGCTGGTGGCCGAGTACCTGCGGCGCGGACCGCGCTCGCTGTGGCGGCAGGCCTCCGGGCTCCAGGTGCCCACGCTGCTCGTCTACGCCATGGCCGACCGGTTCGTCGACCCGCGGATCGCCCGCCGCGCCGCCCGGGTCTTCCCGCGCAACCGGCTCGTGGTGATGAACGAGACCGGCCACGTGGCGATGATGGAGCGCCCCGAGGCGGTCGCCCGGGAGGTGCGCCCGTTCCTCGCCGGGGCCGACGCGGCCCGCACCCGCCCCGCCTGACCCCGGCCCACCGCCCGCCCACCGCCGCCCCGCCTGACCTCGCCCGACCCGGGGCGCCCGCGCCGTCCGCGGCCGCCGTCCGAGCCGGGTCCCCGGGCGGGGAATCAAAAACCCCACCCCGTAGGTTGGGTATAAGAGCAAGCTCGTCACGTGCCCGATCCGAACCTCCGGCCGGCCCCGGCCCCCTCCGGAGGGACCGCGGGCGGCGTGGCGCCGACGAGAACTGTTGAGGAGCCGCTGTGTCGCTGCCGCCGCTGGTCGAACCAGCCGACGAGCTGACCGTCGACGAGGTGCGCCGCTACTCTCGCCATCTGATCATCCCCGACGTGGGCATGGACGGCCAGAAGCGCCTGAAGAACGCCAAGGTGCTGGTCGTGGGCGCCGGCGGACTCGGGTCGCCCGCCCTGCTCTACCTGGCCGCCGCCGGTGTGGGCACGCTCGGCATCATCGACTTCGACGTGGTCGACGAGTCCAACCTGCAGCGCCAGATCATCCACGGGCAGAGCGACGTGGACCGCCCCAAGGCGGTGTCCGCGCGCGACTCCATCCGCGAGGTGAACCCCAACGTCGAGGTGGTCCTGCACGAGGAGCGGCTCGACTCCGACAACGCCTTCCGCATCTTCGAGCCCTACGACCTCATCGTCGACGGCACCGACAACTTCGCCACCCGGTACCTGGTGAACGACGCGTGCGTCCTGCTCGGCAAGCCGTACGTGTGGGGGTCGATCTACCGGTTCGACGGGCAGGCCTCGGTGTTCTGGGCCGAGCACGGCCCCTGCTACCGCTGCCTGTACCCCGAGCCCCCGCCGCCCGGCATGGTGCCCTCCTGCGCCGAGGGCGGCGTGCTCGGCGTGCTCTGCGCCTCGATCGGCTCCATCCAGGTGAACGAGGCCATCAAGCTGCTGGCCGGGTTCGGCGAGCCGCTGGTCGGCCGCCTGATGATCTACGACGCCCTGGAGATGAACTACCGCTCGGTGAAGGTCCGCAAGGACCCCGAGTGCCCGCTGTGCGGCAAGAACCCCTCCATCACCGAGCTGATCGACTACGAGGAGTTCTGCGGCACCGTCTCGGACGAGGCCCAGCAGGCCGCGGCCGACTCCACCATCACCGCCGCCGAGCTCAAGCGGATGATGGACGACGGCGACGACTTCCAGCTGGTGGACGTCCGGGAGAAGAACGAGTACGAGATCGTCAGCATCCCCGGCTCGGTCCTCATCCCCAAGGGCGAGTTCCTGAACGGGGAGGCGTTCGCCAAGCTGCCGCAGGACAAGAAGATCGTCCTGCACTGCAAGTCGGGCGCCCGCTCGGCCGAGGCGCTGGCCGCGCTCAAGGGCGCGGGATTCTCCGACGCCGTCCACGTGGGCGGCGGCGTGCTGGCCTGGGTGAAGCAGGTCGACCCGAGCCTGCCGAGCTACTGACGCGCTGAACCGCCGGGGCCCGGTCCGCTCTCTCAGCGGGCCGGGCCTCCGTGTGTCCAGGGTCCCCGCCGCGCATCGGTTGTGATCTGTGCCACTCCTGGGTATCTATCAGGCGCCGACCCGACGGATCGGCAGCGAGGGAGGTGCGGCCATGGAGATCAAGGGGCGCGCGGCCGACTGGGCCGCCGTCGCGGCGGGTGTGCTGCTGTCGGTGAGCTGGATCTGGGACGCGATGGTCGGTCCGCCGCGGGCGGCGATGTTCATCCTGGGGCTGCTCATCATCCTCTCGGCGACGATGTCCATCACCCGCCCCGGGCTGATGGCGAGCGAGGCCTTCATCTTCGCGCTGGGGGCGCTGGTGTTCGTCCTGCCGTGGCTGATGGAGTTCACCGCCAACATGGCGGCCGCGTGGACCTCCTGGATCCTGGGTCTGGTCGCGATGGTCGCGGGCGTCGTGGGCAGCCTCCAGGCATCGGGGACGATGCACCGGCGCGGACCCGTGCCGCACTGACCCGCGCCCGCGCGGACGGTCGGGCGGATCCTGTGTTGATCTCGGGAGAAACGACGCTTCCGGGCCGCTTTTAGGGGCACTTTCCCCGAGATCAACGACGCGGGGGCGCTAGGGTCCCCGGTATGCCGCGACCCGACAGCCATCCGACCGAGTACGCCGAACGGGTGCTCGACATCGTCGAGCGGATCCCGCCCGGAAGGGTCATGTCCTACGGGGACATCGCCGAGCTCCTCGGGGAGGGCGGCCCCCGCCAGGTGGGGACGGTCATGTCGGTCTGGGGCGGCGGCGTCCCCTGGTGGAGGGTGCTCCGCGCCGACGGGACGCCCGCGCCCGGCCTGGAGGTCCGCGCGCGGTCCCACTACGCGGCCGAGGGCACGCCCCTGCGTCCGTCGGGCCGCGTCGACATGGCCGTCGCGCGCTGGGAGGGCCCCGACCCCTCCGACCCCGTGTGACGCGCGGCTCCCGCCGGGCGGACGCGAGCGCTCCGGGGCGGGGGCGGCGTACCGGGTGTGAGTCATTTCCCGGAAAAATGGGTACGGATGTTCGAGTCCTTGTTCCCCGATGCGGGTGAGCATGTGGTGAACTGGGTCGGGTGAACCCGTCCCCGTACCGCCTCGTGCGGCGTGCGCACACCGAAGCGCCGCCGCCGGTGCTGGACGAGAACCAGCGGCGCGTCGTCGCGCACAAGGGCGGGCCGCTGCTGGTGCTCGCCGGGCCCGGAACCGGAAAGACCACCACGATCGTCGAGGCCGTGGTCGACCGCATCGAGAACCGCGGGACCGACCCCTCGGCGGTGCTCGTGCTGACCTTCAGCCGCAAGGCCGCCGAGGAGCTGCGCCACCGGATCACCGCGCGGCTGCGCCGCACCACCCGCGAGCCGCTGGCGCTGACCTTCCACAGCTACGCCTACGCGCTCATCCGCCGGGAGTTCCAGCGCATGGGCGACCAGGCGCCGCGCCTGCTCTCCGGTCCCGAGCAGCTCATGGAGATGCGGGAGATCCTGGCGGGCGAGGCCGCCGACGGCGCGGACATGTGGCCCGCGCGGCTCCGCCCCGCGCTGGGCACCCGCGGCTTCGCCGAGGAGCTGCGCGACTTCCTCATGCGCGCCCAGGAGCGCGGGCTGGACCCCGGAGAACTGGACCGCCTCGGGCGCGCCTACGAGCGCGACGACTGGGTGGCCGCCGGGGACTTCATGGACCGCTACACCGGCCGGTTCGACGTGGCCCCGGTGCCCACCTTCAACTACGCCGAGCTGGTGCGCATCGCCGCCAACCTGCTGAGCGACCCCGAGGTGCTGGCGCGCGAGCGGGCCAGCCGCGAGGCGGTGTTCGTCGACGAGTACCAGGACACCGACCCCGCCCAGGAGGAGCTGCTGCGCGCCCTCGCCGGGGACGGGCGCGACCTGGTCGCGGTCGGCGACCCCGACCAGTCCATCTACGGCTTCCGGGGCGCCGACGTGCGCGGCATCCTGGAGTTCCCGCAGCGCTTCCCCGGCGCCGACGGCGTGCCCGCGCCGGTCGTCGCGCTGACCACCTGCCGCCGCAGCGGCCCCGCGCTGCTGCGCGCGAGCCGGGGGGTGGCCCGGCGGCTGCCCGCCGCTCCCGCGCCCGGCGGCGGGCCGGTCAACGCCCACCGCGAGCTGGACCCCCTTCCCGGCGCGGCCGAGGGGGAGGTGCGCGCCCTGGTGGCCGACAGCCCCGCCCAGGAGGCGGCGGTCATCGCCGACCTGCTGCGCCGCGCCCGCCTGGTGGAGGGGCTGGACTGGTCCCGGATGGCGGTGCTGGTGCGCTCGGCCACCCGGCAGGTGCCGGTGCTGCGGCGGGCGCTGATGGCCGCCGGGGTGCCGGTGGCCGTGGGCGGCGACGAGCTGCCCCTGGCCGCCGAGCCGCTGGTGCGGCCCCTGCTGCTGCTCGTGCGCTGCGGCCTGCACCCCGACACCCTGGACGCCGACGCCGCCCACGAGCTGCTCATCTCGGCCTTCGGCGACGCCGACACGGTGCGGCTGCGGCGCCTGGGCCGGGCGCTGCGCCGCCTGGAGCTTGACCGGGTCGCCGCCGAGGCGGCCGAGGGCGGCGCCGCCCCGGTGCCGCGGCCCTCGGCGGTGCTGGTCGCCGACGCGCTGCGGGACCCGCGCGAGCTCACCCTGGTCGACCCGGCGGTGGCGGCGCCCGCCCGGAAGGTGGCCGCGCTGCTGCGCACGGTCGCCGACACCGCCGCCTCCGGCGGCAGCGCCGAGGATGTGCTTTGGGAGGTGTGGAGCGCCGCCGGGCTCGGCGACCGGCTGCTGCGCGCCAGCCAGGCCGGGGGGCCACGCGGCGCCGCGGCCGACCGGGACCTGGACGCGGTCGTGGCGCTGTTCGAGAACGCCGCCCGGTACTGCGACCGGCTCCCGCCCGGCACCCCGGACGGGTTCCTGGAGGACCTGGAGGCCCAGGAGATCCCCGGTGACACCCTCGCCGAGCGGGCGCCCGAGGGCGAGGCGGTGCGCATCCTGACCGCGCACCGCTCCAAGGGCCTGGAGTGGGACCTGGTGGTGGTCGCCGGGGTGCAGGAGGGCGAGTGGCCCGACCTGCGGCTGCGCGGGTCGCTGCTGGGCGTGGAGGCGCTGGTGGACGCGGTCTCCGGGCACGGCGGCCCCGACGGCGGGCCGGCCGCGGGCGCCGCCGTCGCCTCCAAGCTGCTGGACGAGGAGCGGCGGCTGTTCTACGTGGCGGCCACCCGCGCCCGGTCCCGCCTGGTCGTCACCGCCGTGGGCGGCGAGGACACCGAGGAGCGCCCGTCCCGGTTCCTCGGCGAGCTGGGGGTGGGCGAGCCCGAGCGGGTGGGCACCGGGCGCCGGTGGCTGTCGCTCCCGGCGCTGGTGGCCGACCTGCGGTCGGTGGTGACCGACCCCGAGCGCCCCGAGGCGCTGCGCCGCGCCGCCGCCGTGCACCTGGCCCGGCTGGCGCGCGAGGGCGTGCGCGGGGCGGCGCCCTCGGAGTGGCACGGGCTCACCCCCTGGTCCGACGAGCGGCCGCTGGCCGAGGACGGCGAGGGCATCCGGGTCTCCCCGTCCCAGGTGGAGCTGTTCGGCACCTGCCGGCTGCGCTGGCTGCTGGAGAAGGGCGCGGGCGCCTCGGCCGCCGAGACCGCCTCGGCGCTGGGCAGCATCGTGCACGCGGTGGCGGTGCTGGTGGCCCAGGGGGTGCCCAAGGAGGAGATCGACCGGCGGATGGACGAGGTCTGGTCGGAGCTGGACTTCGGCGGCCGGTGGTACGCGGGCAAGCAGCGCGAGGCGGCCGACCGCATGGTGGACCGGCTCATCGCCTGGCACCGGGCCGACCCCCGGGAGCTGGTCGTCACCGAGGAGGGGTTCACCGTCGACGTGGGCGGGGTGGAGATCACGGGGCGGGTGGACCGCCTGGAGCGCGACGAGCAGGGGCGCGGGTTCGTGGTGGACATCAAGACCGGGTCGTCGGCGCCGCACAAGGACGACATCGCGCGGCTGCCGCAGCTCGGCGTGTACCAGCTCGCGGTGCTCAAGGGGGCGTTCGCGCGGCTGGGCCTGGCCGATCCGGGCGGGGCGTCGCTGGTGCACGTCGGCAAGGGCGGGCTCACGAACCGGGCCCGCGAGCAGGAGCAGGGCGCCCTGGGCGAGGACGGCGACCCCGGGTGGGCCGAGGAACTGGTGCGCGACACCGCTGAGGGGATGGCGGGCGCGCGGTTCGCCGCGACCCGCAACGACCGGTGCGACTCGTGCCCGGTCAAGTCGAGCTGTCCGGCCCACGACGAGGGGAAGCGGCTGTGAGCGGGGCGCGCGTCGGCGGGCCGCCGGGCCGGAGCCGGACGGCGGCATGGGCGGAGCCGACGGCAGGGACGGGGTTCGCGGCGCGGACGGCAGGGACGGAGCGGGTGGCGCGGACGGAGTGGACGGAGCGGACGGTACCGGCGGCATCGGAGGCCGCGGCGGGGGAAGGGGATCGGCGATGAGCGGCGCGTGGGAGGCGGACGCGCAGGAGGCCGAAGAGGCCGGGGCCCCGGCGCGGCCCCGGCGGATCCTCACCCCGGCGGAGATCGCCCGGCTGCTCGGCCAGCCCGAGCCCACCGCCGAGCAGGCGCAGGTGATCTCCTCGCCGCTGGGCCCCTCGGTGGTGGTGGCCGGTGCCGGGTCCGGCAAGAGCGAGACCATGGCCGGCCGGGTCGTCTGGCTGGTCGCCAACGGCCACGTCCGCCCCGAGCAGGTGCTCGGCCTGACCTTCACCCGCAAGGCCGTGTCCGAGCTGGCCGAGCGGGTGCGCAAGCGGCTGGACCAGCTGCGCGCCGTCGACCAGGTCCCGGCCGAGGTGCTCGACGGCGAACCGGAGGTGGCCACCTACAACGCCTACGCCGCCCGCCTGGTCGCCGACCACGCGCTGCGCGAGGCGGTCGAGCCGTCCACCCGGCTGCTCAGCGTGGGGCAGAGCTGGCAGCTGGCCGCCCAGGCCGTCGCCGCCTACGACGGGCCGATGGACGCGGTGAACGTCGCCCCGGCCACCGTCACCGACCGGGTGCTCGCCCTGGCCGGGGACCTCGCCGACCACCTGCGCACCCCCGACGACGTGCGCGGGGTGGGCCGGTGGATCCGCGAACGGGCGGCCGCGCTGCCGGCCCGGGAGCGCACCAAGGACACCACCGGGGCGCTGGAGGACGCCCAGGCCGCCCGCGAGCAGCTGCTCCCGCTGGTGGAGCGGTACACCGCGGCCAAGCAGGGGCTGGAGGCGATGGACTTCGGCGACCAGGTGGCGCTGGCCGCGCGCATCGCCGAGCGCCACCCCGAGGTCGGCATGGCCGAGCGCAGCCGCTACCGGGTGGTGCTGCTGGACGAGTACCAGGACACCAGCCACGCCCAGCTCATGCTGCTGCGCGCGCTGTTCGGCGGCGGCCACCCGGTCACCGCGGTGGGCGACCCCTGCCAGTCGATCTACGGGTGGCGGGGCGCCAGCGCGGGCAGCCTGAAGAGCTTCCCCACCGACTTCCCGGAGGGGCCGGGCCGCCCGGCGCCGGTGCGCGCGCTCGCCACCAGCTTCCGCAACGGCGAGCGCGTCCTGTCGGTCGCCACCCGGATGTCGGGGCCGCTGCGGGGCGAGGGCGCCCAGGTCCCGGTGCTGCACCCCGGCCCGGCACGGCGCGGGCGCGGGGCGGTGACCTGCGCCCTGCTGCGGACCGAGACCGAGGAGTCCGCCTGGATCGCGCAGATGGTCGAGGCGGCGCTGCAGGAGTGCGCGGACGGGACCGCCCCGGACGGCCGCCCCTGGCCGCAGGGAGAGGGCGGCTCCGGGCTGACGCCGGGCGGGGTCGCGGTGCTGTGCCGCAAGCGCTCCCAGTTCACCTCGGTGCGCGAGGCCCTGGAGGCGCGCGGCATCCCGGTGGAGATCGTCGGCCTGGGCGGGCTGATGACCGTCCCCGAGGTGCGGGACGTCATCGCCGCCCTGCGGGTCGTGCACGACCCCTCGGCCGGGAACGAGCTCGCGCGGCTGCTCACCGGTCCGCGGCTGCGCCTGGGGCCGCGGGACCTGGTGGCGCTCGGGGAGAGGGCCGCCGAGCTGGTCCGGGAGGCCCGCAGGGACCTGAGGGGGGAGGCCGCGCGGGCGCCGGGCGCGGACGGAGGCGCCGGGGACGGCGCGGGTGTCGACGGCGCGGGCGCCGACGGCGCGGGCGACAGGGCCGCCGACGGCGCGTCCCTCGGAGAGAACCTGCTGCGGGACACCGTGCTGGACCTGACCGCCGAGAGCGGCAGCCTGGTGGACGCCCTCGACGACCTGGGGCCCACCGAGCGCTACTCCGAGGCCGGGTACGAGCGCCTGGCCCTGCTCGCCTCCGAGCTGCGCGGGCTGCGCAAGCTCGCCGGGCAGCCCCTGCCCGACCTGATCGCCGAGGTCGAACGGGCGCTGGGGATGGACATCGAGGTGGCGGCGCGCCCGGGGCGCGACCCGATGTCGGCCCGCGCGGACCTGGACGCGTTCATGGACGCGGCGGTGCGGTTCGCGGGCAACACCGACGATCCGACGCTGGCGGCGTTCCTGACCTATCTGCGCTCGGCCGAGGGCGCCGAGCGGGGGCTGCAGCCGGGGGAGAGGGTCGGCACCGGCGACACCGTCAAGCTCATGACCGTGCACGCCGCCAAGGGCCTGCAGTGGCCGCTGGTGGTGGTGCCGGGCCTGGCGGGGGAGGGCGGCCGCTCGTCGGTCTTCCCGACCAGCCCCCGCGAGTCCGGGGGGTGGGTGCGCCACGCCCACCGGCTCCCCTACCCGCTGCGGGGCGACGCGGCCGGGCTGCCGCGCCTGGACGACGTGGACAAGGCGTCGGTGAAGGCGATCAAGGAGGCCGAGAAGGAGCGCCACCTGCTGGAGGAGCGGCGGCTCGCCTACGTCGCCGTGACCCGGGCGTCGTTCGCGCTGGTGTGCACCGGGCACTGGTGGGGCCGGGACAGCGCCTCCAAGCGCGGCCCGTCGCCGTTCCTGGAGGAGGTCCGGGAGGCCTGCGAGGCCGGGGCCGGGCGGGTGGCCGTGTGGGCGCCGCCGCCGGACGACGGGGAGGAGAACCCGCAGACGTCGGGCGAGGAGCCGGTCGAGTGGCCGCTGCCGCCCGAGGAGTTCACCGGGGCGCCGGCACGGCGCCACCGCGGCCTGGTGGAAGGGGCGGCGCTGGTCGAGCGGGCCGCCGTGGAGGGCGGGGCGTGGGCGGAGGCGCTGGAGCGGTCCCCGCTGTCGGCCCGGGCGCGCAAGCGGCTGGACGGCTGGGAGCGCGACACCGAGCTGCTGCTGGCGCACCGTGCGGCCGACCCCGGAGGCGGGGGGCCGGTGGAGGTGGAGCTGCCCGCGCACCTGTCGGTGTCGTCGCTGGTGGTCCTGGCGCGCGACCCGGAGGCGCTGGCGCGGCGGATCCGCCGCCCCATGCCGCGCCCCCCGGCGCCGCACACCCGCCGCGGGACGGCCTTCCACGCCTGGCTGGAGCAGCGGCACGGGCAGCAGAGCCTGCTGGGCCCGGACGAGCTGCCGGGGGCGGCCGACGAGACCGCCGGGGACGACGAGGACCTGGAGGAGCTGCGGCGCCGGTTCGAGGAGAGCGAGTGGGGCGGCCGGGTGCCGTTGGACGTGGAGGTGCCGTTCGAGACCGTGATCGGCGACCGCCTGGTCCGGGGGCGGATGGACGCGGTCTTCCACGACGCGGACACCGGGCGCTACGACGTGGTCGACTGGAAGACGGGGCGGCCGCCGGAGAGCGGCCGCGAGCGCGCGGCGGTGGCGGTCCAGCTCGCGGCCTACCGGGTCGCGTGGGCGGAGCTGGCGGGCGTCCCCCTGGAGGAGGTCGGCGCCGCGTTCCACTACGTGCGGGCCGGTACGACCGTCCGTCCGGCCGATTTGCCGGACTCCGACGGCCTGGCGGAGCTGCTGAACCGCGTCCCGGAGTCCGGAGAGGGCTGAAGGCCGCACCCGGCCCCGTGGGCGAGCGACCCCGACGGACCGCTCGCTCATCCCGTCCAAGAGCCCGCGCGTGCAGGCGGGTGTGCTCGGCGTCGATCCCGGGAGAAACGACGCTTCCGGGCCGGTCTCAAGATCCGCGGGCGGCCGCTCAAGGGTCCCCCAGGCAGTGCACCTGCGGCCCGGCGGCGCGCGACGACGGGTGCGGCGGGGCGGCGGGGAAGGCGACGAGGTCGCCCGGGCGCAGGCGGTCGACGGGGACCGGCGGGAACGGCGCCTGAACGGGGCCGGGCCCGCGGAAGACCACGGTCACCGGTTCGTCCGCCAGCTCCGGGCGCTCCCACGGGTGGGGCCAGGCGTCGTCCCTGGGCACCACCGCGAACACGGGCGACTCCGGGGCGCGTCCGCCGTCCACCACCGCATAGGCGGTGCCGCGGCGGTGCTTCACGTCCAGGACCGGGGTCAGGAACCAGCCGGACCAGCCCTCGCCGGGCGGCGGCGCCACGATCGAGATCCGTTCGCCCGCTGGGCCCGGGACCCCGGGGGGCCCAGGGGCGCCGGGCGTCCCGGCACCGGGGGGCTCGGGGGAGAGGGCGAAGGCGTACTCGGGCCGGGCGATGCCGAGCAGCGACCCCCACGCTCGCAGGGTCTCGACCGGGGCGATGCCCTGGGGGCGGGAGCCCGTCGGGGCGGCGGCGAACCCCAGCAGCCGGACGGCGGGGTCGGGCCCGAGCAGCCCGGCGCACTCCACGAGCGCCGCCGCGTCCATCCCCGCCCACGGGGCGCCCTCGGTGCCGGGCGCGCCCGGGGAGTCCGGGGCACCGGGGACGCCGGGGCCCGTGTCGGGCAGGGGGTCGGACGGGGGGTCGGCGGAGCCGCCAGTGCACGGGTCGGCCGCCAGGAGCACGCCGACCGGGTTCCCCGCGCGGCGCGCGCAGTGCTCCAGGAGGCGCAGCTCGCCCGGGCTGTCGGCGAGGACCACCGCCTCGCCGCGGGCGGCATCGGCCACGACGGCCTCCAGCTCGCCCGGTGTCTTGCCGGTCCCGGCCAGGACGGCCCGCACGCCCGGGCACTCCCGCAGCACGGTGCGCACCGCGGGGACGGTGTCGACGAGCAGGCCCACGACGTGCGGGGCCAGGACCCCGGCCGCGCCGGGCGGCGGGTCGGGCAGCGGCAGGTACAGGCCGAACGCCGGCGGCAGGCAGGCGCGCAGCAGCCGGGCGCGCTCGGTCATCGCGGGGAGGTCGTGGACGCACGCCGGCAGGCTCCGGGGGGTGAGCCGCAGGGCATGCTCGTGGACGCGCTTCGGCAACTCGATCATGGGGGCTCCAACGGTGGCCGGTCGCTGCTGGGGTCCTACCCCGCGGTGCCCGGACATAGTGGGCCCATCGCCCCGAACCGGGACGAACGCGGGCGGCGGGGCCCACCCCCTGAGGCCCCGCCGCCCCGGTCTCAGGGCCGGTACTTCGCCGCGCCGGAGAACTCCGCGATGGAACCCCCCTCGGCGATCGACTCCCGGGCCGGGGCCTCGGCGTCCTCCTTCGCCTTCAGAAGGGCGCCGAGGCCCACCGCCTCCTCGGGCCTGAGGAACGCGGCCCCGTCGGAGTCGGCGAACACGACGTCCCCCGGGTGCACGACCGCGCCCCCGACGGTGACCGGCACGTTGATCGCGCCCTCGATGCCGGAGATGCGGGTGGTCAGCGGGCTGAAGCCGCGCGAGAGCACCGGGAAGCCGTAGGCGAGGGTCTCGTCGTGGTCGTTGACCGACCCGTCGATCACCGCGCCCACGGCGCCGCGCGCCTTGGCGGTGAAGGAGACCAGGCCGCCGAAGCAGGAGCGCGCGTGGTCGCCGGACTGGTCGACGACGAGGACGTCGCCGGGGCGGAGCATGTCGACCGCCATGTGGACGGCGGTGGAGTCCAGGTGGGGGATGCGGACGGTGACGGCGGTGCCGGTGAAGCGCAGCGGGCGCCGGTTCGGCCGCAGGCCCAGGGCGAAGCCGTGGTCGCGCAGGTGGCCGAGGGTCGAGACGCAGGCCCCGCCGAGTTCGGCGGCGATGCCCTCGTCGATCTGCCGGGGCATGTCGTTGACCGTGAACATGGTCGTTCCTTTCGGGGACGGATCGGTGGACGGGCCGGAGCGGGCGCGGGCGGCCGGCTACCGCGCGTTCGACAGGTCCGGGACGAGGGTGACGATGTCGGGGAAGGCGATGAGGGCGGCCACGACCACGGCGTCGGCGGCGATGAACGGCAGGATGCCGCGGAAGACGCGGCCCAGTCCGGCCTCGGGGACCGACCCCGAGTAGACGAACGCGTTCATCCCGACCGGCGGCGTGATCAGCGCCATCTCGGCGACCTTGACGATGAGCACGCCCAGCCAGATGCCGTCGAAGCCGTACCCGACGAGGATCGGGTGCAGCAGCGGCGCCGCGACGAGGATCATCGAGATCCCGTCGAGGAACATGCCCAGCGGCAGCAACAGCAGCAGGCACAGCACCAGCACGGCGTAGGGGGCAAGGTCGGCGCCGATGACGGCGTCGACGAGCGCGGTGCTGGCCCCGGACAGCGCGAGGAAGTAGGTGAACACCCCCGCGCCGACCATGAGCAGGAACGTCATCGCGGTCAGCCCGACGGCCTCGCCGACCGAGTCGCCCACGGCGCGCAGCCAGCGCGGCGGGCGGGTGCGGACGAGCAGGATGACCAGCGCGGACAGCGCGCCGAAGGAGGCGGCCTCGGTGGCGGTGGCCAGCCCGAGGTAGATGGTCCCCACCGACACCAGGAAGATCACGACGAGGAAGCCGAAGCCGGTGATGTCCGGGCGGGCGCCCGTCGCGCCGCTGTCGGCCTGCTCCCCGGCACCGGCGGCCTCCCGGCCGTCCTTCTCCGGTGCCTCCCCGCCGCCCGCGCCCCGCACGCCCGCCCGGGCCTTCCGGCGGCGGCGGACGAGCACCGTCAGCACGATGGTGGCCGCGTAGAGCAGGATGGTCAGCGCACCGGGGCCGATGCCCGCCAGGAGCAGGTGCCCGATGCTCTCCTCGGTGACCACGCCGTACAGGACGAGCACGATGGACGGCGGGATGAGGACGCCGAGCGTGCCCCCGGCGCAGACGGTCCCGGCGGCGAGGCGGATGCCGTGCCCGGCCCTGGTGATCGCGTCGGTGGACACGCGCGCCATGGTGGCCACGGTCGCCACGCTGGACCCCGTGACCGCCGCGAACATGCCCGACCCCGACAGCGAGGCGAGCGCCGTCCCGCCGGGCAGGCGGCGCAGCACCCGGGAGGCGAGGTCGAACCCCGCCTGTGCGAGCCGCGCCCGGACGGCGAACACCCCCATCAGGATGAACAGCGGGATGATCGTCAGGGAGTAGTCGGCCGCCGTGGAGAACGGCTGGTTGGCGACGGTGCTGACCGCGGCCTCCGGACCCCGCAGAAGGACGGTGCCGGTCAGGCCCGCCGTCATGAGCGCGAGGCCGACGTGCAGCCGGATCGCGAGCAGGGCCAGGAAGAGCGCCAGCACGGCGATGACGACGATGAGCGTTCCGGCGGTCATCGGCGGCCTCCGTCCTCGTGGCGGGCGGTCCCGGCGCCCTCCGCCGTGTCGGCCCCGCCGGAGCGCAGGGCGCGCAGCCCTTGCGCCTCCTTGGCGACCGCGGCGGCGAAGAAGAGCAGGAAGGACGCGAAGAGCACGAGCTTGGCGGGCCACGTGGCCAGCCGGAGGATGTCGTTGGTCGTCTCCCCGCGGTCGATCGCGGAGAGCAGGACCTCGCCCAGCCCCCACACGATCAGTGACCCGAGGGCCGCCAGGAGCACGAGCCGGAGCACGGACAGGACCGTGCGCGCCCGCCGTCCCAGCCGCATCTCGACGAGCCCGACGGAGACGTGCTGCCCTCCGGTCTCCGCCGAGGCGAGGCCGAGGAAGGCGATGGCCACCAGGAGCAGCGTGGAGATGTCCACGGTCCCCAGGACCGACTGCCCCCGCAGGTTGCGGCCGGCGACGTCGGCGACGGTGAGCAGCATCAGGACCAGGAGCAGCAGCCCGGCGGCGGCGTTGAACACGGTGGCGACCGCCGTGGCCGCGCGCGGGAGGTGCGGCCGGCTCATCGCTGCGCCCCTTCCATGCACTCGGCCAGCGGAGCGGTGTAGTCGGAGGCCGCGGACTCCTCCTCGATGATCCGCCGGTAGTCGTCGAGAACGGACCGCGCGTCGTAGCCGCGCTCCTCATAGCGGGCGACCCAGTCCTCGGCCACCCCGGCCTTCTCCTTCCAGGCCGCGACCTCCTCCTCGGGCAGGGAGGTGAACTCCGCCCCGGAGGCGTCGAGCTCCTCGCACGAGGTGTCCCCGAGCGCCCCCATCTCCTCCAGGCCGTTGGCGATGCCGTTCTCCGAGGCGCTGAGCAGCGCCTTCCGGTAGCCCTCCGGCATGGAGTCGAACAGGTCCCCGTTGATGACGACGATCGAGGACGAGTAGGCCCCGATCCCGGGGTCGGTGATGTAGGGCGTGGTCTCCGACAGGCCGAAGGTGGGCAGGTTCGCCAGGGCCAGCGAGGTGTAGCCGTCCACGACGCCGCGGGACATCGACTCGTAGATGTCGGTGGCCGTCATCGCGACCGGGTTGGCCCCGGCGGCGAGCATGACCTCCGAGGTCAGGCCGCCCGCGCGGATGCTCATCCCGCGCAGGTCGTCCAGGCCGCCGACCTTCTCGCGGGTCCCGATCGCGTTGACGCCGAGCGGGAGCGGGAAGAGCAGGCGCACGCCCTGCCGGTCGAAGTCCTCGCGGTAGACCTCGTTCTCCTCGTAGAGCCGCTCGATCGCCCTCATCTGCACCTCGGGGTTGCGGGTCTCGAACGGGAGCTCGACGACGGTGAACATGGACAGGTCCGAGGCCGCGTAGATGGACCCGACCTGGGCGGCGTCGGCGCGCCCGTCCAGCGTCGCCTGGACCGACTCGTCGGCGCCGACGAGGCTCTCGGAGTAGTGCAGCCGGACGGTGACACCGCCGCCGGTCAGCTCCTCGACCTCATCGGCCCAGCGCTGGGCCGCGCGCGACTGGTCGGAGGTCGGGTTGGAGTAGGTCGTGTAGTGCAGGACATAGGTGTCCGGAGTGCCGCAGGCGGTCAGTCCGACCGCGGCGGCCGCCAGGGCGGTGCCCGTGGCGGCGGCCGCGGTGAGCCGCCGGGCGCCGCCGCGGGGGCGGTTCGCACGTGGCCTCATGGTCAGCCTCCCGCGGGTGCCACGCGGTAGCGCCGGAGGGACAGGGCGGGGTTGACCGCGCGGACGTGGTCGATCCGCTCGCGCTCCAGGGCGGCCGTGCCGATGCCCGGCGCCTCGCCGAGCGCGGCGACGGCGATGCCCATCGGGTCGACGACGGCGCTGTTGCCCGACCCGGCGGGACCGCTCTGGCCGGCCGCGAGCACGTAGACGGTGTTCTCGATCGCCCGCGCGCGCACCAGGGTGTTCCAGTGGTACTCCTTGAGCGGGCCGGGCACCCATTCGGCGGGCAGGGCGACGGCGTCGGCCCCGGCGTCGGCGAGGACCCGCGTGGTCTCCGGGAAGCGCAGGTCGTAGCAGGTCTGCATGCCCACGGTGAAGCCGTCGACCTCCAGGAGGCCCGGCTCGCCCGGGTCGGCGGCGATGACGCGGTCGGACTCCCGGTAGCCGAAGGCGTCGTAGAGGTGCACCTTGCGGTAGACGGCCGCGACCCCTCCGCCCTGGAGGCCCACCAGGGTGTTGTGGATGCGCCCGTTCCCGGCCGCCTCGTTCACCCCGGCGATGACGGTGAGGCCGAGCCCGGCGGCGACGGCGGCCAGGCGGGTCACGGCCGGCCCGTCGAGCGGCTCGGCGCTGTCGACGAACCGGTCGTCCATGGCGGGGGCGGTGAAGACCGCGTACTCGGGAAGGACGGCCAGGCGGGCGCCGCGCCCGGCGGCCTCGCCCAGCAGCGCCTCGATCGTCGCCAGGTTCGCGTCCTTGTCCTCGGCGGGCGCGAACTGGACGACTGCGGCGGTCAGGCTCATCGACGGCTCCTCTGCTCGTTCTCGATCTCCCGCAGGGCGTCGAGCGCTCCGGTGAACCCGGACAGCAGCGCCCCGTACTGCATGGTGGTGACGATGGTCCCGGCGCCCTCCTCCACGGCCAGGCGCTTCTCCGCGTCGCTCCAGGCGGGCAGGGTCCACGGCTTGCCCGCGGCCCGCGCGGCGCGGGCGATCCCGCGCAGGTCCTCCAGGTCGTCCGGGCCGACGGTGTAGGCGCCGCGCCCGCGGCGCAGCGACAGGTCGGAGGGGCCGATGAAGACGCCGTCGACCACGGGCAGCGCGAGGATCCGCTCGACCTCCTCCAGCGCCGAGGCGTCCTCGATCATCGGGTAGCAGCGGGTCACGGCGTCCTGCTCGGCGACCCAGGCGTCGGTGAACCCCCGGTACCCGCAGGTGCGGCCCCCGGCGAAGGAGCGGTCGCCCAGCGGGGGGAACTTCGCGTAGCCGCAGACCCGGGCGGCGTGCTCGGCGGACTCGATGTGCGGGACGGCCACGGCGTCCGCGCCGAAGTCCAGGGCCTGCTGGATCGGGCCGCGCTCGGGGCCCAGCACCTTGGCGACGACCTCCATGCCGGTGCTGCGGGCGAAGGGGATCAGCCAGTCGAGGGCCGCCAGGTCGAACAGCCCGTGCTCGATGTCGAGGACGACGGTGCCGTATCCGGCGAGGTGCGCCATCTCCACGGCGGCGGCCGACGGCTCGGACAGCCAGACGCCGTGTCGCGGTGTCCTCTGAGATTCCTCCGGGTCGTGCATGCGGATGTCCCCCCTGGTCGTACGGTGTCGGACGGGTGCGGATGTGACGGGCGCCATCGGTATATGCACTGTGGACGACATGTATACACGTGGCATGCCGGAGCTGTAAAGGTAAGCTGAGTCCGTGTCAGACCAAAGGAAGAGCGGCAGGACCGGCGGACCGCGGCCCTCGGCGCGCGACCGCGCCTACGACTGGATCGGCTCGGCCATCCTGTCCGGGGTGTACGCCGAAGGGCAGTTCCTCGACGAGGTCGCCCTGGCGCGGGAGGTCGGGACCTCCCGGACGCCCGTGCGCGAGGCCCTCCACCGGCTGCAGGCCGAGCGCTACGTCGAGCTCGTCCCCCGCCGCGGTGCCCAGGTCAGGGTCGTCACCGCCACCGAGATGCAGGAGATCTACCAGGCGCGGTTCGTCATCGAGTCCGACTGCGCGCGCCGGATCTGCGAGCGGGGCCGCGGCGCCCCCGCCGGGTTCGGCGATCTCATCGAGGCGATGGAGGCCGCCGGCCGGGAGCGGAACTGGAACGAGATGGCCCAGCTCGACCAGGCCTTCCACGCCTCCCTCGTCCGCCACCACGGCAACGCCGTGCTGGCCGAGATGTACGACGCCATGCGGCCCCGGCACGTGCGCCTGGCCGTGCGGACCATCACCGAGGCCCCCGAGCGCCTCCCCGTCATCGAGCGCGAGCACCGCGAGCTCGACGCCGCCCTCAGCGCCAACGACGGCGAGCGCAGCGTGGAGCTGCTGAAGGTCCACCTCCGGGAGGTGCCCGAGCTCGTCCGTGCCTTCTCCGGGTGACCGGGGCCGGGCGCGGATCAGGCGAGGTACACCGCCGCCAGGGCGAATGCGGCGGCGCCCGCGCCTACGGCGGTCCGGAAGGGGCGCGACGCCGCCCACCCCCGCCACGGCCCCTCGAAGCGCCGGAACGCCGCGCACAGGACCGCCAGGACCAGCGCGAACACGGGCAGCCAGGCGAGCCGGGCGGCGATCCAGCCGATGCCCTCGGGGGCCGAGGTCAGCCCGGCGACCGGCGTCTGGACCAGCGCGGCGGCGAACGCGGGCACGGCGGCGGCCGTCAGGTGCCAGCAGAAGACGGTCAGCGCCCCCAGGTTCACCGCGGCCACGGGCGCCCATGCGGCGGGGCGGTGCAGCAGTCGCTCCAGCGGCCCGCGCAGCAGGACGGCGGCGCCGGTCTGGACGGCGGCCAGGGCCGGGACGAACAGCGATGGCGGGTTCAGGTTGGAGCGCCCCGCCCCGGGCAGGCCCACCGCGCTCGCCGGGTAGTCCAGCACGAGCACCAGCACCGCGAGTGCCGCCGCGCCGCCCGCCACCAGGCCCCACGCCAGACGGCGGGTCAGGCGCCCGCGGGCCCAGGAGACGCCCAGGAGGTAGGCGAACAGCCAGGCCGGCAGCACCGACGCGAAGCCGGCCCAGGCGGGGGCGTGCGCGCCCCAGGGGCCGTAGAGGAGGAGGTCCACGGCGGCGACGGGGACGACCAGGGCGGCCGCGGCCCACGGACCCACACGGCGCTCGGCGGCGACGGCGAGCGGGGTGAGCAGCGTCGCGGCCAGGTAGACCCCGATGAACCACAGCGGTTGGAGGACCAGCAGCACCAGGCTCCGCAGAGTGGCGTCGGGGACCCCTGCCGCGGCCAGGAGCACGGCCGCCGCGCCCCAGACGGCGGCGACCAGCACCACAGGGCGGCCGAGCCTGCGGGCGCGGGAGAGCAGCCAGGACCGTTCGGATTCCCCGCGCTCCCGGGCGCGGTCCAGCGCGAGGGTCGATACGTAGCCTCCCACCAGGAAGAACAGGGCGAGGGTCTGGAGCACCCAGCTCAAGGGGGCGAGCTGGGGCAGGTCGCGCAGCGGGCTGGAGATCCGCAGCCCGCCGTCGCCCCAGAGGACGAGTGCGGTGACGAGCCAGTGGCCCAGCACGATTCCGCCCACGCCGAGCGCACGCAGCCCGTCGAGCGCCCGTTCCCGGTCGGGTGGCGTGGCGGAGTCCAGCCGCCGGAGGGCGTGCCCGAGCCGCGACCGTGCGGCCGCGCCCCATCGTGTGCCCGCGTCCATGTCCGCCCCAGTGAGCCCGGCGCCCGCCGTTCGGCGCCCCCTGTCCTCCATTGATGCCCGGCCGGGGCCGCGGCGTCGTCGCCCTGGGGAGCGATGCGCCACGTCACCTCAAAGGGGGAGGGGCGGGCCGGCAGGGGTGGTCAGACGACGCCGTTCTCGTAGGCGAAGACCACGGCCTGGGTCCGGTCGCGGAGGCCCAGTTTCATCAGGATCCGGCCCACGTGGGTCTTCACCGTCTGCTCGGACAGCACCAGTTCCTCGGCGATCTCGCCGTTGGACAGGCCCCTGGCCACCAGGCGCAGGACGTCCGCCTCGCGCGGGGTCAGGGAGGAGTAGGCCTCCGGGCGGGCCGTCGCCCGTTCGCGGCGGCGGGCGGCGATGTCGGCGATCAGGCGCTTGGTCACCGACGGCGCCAGCAGCGCATCCCCCCGCGCCACCGTGCGCACCGCCGCGCGCAGGTCGTCGACCGGGGCGTCCTTGAGCAGGAACCCGCTGGCGCCCGCCCCCAGCGCCTCGTACACGTACTCGTCCAGATCGAACGTGGTGAGGACCAGCACCTTCGTGCCGGTTCCGGCCGCGTCCCCGGTGCCGTCGGCAGGGGAGTCCGAAGTGATGCGGCGCGTGGCCTCCAGGCCGTCCATCGCGGGCATGCGCACGTCCATCACGACCACGTCCGGCCGGTGCTCGCCCGCCAGCCGCACGGCCTCCCGGCCGTCGGCGGCCTGCGCCACCACGCTGATGTCCTCGGCCGCGTCCAGGAGCGCGGCGATCCCGTCGCGCACCATGGCCTGGTCGTCTGCGACTATCACGGAGATCGGCACCGGACCACCCTACTGCGGACCGCCCGCCCCCAGGGGAAGTCGCGCCTCCACCGAGAAGCCGCCGTCCGGGGTCGGCCCGGCCCGCAGGGTCCCGCCGAGGACGGCGGCCCGCTCCCTCATGCCGACCAGGCCGTGCCCGCCCGACCCGAGCCCGCCCCCGCCGCCGCCCTGCGCCGCCGGGCCGTTGGCCACGCTCACCTCCAGCGCTCCGTCCACCGGGGCCAGCGCCACCTCCACCCGCGCCCCGGGCGCGTGCTGCGCCGCGTTGCTGAGGGCCTCCTGCACGATCCGGTAGGCCGAGCGCCCCACCGCCTCCGACAGGTCGGCCTCCCCGGAGCGGTCGTCCACCTCGACCCGCATCCCCGCCGTGCGCGCCCCCTCGACCAGCTCCCCGAGCCGGTCCAGCCCCGGCTGCGGTGCCCGCTCGGCGTCCTCGCCCTGCTCCCGGAGCAGCCGCACCACCCTGCGCATCTCGGTGAGCGCCTCACGGGAGGCGTCGCGGATGGTCGTGAAGGTCTCCGCGGCGCCGTCGGGGAGCCCCGGGTACTTGTAGGGCGCCGCCTCGGCCTGGATGGCGATCATCGACATGTGGTGCGACACCACGTCGTGCAGCTCCCGCGCGATGCGCGAGCGCTCCTCCAGCGCCGCCTGGCGGGCGTGCTCGCGGCGGCGCAGCTCCGCCTCGCGTGCCAGCTCCCGCTGGGCCGACAGGCGCCCCCGCACGTTCGCACCCAGGGCCGCGATCCCCGCCGCCAGGGCGCACGGCCACAGCGTCTGCAGCACCGGCGTCCCGGTCAGCACGGTGGCGGGGAGGAACCCGACGAGCGCCGTCGCCGCGGCCACCCCCGCGGCGGTCCGGCCGCCGTGCGCCACCGCGACCGCGTACACCAGCAGGGCCATGACCACGAGGCCCGCCGCCGGCCACGGCCACAGGTTGGTGGGCGGCTCCCCGTACACGCCCCCGCCGACGACCGCCAGCGCCAGGCCCGCCAGCCCGAGCCGCCACGCGAGCAGGGGGACGGCCGGGACCAGTGCCAACGGCAGCCCCACCGCGGCCCCCAGCGCCCACGGCAGCGGTTGCGGGATCTGCTGGAGGAAGGCGAGCTGTGCCCCGGCCGCCGCCGATGCCCCGACGGAGACGGCGCACAGCACGCCCCAGGCGATCCGCTCGCGGACCAGCACCTTGGGGCCCGGCCCCGTGCCGGAGGCGGGCGGGGGGTCGTCCTCGGAGGGCATGAGGAGCCAGAGGACCGCGTAGACGCCGACCACCACCACGGCGGTGCCGGGCAGCAGCACCACCGCCACGACGCGCAGGGCGATGCGGCCCCACCGGGAGCGGCGGGCGAAGGCCGCGCACACGCCCGCGATCAGCCGGGTGTCCCGGGGGCGGCGCGGCCCGCCGAGCAGCCGCATGGGTCCGCCCGGCCTGCGCACCGGCGCCCGCCACACAGCGTCGACGAGCCCGTCGAGCAGCGGGATGGCGGGCCGGTCGGACGGGGGCGGCGCCGGTGCGGCGCGCACGCCGTGCTCTTCGCGGCGCACGCGCACGTTGTCCCCGACCACCAGGGCCGCGACCGCCGCGAAGATGTACACCAGCGCGTCGGACAGGTCGCGCCCGGGGAGGCCCGCCTGGGTGAGGAACACGGCGGTGGTGGCCACGCCGACCACGCTCACCACGCCGCGGTGGTATTGGGCCCCGACGAGGTAGAGAACGATCAGGAACGGCGGGAGGAGGTAGTCGGGCACCCCGGTCTCGACCGCGATGTCGCGCGGCAGGACGAACACCACGGCCTGCGCGGGCACCATCAGGCGCCAGGTCAGCAGCGGGGAGCGGGCGAGGAGCAGCATGGGCGCCCCGGTCGCGGCGCCCACGACGAGCGCCGCCCATCGCGGGATCCCGTAGTCGTACAGTTCGGGCCCGACCGCCCACGCGGTGAACAGCGCCGCGGCCACCAGGATGAGCTGCCGGTTCGCGGCGGCGCGTCCACGGGCCCGGGGGCGCCCCGCCGCGTGCACCAGCCACAGCACCGGGTACAGCAGCACGGGTACCACGGTGAGGGCGAAGTTCCGGCGCACACGCCTGGCCGGGACGCCCTTGCGCGCCGCGCGTTCGGCGCACACGCCGCCGACCCGGGGCGGGGGCACGGGCTCGGGCGCGGGGGAGGGCAGGATGCGCTCCAGCTCGGACGGGGGGCGCCAGAGCGCGTCGTGGAACGCCCTCCAGAACCGGGACGGCGCCCGCGCCCCGTGCTCGTGCCCGCCCGCGCCCTCGTCCATACAGCTCCCGCCCGTGACAGCCCCGTCGGACCGAACGTTAGGCCCGAGCAGGGGCCGTCGCCATCACCCCACGGCGGTAGATCACGACACAGGGGTCTCCTCCCGCTCTCGACGACGCGGGGTCCGGGCGCAAACATCGGAGGACTACCCTCGATACCGGCCCACAAGGCCGCAGTCGGAACGGAAAGGCGACGGTGCCTGCGAATGGACGCGCGTACCTACATCGAAGAGCACCGCGGCGAGTTCGTCGCCGCCCTCAAGGAATGGCTGGCCATCCCCTCCGTCTCGGCGGACCCCGACCGGCACGGTGACGTCAGGCGCTCGGCCGAGTGGCTCGCCGCCCACCTCAAGGGCACCGGCTTCCCCTCGGTGGAGGTCTGGGAGACCGGCGGCCTGCCCGCCGTCTACGCCGAATGGCCCGCCGCCGACCCCGGCGCCCCCACCGTCCTCGTCTACGGCCACCACGACGTCCAGCCGGCCGACCCCGCCGAGGAGTGGGAGACCGACCCGTTCACCCCCGTCGAGCGCGGCGAGCGCCTGATCGGCCGCGGCGCCTCCGACGACAAGGGCCAGGTCCTCTTCCACGCCCTGGGCGTGCGCGCCGGGCTGGCCGCCTCCGGCGCCGACGCACCGCCGGTCACCCTCAAGCTCCTCGTCGAGGGCGAGGAGGAGTCCGGCTCCCCGCACTTCGCGGACCTGCTCAGATCCCGCCGCGACCGCCTCGGCTGCGACGTGGTCGTCGTCTCCGACACCACCATGTGGGCCGCCGACACCCCCTCCATGTGCGTGGGCATGCGCGGGCTGACCCACTGCCAGATCGACCTGTACGGCCCCGAGCGCGACCTGCACAGCGGCACCTTCGGCGGCGCCGTGCCCAACCCCGCCGCCGCCATGGCCGACCTGCTCTCCGGCCTGCACGACGCCGACGGCCGCATCGCCGTCCCCGGCTTCTACGACGACGTCGTGGAGATCGGCGAGGAGGAGCGCGCCCTGATCGCCCGGCTCCCCTTCGACGAGGAGGAGTGGCTGGCCACCGCCTCCAGCGGAGCCGCCTCCGGCGAGGCCGGGTACAGCATCCTGGAGCGCATCTGGGTGCGCCCCACCGCCGAGATCAACGGCATGTGGAGCGGCCACACCGGCGCCGGCGGCAAGACCATCGTCCCCAAGTCCGCCCACGCCAAGCTCAGCTTCCGCCTGGTGCCGAACCAGGAGCCGCTGCGCATCCAGGAGCACGTGCGGGCCTACGTCGCGTCCGCCGTCCCCGCCGGAATCCGCGCCGAGGTGGCGTTCGGCGGCCCCGGAGTGCGCCCCTGCGCCTCCGACCTGTCCTCCGAGGCCGTGCGCGCCGCCCGCGCCGCGATGTCCCGCGCCTTCGGCACCGAGGTCCTCTACACCCGCGAGGGCGGCAGCGGCCCCGAGGCCGACCTGGCCGACATCCTCGGTGCCCCGCTGGTCTTCGTCGCCGTCGGCCTCGACGACGACCGCATCCACGCCCCCAACGAGAAGGTGGAGGTCCCCCTCCTCCTCAAGGGCGCCGAGAGCGCCGCCTACCTGTGGGAGGGCCTGGCCCAGCGCGGCTGAGCCCTCCTCCGCACACCGCACCGCTCCGATCGAGGAAGACCCGGGAAGGCCCCATGAGCACGCCCGACCCCATGCCCCTGCTGTCCCGTAGCGCCGTCGACATGGCCGGGCACCGGCGCGGCGACGAGGAGTGGCTGGAGAAGGCCTGGGCCGACCCCGCGACCCGCGTGATGGTGCTGGAGGGCGGCGACCCCGTCACCTACGGCTGGCGCAACCTGATGTCCCGCCAGTCTCGGGCGCTGGTGCGCGACGGCGGCGGTGCCGGCGGCGACCGCGTCCGGCTGGAGTTCACCTCCCCCGCCCAGGCCCCGGACGGCGACCGGTACCTGCTCGGCGCCGACGCCGACGGGCGCGCCTACTTCGCGGTGCACGCCGACGAGGGGGACCCCTTCGCCGAGGCGGAGCGCGAGCCCGGGGTGCGCGCGGCGTCGCTGCGGGAGGCCGGGGCGGTGCTCGACGACGCCGAGGCCGGGCTGCTCACCCACGCCGTCGCGCTGGCCAACTGGCACGCCTCGCACCGCTTCTGCCCCGTGTGCGGGGCGCCGACCCGGACGTCGGCCGCAGGGCACGTGCGGGTGTGCGAGCGCGAGGGCACCGAGCAGTTCCCCCGCATGGACCCGGCGGTGATCATGCTGGTGGTCCGGGAGGACCCGGACGGTGAGGAGCGGTGCCTGCTCGGGCACAACCCCGCCTGGCCGCAGGACCGCTACTCCGTGCTGGCGGGCTACGTCGAGCCGGGGGAGTCCCTGGAGCACGCGGTCGTGCGCGAGGTCGCCGAGGAGGTGGGCGTGGCCGTGGCGGACCCGGAGTACGTCTCCTCCCAGCCGTGGCCGTTCCCGCGCAGCCTGATGCTCGGGTTCACCGCCCGCGCCGTGGGCGAGGCCGAGCGCACCGACGACCAGGAGATCACCGACGTGCGGTGGCTGTCCCGCGCGGAGCTGCGGGCGGCCGCCGAGAGCGGCGCGGTCGCGCTCCCCGGGCGCGTGTCGATCGCCCGGCTGCTGATCGAGCGCTGGTACGGCGGGCGGCTCCCGGGCGAGTGGTGAGCGGCGCGGGGCCCGTCACCGGCGCGGTCCGGCTCAGACGCGGCCGTTGCCGGCCTCGGCCGCCGTCCCGGCCCCGGCGAGCTCGGCGGGCAGCGGGGTGAGCGGGTTGGTGCAGCTGCCGACCACGTCGCGGGACAGGTCGGCGACCTTGCGGCCGCGCGAGCGGGCGGCCGAGCGCAGCTTCTCGAAGGCCTCACGCGGCGCGAGCCGGTGCCGCTCGGCGAGCACCCCGATGGCCTGCTCGACCACGACCCGCGTCTGCAGCGCGTGTTCGAGCTGGGCGACGGTGATGCGCAGCCGCTCCACCTCGGTCGCGTCGTCGCCGGCGCGCGGCGGCGCGGGCGGCGCCTCGGGGACGCGCTGCTGCTCGGCCGCCAGGATGTCGGCCAGCACCATCGCGTTGACCAGGTCGGGGACCTGCTCGCCCTGCACGCTCCAGCCGCCGGGCGTGCGCCGGATGACCCCCGCCTCGGCCGTCGTCTCCTCGCCGTCTCTGGTCCGGCTGTGTGCTGCCACGTGGTCCCCCTCGTGATCTGGGCCCCGACCGGCCCCGTGCGGTGCGGGCCGGTCGGGCGGCGCGGTGCGCCCGGGAGGGGCCGCCCGGAGGCGGCCCGCCTCAGGCGAGCGCGGCGATCTTCTCCTTGACCTGCTTGGCGGACGGGTTGGTGAGGGCCGTACCGTCGCCGAACAGCACGGTCGGAACCGTCTGGTTGCCGCCGTTGACCTGCATCACGTACTCCGCCGCGGCCGGGTCCCGCTCGATGTCCACCTCGTCGACGGCGATGCCCTCCCGCGCGAGCTGGCTCTTGAGCCGCTTGCAGAAGCCGCACCACGGCGTGGTGTACATCGTGATCGGACCGGTGCTCGGGGTGGTCATCGAACCTCTCCTCGTTCCGTCGAACAGGCCGTCGCCGGTGCACGCCGCCCGAAGGCGATCAGAACACCGCCTAGAGACAACGCGGCGGGCCTCCCCGAGCTTCCCCGTATCGGCCGCATCACCTCGTGGGACGCCTCCGGCGGCCGGGTGGTTCCCGCCGGAACGCCTGCGGCACCGGCGTTCCCGCGCTGCCGGCGCCGTCCACAGGCGGGGCCCGCATCTGCGCACACGTCCGCGGTGGCCCCCGATACTTGAGAGACTCGACGGGCGGAGCGGGGCGCGGGTGGCCGGAGTCGGCCGCGCCCCCGGGCCGGAACGAAAGCAGGGAACGGAGGAGCCGCATGGACCCCGACCGCGTGCTGGAGGGGCTCGACCCCGAACAGCTGGAGGCCGCGCGCGCCCTGCGCGGGCCGGTGTGCATCCTGGCGGGGGCGGGGACCGGCAAGACCCGCGCCATCACCCACCGGATCGCGCACGCGGTGGCCTCGGGCGTCGCGGCCGAGCAGCAGGTCCTCGCGGTCACCTTCACCACCCGCGCCGCGGGCGAGATGCGCGGGCGGCTGCGCGCCCTGGGCGCCCCCCGGGTGCAGGCGCGCACCTTCCACGCCGCGGCGCTGCGCCAGCTCTCCTACTTCTGGCCGCAGGTGGTGGGCGGCCCCCCGCCCACGCTGATCGACTCCAAGCTGCAGGTGGTGGCGCGCGCCGCCCGGGACTGCGGGGTGGAGGCCGACCGGACCGCCCTGCGCGACCTGGCCTCGGAGATCGAGTGGTCCAAGGTGACCCAGGTGCGCCCGGCCGACTACGAGAGCGCCGTGGCCAAGGCGGGCCGCACCGCCCCGATGGCGCCGGTGGAGGTGGCCCGGGTGTTCGAGGGGTACGAGGAGATCCGCCGCGAGCGCAACCTGCTCGACTTCGAGTCGATGCTGGAGCTGACCGCCGCCATGCTCGCCGAGCGCCCCGAGATCGCCGAGCGCGTGCGCGACCAGTACCGCTACTTCGTCGTCGACGAGTTCCAGGACGTCAACCCGCTGCAGAAGCTGCTGCTGGACGCCTGGCTCGGTGACCGCGACGACCTGTGCGTGGTGGGCGACCCCGGCCAGACCATCTACTCCTTCGCGGGGGCCACCCCCGCCTACCTGACCCGCTTCGCCGCCGCCTACCCGCACGCGACCGTGGTGCGGCTGGTGCGCGACTACCGGTCCACCCCCCAGGTGGTGAAGGTCGCCAACGACGTGCTCAAGCGGTCCCGGCCGATCGGCGGGGGCGACCAGCGGATCGAGCTCGTCGCCCAGCGCCCCGACGGGCCCGACCCCTCCTACACCGAGTACGACGACGAGCCCGCCGAGGCCTCCGCGGTGGCCCGCCGCATCGCCGCCCTGGTCGACTCGGGCACCCCGGCGCGGGAGATCGCGGTGCTGTTCCGCACCAACTCCCAGTCCGCCGCCTACGAGCAGGCCCTCGCCGACGCGGGCATCGCCTTCACCGTGCGCGGCGCCACCCGGTTCTTCGAGCGCCAGGAGATCAAGCAGGCCGTGCACACGCTGCGCGGGGCCCGCCAGGGCGGGGGAGGCGAGCCGCTGGCCGGGACGGTCCGGCCGCTGCTGGCCCCCCTCGGGCTGACCCCCGCGGCGCCCGAGGGGCGCCAGGCGCGCGAGCGCTGGGAGTCGCTGGCGGCGCTGGCCCAGCTCGCCGACGACATCGCGGTGGAGCGGCACCGCGGCTCCTGCGCCGCCCCCGGCGAGGGCGGGGCCCCGGCCGCGCCGGGCGCGGGGCCGCTCCCGGCCGAGTGCCCCTGCGGGCGCCCCTACACCGCCACGCTGGACGACTTCGTGGAGGAGCTGGAGGCCCGGGTCGCCACCGAGCACGCCCCGGAGATGGAGGGGGTCACCCTGGCCTCCCTGCACGCCGCCAAGGGCCTGGAGTGGGACGCGGTCTTCCTCGTCGGCCTCACCGAGGGCACGCTGCCCATCGTCTACGCCGAGACCGACGAGCAGGTGGAGGAGGAGCGGCGGCTGTTCTACGTCGGCGTCACGCGGGCCCGCGAGTACCTGTCGATGTCGTGGGCGCTGGCGCGCTCCCCGGGCGGGCGCAAGGGGCGCCGCCCCAGCCGCTTCCTGGACGGGCTGCGCCCGGCCTCCCCGTCGCTGGCCTCCAACCGCCGCGACCGGTCCCGCACCGGGAAGGTGGTGCGCTGCCGGATCTGCGGGAACACCCTCACCGACGCCGCCGAGCGCAAGGTCGCCCGGTGCGCGGACTGCCCGGCCGACTACGACGAGGCGCTGCTGGAGCGGCTCAAGGAGTGGCGCAAGGACACCGCGCAGCGCCAGGGGGTCCCGGCCTACGTGGTGTTCACCGACGCCACCCTGCAGGCGGTGGCCGAGCTGGAGCCCTCAGGGGTGTCCGAACTGTCGCGGATATCCGGTGTCGGCGCCGTGAAGCTGGAACGCTACGGTGAGGCGGTGCTGGCCCTGTGCGCGGGGGAGGAGCCCCCGGTGCCCGAGGAGGAGGGGGAGCGCGATGGCGGATGAGACGGCGGCGCCGGCCGCGGGCGGGGAGGCGGCCGCGTCCGGCCAGTCCCTGGAGTCCCTGCTGGGCATCCTCGACCTGGAGCGGATCGAGGACGACATCTTCCGGGGCTCCAGCCCCGACCACGGCCCCCAGCGGGTGTTCGGCGGCCAGGTCGCCGGGCAGGCGCTGGTGGCCGCCGGGCGGACGGTGCCCCCGGAGCGGGCGGTGCACTCGCTGCACGCCTACTTCATCCGCCCCGGCGACCCGTCGGTGCCCATCGTCTTCCAGGTCGACCGGGTCCGCGACGGGCGCTCCTTCACCACCCGCAGGGTGACCGCGGTCCAGCACGGCCGGGCGATCTTCACCCTGTCGGCCTCCTTCCACAAGTCCGAGCCGGGCCTGAGCCACCAGGTGCGCATGCCCGAGGTGCCCGGCCCCGAGGAGCTGCCCACCGCGCGCGAGCGGCTGGAGAAGGCGCTGGGCACGGTGCCGCGGTTCGCCTACTGGCACCCGATCGAGATGCGCCCGGTGGGCGCGATGTCCTTCGAGGTCGGCGCCGACCCGGCGCTGCGCACCACGGAGAACCTGGTGTGGATCCGGGTCGACGGGCGCCTTCCGGACGAGGACCTGCTGCACGTGTGCCTGATGACCTACGCCTCGGACCTGACCCTGCTGGACACGGTGCTGCTGCGGCACGGCCGGTCCTTCGAGGGCATCGCGATGGCCAGCCTCGACCACGCCATGTGGTTCCACCGGCCCTTCCGCGCCGACGAGTGGCTGCTCTACGCCCAGGAGACCCCCTCGGCGGAGGGCGCGCGCGGGCTGGCCCGCGGCCTGTTCTACACGCGCGAGGGCGAGCTGGTCTGCTCGGTGGTGCAGGAGGGGCTGATCCGGGTCGTCGGCGACGGATCCTGAGCCCGGGCGGTTCCCGTGGACTTTCGGCCGGATCCGGACGAAATCGCAGGTCAAAAATTGGTTGCCGCGCATCGGCGACCCCGTCTAGTGTTAACTCCCGTCAGCGACCGCGCATGGTCCGCGGCGAGAGCCGCGTACCTGACCGAGAGGAGGTGTCCCAATCCGATGATCGCAACGAAGAGCGCATTCGGCGCCGTGTCCGGCACGGCCCCGCGCTTCATGGTGCTCTCCGCCGATGAGTGGGGCACCGAGCGCGGCGTGCAGTTCGGCCGTACCGCCTATTCCGCCCGTAGCGGCCTCGACGTGTCCTTCGCCGTCGGCGGCGCCAAGCGCCTCCGCGACCTGAAGGCCGGCCTGATCCAGGCCGACGTCAAGGCGGCGATCACGGGAGGAGTGCGTCCGGTCCAGGCCGAACGCGGACTGCCCGGGTTCGTTCACGCAGCAACCCCGCGCCCGCAGGGCGCAGTGGGGGCGTGTCCATGGAGTAGACCGGCGTAGATTACGCCGAGCGAGTCTTCCATGGCCGCGGCCCCGCACAGGGGCCGCGGCCATATTCGTCTCCGCGGAACCGGTCCCCGCCCCGAGGGCGGAGCCCGATCTCCGCGGCGCGGCAACCAGGCACCGGCCCCGGATCGCAAGATCCGACCGTCGAAGTCGCAACGCGTAGACGAAAGATCAGGAGGACACCGATGCTCGCGTCGGTCCTGGAGACTCCGTGGCTCGGTGAGGCCGAGGTTCCCTGCCGGAGGGAGCCCGACCTCTTCTTCGCCGAGGCACCGGCCGATGTCGAGGCGGCCAAGGCCGTCTGCCAGAGCTGCCCCTTCCGGGAGCAGTGCCTGTCGGACGCCCTTGAGCGCCGCGAGCCGTGGGGGGTCTGGGGCGGCGAACTGCTCGTCGCCGGAAAGGTCGTCCCGCGCAAGCGTCCGCGGGGCCGCCCCCGCAAGCACCCGCAGCCCGTCGCGGCCTGACCGCGCGGCGCGGACGCCCCCGCACCCCACGCCCCGACATCCCGGTTCACACCGAATCCGAGAGGAAGCCGTACCCGTGCTGAACGAACTCATGGCCGCCATGAAGACCGCCCCGCAGACCGAGGACGACACCGCCCAGCGCGACCGCGAACGCCGCAGGCTCTCGGCCCGGCAACTGCGGGCCGAGATGCGCGAACACGCCCGCATGGAGCGCGCGCTCATGGAAATAGGGTGGTCGCGCCTGTGTTGACGGCGCGACGGCACTCGCCGGAGGCCGGCGTCCCACCGGGGCGCCGGCCTCCGGCCGTTCCGGAGCGGACCCAGCGGCCCGACCAGGGGATCGGTCGGGCCGCATCCCTAAAAATGCGCAATCTCCCCCTGTGGTACGAGTCAACTCTGGGATACCGTGACGTTGTGCCTCAGAACACAGAGATCGAGGTACGGCGGAGTGCCCGCCGCAGGCGGACGGTGTCCGCCTACCGCGACGGGAACAAGACGGTCGTCCTCGTCCCCGCCACGTTCTCCCGCGCCGAGGAGAAGCGCTGGGTGAGCCGGATGCTGGACCGGCTCGAGGCCAGAGAGGAGCGCCGCCGTCCCGGCGACGCCGCGCTGCACGAGCGCGCCGTGGAGCTCGCGGAGCGCTACCTGGACGGGCTGGTCGCCCCGGACAGCGTGCGCTGGGTGGACAACCAGAACACCCGCTGGGGGTCGTGCACCCCCGACACCGGTGCGATCCGCCTCTCGCGACGGCTGTCGGGCATGCCCTCGTGGGTGGTGGACTACGTGCTCGTCCACGAGCTGGTCCACCTGGTGATCCCGCACCACGGCCCCGAGTTCTGGGAGATGGTGCACCGCTACCCCAAGGCCGAGCGGGCCCGGGGGTACCTCGAAGGCGTCAGTGCCGCCTCCCGCCTGGCCGACGGCGGGAGCGCGGAGGAGTCCGCGCCCGAAGAGGACGACGTCATCGGCGAATGACCGTCCCGTAGGGCCCGGCCCCGCCCAGGCGCGGGACACCGCGCCGCACCCGCCTCTTCCGCGCCCGGCCCTCCTCACACGGTGGAGCCGCTCCGCGGCGCAGCGTGGTCCCCGCCTCTTTTTGGTGGCGACGTTCCGTATCCGCAGGTCACCTGTGTGTGGCGGCGGGGGTGGGGCGGGACGGCGGAATCCGCCCGTCTTCGGGGGATTGACGCGCCCGAGACGCGAAATTACCTTCGCGTAAATTACCGGCGGTAACACCCGGCGGTAACCCCGCACCCGAAGGTAGGTACCGTGTCCCGTATCTCCCCCAGACCCGTCGCCGTCGTCCTGGGCACCCTGGCCCTGACCGGCCTGGCCGCCTCGCCCGCCGCGGCGGCGGAGGGCGCCCTGGACGGCACGATCTCGGCCGAGGGCCAGTCGTGCTCCTGGACCGACGGGGTCACCAGCGACCAGGCCCCCAACGCCCTGACCGTCGACCGCACCACGATCAACCCGTCCGGAACCGGGAACCTGTCCTGTGACGGCGACACCACCGCCACCCTCAACAACGACCCGAACGTGACCTTCGACGACGCCGCGGGCACCCTCACCGTCGACGTGCTGGACATCTCCGTGTCGGTCCTCGGCGTCACCTGCCGCTACGAGGGGGCCGGCGTGTCGGCCCAGCGCGACGGCGACACCCGCACCTACACCACCAGCACCGAGATCCCCCTCGCCGAGGGCGGCTTCCTGTGCCCCGACCCCGCGTCGGTGACCGCCTCCCTCACCTTCCGCTGATCCCCGCCCCCGCCCGGGCGCCCTGACCGCGGTCCGGCGGTCGGCCCCGGGCGGCCACGGAAAGTGACGGGGGCGCCGCGTCCGATGACCGCTCCCGGCGCCCCCGTCACGCAGGTCCCCCCGCTTCCAGGTCCCCCGGCCGCCCGTGCGGACGGGCCGGTGCGCCCGGCGTCGATCTCGGGGAAAACGACGCTACCGGGCCGCCTGTAGGGGCGCTTCTCCCGAGATCAACGACGCAGGGGCGGCCGCGCGCGCACCTTCTCGGAGGCGGCGGCGAACAGGGCCCGGCAGGCGTCGTCCGTCGGATCGGGGATGCCGTCCACCGGGAACCAGCCCAGGTCGTCGGACTCCTCCGGGTCGATGGTCAGCACGGCGCCGTCGGGGGCCACCGCGGCGAACTGCACGTCCAGGTGCCAGGTGCCGCCGCAGCAGCCGACACGGTGGCGGTCCAGCCGCACCGGGTCCGGCAGCACCTCGACCCCGCGGATGCCGCTCTCCTCCTCGGCCTCGCGCAGGGCCGCGCCCGCCAGGGTGGTGTCGCCCTCCTCGAAGTGGCCGCCGGTCTGCAGCCACAGGCCGACCTTGCCGTGCAGCGTCAGCACGCCCTTGGACCCGGTCGGGTCGAGCACGGCGGCGCTGGCGGTCAGGTGCCCGGCCGCGCACGTCCGGCTCAGGGCGCCGGGGTGGGCGTCCATGTGCGCCAGGTAGGACCGGCGCAGCTCCTCGTTGTGCGCGTCGGGCGCGGACCAGGCCTCCAGCACGGACCTGACGTCGTCGGCCAGGCTCATGCGCCCCCGTCCCCGTCGCTCTTGCGGCCCTCGCCGCCGTCCGTGCCGTCCCCGGTGTCCGTGCCGCCTGTGCCGTCCCCGCCGTCCGCGTCCCGCCCGCGGTCCCCGTCGGAGCCGGAGCCCAGGTCCCCGGTCAGCCGGGAGATGTCCAGGTCGAGGTCGCCGTCGGCGGCGCGCCCGGACACGAACGCGTCCGGGTCGTCCAGGTCGTCGCCGGAGGGCATCAGGTCCGGGTGCTCCCAGACCGCGTCGCGCCCCTCGGCGCCGCGCGCCTCGGTCAGGGCGGTCCACAGCCGGGCCGCCTCGCGCTGGCGGCGCGGGCGCAGCTCCAGCCCGACCAGGGTGGCGAAGGTGTGCTCGGCGGGGCCGCCGGTGGCCCGGCGCCGCCGGATCGCCTCGGCCAGCGAGGCGGACTGCGGCAGGCGGTCGCGCACCGCGTCGTCCACGACCACCGAGACCCACCCCTCGATCAGCGCGATCGCCGTCTCCAGGCGGGCCAGCGACGCCTTCTGCTGCGGGGTGTCCTGGGGCTGCAGCAGCCCCTCCCCGCCGGACAGCGCCTCCTGGAGGGCCTCGGGGTCGGACAGGTCGATGCCGCCGAGCCGCTCCTCCAGCGCGCTCATGTCGAAGGACATCCCGGCCGCGTACTCCTCGATGAGGCCGAGCACGTGGGCGCGCAGCCACGGCACGTGCGCGTACAGCCGGTGCACCGCCGCCTCGCGGGCGGCCAGGTACAGCCGCACCTCCTCCTCGGGCACGCCCAGGCCCTCGCCGAAGCCCTCGACGCCGGCCGGGATGAGCGCGGCGCGCCCCTCCCCGGCCAGCGGCAGGCCGATGTCGGTGGAGCCGACGACCTCTCCGGCCAGCTCACCGATGGCCTGCCCGGCCTGCTGGCCCACGAGCATGCCGCCCATCTGGCGCACCATGCCCATCAGCGGCCCGGCGACCGACTGCATCTCCTCGGGCATGTTGGCGCCCATCGACTCCACGATGCGGGAGGTGAGCGGGTCGCACAGCCGGGTCCAGGTGGGCATGGTGCGCTCCACCCACTCCGAGCGGCTCCAGGCCTGCGAGGTCTGGACGCCGGACGGCAGCGGCGTCGCGCCGTCCAGCCACAGGTCGGCCAGGCGCAGCGCCTCGGAGACCTTGGCCGAGTCGACGGGCGAGACGCTGGCGTCCCCCTTCTGGGAGACGGTGTGCCGGGCGATGTTCTTGGCCATGTCCCAGTTGACGCCGCCCGGCGACGCCTGCTGGGCGCCGGGGGCGGGCTGGGCGGCCATCATGTCGGCGAACTGGCGCAGCATCTGCGCCATCTGCTGCGGGTCGCCCAGCGGGAACCCGCCGGGCATCCCCGGGCCCTCCCCGCCTGGGCCGCCGCTCCCGGAGCCGGAGTCGCCCGAGCCGCGACCCGACTCGTCGTCGGGGTCGTTGGGCATGCTGAAACCAAATGGCAGGTCGCTCACGATCAGACCTCAGGCAGGATAGGAATGTCTCCACTGTCACGTTAGCTGGGAGCAGGCCGGAGTGAGTACCCGAAACAGCCAGGTTCGCCCTGAGCACAGTCCGCGGGGTGATGGGCCGGTGGTGGCCGTGACAGGGGCCGCCGCCGGTGCCGGCCGGCTGCTGGTGGAACGACTGGGGGCCGCCGCCGGTTCCGCGGAGGGGCCGTGGGGCCTGCCCGCGCCCGGGCGGGTCGTGGCCCTGGACGCCGGACCGGCCCCCGAGGACCTGCCCGCCGGGGTGGAGTGGCGCTCGGCCGACGTGTGCGACCCGGCCCTGGCCTCCCGGCTGCGCGGGGTGGACGTGCTGGTGCACGCCGACACCGACCGCTCGGCCGACACGCCGCGCCGGGAGCGGCGCGCCCGCGCGGTGCGGGCCGCCCAGACCGTGCTCACCGCGGCCGCCGCCGAGCGCGTGCCGCAGGCCGTCCTGGTGACCGGGACCGCCGTCTACGGCGCCGCCCCGGACAACCCGGTGCCCCTGCCCGAGGACGCGCCGGTGCGCACCGAGGGCGCCGACGGGCTGGCCGGGGACTTCGCCGAGGTGGAGGAGGTGGGCGAGCGGGCCCGCCGCGCCCACCCCGGGCTGTCGGTGGCGGTGGTGCGCCCGGCGCCGCTGGTCGGCCCGGGCCTGGACACGGTGGTCGGGCGGCACTTCGCCGCGCCCCGGCTGATCTCGGTCAAGGGGGTGGAGCAGCGCTGGCAGTTCTGCCACGTGGAGGACCTGGCCTCGGCGCTGGAGCTGGTCGCCCTGGGAGGGGCGGGCGGCGGCGACACCGCCCTGGCGGTGGGCTGCGACGGCTCGCTCGGCCAGGAGGAGGCCGAGGAGATCACCGGCCTGCGCCGGTTCGAGGTGCCGCCGGGCATCGCCTTCGGCGCCACCGGCCGCCTGCACCGCGCCGGGATCACCCCGGCCGCCGCAGGCGACCTCAAGCACCTGGTGTACCCGTGCGTGGTGGACTGCGCCGCGCTGCGCGAGGCCGGGTGGAAGCCGTCCTACGGCAACGCCGAGGCCCTTCGCGAGCTGGTGGAGGAGGAGGGCGAGGCCACCGCGATCGTCGGCCGCCGCCTGGGCCGCAAGGAGGCCGCGGTCACCGCGGCCGGCGCCGCGGGCGCCGCCGTGGCCGCGATCGGCACCGCGGCGGCCGTCCGCCACCTGCGCAAGCGCCGGAAGTCCTGAACCGGGCCCACGGGGCGTGGCCGGACCCGGACGGCCGCATCCGGACCGGGAGGGGGGACCATGGGAGCATCCCCTCCGCGGGGGAGGGGCGCCGCCCGCGAACGTGCAACGGAACGTGCAAAGGCATGGACCACACGCCCGTGCAGTGGTCTAATGCGGGAACCACTTCACCACGGGGACGCGGGGAGCGAGGGCGATGGGGGACCGCAGGCCGGGTCGTAGAGGTCTCCAAGGTACCGCCGTCCACCCTGTGAGCTGCTTGGACGTTCCTCCTGCCGTCGTAGGGCGTTGATACGGTCATGCATGTGGAAGCCATCACTCTCGTAGGACTGCGCGACACCCCGATCACCATCGACGAGGTCGTCTCGGCCGTCGGCGACCCCCGGGCGGGCGGGACCGCCTTCTTCGTGGGCACCGTCCGCGACCACGACCACGGGCGGGGCGTCACCGGGCTGGCCTACTCGGCCCACCCGACCGCCGAGGCCGAGATGCGCCGGGTCATGGAGAAGGTCGTGGCCGACACCTCCCGCGACGGCCGGCCGGTGTGGCGGGTCGCCGCCCTGCACCGCGTCGGCGACCTGGAGATCGGCGACAACGCGGTGGTGGTCGCCGCCGCGGCGGCGCACCGCGCCGAGGCCTTCGACGCGTGCCGCAGGCTCATCGACGACATCAAGGCCGAGGTCCCCATCTGGAAGCACCAGCGCTTCACCGAGGGCGACGCCGAATGGGTGGGCGCCTGCTGACCCGGGCCGCGGCACGCCGGAGGCATCCGCCCCGCCTAGGGCCGTAGTCTGGTCACCATGCTCCGTCGCGCCAAGACGCTCATCACCGCGGTCGCTCTGCTGGTCGGAATCGCCCTGGGAGCGGCGTTCCTCCCGGTTCCCTACCTGGTGGCCTCGCCCGGCATCTCGCTGAACACCATCGGCGACGACGCCGACGGCGACCCGGTCATCGCGATCGACGGGCGCGAGAGCTACCGCCACGACGGCGACCTGGCCATGGTCACCGTCCAGTACGCCGGCGGGCCCGGGCGCCGGATGGACATCCTCACCGTCATCAGCGCCTGGCTCTCGCCGACCCAGTCGGTGCTTCCGGAGGCCGCGCTCTTCCCGCCGGACCGCAGCGCCGAGGAGGTCAGCGAGTCCCAGACGATGGCGATGGACGAGTCGCAGACCGCGGCCGTGGCGGCGGCGCTGGGCGAGATGGGCGTGGAGTACGACCTGCGGCCCGTCGTGGCCGCGATCACCGAGGACGCCCCGGCCGAGGGCCGGCTCAAGGCCGGGGACGTGGTCCTGGAGGTCGACGGGGAGAAGGTGGCCGACAAGGGCGAGGCGGCCGAGCGGGTCGGTGACCGCGAACCCGGTGACGCGGTGGAGCTGACCGTCGAGCGCGAGGGCGAGAAGAAGGACGTCGAGGTCACCACCGAGGACGACGGCGAGGGCAAGGCGGTCGTGGGCATCATGATCGCCGACGACCCGGACTTCCCCTTCGACGTGGACTTCCAGATCGAGAACGTGGGCGGCCCCAGCGCCGGGCTGATGTTCGCGCTCGGGATCATGGACCGCCTCGACCCCGAGGGGCTCACCGGCGGCGCGGACGTGGCCGGGACCGGCACCATCGACGCCGAGGGCACCGTGGGCGGCGTCAGCGGGGTGGCCCAGAAGATGGTCAGCGCCCGCGACGAGGGCGCCGAGTACTTCCTGGTGCCGGCGGAGAGCTGCCCGCAGA
This sequence comes from Nocardiopsis endophytica, assembly GCF_027706725.1. Lineage (GTDB taxonomy): Bacteria > Actinomycetota > Actinomycetes > Streptosporangiales > Streptosporangiaceae > Nocardiopsis_A > Nocardiopsis_A endophytica. The sequence goes on from NZ_JAQFWQ010000009.1 coordinate 98,917, forward strand.
CCTTCGAGTCGGCCGCCGCCGGCGACATGGAGGTCCTCAAGGTCGAGGAGCTGGGCGACGCGCTGACCGCCCTGGAGGCCATCAAGAGCGGCGAGGGCCTGTCCGACCTGCCCCGCTGCGAGCCCGGGGGCTGACGCCCCCGCCGCCCCCGCGTTGATCTCGGGAGAAACGACGCTAAAACCGCGTTGGTAGGGGCGTTTCTCCCGAGATCAACGACGGCGGGGCGGTCAGTCCTCGTCCTCCTGCAGGGTCAGCTCCAGCGCCGAGGTGAGCGCGGGCACCAGGTCCGGGCCGTTGAGCACCTGGTCGTCGCTGTCGTGGGCGCGCATCCGCAGCGCCGCGTGGCGGCCGCCGTCGCGCAGCACCCCGGCCACCATCCTGACCTCCTCGGATCCGTCCTGGGCGGCGGCCCAGTCGCCCGAGCCGCCGCGCGGCGGGTCCAGCGTCTCGTCGGACCCCCTGACCACCAGGCGCTCCATCACCAGGGCGCACCCGGCCACCGCGTCGGGCCAGGCCATCCGGCCCAGAGCATCCTCCAGCGGCATCCCGTCGGGCAGCGGCTCCTGCTCGACCGGGGTCAGCTCGGCCGGGTCGGCCGAGGCGTCCAGCCCCAGCATCGAGGCCAGCGCGGGCTCGCGCCGGGCCAGTTCGGCGGTGGGCACCAGGGCGTAGACCCGGGGCGGCTGGTCCCACCCCTGCTCGGAGGCGTGGCGCTCCAGGTCCATGACGGCTTCGCGGATGTTGAGAGTCACGCGTCCATGGTGCCCGATCACGGCCCCTGACGGTCCCGCTCCGGCCGAGTAGGGTCGGGGGGCGCCGCGCAACCGAGACACCGCCGATGCCGCGCCGATGTGATGTTGTCATCCGCCCGGCGCGGGGTTTCGGGAACCCGGCGCGCACGCAATAAGTTGCCGATACAGAGGGGCCCTGCCCCTCGCCGTCCATTGACGAACATGACGAGGGGGAGGCGTGAGCTTCCGAACGCCCGGCGCACCGACCGCGCGCATGCCTCGACGTAACCGGCTGCTCGCGCCTGTCGCGGTGGCCGTCGTCGTGATAGTCGCGGGTCTGCTGGTCGCCGCCAATTTCGTGACCGACTACAAATGGTTCTCCTCGGTCGGTTACACCTCGGTCTTCTGGACCGAGATCCGCACCAGGGCCCTGCTCTTCGTGGGCGCGGCCGTGCTGATGACCGCGTTCGTCGGCGCGAGCGTGTACTTCGCCTACCGGACCCGGCCGCTGACCCGCCCGGCCAGCCTGGAGCAGCAGGGGCTGGACCGCTACCGGATGGCGATCGACCCGCACCGCAAGCTGTTCTTCTGGCTCATCGCCGGCGGCCTGGGGCTGCTCACCGGCGCCTCGGCCAGCGCGGAGTGGGGCACCTTCCTGCAGTGGGCCAACCGGACCCCCTTCGGCCAGGCCGACCCGCAGTTCGGCGTCGACATCTCCTTCTTCGCCTTCACCTACCCCTTCCTGCGCGTGGTGCTGGGCTACCTGTTCGCCGCGGTCGTGCTGGCGTTCATCGCCGCGGTGATCGTGCACTACCTGTACGGCGGCGTCCGCCTGCAGACCCAGGGCCAGCGGGCCACCCCCGCGGCGCGGGTGCACCTGTCGGTGCTGCTGGGGGTGTTCGTCCTGCTGAAGGCGGGCGCCTACTGGCTGGACCAGTACGGCCTGGTCTTCTCCGACCGGGGCTACACCTACGGCGCCTCCTACACCGACGTGAACGCGGTGCTCACCGCCAAGATCGTGCTGGCCATCATCGCGGTGGTGTGCGCGGCGCTGTTCTTCGCCAACATCTACTTCAAGAACGCCATGGTGCCCCTGGTCAGCCTGGGGCTGCTGGTGCTCTCGGCGGTGCTGATCGGCGGCGTCTACCCCGCCGCGATCCAGCAGTTCCAGGTCAGCCCGAACGAGCAGCGGGCGGAGAACCCCTACATCACCCGCAACATCGAGGCCACCCGGGACGCCTACGGCATCGCCGACGCCGAGACGCAGACCTACGACGCCGAGACCGAGCTCACCCCCGAGCAGCTCTCCGACGAGGCCTCCACCATCCCCAGCGTCCGCCTGGTCGACCCCTCGGTCGTCTCCCAGACCTTCCAGCAGATGCAGCAGGTCCGCGGGTTCTACCAGTTCCCCGACGTGCTGGACGTGGACCGCTACCAGGACCAGGACGGCAACTCGGTCGACACCATCATCGCCACACGCGAGCTGGACGGGCCGCCCGAGGGCCAGGACAACTGGCTGACCCGGCACACCGTCTACACCCACGGCTTCGGCATCGTGGCGGCCGCGGGCAACCAGGTCGACAACGAGGGCCGCCCGGTCTTCACGCAGTACAACATCCCGCCCACCGGTGAGCTGTCCGAGGTCACCGGCGAGTACGAGCCGCGCATCTACTACGGCCAGCAGGGCGCCGACTACGTGATCGTCAACGCCGAGCCGGAGTACGACTTCCCGCTCGACGCCGACGAGAGCACCGAGGACATCACCACCTCCGAGGACGTCGAAGGCGAGGGCGGGGGCGGCGGCTCCGGCGGCGATGCCGACGAGGCCCGCGCTCCGGCCGACGGCCAGGACGGCGGCCAGGACCAGCAGGGCGGCGCCGAGCAGTCCCCTGAGCAGTCCCCCGAGGCCACGGAGGGCGAGGACGGCGGCGGTGCCGGCGGCGAAGGCGGCGGCCAGGCCACCAACCACTACGAGGGCGACGGCGGCGTCCAGCTGAGCTCGTTCTTCGACCGCGTGCTGTACGCGCTCAAGTACCGCGAGGCGGACATCCTGCTGAACACCGCCATCACCGACGAGTCGAAGATCATGTACGACCGCGACCCGTCGCAGCGCGTGGAGAAGGTCGCCCCGTTCCTCACCACGGACGGCAAGCCCTACCCGGCGGTCGTGGACGGCCGCGTGAAGTGGATCGTGGACGCCTACACCACCAGCTCCGGCTACCCCTACTCCACGCCGATCGACTTCTCCCAGGCCACCGAGGACACCTTCAGCCAGGGCGGGAACAACGCCACCGCCCTTCCGGGCAACCAGGTGAACTACATCCGCAACTCGGTGAAGGCGACGGTGGACGCCTACGACGGCACCGTCACGGTCTACGGGTGGGACGAGAAGGACCCGGTCCTCCAGACCTGGTCCAAGGCCTTCCCCGGGGTGGTCACCAAGAAGTCCGAGATCAGCGATGAGCTGGAGGACCATGTCCGCTACCCCGACGACCTGTTCAAGGTCCAGCGGGAGATCCTGAAGCGCTACCACATCACCGACGCCGATGCCTTCTACGGCGGCCAGGACTTCTGGGACATCCCGGCCGACCCGACCAAGGAGGGCGACAGCCCCGAGCCCCCGTACCGGCAGACGATCCGCTACCCCGGGGACGAGAACGGGAACTTCGCCCTGACCTCGACGTTCGTGCCCAGGGGCAGGGAGAACCTGGCGGCGTTCATGTCGGTGGTCAGCGACCCCGAGTCCGAGGAGTACGGCAAGATCCGGATGCTGGAGCTGCCGCGCAGCAAGGTGATCCTGGGGCCGGGGCAGGTGCAGAACGCCTTCCAGGCCGAGTCGAGCATCCGTGACGTGCTGCTGCCCCTGGAGAACAGCGACGCGACGACGGTGACCTACGGCAACCTGCTCACCCTGCCCTTCGGGGACGGGATGCTGTACGTGGAGCCGCTCTACGTGCAGGCCGAGGGTGAGGCCAGCTACCCGCTGCTGCAGCAGGTGATGGTGGCCTTCGGCGACGAGGTGGCCATCGGCGAGAACCTCCAGGACGCGCTGAACAACCTCTTCGAGGGCGGGGAAGGCCCGCTGGACGAGGAGGGCGGCGACGGCGGCCAGGACACGTCCGAGGGCGACGCCGGCTCCGACGGCGGCGGCGGGGGCGGCGGGGGCGGCGACGAGCTGTCCCAGGCGCTGGACGACGCCGCCAAGGCCTACGAGGACAGCCAGCAGGCGCTGCAGGACGGCGACTGGGAGGCCTACGGCAAGGCCCAGGACGAGCTCGCCGACGCTCTGGAGCGCGCGGAGAAGGCGCGCGAGGAGGACAGCGGGAACTAGCCCGGATTCCGGCGGCCGGGGATGCCTCCCCGGCCGCCGGGACCCGCCCGGCGGAAACCGGTTTGGACCTTGCGCGGATCCGCGCTACTGTGGAGGCACATCGACGCGGGGTGGAGCAGTTCGGTAGCTCGCTGGGCTCATAACCCAGAGGTCGCAGGTTCAAATCCTGTCCCCGCTACCAAGCGGAAAAGGCCCGGTACTCGAAAGAGTGCCGGGCTTTTTCGTGCGGTACCGGAAGGCGTTTCCCCCAGGCATGAGGGGTCCGCCGAAGGGGCGCCCGGTGTGTTCCGCGGCACAGGGAATCGGTCCGTTCCGGCGCTGCTTCGGTGCTGTTCCGGGGGCGGTCCGGTGCCGCTCCGGGGGCGGTCCCGGGGGTAGTCCCGGGGGAAGCGGGGTGCGGTACCGTCCCGGCGGCGCGCCCGCGGTATTCGGTTTGGCACCTGTGCGGATCCGCGCTAGTGTGGAGGCACATCGACGCGGGGTGGAGCAGTTCGGTAGCTCGCTGGGCTCATAACCCAGAGGTCGCA